>JAKAWG010000060.1 GCA_021817045.1 Acidobacteriota bacterium
CGGGTTAACTGGCGCGAAGGGCCTACCGTTTATGTTGATCTTGGCCAACTCACTTAGCCTCTCCAGGTCATAAACGTGCAATTTCACTCTAACCTGTTCAAGAAGTAGGATTTCGCGGGTCGTCAAGTAGTTGCTAAATTGAAAGAGCCTGTCCGTAATCTCATCTATCTCTTTTGTCCGCGCGGATAGTTCTCTGCCAATAGGCATAAGGGAGCCGCTTACGTTCCGGTCGTACAGGAACGATTCGTTCAGACACTTGTTTTGTAGCCCCAACTCAATGTCTTCCGGGCGCAGCATGTTGGCCCTGATTTTGCTCTGAAATGCGGAGGGCGAACGGACGCCGAATCCCATTATCAAGTCAAAGATTGTGAAGAGCGTTCGGTACACCTGACAAATGTCCAAGTCGAGTTTGGGGCGAAGTTTGTTCCGTCGCCGCCTCTCGGGAAAGTAGGCGAAGATAAGCCAAAAAACAATTGCAGCCGCAATGCTTGATAGGACGGACTGAAGGAGCTTGCTCATGGCATTTGGTGTCATAATCCGAGAGTGGTTGCGGGCGGTGCGATTCAAAGTGATTTGGCGATTTCAACCGCCTTCTCAAGCTGATTGTCCTTACCCTCGCGCGCGGCTTCCAGGTCCCAGGGGACCGGCACGTCCGGCGTGACGCCGTGGCCTTCATAACATTTGCCCTGCCAAGTATAGAACACCGCCTTGGGAAGGATGGCGAGATAGCCGTGGCCCACCTTGTAACCGACACCGCCCAGCAAGCGCCCGGCCGTCTCGGTTCCCACAATCGTGGCGAGCTTATTTTCTGCGGCGAATGCCGCGATCATTTCGCCGGCGCTCACCGTATGTTCATTTACAAGTATCACAATTCGCCCATGAAACTTTCTCGCACCAAGCCCTTCGGTCATCAAAACTACAGAGCCGTCCCGCCCTCCATAAAGCAGCGCCACGAACGGAATGGCCAGTTTGGTTGACGGAATCCATCCGAAGCGGCGCAGCGATTCCTTTTTGACGCCGCGCTCCGCACCGTTTCTGGTGATTGTGTAACCAATTGGCCGTTTATCCGGCGTCAGATGACTCATCAGCCGGATCAACCCCAGACCGCCTCCCAGGTTGCCGCGTAAATCTACGATCAGCCGATCGCAATCACTCAGGCCGTCTACCGCGCGGTTGAGATCCCGTCCTAGGTCGATTCCTAAGAGTCCCGGAAAGATAGTCACCTTGAGGTAGCCAACATTGCCGTCAAGTTTGCGAAATGAAACAGCCCGCGGTTCAGCGTAAGGCTGCTTGCGCGTGCGAGGATTCGGGATGGTGATCTTCACCGTCGCCTCGCTGTGATCGCGCTTCCTGACGGTCACATCTGCCGTTGCTCCCATGGGAAACATGGGTTGCTCGGGCGGCGTGAGAGGACGGCCGTTGACGGCAAGAAGGGTGTCCAAAGGAACGATTCCCGCATGGTGCGCTGGACCGCCGTCGTGAACGTCCTGAAACATCCAACGCGATCCCTCCGCTGTTTCCGTCTGGCGAAAGGTGGCGCATACCGCCAAGCGGCCCGGCACGCGGTTGACGGAATGATGGAAAAAACCGGTGTGGCTGGTCCCGAGCCCACGCACCAGATCGTGCATTTTGCGCTCGAAATCGGCTGCGTCGCCGGCCTCCAGGATCGTTTGCTTGGTGGCGGCAACCATCGCAGGCCAGTCCTTGCCATTGAATTTGGGATCAAAGTAGCGCTTTTCGACAACTGCACACGTCTTACGGAATATTTGTTCTCGATCATTTCTGGTAAGTTGGCTCGGCATTGTCGCCTCTCATGATTTTGGCATTGCCCCTCCCAATAAGAACGAACCCTGCCCAATAGTATGGCGAGGTCCCTGCGCCATAGTGCTTCAAGATTTTCAACTTAGCGCGGTTCAGGGCCGTGCTTTCGTCCATTCCGTGGGCGAGATTGCGGTAAAACATGTTCATCAGAGTCGCGGTCCAGCGGTCGTTCACGGACCACAGGGTTGAAAGCACGCTCCTGGCGCCGGCCATCAAGAAGGCCGCCGTCAGGCTATCCACGCCTTCTTCGCCCTCCATTTTGCCTACACCGGTGTCGCAGGCTGACAGAATGACCAGATCAGCGTTCAGTGAAAGCCTTCTTATATCCCGTGCCTGCCACAAGCCGTCATCCCCTGGCTTTTTCCCTTCACGAAAGACCAGGGCAGAGCTGCCAGGGTTTGCCTTATCTGTTACGCCGTGAACAGCAAAGTGCAAAATTTTGAAGCTTTCGAGCGGTTCTGCCTCCACGTTCTCTTTTGTCGCCTTTGACCCGAGCAGCGTGATGCTGCCTGGACCTATTAACCGAGCGGCTGCCTGCACCTCGCCCCGCGAATACGGTAGCGGAGCAAGCACGGGATTGTTCAGCCCAAATATTCCGCGGATAGCGCGCTCAATGGGATGCGACAAGGGAATAGCGGCAAAGACAGGCCTGGGTCGCTTCGCGTATCCCACGCCCAGAAGCGGTCGCGTCGCTGGAGATGGGTGTTCGCTCCGCAGGATATCCAGCATTGTTGCGGACGGCGATACGCTGACGACATGCGATTGGAGCACGTAGTGTTCGGTCGGGTCCATCAGTGCACCGAACGGCAGGTCGTTCAGTCCTCCGTCAGGCACAATTACGATCCGCCTCGCGGCGTTGTTTCCAATGCAGCCAGCCAAGAGCCACCTGTATAGTTGCTTTGCCGGCGCCTTTGCAGCCTTCTTCGCCTCAACATCAGCAAGATATTCCCGGATCGCTGTGTCGATCCGTTCTCTGCTTGGCAGGGCATGGAGAGTTGCAGTGTCGTGCGTTATTGCAAGACAGAAAGAGCGCGGGGCGGCAAGGACGTATTCCAGCACCTGCTCGTCTGGGCGCAAACTGTTTTGGAACACGCCGATGGGAATCGGACGCGATGGCGCAAGCCTCTTGATCTGTTGATCCTCGGCTTGCGCATTGGCGAGGAAGGCCTCCTCTTCATCCAATTGACTCAATAATCGAGCCCGTTCCTCGATCGTATGTGGCTGGCGTAACTGCCTCTGTATCTCGTCGATCTGAGCCTCCACCGGATCGGCGGCGCCGGTTTCCTCTCTCGCCCACTCCCGGTGGCTACGGAGTCCGTCAGCGAGAGCGCGTCCTCGCGCCTGCTCCACAATTTCGAATGCGGCGCCTACATCCTTGAGCTCCAGAGCCGCAAGCCGGAAATGCTCAACGTAAATACCGCTCATCATGCTGACAAGCGAAGCCTCAACCATCGGATTGGGGGCGTCCAGCAGCATGCCTTGCACTACATCTTGAGCCTCCGAGAAAAGTGCGTCTGCCTGCCTATATTGGTGAAGCGCTTCCTTCAGTTCGGCTTCCACCGCCAAGTAATGCGGTAGCTCGATGGGTGCCTCTACTTCCCAGACCGCTTTGATTCCCTCGGAAACGCATGCCTGGGCTTTGCCAAAATCCCCTTGCTGGCGGTAGAGGTCCGTGAGGCTGAACATCGACTCTGCCAATATGCGGGGCAGGCCCGCGTGCTTGGCGACCATGGCTGCCTGTTCGTAGTCACGCTCGGCGGCAGCGAGGTTGTCTGTCTTGACGGCCAATCGGCCTTCCTCTCGTAAGAACTCCGCTTCGGCACCTTCCGTGTCCGTCTGGCGAGCTTTCGTTAGGTATCCAGCCAGGAGGGCACGCGCCTCCTTGTCGCGTCCCAGCCCTTCGAGGGCGCTCACCTTGGCGATGACTGTCTGGTACGGAATTGGGGTGTCAGGATTGGATTGTTCCACTGCCAAGGCTTTGTTTTCGCATAGGAGGGCCTGCGACGGCCGCTTGAGGGCAATCAGGCCGTTTCCGAGCCAGGTCAGAAACGTGGCTTCGCCCGCGACGTCGTGGTGCCATCGCGCCGCCACGATCGCTTCGAGCACCTTCTTTAGGGCTCCCGAACTGTTCCCGTTGATGAAATCCAGTACGCCTAGCCAGCCGGTGGCCTGTGTCTCCCACGTGTCGTCATGAAGCTGCTTTGCTAACTTCAGAACCTGGGTCCAGTCGTATTCCGCTGCGGCGGTATTCGTATTCAGATCGACCATTCCTTTCGCGGTCAGGCAGCGCAACCGAAGCCAAGCATCATTCTGAACCATCGGGTTCTTCAGCTCCCGGCTCAGATAGGATGCCGCTGCTGTGTAAGAACCATGCTCAACGTTAGCCTCCACGCAACTGATCTTCGCGTAAAGGGCATCGCGTCGATCCTCTCGCCGAGCAAAAAGATATCCTGCCCGTGCGAAATAAGGCTCGGCTTTGGACCAATTCGCAAGATAAGCCAGGTAATCAGCCTCCTGTAACAACGCACGCGCATCCGTCGAGCTCATTGCGACGGCGGGAGGCCGCTTCGGCTGGGCCCGAAGATGCACAATCACAGCGACGACACAGCCCACGAGCAACAAAAGCAGTCCGCCGATCACCCAAAGCCATCCTGGAATTGGCCTCTTCATCGTCACATGGCCTTAAACGTAACGCTTAGCTCTCCAAGAAAGAGTCCGGGGTCCAGAATTGCCTAAGGGCCATAATGCCACAGTGCCAGGACAAGCGAAAAACGACTACGAAGTACGTTGCCCAAACGTGATGGTCGAATATAGAGAACCCTGAAATGGACGGGCTGGTATCTACCCCGAGGTTGTCAGTTCCACGCCCCGAGGGAATTAAACCGGGAGGCCTTTAAGTTCTTATTTTTCTGAGTATTGTAGCATCTTGCTTCAGAATTTTGACAGGAATGAGGTTCCGTCGGACGATTTATTTGACGCCCTTCACAGCATAACAGGGCTGGAGAGATCAAATGAGCAGCGTCCGTATGGGAAGGTTCATTGCACCCGAAGAGAGGCGACCCGAGATGGGAGAAAGCCTGCCAATCGTGGCATCCGCGACCTCGCCCGATCAACCGCAGAACGGAAACTCCTTGCATGCCGCAGCGCTCGGAATCGAAAAACTCCTCACGAGCAAGGAAGCGTCCGAAGTCCTGAAGATTCATCCCAAAGTGCTCGAACGCATGGCAAAGCGCGGAGAAGTCCCCGCACTCAAGGTTGGCAAGTTCTGGAGGTATCGCGCGACGGCGCTAGACGCCTGGATCAATTCAAGATTACAATCAGGACGCCAACCGTGCCGCATGGAAACTTCATTTTGAAAAGGAGAAACCATGACGGCGCGATATCAATACGGAACTTTGACAACCCGAAAGCGGAAGAAGGACCCAGATGTCTGGCAATTCCGCTGGATGGAAAACGGAAAACCCAAATCAGTGTTGATTGGAACAGTCCAGAAGTACCCAACCCGAGCCGATGCGGAGAGGGCGGTTGAATCCCTCCGCATCAAGATCAACTCAGACAACTCACAGCGGACTTTTCACTCGGTCACCGTAGGAGCCCTAATCGACCGGTTTATGGAAGATTATGCGCCGAAGCGTTGCCGCAAACCAACGCAGAGGGTCTACCGCAGTCTCTTCGAGAACCACATCAGGCCGAAGTGGGAAGCTGATTTCCTCCAAAACGTTAAGACAACTTGTGTCGAGAAGTGGCTTGAAGAGTACCCGCACTCCCGGCAAATCAAGTCACACGTCCGCAACCTCATGCACACGCTCTACGAAGCCGCAATTCGCTGGGAGTTGGTTGAGCGGAATCCAGTGAGTTTGGTCCGCCAATCCAGAAAACGGCTCAAGACTCCGCGGGTGCTCACGCCTCCGCAATTCAGGGCGTTGTTGTTGGAGCTGGATGAACCTTACAAGACAATGGTGGTAACCATTGCCTGCCTCGGGCTGCGAGTCTGCGAGCTAATGGGGTTGCAGTGGGGCGACATCGACTTTGAAGACCTCGCTGTAAAAATCCAGCGCAGCTTCGTGGAGGGCCACATCTACGCGACTAAGAACGAGGCGTCCACAGCCGACCTGCCTTTAGACCCCGATTTGGCTGAACTGCTTCTAAATCACCAGAGGCAGTCCCGTTATTCGGCCGAGTCAGATTTTGTCTTCGCCGGCGATTCTGGCGAACCGCGGTGGCCCGATATTCTGCTCGCAGATCACATCAAGCCTGCAGCCCGTAAAGTCGGAATCGGGAATATCGGCTGGCACACCTTCCGGCACACGTACTCGACGCTGCTTCACGCGCTGGGGACAACGCCGGCAGTGCAAAAGGAGTTGCTGCGCCACGCCGACATTCAAACGACGATGAACATTTACACTCAAGCGGTCACGCCAGCCAAGAGAGAAGCGGCTTCCAAGGTCGTGGACCTCTTGTGGCGCCGCTAACTTGTACCAACTTGTACTTTTCCGAAGACGGCCGACGGAGCTTAAGTCCTTTAGGATGAATGGTACGCCTGGAGGGATTCGAACCCCCGACCTGTTGCTCCGGAGGCAACCGCTCTATCCATCTGAGCTACAGGCGCATTGATCGCAGTCTACCGTGACGATGGCGCACGGTCAAGCACACACAGGGTCGACACATGCCACGCTTGGGTTGACATGTCTTTGTATACGTGGCTGGCGCTTATGAAACCGGGTGGAAGTAAGTTTGGGTGAGCGGCCAATCGGCGCGAAAGCGGAAGAAAGCTGCCCCCGGGGAACACGGGGGCGAGAGTCGTAATCGATGCCTCTTACGGTATTCAGTCGTCTCGACCTTCAGGTCGATCCAGGAGATTTTCGCACCGACAGACAGAAACACGGCTCCAGCAGGTCATGCGCGTTGGAGCCGTGGGAAGGCTGAAGGGCAACTGTCAGTTGGCGTGACGGAGCTTCCAATGAGTGAAGCAAGCCAAGCCCAGCAGGCCGAAACCAAAAAGCGCAAGCGAGGCAGGCTCCGGAATAGGCGATGCGCCGTCGATTGAGATCTGGCCGCTATTCGCCGTAGCCACCCAGCCTTTACTCGTGTCCAAAAACGCAAAAATGGAAGACCCCACGGGAAGATCGAAGCTTCCATCGTTCAACGAAAGCGTGGTAGCCAGCGTCCCGCCCAGAGTGTTCGTTCCCAAATCCGCCAGGTAAACGTAATACCCTGTCGCACTGCTGTCAAAACTTTGCGTTGTGGGCAAGAACGCCCCAAGCGGGCTAGAGGGCGTGACCTTACCAAGTCCCACGAACGTAGACAGGTCTACCTTATTGCTAGTCCAAGCGCTCATATTAACGAGAGTGGAAGCCGCAGGGCTCGTCGCGCCTCCGAAAATACTAAAACTTTCGCTGTTCGCCCCGGTAATGTTATCCGGAATTAGCGTAATCACGTCAAGAGTTCCCGACAAACCGGCCGGAGACGACGTGAAGCCGTAAGTGGGGCTGCTCGTGAATACAGGGGTTACCGTACCGTTGTCTTGGCATGCGGGACTCGAATACCCGCACATCCCGTGCAGCGCGTCAGCCTGAAGCTGTGCCGTTGAAAGTGCGACGAACGCCGCAAATAGAACTGGAAAAATCACCGCTCTTACCTTGCCATGCATCGACGTTGCTCCTCCCTTCAAAAATGCCATCGTGTAAGGCATTCACCTACCGGGGCGCCGCGCCACCTGCGGCTCCCCTCCGCGTCACCGGTTCGGTCTGACTCACACTCTTGCTTCCCTCTTCAAACAGCACGTTCCTCTCCAAACTGACCTCCTTTTCCATCAATCTGTTAGCCACGGTTCGGTGAAACAATGAGCAAAAAATTTCCATCTTTTGGAAACAAATGTCTACTTGATTGCCGTACGCGACCCTGACAGATCGCCGTAAAATCTCGAGGGAAAAGCGCCTTGTCGAATCCTTTTGGGCCGCAGTTAATACTTGTAGGAACAAAAACTCGGAACGGTAATTTAATCTATGCCGGAGACGCCCTCAGTAGAGCAGGTACTTTGCACGCATCTGGGAGAACGATTCAAGCGCCTCCTGCCAACTGAGCGCGATGGCGCGCGGATCTTTTCCGCCCCTGATGGCGGCGATGACGCGGTGGGAACCGACGAGCGGCAGCGTTTTGTCCAGCTCAAACTTGCCCGGAAATAACTTATAGAGCGCCCCGGCCAACTCCACGCCCAATTCGGGTGAATTCAGCGCATCGCGGTCCAGCAGTTGAACGCTCACACCGTGGCAAAGCTCCCCCTTAAATTTCGCTGACCGAGGAGTAAAATCCACTGGAATGAACCGTACGCCTTGGATGCGGCGCGCGTTCAGATACCGGGCCAGCTCGCCGCCGTCGATCCACGGCGCTCCGAGAAGCTCAAAAGGCGTATCTGTACCGCGACCCACGCTGACGTTTGCGCCTTCGATCATGCCGAGACCCGGATAAAGAATCGTCTCGGTAAGGTTGCGCAAGTTAGGAGAAGGATTTACCCAGGCGAGGCTGGTTTCATCGTACCAATCGTTGCGATGCCAGCCCTCCATCGGGATGACGTGCAGATCGGCCCCGATATCGTCTTCGTGATTGAACATGCGCGCAAGTTCGCCGAGCGTCATCCCATCCCTGACGGGAAGCGGGAAGTAGCCTACAAACGAGATCAGATCGCGGTCGAGCAGCGGACCTTCGACCGCCGAGCCGGTGAGAGGATCAGGCCGGTCGAGCACGTAAATCGGGATATGATTCCGGGCGGCGGCTTCCATGCAGTAGCCTAGCGTAGTAATGAAGGTGTAAAAGCGGACGCCCACATCCTGAATGTCGTAGACGAGCGCATCCAATCCTTCGAGCATTTGCGGCGTGGGCCGGCGCGTCGCGCCGTAGAGACTATAAATAGGCAAGCCTGTCACGGGATCGCGGCTTGAAACCACTTCTCCCTCCGCCACGCCGTAGAGTCCGTGCTCGGGAGTGAAAATGGCTCTCAGCCTGACGCCCGGAGCGCGATCGAGCACGTCAATCGTCCGCCGCCCCTCGCGGTCGCGCCCCGACTGATTCGTAATCAGGCCCACGCGTTTCCCCACGAGTGGCCGGAAACGTTCCGCTTCCAGCACGTCAATGCCGGTCAGCACGTGATCGCTGTGCAGCCGCGGCGCCCGAAATCCGTAAAGCAGCTCGTAGTAGCCGGTAAGGGACACGCGGCGCGTGAGCTCCGCTTCCGTGGGCACGCGGCCGAACGCGCCGGCCACAAGCGTTGCAATCTTCGCGCGCAGCGGAAGGACGTTGCCGTGCCCGCCGGGATGAACGGCGTTGGTCAAAATAATCACGTAGGTCTGGGAGAACGGATCGATCCAGATGGAGGTGCCCGTGAAGCCGGAATGCCCGAACGATCCCACCGGAAAGAGCTCGCCGCGGTTCGATGAGTAAGCCGTGTCGATGTCCCAGCCCAAGCCCCGGACCGCGATCGCATCCGGAGGCGTTTCCGGCGTGGTCATCTTGAGGACGGCTGCTGGCGAAAGGATGCGGACGCCGTGGTAGGTGCCGCCGTTCAGGATCATCTGCGCGAAAATCGCCAGATCACGGGCAGTGGAAAAGAGGCCTGCGTGGCCGGCAACGCCACCCATACGATAGGAGGTAGCATCATTGACGTGATACCAGGGAATGAGCTCGTTCTCCTGGTCGGGCGGCTGCGTCGGAGCCATTTGCGCGCGCAGGCGGGCAGGTGGATTGAAGAACGTGTGGTTCATGCCGAGCGGCTTGAAGATGTGGCGGCGGCAGTAGACGTCCAGCGGCTCGCCCGAGATGCGGCGAACCAACTCGCCAAGCGTTTCAAAATTAATGTCGCTGTAAATGAAACGCGTGCCGGGCGGGACAAGGGGTCGCGCCTGGACAATGAGCCGCATGGCCTCTGCATAACCTCGCCACGGCCGCGCGAGTGGCAAATCGGGCGGCAGGCCCGAATAGTGCGTCAAAAGCTCGCGCACCGTGATGCCTTCTTTCCCGTTCGCGCCAAAAGCGGGCCAATATTTTTCAACCGGGTCGTTCAGCCGGATTTTGCCTTGCTCGAATAGCTGCACGATGGCCGGCGTGGTGGCGATCACTTTGGTCAGAGAGGCGAGGTCGAAGAGTGTCGTCGTCTTCATGGCTGACGGGCGCGGGATGAGCGTCCGGTCGCCGAAAGCTCGCAGGTAAACGATCCGGCCATCGTGCCCAACCGCCACCACCGCTCCCGGCGTGTCACCGTGATGTATCGCGTCTTCGACAACCGGGGCGATTCCGGCGAGCTTCGCGGCGACCGCAGGCGTATCGGCGGCCCTCGACTTCGGCACGGCCGAGCTTCGGCTTTGAGCCAAACCTGCCACCGCGAGCCAACAGGCAAGCAGGGCCACCGGGAGGGAAAGGGGGCGCAACTTCCTTAGAATTCTTAGAAACGTTGAAAACAAAGGCTTGCTAGGCTTCGTTCCGAAACTTTTGTTGATTGGCACAGTCCTCCCCACCCGTGATGTGAGCCTGCGGCCCATCCGAGAGACACTTCCCTCCGGTCACTCCCGCGACAGCGGGGGCCCAGCTTACTGGATTCACGCTAGCGCCGGAATGAGAGTGAAGGACGATCTTTGCGACAGCGATTTTTCTCACCTCCCACCTCGATCTTAACCCCAGCCTATCAAGTTGCGATGACACAAAGGAGACAGGTGAGACAGTTTCCATTTAACAGCCGAATTCTTTCCTATATACTGAGCGGTCTTACGAGTCAATGTTATTCGGATGTGGGTCGCGTCCTAATCCGAGGTAGCGCCGGCCTTCAGGCCGGCGCCTGCCGAGCTTTAGCTCGGCGCTACACCTGAAATTAGGGCACTATCCGGATGTGGCACGGGCGTTCCCGCCCGTGATGTTCCGGGGCCACGGCCTGGAGCCGGCAGCGCGGAGTGTCTTTTTTTTGAGGCTCTGAGACTTGTGGTTGTGGCCCAGCGAAAGGCATCAGACCCCGATGAATTACATCGCGGTCTGATGCGCTACCCGCTACTTTCCAAGCGAGATGCTAAATGAAAATCACTTTGGCCGGGTGGCTGGTGGTGGCCGGCTACTTCCCTTTCAATCTCCTCATCGGCTTGTATTACCGGAAGAAGGGCACCGGTAGCACAAGCGAGTACTTCGTCTCCGGCCGCAACGTGAGCTGGTGGCTGGCGGGAACCTCCATGGTGGCGGCAACGTTTGCCGCGGATACACCGCTTGCCGTCACCGGCCTTGTCGCAACGGAAGGCATTGCCGGCAACTGGATGTGGTGGGGGCTGCTTTTCAGCGGCATGTTGACGGTGTTTTTCTTTGCGCGGCTCTGGCGGCGCGCGGAAATCGTGACGGACGCGGAGTTCGTCGAAGTCCGCTACGCCGGCAAGCCCGCCGCCTTCCTGCGTGGATTCCGAGCAATCTATTTCGGCGTGCTGATGAATTGTCTGATCCTAGGCTGGGTCAACTTGGCGATGGAAAAAATTCTCGAGACCGTCTTTGGCATCACGGAATTTCAGGCGCTGGCCGTCATTTTTGCCCTCATTGCATTTACGGGTCTTTACACGTTCATCTCAGGCCTGTGGGGCGTGCTTTGGACGGATTTCTTTCAGTTCATCCTCAAGATGACCATGGTCACAGTGCTCGCCTATTACGGCGTGGAAGCGATCGGCGGAATGAAGCCCTTGCTTGCCAAGCTGACCCTGATCGACGCACGGCGCGCGGCGGCGCGCGGCGGTCACGGCTCAATTCTTGATTTTATTCCCGGTTTGCACTCTCCCTGGATGCCGTTTGTGACGTTCTTCGTCTACATCGGCATCAACTGGTGGGCCAACTGGTATCCGAGCGCGGCCCCGGGAGGTGGCGGCTACATCGCGCAGCGCATCTTCAGCGCCAAAGACGAAAAGAATTCGCTGCTGGCCACGCTTTGGTACAACATCGCGCAATACGCGATCCGGCCCTGGCCATGGATCATCACGGCGCTGGTCTCGGTCGCCCTCTGGCCTCACCTGAAGGACCCGGAAGTCGGCTACATCATGGTCTGGACCCACTACCTTCCTGAAGCTTGGGGAGGACTGATGCTCGCGGCCTTTGCCGCCGCTTACATGTCCACCGTGGCCACCCAACTGAACTGGGGCTCTTCGTATATCCTGAACGACCTCTATCGCCGCTTCCTGGTCAAGGACAAGGGAGAGCGGCACTACGTCATCGTCTCGAAGCTGGCAACGGCGGGGCTGGCCGTAATCAGCGCCGCTGTCTCGTTAGCGATGACGTCAGTTGCGGGCGCGTGGGCGCTGCTGCTCGCAATTGGAGCGGGAACAGGAGCCGTTTACCTCTTGCGTTGGTATTGGTGGAGAATCAACGCCTGGTCCGAGGTTTCATCCATGAGCGCCGCCATGCTGACTACGGCCGTATTGCACGCCGTGTTTCATATTTCTGACGCCACCGCGCATGGCTTCGCCGAATCCATCCTGATTACAGTCGCGGTGACCTCCGCGGTCTGGCTTGCCGTGACCTTTCTCACCGCTCCTGAGCCAGAGCACAAGCTGCTCGACTTCTACCTGCGGACTCGGCCCGCGGCGTGGGGCTGGAAACACATTGCCAGACTCGCTCCCGAGATTCCTCCGGATCGCGAAGGTTGGTACAATTTGGCCGACTGGCTCCTTGGCTCGTGCATGGTCTATCTGGCAATGTTTGGAATTGGTAAGTTTATTCTAGGTCCGGTCTGGCTTGGATGGGTTTACATGGCGCTGGCTGCGGTCTGCGGAGCGGTGATCTACTGGGATTTTTCAAAGCGCGGCTGGGAGACGTTTTCCGGTCGCCATCCGTCCCTATCGGCAGATCGCCAATCGTTTGCGCCAGAGCGGTGACGGTCATTGGGTGGCGCTACAGCGTCAAAATGGCGGTTATCACACATACTCTACTGCCCATGTAGCGCAACGTTCGTCTTGCAACGTTGCGATCGTTTTATTGTCTTCTATGCGCTCGAAACGCGTCAAAACCGGCACGCCGATCACGGAGCGGGGAAACCCGTCGAGCGTCGCGCTGGATACGAAACCCGTGACGGAAATTCTTCGCATCATCAACCGCGAAGATCATCGCGTGGCTCCGGCGGTGAAGAAGGCGATTCCGCAGATCGCACGCGCCGTTGACTTGGCCGTCGCCGCACTGGAACGAGGCGGACGATTGATCTATCTCGGCGCTGGAACGAGCGGGCGTCTGGGCGTTTTGGACGCTGCCGAGTGCTTGCCGACCTTCGGAACCGACCGAGTGATTGGCGTGCTGGCAGGCGCCCCTCGGGCGATGTTCAAATCAGTTGAAGGCACCGAAGACGAACCCGCGCGCGCCGCGCGCGACCTTAAGAAGATCAAGCTGACCCGGCGCGACGTTCTGGTGGGAGTGGCGGCAAGCGGGCGCACGCCTTATACCCTCGCCGGACTTCGCTACGCGCACCGTCTGGGAGCCGCCACCGTTGCTGTCACGTGCAATCCCGGTGCTCCTATAAACGCTCTCGCGGATGTGGCCATCGTTCCGGCCGTCGGTCCTGAAGTGATCGCCGGCTCGACGAGGATGAAAGCGGGTACCGCGCAGAAGTTGGTTCTCAATATGATTTCAACCGCCACTATGGCTCGCACGGGACGCGTTTTTTCCCATTGGATGGTAGGGGCCGGGACGAGCATGAGCAAACTAAGAACGCGCGGCATCGGAATTGTAATGAATGTGGCTGGGGTCAGCCGGCCGCGCGCCGCTCGCGCTCTGCGCGAGGCGGGCGGTAAACTGCAGGTTGCGCTTCTCATGCTGCTCCTCGGCATTTCCAGAACCGACGCGGAGAAGAGATTGCGGAGCAACCCGAACATCGCGGCGTTAATTCGCGAGGCGCAACACCGGTAACCGCAGGTGAGTGCCTCGGCGTTATAGGGGATTTCGCACTCTACCCGACGACAAACCAATGGACAGATTCTTGGTTCAAGGCGGAAGGCCGCTTGAGGGCCGGGTGACGATCAGCGGGGCCAAAAACGCGGCGCTGCCCGCAATGGCCGCTGCGTTGCTCACCAGCGAGCGCATGGTTCTGCACAACGTGCCTCGCGTGCGCGACATCGGCACCATGCGCAGCCTGCTTGACGAACTGGGCGTGGACTCTTCCGTCACACACGACGAAGTTGGCAACACGCTGGAAATCCAGGCCGTGCGGCTGCTCAATTCCCAGGCGCCCTACGAGCTCGTCAAGCAGATGCGCGCTTCGATTTTGGTGCTCGGACCGCTGCTTGCGCGCTTCGCGGAAGCTCGCGTTTCCCTGCCCGGCGGATGCGCGATCGGCGCGCGCCCGGTGAATTTGCACCTTAAGGGCCTTGAGAAACTCGGCGCAACGATCGACCTGGAACACGGTTATATCCACGCTCGGGCCTCCCGCTTGAAGGGCGCTGCTTTTTACTTTGACACCGTGTCGGTGACCGGGACGGAAAACCTGATGATGGCCGCCGTTCTTGCCGAAGGTGAGACGCTGCTTGAAAACGCGGCGCGCGAGCCGGAAGTGGAGGATCTCGCTACGCTGCTCGTGAAGATGGGAGCACGCATCGAGGGCATGGGCACGGATTGCTTGCGCATCCACGGCGTTGGCGCTCTTCACGGCGCCGAGCACCGCATCATCCCGGACCGCATCGAGACGGGAACTTTTCTGACGGCTGCCGGAGTTACCGGAGGGCGCCTTATCCTCGAACACGTTGAACCCGCACACGTCACGGCGGTTATGGCAAAGCTTGAAGCAGCCGGCGTTCGCATTGTGCCGAGCGGTGATCACGAGCTTATAGCCACCGGCCCGCAAAACCTTCGCGCCGCCGACGTCACCACGCAGGAATACCCCGGCTTTCCCACCGATATGCAAGCGCAATATATGGCGTTGGCGACGCAGGCGCAGGGATCCTCGGTGATCACCGAGACCATCTTCGAGAACCGCTATCTGCACGCCCTCGAGCTGGTGCGGATGGGCGCGGACATCCAGGTGGAAGGCCGCCAGGCGGTAGTGCGCGGCCGCACAGCGCTCAGCGGCGCGCCCGTTCAGGCTTCCGATCTGCGCGCCAGCGCGTCGCTCGTTCTCGCCGCGCTAGCTGCTTCCGGCGAAACCCTCATCGACCGCGTCTACCACATCGACCGCGGCTACGAGCGCATCGAGGAAAAGCTGGTCAAGATAGGTGCACGCATCCGACGCGTCTTGGACGATTGAGGATATGGAGCGCGGCAGCGAAGCTGCCGCCTTTGCGTCTACCATTTTGCTGGCAGACGGCCCGCACGCGCACGGGAAACCCTGGAGCAAGCTCCCGCACTCCAAGCGGCGCCACAAAGATTTGTGGTTGACGATTCTCGGTTCGTCTGAGCTATAATTCTCGTATTTGCTTCCTGTGCAAGTAAGGGGGTGCGCGGTGCTCAACTCCCATTTCCGAGTTTCTCGAGCCTCCATGCCCCTAAGACGGAGAGTACTCTGCTGGCTGGTGACGCTCCCTTTTGGTGGCAGCCTCGCAACGCAACTGAAAGCGACTCGCGACCCCGGCAGTGGCCCGAAGGCCATTCCGACCCCGGCACCGTCAACGGTTGGGCTTGGATTTGTGCGGTTGGTCAATACGCTGGAAATTGGGTACAGCCGTCGATACAATCGCTTTGGTATGTTGCGTGACTTGGTCGAGTGCGGTCTGCTCGCGGAAGCGTTCGAGTCGGTCAGGAGTCGGCATAAAGGCACGTGGATGGATTTGTACCCTCCGGTGGATGTGGGGGGCGGAGAAGCCCTTCCCGGTTGGTCGCTCAAGCTCTACTTGTCGCTCGAACGTGATAGATACCTCCTCACGATGCGGCCGACGCCTGACACCGGTAACGACTGCTTCTGTACTGACCAGAGAGGGGTCATATATACCGGCCATCCGGCTGTTACAGTGGCCTGGCCCGACGCCTTCATGCCCGCAAGCGAATTGGCAGCCGTCGGCTTCCGACCGCTCCAGCCAGTCCTCAATGGAAAGCAGACGCGATGGTCTCCGGTCCGCTCCCTAATTCGGCAGGTCTCGCTATTCAGCGTCGCCGCGGAGCAGGCGCCGCAGACCTGCTGCGGCTGCTGCGCGTACGATAACTACCACTGCCTCAGTCAGCCGCAATATGGTTGTTGTAACACGGGCTTTCTCAACTGCCCCTGGTGCTGCCAATGCGCAAGCACCTGCTCGAACTGCAACCTTGTGTGTGTTTACTGTTGTGGCGCCAGCTGCTACGGCTGTTAGTACTACTGTGTTACAAAATTCCAAGTCGCTGAATCCACAGGGGATATCTCATGGACCAGACCGTGGCGAATACGAAGCGAAAACTTCCAATCGCCAGTGTTTACTAAGGGCAGAAGAGCCTGGGCCAAATTTTGTAACACTGTAGTATTAGGATGACGCTCAGGAATGGGTGCGAAATTGCCGTGGTACGGCCTGCTCGAACGGTTCCAAGGAAAGGGTGCCTATACATTGTTCAGCCGATGCTAAGCGATGTTCCTCTGCCCGCCGGAAGCTCTGGGGATCTTCTCTCACTGCAGGTCTCCGGCGTCCCGGCAATTTCGAAAGGAGGGTATCATGAAGTTCAGCGTTTTAGCGGCGTGCGCCCTTGTGGGTGTTCCGGGAGTGTTCTCGTTGGCCTGGCTCGGCGGACAGCAGCAGAAGGCGGCGGGCCAGCCGCCTCAGGCAGAGGCTGTCGTTCGCACGGTCAACACCGCCGAGGCAGAGTACCGGACGAGTCGAGGAGTCTTCGGCGATCTCGAGGACATAATTAGCGGGGGACTGCTTAAGACGCCCAACGCCAGCGTCACTGCCCCGACGGTGGCTGACGAGACTACCGCGACTGCGGACGGTTACAAGCTGTCGGTGGTTTCCTCGCCCGACGGAAAACACTACTCCGTGACCGTAGAGGCCGACCCGCCGTCTTGCCGCACGGCGTTTTTCAGTGACGAATCGGGCGTTATCTATACCGGGCAGGCACTTGGCTGCCCTGCGCCCTCGGCGATGTGGGGCCCGCAGAGCTCCTCCCGGCCTTAGGCACGCGGAGGGACTTTCTATGGTTATCCAGGGCTTGACGCTTGTGTGTGAGGTTAACCTTGGACGGGTGCCGCAGCTTGCCGAGTCTTCCTCTCTCCATTTTGCTCCCGTCTTATCGCGTTACGTGATAGCTCTTTTGCTAGGATTTGGCGGTTTTGGAAAGCTACTGAACCTAGCGGAGTTCAGGAAGGTCTTGGCCGCCTATGACGTTTTACCTCGGCGTGCGACATCCCACTTCTCATACCTTCTGCCTGTATTGGAACTCGTCACTGGAACAGCGCTTTTTGTCCGCCTAGACACTCCGGTGCCTGAACTTTTCGCTGCAGGTCTTTTCGCAACCTTTGGCCTCGGCGTCGCCGTAAATCTACTCCGGGGCCGCCGCTCCTTCCCCTGTGGGTGCTTCGGACGAGACTCCGAGGTATTGTCGTGGCATATCGCTCTCCGGTCGCTTGCGATGATCGGACTTGCCCTTTTTGCTTCTGGCAGAGCAACCACTGGATGCTTGCCCTTGTTGTGTCCTTACCCCTTGAGCGCCTTTCTGGAGGCGTCGCGGGCGCGAGCGTTAAGAGTACGACACGCCGCTCTCAGGGAGTCCTCAACCTCCGACGGGATGAGTCGCATGGAACACTCCAGCAAGGCTCACGCTAGCGGCACCGTCTGACGTGCGCGCCTTCCGTTTGGTTGCCTGAGGCGGGAAGAAGCACCGCAGCTCCACAGGTTAGCACGAACTTATGCTTTTCTCTTTCGCGGCTTCTCCCGTTCTCAGCCAAGAAGGCCGCAGAGCCGTTGGGAGAGGCCGGCGCGCCTGTTCAGGCCTCCGATCTGCGCGCTAGCGCGTCGCTCGTTCTCGCCGCGCTAGCTGCTTCCGGCGAAACGCTCATCGACCGCGTCTACCACATCGACCGTGGCTACGAGCGCATCGAAGAGAAGCTGACGAAAGTAGGCGCCAGCATCCGGCGCGTCTCGGAGGATTGAGCGCCGCGGGGGCGGGCAAGACCTCTGGAGTTGACCTGACGGTCGGGGCAAGCTAACCTTTAAGGTTCACAAATTTCATAACACATTAACAAGGAGATGAATTATGGCACGCATCGCACGTGAAGTCGTTCAGAAGGCAGGCATCGATGTCGACAAGCTGCTCGACATGCTGCTTCGCAATGCCTCCGCCGAGCTGACCACTTTTTACTACTACACCATCCTCCGCGTGAATCTGATCGGTCTTGATGGTGAAGGCTTGAAGGAAATCACCGAAGACGCCCGCATCGAGGACCGCAATCACTTTGAAGCTCTGGTGCCCCGCATCTACGAGCTGGGCGGAAAGCTGCCGGATAGCATGAACCAGTTTCACGATATTTCCGCCTGTCCGCCGGCCAACCTGCCCAAGGATCCGCGAGACATCAACGCCATGCTCCAGGTGCTGGTGAGGGCAGAGCGCTGCGCCATCGGCGGCTACACCGCCATTTGTAACTACACGACCGGGAAAGATCACCGCACCTACGATCTTTCGCTCGGCATCCTGCACGAAGAGATCGAGCACGAAGCCTGGTTCGCCGAGTTTCTGGGCGAAGGGCCGTCCGGCCACTTCCGCCGCTCCGGCACCGGTTTTGAGCGTAATTCGCCTTACACATCGAAATTCCTGCCGCACTGAATCGCGTGGGAAGGGTGAATACCGCCTCCGCAGCTCCGGTGAAGCGTTATCGCTTTCCTTTCATCGATCTGAAAGCGGAGTTTGCCTCTCTGCGCGGCGAACTGATGGCGGCGGTGACGCGCGTTTTCGAGAGCCAGCACTTCATCCTGGGCGAAGAGGTGGAGGGGCTCGAAAGCGAGCTGGCGGAGTTCCTCGAAGTGCGCGAAGCGGTGACGTGCGCTTCCGGGACCGCGGCGCTGGAGCTTGCGCTGCAAGCCCTCGGCATTGGCCCCGGCGACGAAGTCATCACCACTCCGTTCACCTTTGTGGCTTCGGCGGG
Organism: Acidobacteriota bacterium; assembly: GCA_021817045.1. Classification (GTDB taxonomy): domain Bacteria; phylum Acidobacteriota; class Terriglobia; order UBA7540; family UBA7540; genus RH2-MAG17b. The sequence continues at coordinate 18,848 of JAKAWG010000060.1, forward strand.
GGCCGTGATGCAGGCCCGCGCGCGCCCTGTCTTCGTGGATATTGACCCGGCGACGTTTAATTTGAATCCATCGCTCGTCGAGCAGGCCGTCACGCCGCGCACGCGCGCCATCATTCCCGTACACCTTTTCGGCCTACCGGCGGAGCTCGGCCCGGTGCTTGAGCTCGCGCGCCGCCACCAGCTTGCCGTCATTGAGGACGCCGCCCAGGCCATCGGCGCGCGCGCGGAAGGCCGGCCGGTTGGCGGACTCGGCACGCTTGGATGCTTCAGCTTCTTCCCTACCAAGAACCTGGGCGCGGCGGGCGACGGCGGGCTCATCGCAACGCAAGATCCGGCGCTTGGCGCCCGCCTGCGCCTGATGCGGGTACACGGCAGCGGCAGCCGCTACCACTACGAAATCCTTGGAACCAACAGCCGCCTGGATGCGCTGCAAGCCGCCGTGCTGCGAGTGAAGCTTCGCCATTTGAGCGAGCGGACTCGTCGTCGCCAGGAACTGGCGTCACGCTACTCTGAGTTGTTCAGACAGGCGCAGCTTGACAAGCAAGTCCCCGCTCCGTTCGCTCCGCCCGAGCGCACGCACGTCTTCCATCAATACGTCATCCGGTGTGCGCGGCGGGACGAGTTGCGCAAGTTCCTGGCTGGCAGCGGCTTGCCCTCGGAGATTTATTATCCCGTGCCGCTTCACCTTCAGCCGGCGTTTGCCCCGCTCGGGTACCGCGCGGGCGCTTTTCCGCAGGCTGAAGCCGCCTGCCGGGAAGTGCTGGCTTTGCCGATCTATCCCGAGCTCGACCCTGGAAACCAGGTAGCAATCGTGGAAACGATCTCAAAGTTTTATAAAGCAGAGGCGAGAGACGAGAGACGAGAGGAAAGTAAACCCTCCTGACTGGCCACTTGTTGCCTGTCACTTGTCTCTCGTCTCTATATTGATATGCTGTTCCTCTCCGAAGCCGATGTTCAAGAACTGCTGCCCATGGAATTGGCCATCGAGCGTGTCGAGGCCAGCCTCCGCGCGCAGGCACAAGACAAGGCGGTGAACCATCCGCGGCGCCGCATTTTCCTGCCTCACGTTTCCCTGCACTACATGGCGGCGGCCATTCCAGGTGACAATCTGCTGGGCCTCAAAATCTACACCGTTTCGCGCCAATCCTTTCGATTCGTGGTCCTGCTTTACGAGGCAGAAAAGGGAGAGCTTCTGGCGATGATCGAAGCCGATCATTTAGGGCGGCTGCGCACGGGGGCTGCCAGCGGAGTAGCCTCGAAAGCGCTCAGCCGGCCGGAATCGCGCGCGGTGGGGCTGATCGGCGCGGGCCACCAGGCGCGCACCCAAATCGAGGCGGCCAGCCGGGTTCGAGACCTCAAGGCGGTGCGGGTGTTTTCTCGCGACGAAACTCGCCGCCGAGCTTTCTGCCAGGAGATGAGCGCCCGATTACAACTCGAAATCGAGCCTGCGGATAGCGCCGAAGCGGCCGGCCGCTTCGGCGACATCGTGATCACGGCCACGAACGCGCGTGAGCCGGTGCTGCTCGGCGATTGGCTGAAGGAAGGAGCGCACGTCAACGCCATCGGTGCCAACATGCCGGACCGGAGCGAAGTGGACGACGGTCTGCTGCGTCGGGCGGGAGTGATCGCAGTTGACTCCGTCGAGCAGGCGCGAATGGAAGCCGGCGACCTGATTCGCGGGTTTGCGCACTCGCCGGAAAGATGGGACACGGTCGCTGAGCTGAGCCAGGTTCTGACCGGCGCGTGTCCCGGCCGCCGCACGGCCAATGAGGTGACGGTCTTCAAATCGGCCGGAATCGCTCTGTGGGACGTCGCTGCGGCAGGCGCCGTCTATCGCCGCGCGCTGGAATCTGGCCGGGGAAAAACAATGGACCTGTCCGCGTCCACGCCCTGATCCGCGGGTCAATTCGCAGCCCGATTTTGACGCAGTTTGCAGGCCACTGTTATACTGGTGGCATTAATTTGCGGGGAGGTTGCTGTGCCTCTTTACGAGTATCAATGTGAGAAGTGCGGTGCCGTGATCGAGAAAATCCAGAAGTTGTCGGACCCGCCTCTCAAGCGGTGCGCGGAGTGCGGCGGAAAACTCGAGCGGCTGCTTTCCTCACCTGCCATCCAATTCAAGGGCACCGGCTGGTACATCACCGACTATGCGCGCAAATCGAGTCCGGAGGCTAAGGCAAAAACGGAGGGCGGTGACGCAGCAAAACCGGCAGAGAGCAAGAAGAGCAAGCCTTCTGAAAAGTCCGAACCCTCGCCCGTGACCAAATAACCCGGTCTATCTCCACTCGGAACGCCGTCTACATCTTTAACCCTTTCAGATACTTTCGAAACGCCGCTCCCAGATCCGGGCGCTTGAGCGCTATTTCGACCGTGGCTTGGAGGAATCCGAGTTTGTCTCCAGCGTCATAGCGTTTCCCCTCAAAAAGGTAAGCGTAAATAGGCTCCTTCATCAGCAGGCGGCGAAGGGCATCCGTAAGCTGAATTTCCCCGCCGGCCCCGCGCGGAGTTGAGACGAGTTCACCAAAGACGGCCGGAGTGAGAATGTAACGGCCGATAATGGCGAGGTTCGACGGCGCACGCCGAGGATCGGGCTTTTCCACCATGTCGGTGATCCGATAGAGACGGCCGCTTAGGTTGTGGTCCGGCACGGGCTCCGCCTTAATGATTCCGTAGCTTGAAACCGCGCTCCGGGAGACCTGCTGGATCGCCACAACGCTTCGTCCATAACGCTCAAAGACGTCCATCATTTGCCGGACGCAGGGTACAGGAGCGTCGATGACGTCGTCGGAAAGCACGACGGCGAACGGCTCAGGCCCCACAAGCTCCCGAGCCACCAGGATGGCGTGGCCGAGACCCAGGGGCCTCTTCTGCCGCACATAGGTCATCTGCACGAGGCTCGAAACAGAACGCACCTGGTCGAGAAGCTGCTCTTTTCCGTGGCCCTTCAGCATCTGCTCAAGCTCGGGCGAAGAGTCGAAGTGGTCCTCGATCGCGTCTTTGCCTCGGCCGGTAACAAAAATCGCCATCGAGATGCCAGAGCTCGACAATTCCTCCACCGCGTACTGCACGAGCGGCTTGTCCACAACCGGCAACATTTCCTTGGGCTGCGCCTTGGTGGCAGGCAGAAAGCGCGTGCCTAAGCCAGCCACCGGCAACACGGCCTTGCGAATCTCCATGATCACCTCATCAAAGCCTGGCTTGCTCTGTGTGGGGCGTCCGGGATCGGCTAGGCCCGTATTTCGAATTCTGAAAGCCGGAACTCCGCCGAAGGGCGCTCGTTCCGTATGCTAACATAAGCGAAGGAAGCAAGTTCGCAATGTTCGTCCTCGGAATTGAGACAAGTTGCGACGAGACGGCCGCAGCCATTGTCGAAGATGGCGAACGGATTCTCTCCAACGTTGTCGCCTCTCAGGTACTGACGCATGAAAAGTACGGAGGCGTCGTTCCGGAGCTCGCCAGCCGCGAACACCTAAAAAAGGTTACTCCCGTGGTGGAGGAAGCTTGCCAGCGGGCCGGCCTCCGGCTGGATCAAGTTGATGGCATCGCGGTGACGCAGGGGCCGGGCCTGATCGGCTCCCTGCTTGTCGGAGTCGTTTACGGCAAAGCTTTGGCGGTTGCGCTCGACAAACCGCTGGTCGGCGTGAACCATCTGGAAGGCCACATCCACTCGGCGTGGCTCGAAAACAAGATGTCTCGAGGAGCCGGCGGTGAGGACGTACCGGAGGCGGAATTCCCGAACGTAACCCTGGTGGTCTCGGGTGGACACACGAGCCTGTTTTACGTCCAAGCGGATAACTTACAGGAACGGCGCACGCCGATCTTCAGCTATGAGGAGCTTGGCCGGACGCGCGATGATGCCGCCGGCGAGGCTTTTGACAAAGTAGCCAAACTGCTGGCGCTCGGATACCCAGGTGGGCCGGTGATCGACAAACTAGCTCGCCACGGAGACGCTTCCGCGGTTAAGTTCGGGACCATCCGGATGAAAGGCAACCCGTACGACTTCAGTTTTTCCGGCCTCAAGACCGCCGTGCTCTACCGGGTGCGCGGCGGAGAGTTAGCCGAGGAGGCCGCACGGCGCCGCGAGTGGCGCAAAGACACAGACCACCCAAGCGTGGACCAGATTCGGTCGCACTGTTCACAGGCCACGCTCGACCTGATTGCGAGTTTCCAGGAAAGCGTGGTCACAGATCTCCTCGGACGGACGATCCATGCCGCTGACACGAGATGCGTGAGCTCCGTCTTTGTAACCGGCGGCGTAGCCTGCAATTCGTTGCTTCGGCAACGCTTCGCAAAGGCGGCGGCTTCCAGCGGGCTGCACGTTTTTTTCCCCTCACCCGGGCTCTCAACCGACAACGCGGCCATGATTGCCGCCGCCGGCTATTTCCGGCTGACTGCCGGCGAGCGCGCTGGCCTTCCGCTCACCGCTCACGCCGCGTGGCCTTTGGGAGTGCCGAGCAAAGCTAAGGTGGCCGAAGTTTAACCAGCGCTGAAGAGGTCCTGACCGCGAACTGCCGGTCACCGTGCGCTCTTTCCGAGACTATCTGGAAGAACCCTTTTTTGATCGTCTTTCCGCCCAGCGCTGCTTCATTAGCTCCGAAAGCCGCCTTCGGCCCGCCGCGCTCATCCTGCCGCGTTTCCTGGTAACCCCTCGGGCCCGAGCGGCTCGCGCCGCCGGAGCCGTGGGAGCTCGCATATCGGTTCCCTCCAGCGCGGAGATCGCACGACTCAGCCTCTCCCGTTCCGTCTTCAGTTCAGCTACGATCTTATCCAGTTCCAAAGTAGTCCTCCGCTTTTTAGAGTAGGCGGCTGACGGCAAACCTGGCAGCACGCCTTTCGTACCGACGACGTCTTCCGAGCCGTCCTTAGCCTTACCCCGGCGGCTCTAACGCAGTGAGCTTCCCCACGCCAGACAAGCCCCGCGATCTTCACGGCAAATCATTCAAACTGAACGGGCGCTACCTTCGCCCCATGAACGCGGCTTGAGCTTACGGCAACAGGCACGATGATGCCCTTATTCTCATACCAAGGCTCCGCCCGACAAATCCGCTCACGCAATGACTCATGTTTGAAATGAAAGCATCCGATAATCCGGCTGAGGCGGTTGTAGGTGCCGGTACCTAGCCGGGGAGAACCCAAGACACGCCGGACGCTCCGCCTCATTCACCTGCCTCAGAGAAATCCAGGCGTTCGAGCGGGAGGAAAACGGGACCTTTAAGATCGCTCCAGCTTTTCGATCACCACGAGGGCCACGGTGACGATCGTCACCACAATCTCCAAAGCTCGTTTGATGCTTTTCAGGCTCGGCATCGTGCAGACCCTCCGCTTTGACCCACACAACTGACTACAACCCGATTATAATCCCGAAGCCATAAGATTTTCACGGCTGTACCGCAGACGGGGGCGAACCGCCTGCGAGCATCGCCAACAGACGGTCGAGCGCCTGGGAGGCCAGGATAGCCGCGTGCCTCGATGCGGCCGGCAGCCCGCCGACCGCCTGCTCGATGCTTTCTGGAGCCAGCGGCGCGAGAGTCAAAATAGGCTTGTCCTGAAGATACTCCGCCAGCCACGACGCGCAGGCGAGCGCCGGGACACACCCGGCTGCCTTGAAGCGCACTTCTGCGAGCACGCCTTCTTTGACGGCAACCGAGAGCTTCAAGACGTCTCCGCATATGGGATTCATGGCTTCCACGACCGCGGTGGCGTGCTCGATCTCGCCGGCATTTCGGGGATGGTGAAAATGGTCCAGGACTTGAGGAGAATAGATACCCATCGTTCAAGCTGGCCCAAGGCAGCTCGCGCCTCTTCGCGAAATGATCTCGCTTGCCTTACGGCGCGGCGTACGCAAAAAACGCCATCCGCAGCAGAACAACCAGGAAAATTCCCGCCGCCAGCGTAAGCGCCAGCCGCAGCCCCGGCATCTTACTAACTTCTGGAATCAGGTCCGAAGCCGCAACATATAGCGTGACTCCGGCCGAGAGCGACAATCCTATGTTAACGTGCCGGTACGCGGCCGCCATCGCCACGACGCCCAGCAGTCGAGAAACGCCGAGGGCCAAGACGGCCGCCATTCCCTTCGACCTGGCTTTCCCGGCGGCGCTCATGATCGAGGCCATCGTAAACCCTTCCGGAACGTTGTGCAGAAGCGTCGCGCCGAGAATCACCGTTCCCAGCCAGGTGGAAACCAGGAAGCCGGATGCAATGGCTACCCCGCCGAAGAACGTATGAACCAGCAGGCCGCCGAGCGCCGTATAGGCCACGCGCGGATTCACGAACTGGTCCGCGTGCGTTTCCTCTCCGAAGTGAAAATGAGCGGGCCATGCGTGCTCGAAAATATGGACGACAAAGTAGCCTGCCAGGATGAGCGCCGGAGCCCGGAGCGGCGCGAGGCGAAGGCTCTCCGGAATCATTTCTGTAATCGCTGTGGCAAGCATGAAGCCTGAGCCCAAAGCGATGAAGTACGCCAGAAACGTCTTCCGCCAGGGCCGCGCGTAAACGATCAGGCCACCGACGATGTTGGCGATGGCCGCGACCACGCCCATCACCAAGCTGATTGCAAGAGGCGACATAAATGGTTCACCGAACGGCGCATCCGGTGGGAGCGCCAAGCCAAGAGTCAAAAGCTACAAGTCAAAAGTTACAAGCGCGGCGCAAGCGCAACCTTCGGCCTTTGACCATTGACTTGTTTCTACGCGTGCCACCGATTAGTCATCTCGTTTAACGGGTTTGGGTGCAGCCTTAGGACGAATGCCGGAAATGGACAATCTCCCCATCCTTCACAACGTACTCTTTGCCTTCCAGGCGCAACCGCCCATGATTGCGAGCCTCGGCAATACCGCCGCAGGAAATCAAGTCCTCGTAAGTTACGACCTCCGCGCGGATGAACCCCTTTTGAATATCGCTGTGGATTTCTCCCGCCGCCTCCCACGCCGTCGCGCCTTCGCGGATCGTCCAGGCACGGCATTCATCTTCACCTACGGTGAAAAAGGAGATCAGGCCGAGCAAGGCATAACTCGCGCGAATGAGGCGGGCAATCGCCGGCTCCTTCAACCCGAAGCTCGCCATAAACTCGGCCGCTTCATCTTCGCTCAGCTCGGCCAGTTCCGCTTCCACACTTCCGCACACGGCGGTCACCGCCGTCTTGGACCGCGGCCTGAGCCCCGCCGCCGAAGCGATTGCCTCGGCGGCGCCGGTCCGCGCCGCGTCCTTCTCCGCGAGGTTGAGAACGTAAAGCATCGGCTTCAAAGACAGGAACGTGAAGCCCCGGATGGCGCGTTCCTGTTCCTCGGAAAGACTCGCTTCGCGCAGCGGCACCTGCTTGTCGAGCGCTTCTTTGCACACACGCAGCGCTTCAAGCTCGTGCTCCAGAGCCGGGTTCTTCTGCTTCTTCACGTCCTTTTCGAGCCTCTCCAATCGCTTCTCAGCCACGGCGAGGTCCGAGAGAACCAGCTCCAGCTCAACGTTCTCCAGTTCTCGCCGGAGCGTATGGGCTCCTGAATCGGCTTCGAAGGCGCGCAAGACCAGCGCCAGCGCTTGCACTTCGCGCAATGCGGCGCTCTGCGGCCCGGCCCGCACCACGTCGATCACGCTGCCCGCCGTATCCACATATTCCACGCTGGCATGGATCGTCTTGCGCGGATTAAACATGGCGGACAGGCGATCGAGGCGGTTGTCCGGAACCGACACCACACCGACGTGCGCCTCGGGCCGGGACGAGCCGAGACCGCTGCCGTGCGCCTTCGTCAGGATGCGAAAAAGCGTGGTCTTGCCCGTCTGGGCGAGTCCCACGATGCCCACTTTTAACACGATGGTTCTCCCTCACGCACTACGCACAAGTGCAGTAACTGAGAATAACAAACGACACGAATTGTTTTGTTGGAAAGCACGACCGGGAAGGATGGATGAAGTCAACGGGCAGCGCCGCTCCCGATTGACGATTGATCGACGCTCCGAATGGCCGGTGTCAGTCGAGCCAATCCAAACCGGGCTGCCTTGGATTAAAATAGCCGCATCTTGGAAAAACAAATTCGGATTTTCCGCCGATTTTTCCTCTAACCGTCTTGTTTTCTGCAACTTTAATCTCGAGGAACAATCTCAATGATTACTCTTTTAGATTCAGCAAGATACGCGCATTACGGGAGTTTGTTCCTAAATTGTTCCTCTAATGATCCTTTGTTTTCAATGAGTTATAGCAGCACCCCCCCCCTAAACATTCTTTCTCTTCTCTCGCGCCTCTTCCTGGTCAGCCTGACGATCCCTGGTTTTTCCCCGACGGCAAGGAAACAGTTTCTCATCTCGCTCACTGTCTCAGCCCACGAACGGCTTCGTACTGCGAACGGCCACTGCGCTTGCACCCCGCGAGGAATTTCAGCTTCCTTGGCGCCACTCGGAGTGACGTCATCATAACGACGTGTTGAGAGTGAAATCGCACCACGGACCATCCTACAACAGGGGAAGGAGACGGTGGAGACAGGTGAGACAAATGAGACAGTTTTTTTGGTGGACCGCGAGCAAGGGCCGGGGCGAGGGAAGACGCTAATTTGATATCGACAGGTACGCAGCACTGGCTCGACGGCACGACTGGCCCTCACCGGTCGCCATCGATGCGCTGACGACCGAGCCGTCAGCCGCCAGACCACGCCCCTGGATCGAATCGTAGACCAGCACGCGGCAGCCGTGATATTCCTGCCCGTCAGAGAGAACACGGCGGGCAAGAAAGTCAGGCAGGTCCTTAATCTCAGGAACGGCGTCATCGCAAAATAAGTTGTCTCGAACCGCCTCCGCTTCCGCCCCGATGAGTCCGCGTGCGATCCGGTCAACAACGGTCGCAATGTCGGCCAAGCTTTACTCGTTAGTGAGATAGACCACCGGAACGCCGCGCTTCGCAAGATCAACCAGGATTTGCACGGCAAGCGTCGTCTTGCCTATTCCCGGCTCGCCAGAGATCAAATAAATTACCCCCTTGGCAAGGCCGCCGCGCAAAACTTCCTGCAACCACGGCAAACCGGGCATCTCGAGCGTCTCGCGCCCACCGCGGTGCACTTCGCTGATTTTGGGCATGTCCTTCCTGCGGATCGCAGGTAGGTCCGTCGTTATGTCGGCCTTGTGAGTGCCACATCTTCCAGCACTACCCGCCGGAATACTTCGGGGTCGCGGAGGCGCTCACGGGCATCGAGAATTTCGATTCCCGCGATCCGCCCATCGGCAGCGTAGTCGACGGCGATGCCTTCCGCCACGTGCTTTGTGGTCACAGTGGTTTCGATGAACCCGATATACAGCGCGTCCACTTCGCTGTCGTAACTGATGGTCATAATTGAACTTCCTTCCTCAGAAATAGTACACGTAAACCGTTACCACCAGAATCTCATGCGGCTCGTCCACAAAGATAGGGCGCACGCGCTTCGTTGAATAGAGCCGCCCATTCCACTCCCGGCCAAAAGCAAAGTCTTTTTGACACTCGCTGCGGCCCCGCTCGGCCTCTGCCCAGGGAGATTCTCGTATTGCCTCGCCGATCTCCAACTCGGTAGTGCCCCGCTGCCCCATTCGCAGGCGTGCATGGCCGGAAAGGCGGATCGGTTTCACTCGCTCCGCCTCTCTTCGCCCGAACCCAGATCCAGAATGGTGCGCATAAGATCGTCGATCTCATCCAGTTGTGGCCGCAGCTTTTCGCGGATCATGTTGCGCAGCCGGCCTAGGCTGCCTTCCTGGACATTTGCGGGAAGACTAGCGAGGTAATTGTGGGCCGCATGCGCGGACTCTTGGCCTAAGCGTGCTAGCCTGCGATGCTCGTTACGCTTTCCATCAAATTGAGGTATTCCAAACTCAAGAGGTTTCTTGTGGAAATCGCGCGGTCCAAAAAGCCCTTTGGCCTGCATTGGTTTTAGGAGCTTGTCGAGGTACGAGGAGTTAAGTACAGTACAGAGAAAGTTAGCTTCTTCACGATTGTCGGTATCACAGTAGTAGGTTTCCCCGTGAGCGACAAACCCGTGGAGTGTGGCTGAGGGGGAACGCGTGTCGGTGAGGGTATCTGTGTTGTCCACGACGCATGAGCACAGATACGTAGCCGATTTGGGATAAAGCACAGTGTACGCCTTGCGGCTTTGCTTTGTGAGTTGACGGATGTAATCGAGCCGTGCTGTAATTCCACCCTCCTTCTGGGCCTTATCACCCCTAGCCTGTGCGTAGAGCACTTCGGCCCGATCCAGCCAGGCCGCCAATCCCAAAAAGCCTTTCCTTCCGTGCCTCCGCAGGGAGCAACAGCCGTAGTGCCGACCCATGGTTTTCCACTGGAAGGACGATCATTCGCATCCTGGTGAGGCCAAAGGGCACCAGATCGGTGCTCAGCAGTGTGCCATAGAGAAACTCGGCCTCGACCGTACCCTCCAGAGACAGGCCCGGTATGGAATCTTGGCTTTCCTTAGTGCGTCATCGGCCGTTTTGACGTACGGCATCCTCGCATCGACACCCAAGCCCGTGGATGCGGGCGTCGCCACAAACCAGAAGCTTCTCGGGTAGATCACGGCCCCTTGGGTGAAGGACTCGTAGTAAGAGCTCCGCTCGGTAGATGGCGATGCGATCGCACGGTTCAAGGAAAGGTATGAACGGTTTCCGACTTTTGATACCCAGAGTTGCGCTGGTTGTGTTGTGAGGTGCTCGGTAGAGTCTCTGGCGCTTGCGTTCCTCTTTGGAAGCTCGCCTGAAAGTATCTGGCCGGCAAAGGATTCGTCCCATTCATTCCTTTTCGTTGCGAACACGACGCACGAGGGAACGTTAAACAAGGGATTTACTCCAGCGAGATCCCACACCTCTGAGACGAGTAGCTTCGGTTGAAAGTCGCCGCGTCTCAGATGGTCATGCTGATCCGCCGAGAAAATGCTCCGTGGAAGAACGAAGCCAATTTTCCCGCCGTATTTCAGATACAGCTTGGCAGAGCGTACGAAAAACAGGGTGCCGAGCTCGAATTGCGTGAGAAGCCCAAGCTTCGGCTCACACAGCCGGTGCTCTGTAGTGATCGTCCCTTTGAGGAAGTCTTGGTATTCACCTTTCTCGATGTCCTTATAGGTAAGCCAGGGCGGATTCCCAACAACTATGTCAAATCGTTCTTTCATCAGGAGGGGCTTGAAGACGTTTTTGAGGATAAACGCCCAGATGGTATCCTTCCGCTCCTTGATTTTGCCGCGTAGGACTTTGAAAAGATCGTACAGGGAACTCAGCCAAAGTTGGTGCTGTGCTAGGGGAAGCTCATTGTGGCGCACGAAACTTGTGAATTCGACCTCTGCGGGTAACTTGTGATCGGCAGTCGAAAATGCGTATTGGGCGCACAGCTCAATCCCGCGGTCATAAAGCTCACCATTCAAAGCCAAATCCTCGGGGAATTCCGCAGCGGCGCCATCAAGGGGAACGACGTAGAGCGGGCTTGGAAACTCCAAATCTGCTTGCTTTTCCGCCCGCTTTTTTCGCAGGCGTTCTTCCGGTGGCCGCACAGAATCGGCCAGATAGACGGGGATGCGGAACGCCGCTTTGCGCTCCGCGACGAGATCGCCCAAGCCAAGGAGGTAGGTGGTTTTGGCTACGATCACCGCCAGCGGGTGAATGTCCATGCCCACCACATTTTGCTCTATGTGCTTCAGCGTCTTTGCGGTCAGTCCCAGTCTGTCCTTCTTGAAGCGGATGGTCTGATAAAGAAACGTACCAGAGCCGCAGGCGGGATCGAGCACGGACGCTTCGGTATTGGCCGTGAGGCATTCTTCTACGATTTTCGCGGCGAGCCAATCAGGGGTGTAATACTCGCCAAGATCGTGCCGGTCTTTCGGGTCAACCAGCCGCTCGTAGAGGCCCTTCAGGACATCTTCGGAGAGTTCCCGGAGGTTGTACGTTCCGAGCTGCACCACCAATCGGCGGGCCACAATGAGCGCCTGCCGCCAGGCAGCAGCGCGCGCAACCCACGCGAAGAAGTCCTCTTCGAGGAAATTCTGAATGCCGCGCTGATTGAAATACTGGCCGTTCAGCACGCTGTGCAGTTCCGCATCTTTGGGCGGCTCTTTAGCGCCGGTTAAGCGCACCCAAACCATGACTTTGGCGAGTGTGGCCAAGTACGTGTGGCGCAGGAAGAGCTCACGGTCGGCGACGGGGCCGCCATAAGTGATGCGCAGGTATTTCTGCCAGTTCTCGAAGAAAACCTGGGATTCAGTATCGCTTTCAACGGCCTTCCAAACACCGTCGAGCACGTTCATGGTATGAATAAAGGCGTTGCTTGATGGGCCGAAATCCTGCACGATCTGCTTTGTGGTGGGGGCAAGCGGCCCGGTCTGGCGCACGAAGTAACGGTCCAGCCA
>JAKAWG010000061.1 GCA_021817045.1 Acidobacteriota bacterium
GGACGAATTCCCATCCTTCGGGGTATCGCAAAGTGGCGTGAGCGACTCCCCGCCTATACGCCGGTTCGCGTGGTCGCACACATCGCGAAATACGCGATGCGCCACCCGCGGGTTGCCAAGGCGACCCGCTTTGGTGGCTTGAGTTACCGTGATGCGCGCTGAATCATCGAACGAAAATTGGGAATGCGGTGAAACGTCAAATAATTGGCGTTATGTGCGCTGTTGGCCCCGCCTGCGCTGTCCGCATACGCAGTACGCGAAACGGCGATCAGATCCGGCCCGTCAAACTGCCAGTCCACGTATTGAAATGCAAATTTCGCCGGATCCGGATGCGAGAGCACGATCCGGTCGATTGTCCAATGGCACAAATCTTTTGACGACATCAACGCCAGCGTATTTCGCACCATTGCCGGATTGGTGCGAGACAGCGCGTATTTCTTTAACGCCGGGTTGGAAAGCGTCCAATATTTCCGGCTGACTTTGTCATATCGAATCGTGAATTTCTTGCTTCCGCCAGGGAAATTCACAAGCCGCTCGAACTTCAATCGCGAACCCTCAACCTTCAGAATCGCAGCCTTTTCAACATCGTTGACGCGAAGAATATCCAGTATTGACCCGCGCGGGCCGATCACTGCATTGCCTTCAAGCCAGGTATCGCCCACGGCCAATTTCGCGTAGTAAGGCAGACGGCCGGTCATTTGCCAGTTTTTCGCGTTGAGGAGATCCGAATCTGCCGGCGCTCGGATGACAAACGCCTGGAAATGTCCCCAAGGCCCCGCCGGATGATACTCCATCGCCCGCCAAACCCTTCCGTCCTTGATTACGACGGGAACGGGCGCTGTGTGATAGCCCGGTTGCGGCGAAAGGTAGGAAGGAGGGCTCCATGTGATTCCGCCGTCGAGAGAACGCCGGATGACGATCCTTCCGTATTCGCAAGACGTTCCCATCAGATACAGCTTGCCGCCGAGAACAAATAGATTTGACCAGAATTGGTCTTGCAACTCGGCCACTTTTTTCCACGACTTTCCCTGGTCAGTTGAGCGGAAGATTCGGGTGACTCCCGAAGTGGATTGGGTGGATTTGGGTCCGAAAAGATCGTGCGAGGTGACGTAGGTTCCATCCGGGAGAATCACGATTGAAGGCGAACCAACGTATTCGCCCGTAGACGCCGGCTGGTGATCGATCACAACGCCAGGAGGCCCTGAGAAAGCAGAAAAGGAAAGCGCGAGTGCCGGAATTGCAGCGGTCCATATTCTTATTTTCATCCGGTCAGTCAAGGTGAAGGGTAGCGGCTTGCTGATCTTCTAAATCGATCTCCGATGCCGCGGCCTTTTCCTGAGGTCGACAGTAAGAATCGCGGAAATTCCAAAAGCGGGAAAGCCTGCGCTGCCTCGCGGTGAAAAATCGTCGGCGCTTGTCATCCTGAGCGATAGCGAAGGATTACGGTATTTCGTCCCAAGGAAATACAGGGATGCTTCGCGGAGTTTATCCTGAGCCCCTTCGCTGCGCTCAGGGCCGTTCGCAGCGGAAAGGCGAACGGGCTCAGCATGACAGATTCGATTAATTCGCATGTTCTGAGCAAACGGCGGACGCGCGACATGGGCCAATCTTATACACCCGAAAGCCCACGGCACAAACCCGGTGCCGTGGCTAAAAACCGCGCCTGATTCTCATGACGCCGCGAGCTTTTTCTTCAGGTCTTCTGCAATCTGGCGGCCGTGAAAGCGGCCATTTTCAATAAATATTTCGTTCGTGTTCCGGCCGGCAATGATGACTCCGGCGAGGTATAACCCGGCGACGTTGGACTCCAGGGTCTTCGGATCACAGTACGGCTTCATGGTGGCCGGGTCCAGCTTGACGCCGGCGTTGCGGATGAAATCGAAGTCGGGGTGATAGCCGGTGAGCGCGAAGACGTGATCGGTCTCAAGATGAAAGGTCTCGCCCGAAGCGTTGCGGACGCAAACGTGGTCCCGCGCGATTTGGGCTACAGTGCAGTCGAAATAAGCCCGGATTGAGCCTTCCTTAATGCGATTGGCGAGGTCCGGCTTAATCCAGTACTTGATGTGCCGGCTGAGTTCGTGGCCGCGGTGAATCAGGGCGACGTCGGCACCGTGGCGGAAGAGGTCGAGAGCGGCGACTGCGGCGGAGTTGGCGGCGCCGATCACCGCTACCCTTTTGCGGTAGAAGAGGTGCGCGTCGCTGTAGTAGTGCGAGACATGAGGCAAATCTTCGCCCGGCGCGCCCAGGAAATTCGGCAAATCGTAATAACCGGTGGCCAGAATCACCGCCCGCGCCTCGAGAGCGCGCTGGCGCTTCCAGACGCCTTCCGTCTCGATCTGGAAGTCTGCGCCCGATTTCTGAACCGTGACGACGCGCTCCTGGAATCGAATGGGCAAGTGGAAATAGTCCGTAACGCGCCGGTAATACTCAAGAGCCTCGGCGCGCGTGGGCTTCACATTAAGGCTAGGTAAAGGGATGTCGCCGATTTCAAGCCGCTCGCGGCTGGTGAAAAAGGTCATGCCCGGAGGGTAGCTGAACAAGGAATTTACGAGGCACCCTTTTTCTACAATGACCAGCGTGAAGCCGGCCCGCTGGGCTTCGATTCCGCAAGCGAGCCCCGTCGGGCCGGCGCCCACGACCAGCACATCCACCTTTTCCGCCATTTTGCTTCTCCTTCAAGTGAGTCTGCGTGACAACTGGAGTTTTTGTGCTGTAACGGCGGCTCGGAGCCTGTCCTGACGCAGGAAGGGAGCGCCGAATCTATTGAAGAGTGAAGACCGGCGGTCAAAGACCGCCGCTACAACTGCAGTTGTCACACTGGCTCTCAGATTCGACGCGAATAGTCCCCGGGCCGGATGCGGCGGAAGGCGCGCGCCGGCGCGTTCAGCCAATAGACCCACGCCTTGATTTCGTTGCCCCTCTCCATTCGAGCACGCACCCGGCCGCGACGGAACAGGCTTGACGCCGGGAGAATCCACGGCGCAGCGTGCCGCAAGTAAACAACAGCGCGCGCGAGCGGCCTGCAGAAACCATGGGAAAGACGGGCAGGAGGAGCGCTTCTCAGACGGTTTGCGCGGGGTTGCCGCTCTCAATCGCCTCCAGGATGCGCCGCAGGGCCTGGATGATCTCTTCGCGCTCGACGTTCTTTCTGCGGAAGCGCAAAACCAGCCTGAATTCCTTGGATGGCGGGACAAAGCGGAAGGACGCGCCGCGCGCTTTCCCGTTTGGGTTCCGTTCAGCTCGCGCCTGCTCCCGGTTAACCATGCCGAGCGCAAGCCGCCGGACCATGTCGCGCATTTTCGCGTCGCTCGGCTGGCGCGCAACCTGAAGCAATTGCGATTTCGAAAGCACGCCCTGCTCGATACACGCCGCCTTGATTTCATCCGGAATCGCGCGCAGGCTCAACGACTCGGTGATGGATGAGCGTCCCTTGCTGACGCGCCGGGCGATTTCTTCATGGGTAAGCGCAAAACGGTCCGCAAGCGCCTGCAGGCCATCCGCCTCCTCGAAGGGCGTCAAATCCTTGCGTTGCAAATTCTCGACCAGGGCCAACTCAAGCGTTTCGGCGTCGCTTGCCTCCCTCTCGATGCACGGCAACTCGCGCAGGCCGGCAGCGAGCCCCGCCGCGTAACGCCGCTCTCCAGAGATGATCATGTAACGGTCGGATTCCTGCAGGTGGCGCACTAGTAGCGGCTCAAGCACCCCTTTTTCGTGGACTGAATCGATGAGCCCTTTGAGGTCTCCCAAATCTTTGCGCGGTTGCTCAACGTTTGGCTGGATCTGCTCGATGGCGATCATCCGGCCGATTGCCGCTCCGCTGCGGGAAATAATTTCCTCGACGTAGTGAGCGTCGTGCCGCATTTTCACTGTCACCGGCAAGCCAATCCGTCTACCCGACACGTTGCAATACCTCCCGAGCCAGCCGCTCGTAATCCTGCGCTCCGGTGGAATCCGGAGCAAAGGTAAAGATGGTTTCCTTGTAGGCCGGGCTCTCCTCCAACCGGATGTTCTTGTTCACGACGGTTTTGAAGACCTTGTCTCCGAAGACCTGGCGAACCTGTTTGTGAATGTCGCGTGCCAGGTTGGTACGCTTGTCGAATAGCGTGAGCACCACTCCGAGAAGCTGCAAGTCCGGGTTCGGCCGCGAGCGAATGCGCGCAAGAGTGTCCAGCAAATCGTCGCTGCCTTCCATAGCGTAATAGCCGGCCTGGATGGGCACGAGAAGGTGAGTTGAAGCGACCAGCGCGTTGACGGTGATCAGCCCCAGCGCAGGCGGCGTATCGATCAGGATCATGTCAAAGTTTTCGCGGACAGGCGCGAGGGCGTCCTTCAAGCGAAACGGCGCGTCAAACTGACCGACCAGCATGGCTTCCAGTTTGGCGAGGGCAATTCTTGCCGGCGCCACGCACAGGTTCGGGGTCTTTGTGGGCATGATGATGGAAGCGAGCGATGTTTGGTGATCGGCCAGGACATCGTAGACGGAGTTCGTAACGCCGTCGAGCGAGAAGAAGGATAGCGTGCTGTTGGCCTGCGGATCGAGATCGATGAGAAGGGTGCGTTTGCGCTTCATTGCCACGGCGGCGGCCAGATTGGTGGTTGTCGTGGTTTTCCCGACGCCGCCTTTCTGGTTGGCAATAGCAATAACAATGGCCACTCAGAACTCCTGGCCTGTCCCGTCGTGGAAGTCGCCGCCCCCTGGTCCTATCCTGTCGCTGCCGGAGGGGGGGTACGGAGCGACGGACGAGGACTTCGGGGGCGGCGTCAAGCCTGACCTTATATCCTGCCTTGGGAACCCTGGAACTTTTTTTGCTCGCGCGCAAGCACCGTTTCCGGGCGCGCGTTCAACACCGGCACTCTCCGATCACATCTTGTACCGGCTGATGTCGTCATCGTTGAGGCCTTCGAGCCACTTGCTCAGTTCTTCCTGATTCACCTTGTCGGAGGCGGCGTTTGCCACTCTTGAGTTCTTGAGGACTTCTTCCTCGACGTAAATCGGGCAGTCCACGCGCAGCGCAAGGGCCAGAGCGTCGCTCGGCCGCGAGTCAATGGAGATGACTTCGCCGTCTCTCTCAAGCCAAATGAGTGCGTAAAACGTATCATCCCGCAGATCGTTGACGACAACTTTGTGCACCCGCGTTTCCAGTCCGAGTAACAGATTGCGGATCAGGTCGTGGGTCATGGGGCGTGGCGTGCTCACCTTTTCGATTTCCAGGGCTATGGCGTTTGCTTCATAAATGCCCACCCAGATCGGCAGCACCGCGGCCCCAGCCGTATCCCGCAGGATGACAATCGGGTTATTTGTTACCGGATCCATCATCAGCCCGCGAATCTTCATCTCCACTTCCATCGCTCTCTCCTTCCTGCCTTCCGGAGAGCGTCACGCTGCCCGTCCGGATACAGCGTTCCGAGATGTCGCAGTCGCCTGGGCCATGGCATCTGCGGATGCTGCCTTCGATCAGACGGCTTCGGCCCTCGCTCCTACCAAGCTGTTCGGCCCGGCTGCCGTCACGCAGACCTTCATGTACCTGCCGGCCCACGCGGCTTCGCCGGGAAAATTCACAATGCGGTTGCTGGAAGTCCGCCCTACCGACTGACCGAGCTTTGGCTGAAACGCCTCAACCAGCACGTCAAGTTCCTGTCCGATCAGCGCCTGATTGCGACGCAACTGGATCTGCCGTTGCCGCTCCTGCAGGGCCGCCAGCCTCCGTCCCTTTTCTTCTTCCGGCACCGAATTCTCCCATCGGCCTGCGCGAGTATTGGGCCGTGGTGAATACTTGAAAGAGAAGACCTGGTCATAGTCGACCAGATCGAGCAAGCTGAGCGTCTCTTCGAAGTCTTCTTCCGTCTCTCCGCAGAACCCAACGATAACATCACTTGATATGCTGATAGCACGTTTCGCACTACGGATGCAACTTACATGCTCCAGGTATTCTTCCCGCGTGTAACTGCGCCTCATGCGGGCAAGCACGCGATTTGATCCGCACTGGACGGGCAAGTGAATGTGGTCGCAAAGCACCGGAGAAATTTCGATGGCGCGCACGATATCTGAAGTGAAGTCGCTCGGATGAGATGTGGTGAAGCGGAGCCGCTTCAGACCGGTGATTTCCGCAACCCTCAGAAGTAGTTCCGTAAAAGTCAGACGGGCGGGCGAGGGATCGCGGTACGAATTCACCGTCTGGCCGAGGAGTTGAATTTCCGTGTATCCCGCTCCCACCAGTCGCCGGGCTTCGCTCAAAATGCGGTCAGCGGGCCGGCTGCGCTCGGGTCCGCGCGTGCCTGGCACCACACAGTAGGAGCAACTCTTGTCGCATCCCTCGATAATCGTAATGTAGGCGCGAAAAGGGTTGTCGCGGCGCGTGAACTCAGTTTCAAAGCAGTCCTCAGTGTCGAGCGAAAGGCCCGTAACGCGCCGTTCGCCGGCTGCCAGCCTGTCGATTAACTCTCCCAAGCGAGGATAACTCGCCGAACCGCAGACCAAGCTTACGTGCGGAGCTCGCCCAAAAATCCGTTCGCCTTCCTGTTGCGCCACGCATCCCAGCACACCAATCGTCTGATCTTCGCGCTGAGATTTCTTGAGGGTGCCGAGCCGCGTGAAAACTTTCTGCGCCGCTTTCTCGCGGATGCTGCAGGTGTTGTAAAGAACCAGATCGGCCGACTCGCAGTTGCTCGCCGCGCGATAGCCTTTGGCCGTAAGAGCCCCGGCAACCTTTTCCGAATCGTGAACGTTCATCTGGCAGCCGAAGGTTTCAATGTAGAACGTCTTCCCAGCCGGCGCGCTACGTTCAACGCCGCTGAAAGGGACTTCGCACTTATCGGAAGCCTGGTCTGGCCGAGAAAACAAGATTTGTACCAACTCCTGGCTCATAAGATCGTCTCGCACCCTAGAAGCCAGTATAGCTCTGCTCGTGCCACGTGTGCCATTGACTTCGAATCGTGAATGATTTTAGGAACAGTCTACGATCAATCCCGCCCGCGGAATTGACCTCCACCAACATTGCAGGTGCCGGAGTTTATGGAGTGCGGCGGTATGCCGCAGCACTCGCTCGGCCAGCTTGCTGGCCGCACAACCACCCCTGATTCGTTTCCTTGGTAAGAGCCTGCCCTGAGCGCAGCGAAGTGTGCCGCGAAGCGGCGGGGTGATTCACGGGCCGAAAGCGGGAGTAAGCTCCCGCAGTCCATAGCACGCTGCCCTCCGCAACCGCAATCCTCGCACGAGAGGTCCAACAGCCACGTTCAATCGCTTTGCGATTGAACGTGGCTACCGAGGCCGGTCGGAACTGCAAGGTACAAGGTTTTGGACGGAGCGCACAAAGTTTTGGACACTCAGTAAAAAGCTTTTGACGAATTCGTGGACCGAATAACGGGCGTGCGACCGCAAGCCCATGTTTCGCAATCAGTTAATAGTTTTGGCGACGATTGGAGATTCGCGTGCTGCCGATTTGTGCAAGTTCAGCCGGGAGGAACAACGCATGAGACTGAAAAGGTTCGTCACCAGTCTGTCGGTCGTCCTTGTGATAGGAGCCCTCGCGGGTACGCCAGCGATGGCCGATAGTATTACGTCTCTGGGCAGCGTGACTTTCGACCCTACACCTGGATTTCTGCGTAGTGTGGGAAGAACAGCTCTATCAATCCATAGCCAGGAACAGCCGGCGCCTCTTCCGGAACCCGGCTCCCTTGTGCTGCTTGGGCTCGGCCTGTTGGCGGCAGCCTACGCGTGCCGACGCCGCCAGCGGCGGGCGGGCAACACCCGCGCGTCTGGCCCCACCATTCCTGGCCGAAACCGAGGGTCGCATTTCCTCAGCTTAGGACGAACCGTCATGAAGAAACAGGCAGCAATTTGGCTCATCGTCGGCCTTGCCGCGGGCCTTGGTATCGCAACCGGAAATGTTGTGGCTGCTCCCTGCGGAACTATAAATTCAGTGTCGGTGGCATCTGGCGTTTGGGGGGACGCGGCAATCTGGAGTCCGGCTGCGGTCCCCAATAACTCCGGCTGCACGACGTACGATGTGGCAGTCAATAACAGCATCGCGATAAAGTCTGTACCGAATGCGCCTTACGATTACGGCACCATAAACGTGGATGGTGTCTCTGTGAGTGGCTCTGGCAGCCTCGAGGTCGACCCGTTCACCATCCTCTATAACCGGGCAACTGAACAACGCCGGCCAGTTCATTAGCCGGGGATGGGCGACGTACGTGGGCCTCCTTACGAACGAGCAGGGAGCCTACTTGTGGACTGGGGGTGACAGCGGTCTTGATGCAACATCCATCAACAACTACGGCGAGATCGTGACCTCGGGTCCCACAAATATCACAGGAGGCATCAGCTTCAGCACGTTCAACAATGGACCCAGTGGCACGATCATAAACGGCGGGATCCTCTCCACGGCGCCTGACGGGATGTTCACCAACGCAGGGATCGTAACGCTGCTTGCACAGCCATGTCCTCCCTGTTCGGACACGGGCATGTTCGAAGGAGGAACTTATATCCAAACCGCTCGTTTGACTGTTGATGACTACTATATGCAGACGACAGCGCTCGACCTGGAAGGCGGCATCTTTGAGTTCGGTAGCTCTCAGCCGCTAAAAACCGAGTCGCTCACACTCGGACCCGAGAGCATCCTCTACACAACGGGGACCTACGCCCCGGGAAGCATACTCACGGTAGCGGAGTATACCTCCCTGGCGGGGACGTTCGGCAGCATCGACGGCATACCGTTTCCTGGCAGCACCTGGGACGTAATGTACGGCTCCGATAGCCTTACGCTAACGGCCACTCCCGAACCTTCCGGCCTGACCCTTCTCGCGCTGGCGGTTCTCGTCGCCGCAGGATTCGGACTTCGCAGGAGGATTACAACTGCGTCTTGAAGAATGGCGGGAAGGGGAAGTAGAACATGGCAGAGGCGCAGCCGAATCCAAGTTCGGGAGGGGCGGGTACGCCCGGCCAGCGTCTTTCTGATCGTGAGACTTTTGTCCGCTTAAAAACCTGCGATCAATCACAAAACGGTTCGCCGCGGCTACCAACTTTGCGGGTGCTGGAGTTTATGGAGTGCGGCGGCAAGCTCCCGCACTCCGTATCACGCGCCCGCTTTGGTCTGGTAAAGTCGCCGCGGCAAAGCCAGACTTAATCCTTCCAGTTCAGCTCCGCGTCCGAGGCGCGGATATAGTACGCGCTGACGTCCGTGGCGGAAGGCTGCCGGGCTTGCGTTTCGGCGCGGTAGGCGAGTCGGGCGATAGCCGGCACTAAGAAGGCGCTCGCCAAGCGCCACCGACTGCCGTCCAGCACGAGTGATCGTATTGCGCAAGCCGCCGCGTCGTCCTTGCGCATGATGCACGTCGCCGTTGTGCCCTGCGGAATGTGGGAGGCCAAGAAAGAAGGCAGCAACTCCGGTGTTAATACCCGCCCGCCCTCTTGTGAGTCAAACGTTGCCGGGTCCGTTTCAAGGTCACGCGGAGCCCGGTGGAATAGCCCTGCGTAAAACTCGCCTCGCCGGGCGTCAATGATGGGCACAGCCCACGCAGTATCCGGCGAAGCTTCCTCCACCATGGCTTCCAGTACGGAAATTCCTCGCCAGGGTCTTCCGAAGGCGTGGGACCAGCCTTGAGCGGCTGCGAGCCCTACCCTTATCCCAGTGAACGAGCCGGGGCCATTGGCCGCCGCGAACAAGTCGATCTGACGCATCGCAAGGTGCGTTCGCTGCAAGATGTCGTTTATCAACTCGAAGAGGGAAACCGAGTAGGTTGCCGGCCCATTGTGGCGCGCCTGAGCCAAACACTTGTGACCATCAAAAATAGCGGCTCCGCCCCATAGACTTGTCGTGTCAAAAGCCAGAATCAGCATCTCCTGGCATTATAAGGTGGAATCGAGGCGTATGTTAAAATAGCGTTCTAGCCGCCAGTCCTGCGGATCATGAGTACGATCGGGCAAACACCCGGGTAAAGGACGCTTTCCCTTATCACCAACCAGAATCCGAGAAAGGTGTTCCCTGACCTGCGTCGCATCGTGCGCAGAGGTCTTTCATGAACGAAACGGTCAAAACCGATTCCAAGCCGCTCGAGTGGACTGAACTGCTGAGCTTGCTGCTCCAGGTGGGAGAGCGGCTGAATAGCACCCTTGACCTCGATGAACTGATGACCCGCATCGCGGAGACGGTGAAAACCATCATCGACTACGAAATCTTTGCGATCCTCCTGCTCAACCACAAAACGCAGGAGCTTCGCGTGCGCTTCAGCGTCGGCCACCCCGAAGACGCGGTGCGCAACCTGCGCATCAAGGTGACCGAAGGGATTGTCGGGCGCGCCGTGCAGGAGCGGCGCGCCGTGCTCGTGAACGACGTGACCAAGGATCCGGCGTACATCCAGTCCATCCCTGCCGTGCGCTCAGAACTGGCCGTGCCCCTAATATCCAAGAACCGGGTCATTGGCGTGATGGACCTCGAGGCGCCGTGGCCGGACTTTTTTACCGAGCAACACCAGAATCTGCTTGACCTGCTGGGCGGGCGCATTGCTGTCGCTATCGAAAACGCCGGACTCTATCGTCGCACCCTCCGGCAGGCTCGCGCCTTGCAGTTGCTGAACGAGCTTAGCCGCGAACTGAGCTCGGTGCTGGTTTTGAACGACCTGCTGCGGAAGGTTGCCACCCTGACGAAACGCCTGATCAACTACGACCGCTTTACCATTCTGCTTGCGGACGAGACCTCGCGCACTTTCAACACCGTCATCTCCGTCAAGCAGGATCAGAGCACGCCGGAAAAAGTGACCGTTCGGTATGGGCAAGGCATCGTGGGCGCGGCGGCTTTTTCGCGGCAGCCCATTACAGTGCCCGATGTAAGCCAGGATGCGCGTGCTGTATTTGTTGGCCCGGAGACGGGATCCGAGTTGGCCGTGCCCCTCATCTACCGCGACCGCGTGATCGGCGTGGCGGATATGGTAACGCGGCAGAAGGGTTACTTCATCGAGGAACATGCCCGCCTCTTCTCAACCCTGGCTCCGCAGATCGCCATTGCCATCGAAAACGCACGCCTTTACGAGCGTGCCGTGCGCAGCGAAGCGCGTATGGAACGCGACCTTGAGCGAGCGCAGGAAATTCAGATGCTTCTGATGCCCGCGCCTGAGCCGTCGATTCCGGGACTTGAAGTGGGCGTCCGCTTTCGCCCTGCACGCGAGTTGGGTGGAGATCTTTACGATTTCATCGCTCTAGGCAAGGAGCAGTATGTCCTGGCCATCGGAGACGTGAGCGGCAAGGGAGCGCCGGCCGCGCTTTACGGCGCGCTCGCCATCGGGACGCTGCGAAGCCTCGCGCCGCAGCGGCTGGCCCCAAGCTCCATGATGAAAAAGCTCAATACGCTCCTGCTTGAGCGCAAGATCGAGGGGCATTTCATTACCCTTACCTACTGCGTCTGGGATCCGCGGACGCGCATCCTGCGGATGGCGAATGCCGGAATGCCGCTGCCCGTGCTCGTCCGCGGTGGCCGGGTGCAGGCTGTGCGCGCCGAGGGCGTGCCGCTTGGGTTGCTCGATCACGCCGAACATGAGGAAACCAGTTTGAAAGTGAACAAGGGCGACCTGCTGGCGATGTTCTCAGACGGCATGGTGGAGGCCACCGACCCCCGCTGGGAAGAGTTCGGCAACCGCCGGCTGGAAAACTTACTTCGTCAAAACGCTCAACGTAGCGTGTCGGAGATCGTCAAGCGCTTGTTCAACGAAGTTAGCTCCTTTGAGCAGGGCCGGCCTCCCCGCGATGATCAGACTCTGCTGGTCGTCAAAGGACGGTAATGGGTGCACTCTCTAATCCGCAGCTTGAATACCGCTGCGGCAAGCTTTTTTGCGAGAATGTCTCGCTCGAAGTGCTTGCAGAACGCTTCGCCACGCCGCTCTACGTTTACAGCCGTGGGACGATTGTGGAGAATTTCAGCGCGTTCCACAGGCACTTGGAAGGCATCCTGTCGCTTGTCTGTTATTCGGTGAAGGCCAATTCGAGCCTTGGCATCCTCAGCCTGCTCCGCCGGCAAGGGGCCGGGTTTGACATTGTTTCGGGCGGGGAACTGGCGCGCGTTTTGAAAGCCGGTGCAAATCCGGGCCGCATTGTTTACTCCGGCGTAGGCAAAACAAGAGAGGAAATTTACGCTGGGCTCGAAGCGGGAATTCTGATGTTCAACGTGGAGTCTGCCGGCGAAATGGATGTGGTCGCGTCGTGCGCGCGCGCGCTGGGTCGGCGCGCTCCCATCGCGTTCCGCATTAATCCGGACGTCGAAGCGGAGACTCATCCCTACATTTCGACCGGTCAGACCATTCACAAATTCGGTGTGCCCAAGCGTGAAGCGTTTTCCTTGTACCATCAGGCTGCAGAGTCACAGGACTTGCAAGTTGTCGGGATCGCCTGCCACATCGGCTCGCAAATCCTCGATACTAGCCCGTTTCTTGCCGCATTCGACGAAATCAAGGAGTTGGCGGACAAGTTGCGCGCGGACGGCGTCGATATTGGCATTCTGGACTTGGGCGGAGGCTACGGTATCCAATACGCGGACGAGACACCGCTTGACGTCGGCAACCTGGCGAAAGAGATTTCCGCGCGCCTTGCCGGCAGTCCTTACCGTCTGGCGCTTGAGCCGGGCCGCTCAATCGTGGGTAATGCCGGGTTATTGCTCACCCGGGTGCTTTACGTTAAGCGCAACTCCATCAAGAACTTCATCGTTGTCGATTCCGGAATGAACGACCTGGTGCGTCCGGCGCTTTACGGGTCGTTTCATGAAATCGTTCCGGTTTCCGGCCCGCCTTCTCGGTGTGAGCTTCACGCGGACATCGTCGGCCCGATTTGCGAGACGGGAGATTTTCTTGCCCAGAATCGCGAGATGCCGGAAGTCGCGCCCGGCGACCTCCTTGCCGTCCTCACCGCGGGAGCTTACGGTTACGTGCTCGCCTCGAATTACAACACGCGGCCTCGTCCGGCTGAGGTCTTGGTTGAAGGGAACGAGGCGAACCTGCTCCGCCGCCGTGAGACCGTCGAGGAGCTAATGCGTGGCGAAACGATTTGAGAGCGGTGCTCTTCTCCTTCCTCTTGCGACCGCGGATTGAATCCGCGCTCAAGGCGCGCTACAGTGGACAGAAAATGGGCTGAGACGGAGTAAGCATAAGGCATGGGCTTTTCATTAACCGCTCCTCCCAAAGAATACGAGCTTGGAGATTACGGGCCCTCCGGGCGTGGTCCCGAAGATGATGGCTTCGGTGGAGGCGACGGCGGGAATCCTGGCGGGCTACCGACTCCGGCAGACCTGTCGATGATCGGAGTCTGGGTCGGCATCGGCGCCATCGTCATGTTTTTCGCCGCCGTGACGGGCGTGTGGCTGGTTTTGAAGTCGTCGACGAACCACTGGACCGCCACTGCTGTACCGAGCATCGTTTATCTCAATAGCGTGTTGCTGCTCGCTAGTAGCCTGACGCTCGAGTTCTCGCGTGGCGCACTCACCGCGGGCTCAACGCGGCGCTTTCGCCTTTGGCTTTACATAACCCTGACGCTTGGTGTGCTTTTTATTGCCGGGCAATTGTTCGCTTGGCGCGACCTCGCTGCGCGAGGAATTTACCTGGCCACGGATCCCAGCAGCTCGTTTTTCTTCCTCCTGACCGCCTTACACGGATTGCACCTGCTGGGCGGAATCGTGGCGCTTACGGCAGTGACCTTCCAAGCAGACAAAATCGCACGCGGCTTACGGAAGCGAACCTTCCTCGACGCCACCGCCCTCTATTGGCACTTCATGTACGCCCTGTGGATTTACATCCTGCTTCTCCTGGTTGTGAAGGTTTGAAACGCTCGCGGGTCGCTTCCCTCCGGCCTGAGCGGTAGGGCGCTCGTAATTCGAGGCTCTGTGTCCGCTTTCCTTTTCCCCGGCTTCGTGTCCGCGGCGCTGGTCGCCAGAGACTGAGGCTTCACCCGAAACCGCGTAGGCCACGGCTGCCGCGATCAACGAAGGGATGATGAAGGCGTGGCCACCCGTGGCTTCCGCCACGAACACCACCGCCGCCAGCGGCGTCTTGTACCCGCCGGCAATGAACGCGGCCATGCCCGCCGCAGCATAGAGCTCGAATGACGAACTATGGACAATGGACTGCGCAAAGGCGATCCCAAAAGTTCCGCCCGTCAAAAACAGCGGAACGAACATGGCGCTGACGCCCCCTGTTCCAAGCGAAAAGAGGGTGGCGACAAGTTTGAGCACGCTGAAAACGGCGAGCTCGAACGTGTTGTGGTACTTGCCGAGAACTTCTCCCACCGCCTCATAATTCGGCCCGATGGGAACAAGTGATCCATGAAACATCATGAGAAACACCAACCCGCACAGGCCTGTCACGAAGCCGCCCAGCACGAGCTTGAGCCAGTGCTGGATTTTCCATCTCACCACGAACGTTCGGAAGCGGCGAAAGACGACGGCAAACGCCATGACAATTAATCCCATGGCGACGCCGAGCAGGGCACACCAAAGGAGATCTTTACCGGTGAAAACGGAGGGGCTAGGAAAGTCGAAGACCGGTTTCGCGCCGAGGAGGGAGGCCACCACGGCGTAGGCGACAACCGAGGCGATGAGAGAGGGCAGTAAAGCCTCATAGGCCAGATCATCAATGTACGGTACCTCGATGGCAAACACCAGGCCCGTCAGGGGCGCGCGAAAAACCGCTCCCATGCCCGCGGCCGCGCCGCAAATCAGCATGATCCGCCGGTCGCGCGGTTCGAGCCGGAAACGCCGAAGCTTCGTCCATAGCCACGAGCCGATCGCTCCGCCACCATAGATGCTCGGACCCTCGAGGGCTGCGCTACCGCCGAATCCAACCGTTGTGATGGCCGCGAGCAGCTTGGCTCCAAAGGGACGCATATCGATCCCGCCCTGACGCTCGTGATAAGACCGGATGATTTCCTCCGTGGAGTGTTCGTCAGGATCACGAGTAAAGAACTGCATAATGAGGCCGGTGACCACAAATCCGAAGACGAGTCCGGGTACAATCGCCCAATGGTGATGCAGAAAATACCCGAGCACGGCCGGCCACATCTTATCCAGGATGATTAGAATCAGAGCGGTGATGAGGAGACCCGTCGTGGCCCCGATAATGGGAGCAAGGATTAGCCATTTCTGCAGGTCAGGCGCGTAGGAAGCCGCGAGTTCCGCGCGCAGGACAGAAAATGGCCTTCGCAGCAACGGCCAACTCCGCGTTTGTTTCCACAGTTTTCTGGTCATTTTCGCGTTGCAGAGGCTCTGCGCGTTTTCCCTCTTCGGCCACCGGATGCGCGTGCCGTGGCGTTAGTACCAGCCAGCATTCCGGCCCGCACGCGCCCGACCTCTTCCTTGTGCAACGTCGTGAGCTTCGAAAGCACCGCAGCGCCGCGAGGCGTGAGAGAAACATAAACCACTCGCCGGTCGGTCGGGCTGTGCTCCTTGCGGACCAGCCCTCTCTTCGCCGCTCTTTCCACAAGCCCGACGATGGCGTTGTGGCGTTCTTGAAGGAACTCGGCCAAGTCGGACACGGTGGCTCGGCCCTGCCCCGTGAAGCCGGCTACGCCGAGCATCAACTGGTGTTGCTGCGGCGTGACGCCAGACTCCCTCGCCGCCATCTCGCTGAACCGCAAGAATTTGCGCAGTTGGTAGCGGAACCAGGCCAGATCGCGGAGGGCATCCTTAAGCCCGGATGCCGAAACGCGCTGGTAGCGAGAAGATGCCCGAGGCTTCATGCCCAGTAATTATATCGCAGCGTGACGTAGATTTGTACCACGCCGCTGGGATGGCAGGCGTTTGAAGGTGGTTGCGCTAAATGGCCGAAGCGGCTATGCTGGCCAGTGACGAAATGCCAGCGCCATGCTATCGGTGCGGCGCGACGAAGACCGACCCCGTCCGCCGCGGAATAATTGGCCATTTCGCCCGCGTCTTCGGCTATCGCCTGCGGAAGTGCGCGCGGTGCCGCCGCCGTCGGCTCGTCCACCAACGCACCTTCAAGCGGCCTGGCTTGCCACTTCCAAGCTACGTCGCTAGCTCGGCGGGGGCCGCGCGAAATGCGCCCGCCTCTGCCGTCCGAGGGGATTTTGATCCGGATGGCTTTGACGGCTGCCCGCGCTGCGGCGGACGAGCGTTTGGCCCGGCGCCGCGCAAGTGGCTCGAACGCGCTCTCGGATGGGCGCCCATGGCCCGCTGCAGGGCCTGCGGACGCCGCTTCACTTTTCCGCAGCCGTGAGGATTTCATTGTAGCAGTGATTCCTCAACCGCCCTGCCTGCGGCTCCCCTGCTTGGCAAGGAGGGAGTAAGAGGTGGTTCGCCGGTAGCCGCGCAGTGCTACAGCACCAGGTATGCCCGCGCAATCCGCTGCGTCCCTCAACCGTCGAATCATTCAGTCGGCAGGCATCGTCATGGCGAGCGTCCTGTTAAGCCGCGTGCTGGGATTCCTGCGCGACTGGACGGTAGCTCACCAGATCGGCTCAAACGCCTTCACGGACACGTACTACGCCGCTTTCACCCTTCCTGATTTCCTCAATTATCTGGTCGCGGGCGGCGCCTTGAGCCTCACCTTCATTCCCATACTTACGCGCTGCATGGCCGAGCGGCGCGAGGAGCAGGGTTGGCGTGTTTTCTCCACGGTCATTACTGTGATGGATATTTTCCTCGTCGCCGGCATCGCGCTGGGCGAAATCTTCGCGCCCCAACTCGTCCGCATCATTGCGCCCGGTTTTCACGGCGCTGAAAAAAACCGCGTCATCTTTCTTACCCGGCTGATGTTGCCGGCGCAGTTCTGTTTTTACCAAGGTGGCATCCTCAGCGCCGTGCAGTACGCCAAGGGGCGTTTCGTGCTTCCGTCGCTCGCGCCGATCGTTTATAACCTGGGGATCATTTTGGGTGGCATCACGCTTTCCTCACGGTACGGAATCACCGGTTTCGCGATCGGCGTCCTCGCTGGCGCTTTCGCCGGGAACTTCATGCTGCAAGCTTACGGAGCGCGGCGCGCCGGAGCGCGCTTCCGGCCGCGCCTTGACGTGCGCGACCAGGACTTTAAGCTCTTCCTCAAATTGACCATCCCCATCATGCTGGCGCTGTCCATTGTCTACACGGACGACTGGATCATCCGCTGGTTTGGTTCATATCTTGAGGCAGCTTCCATCACCTGGTTGAGCTACGGCAAAACACTCATGCGGGTTCCGCAGGGGATATTAGGCCAAGCCATCGGCGTCGCATCTTTTCCGTTTATTGCTCAGCTTTATTCCGAGGGGCGGCTCGACGAGCTCGGCCGCATCCTCAACGGGACGTTGAAGAGTGTCATCCTTTTGCTGGTTCCGGTCGCGGCGCTCACTCTGGCCGAGCGGCAGCCCCTGGTCTACTTGGTGTTTTCCCACACCCGGATGAAAGGGCCAGACCTACGCGCCACGGCCCAGACCCTCGGGATGTTTTCGCTCGGCATGTTCGCCTGGGGCGCGCAGAATATTCTTGCCCGCGGCTTCTATGCCGCGCGGGATACCCTTACACCCGCGATCGCGGGCACCCTCATGACTGTTCTCAATCTGCCTGTTTATTGGATCCTCTCGCGCGAAATGCAGCACACGGGCCTCGCTCTGGCAAGCTCCATCGGCGTGACAGGCTATGCCTCGATCTTGTTCTTTCTGCTCCGTCGCCGTACGCGCAATTTGAACAGTAGGGACGTGCTCGCGTTCTTCGGGCGGGTGTGCGTGGTCGCGGTGGCCGCCGCTTTCGTGTGCCGCGAAGTAATGCTTGGGCTTGAAGCGCGCGTCCGTTGGCCCAGCGAGCACGGCGCCTTCATCATCGTCCTGGGCGCGAGCACCGCGGGACTTGTCGCCATCGTGCTTCTGGCGAAGCTCATGCGAATCCGCGAGATCGACCCTTATCTGGCACGCCTCCGCCTTTCGTGACACCGCTCGCGCCGCGCAAGGCTTTACTTGCCCACGCAGAAAGTCGAAAAGATTTTTCCCAGTACGTCCTCGACGGTGGTGGCCCCGGTCAAAACGTCAAGCGCGCGGAGAGCGTCATAAAGATCGAGCAGAAGCATTTCGTGCGGCATGTGGTCGGTCGTCGCCCGCTGCGCTTTGGCGAGCGCTTCCAGCGCGCTATCGATGGCTTGTCGCTGGCGGAGGTTGGTGATGAAATCGCCGTCGGCATTGAGGTCACGCATCGGAGTGGCAAGGGAAAGGATTTTTGCGCGAAG
The DNA here is from genome assembly GCA_021817045.1 of Acidobacteriota bacterium. GTDB lineage: Bacteria > Acidobacteriota > Terriglobia > UBA7540 > UBA7540 > RH2-MAG17b. Next base: position 18,181 of record JAKAWG010000061.1, read on the forward strand.
ACCGGCAACACCCTCACCCGTGAGAGCTGAAACCCACACGGTTTCAACCGCCAGGGCGGTGGTGACAGTTTCGTAGGACGTCCCGCCGGACTCTCGGTCGCCGGTCAACAACTCCCGCTCGAGCGCTTCCGGGGTGAGGCGTGGGCGCAGATCGGCTTTATTGCACGCGACCAGGAGAGGGCCAAGCGGCTGAATTTTGGCAAACAGACGCCCGTCCTCAGCGGTCCAGCCTTCCGAGACGTCGATGACGAGCATTCGCAGAGTGGCGTCCGCAACCGCTTGCAGAGACCTTTCCACGCCGATCTTCTCAATGCGGTCAAGCGTCTCACGGATGCCGGCCGTGTCCAGCAGTCGCAGAGGGATTCCGCCCAGGCTGGCCGTTTCGCTGACCAGGTCGCGCGTTGTCCCGGGAATTTCCGTGACAATCGCCCGGTCCTCGTTTAAGAGCCGGTTAAATAGGCTCGACTTCCCGACATTCGGACGACCCGCGAGCGCCAGGCTGAATCCTTCGTGAACGATGCGACCGGCTTCGTAGCTTCGTGCTATCCCGGAGAGCTCCGCGAGGACGTCAGCAATCTCGCTTTCGATCTCTGCCCAGGCTGAAACGGGCACGTCATCTTCGGCAAAGTCGATCCCGGCTTCAAGTCGCGCAATCAGGTCGACCAGTGCGTCTTTTGAAGGTCGAACGCTGGCCGAAACTGAGCCGCTCATTTGCTGGGCCGCCACACGCGCCTGGAACAGCGTGCGCGCGTCGATCAGGTCGCGAACCGCCTCCGCCTGAGTCAGGTCCATGCGCCCGTTCAAGAAGGCCCGCATCGTGAACTCGCCGGGCTCGGCGGCGCGCGCCCCGCGTGCGACGCAGCACTCGACCATGTAGTTCAAAATCACGGGCGCTCCGTGACAGGAAATTTCAACCACGTCTTCGCCGGTGTAGGAATGCGGCTTGTAAAAGAAAGTGACGAGCGGGCAGTCGAGACCGAGGCCTGAGCGCGGGTCGGAAAACTCGCACAGGGTGGCACGCCGGTCCTCAAGAAGCGGTTGCGGAAGGCGAATGAGTTGGGCTGCAATTTCAAAAGCGCGCGGGCCCGACAGCCGCACGACGCCGATCCCGGAACGGCCTGGCGGCGTTGAGATTGCTACGATGGTCCCTTCGTCGAAAGCGATCAGCATGGGATTGTCAGTGCGAAGAGCTGGAAGAGGTGGCGGGAAAGATGACGACGTGGCGGTCCGCACCGAAGCCCTGGCTTTCGGTGCGGACCTGCGGTCGATCTTTGAGCGCGAGGTGGACGGCGCGGCGGTCCGCGGCGTTCATCGGGTTCAGCGTGAAAGGCTCTCCGCACTCCACGGCACGCTCTGCGGCTAGGTGAGCGGTAAGCTTCAGCTCTTCGGCCCGCATCCTAAGATAGCCCTGGCAGTCGAAGGCGACTCTCGGCGAGGAACCATCCTTCGGGCGCGCGGCCTTTGAAGCGACGTGAGCGAAGGCGTCGAGCAGTTCGGCGTGTGCTGCAAGGAGCATATCCGAATCCGGTCCGGAGAACTCGGCCACCCAATCGTAGCCCTCGCCGTCTGCCGGCGCGGCCTGCCGGATAGCTACTTCCAGGTCAAACCCGCCTGCTTGAATAAACTTGCGCAGGAGAAGTTCAACCGTATGCGCGCCGCAATCAGCGCCCCGCGCGTGTTGCTTCTCTGGTTGTGCAGTTTGTTCGGTCATCGCAGGAAAATCGTGTTGGTCCCCCGCGTACCCGAAAGCAGGTACGCCCTCCCTGATAGCTTCATCCTTTTACCGCAGCGGGCTTGCGCGCACTCCCTCCCTGGCTGCGTGCTGCAGGCGGAGTTACTGGAGCAGGTGGCGGAACCATCCGATTGATCACAACCTGCTGCGCGATCGCAACCAGATTATAAGTAAAGTAATAGAGCACCACGCCGGCCGCAAGCTTAAAAAAGATGATGCCGACGAAGAGGGGAGCGAGCATCATCATCCGCTGCTGTGCAGGATCGGCGGTGGGCATAGGCGTCATTTTCTGCATGACGAACGAAGCCACAATCATGATGGAGGGCAAGATGTAAAGGTGATCGGGCACGGAGAGGTCTTTAATCCACCAAATCCACGGCGCGTGCCGCATCGCGATTGAGGATTCCAGGACCTCGTAGAACGCGTAAATGATGGGGAGTTGGGCCACCATGGGCAGGCAGCCACCAAGCGGGTTCACGCCGTGCTCCTGATAAAGCTTCATGATTTCCTGGTTCATTCGCTGCTTGCGCGGATCGTTGAACTTATATTGCTTGTATCGGTTCTGGATCTCCTTCACCATCGGCGCGATCTTCTGCATGGACTGCGCGGAGCGGATGCTCTTAATCTTTAGCGGGAAAAAGACTGTATTGATGAGGACCGTTAGGACCACAATCGCCCAGCCCCAGTTGTGCGTAAAGTGTACGTTGATCCAGCGCATGGCTAGAAAAAGAGGCTTGGCGAAGAAGCTGAACCAGCCGAAATTCACCAGGCCGCTGAGCTGCGGATTGACGGCGCGGAGCACCTCTATATCCTTGGGTGCGACCAGAAGGGAGAAACGGAGTGGCGAACGCTCCGTGTTTCCCAAGATGGCGGTTAGCGCCTTCGGCGGCTCTTTCCCCGACCAGCCGGGAGGGCTCCACAACTGGCGCAGGTATCGAAAAGCCTCATGGTCGGAGCCGGGCAGGAAGGCGGACGCGAAAAAATGGTCCTCCAACCCGGCGAATTCTACGGGACCGGGAATTATGGTTTCGCTGTCTGCCTTCTTTTCCGCAACCGTCTTGATGCCCCCGCCCGTATCGTAAAATGCCAGGCTGAACTCTTCCTTCTCGGCCTGCGGCAGCGACTGATCGCCGGCTCCGCCCGGCCATTTGATAGATACGGGTAGATACCGACGACCGTTGAACGCGCTGACGCTGACTTTTACCTCGTACGCCGGTCCAAACGAAATTTCCTTGCGGATCTCCGTTTTGCCGTCGCTATAAGTCAAGGTGACTGTCTGCGGCGCCTGGAAGAAATCGGCGGAGGGTGTGGCCACGAAAACGGCCGAGTTAACCTTCTCGCTCAAGGCCTGGTCCGCAAATTCCAAGCTCAGCGGATAACCCAGTGCCGCGCAGGCACTTGCGTTGACCATGTCGAGCAACTTGCCATTTTCGTCGCGGTACTTCCTCAAAATCCAGTTCGTCACCACTCCGCCCCGGGTTGACAGCGTGACCCGGTAAAATTGACTCTGGATCACGATGTCGCGAGAGCTTTGGCCTTGAACGACCGGAAGTTTTACCGCGGCTGGTGGCTTCGCGGTCGGCTTAGGTTTTGCGCCGCTTTTCGGGCTCGCAGAGTGTCGAGAGGCGGCTGGCTTCGGTGCGGGCGGTGCCGGCGGCATGAAGAAGACGCGCCACACGATCAGAAATCCAAACGACAGGAGAAAGGCCAGCAGCAGCCGCTTTTCAGTGTCTGTGTCCATTCAACTCACCGCAATAGTGCCGGCTCATGACCGTCGCAACCGCTCTCTTACAAGCCAGGTTCCGAGTGGCACTTCAGTCGCCTTGGGAACCGGATCGTATCCGCCGCGGCCCAGCGGATGGCATCGCAATAGCCGCCGCAAAGACAGCCACGCTCCCCGCCGCAATCCCCATTTCTCAATCGCTTCAAGAGCATAAGCCGAGCAAGTGGGCTCGAAACGGCAGGCCGAAGGCAGGGCTGGGGAAATTAATAGCCTGTAGGCGTGGATTATCCCAAGGGCTGCGCTTTTCGCGGCTGCTGCGGCTCGCCCGGAGAGCCGGGTAAGCGCGCGAAGAGCATCAACACTTGGCGAGCCAGCTCCGCCATGGGCATTGATGCCGCGCCGGGCCGCGGGTTCAGCACCACGTCCCAGCCCGGAGAAATCAAGTGCTGATTCAGCCGGAAGATTTCCCGCAAGCGCCTGCGGATTCGGTTGCGGAACACCGCTTTGCCGAGAGCCTTTGGCGTGGTGATTCCCAGGCGAGTCAATGTCAAGCCGTTCGACCGGTAAAAAATGGTGCATACGCGCGTATTTCCGCGCTTCCCTTCCTCGTAGACTCTTCGGAATTCGACCCGGCGCAAAAGGCGCAACGCTTTGGGAAAGGACTGCGAGGGACAGCGCTCCTTTATGGAGTCAGGCGATAACGGCCCTTTTGCCGACGCCGCTTCAACGTGTTGCGACCCCCAGCCGTGCTCATACGAAGTCTGAATCCATGCGTCTTGGCACGACGCCGGCGATTAGGTTGGAATGTTCGCTTCAAGAGTTGTAGGTTCCTTCAGAAGGTAGAGATATACACATCAACGCCATTTTATAAAGTAACTTGAGCTTTGCAGCTTCGTCAAGATGGCAAACCCCGGATAGGGAGAATAAGGCAGAATTTGCTTCAATTTGTTGAATTTTCACTCCCACTTGAATTCCACCCGAGTGCGGCGCGTTGCGAATTCCTTGTATGGAGAAATCTCGAGCCGGGTGACGGCCTGAGGGGAGTGAATGTAGCCTAGGACGAGGGTGAGCAAATTCGCGCTTCCCGTGCCGAAGCGAAGCCAAGGCTCGGGCAAATAAAAGTCCGTTTGCGGGCCAACGGTCACGTACCTTCCGACGAATCTGCCGTTCAGGTAGAGCAATGCGTCGCGCGCCGACTCGAGGGTAACCTTCCACGCTACAGACCAAGTTTCCGGCGGCTGTTCGAGACGAAACGAAAACCGGGTCCAACAAAACCCCGGCATCCACTCCCTTGGAGAACCGCCGCCGAGCGTCGCATTCTGCCATCCACCTAGGGAGAATTCAGGATCGATCTCCCGGCCGCGCATAGCCGCCGGGACACGCTGAATCTTCCAATTATTAATGGCCGCCGGGACATCTAAATGCCGCAAAACCCGAACTGATTTGATTCCCTTCAGCCGCTCCATTTGCAGCCTGCCGTTGTAACTGCCGAACAACTCGTAAGAGATTTCCAGCCGGTTCGTTCCCTCGTGTACATAGGGCCCGAGTGCGAATTTTTCTCCCATGTCAGGATTCGATGCCTCGGCGACGCGCTTGCCGTTGATAAACACTTGCTTGCCGTCGTCATCGAACGTGGAGATGGACATTCCATCGTTTGCTCCGGCTCTGAATTCAGTCACGTATTTCACGTATCCGTAGGGAATCTGGCCCAGCTTTTCAAGCGGCTGCAGGGACCCGGAAAACCAATCGCCTGAGTCAAGCTCGAACGTCTCAACCCATGATTCGGCCTCGGTTAGAGTCCGCGGGCGCGAGGGCAGCTTTGGAGTTGAAATGTGGACAGCCGCAGTGCCCCAACGCTCATCGTAACGGACAGAGGTTGGCTGCCCGTCGACGCGGCACCCGCTCGGCTTTGCAGGCAACAAGGCCGTTATGGCGTGTTCGCCGGGAGCGAATTGTAGGTCCAGCGCTCCTAAAGCTGAGCTGTCGTCAACAAGGGCCGCGTCGCTTACCATGGGGATGACGGAACGCAGGCCCGCAGTTGCCGGGGGACTATTCACCCATGTACGCAAAGCGCGCTCGCGCACTACCAGAAGCACAATAAGACGTTTGTTCACAAGCAATACCTTTTCGTCCTTGTCGAGTGTGGCCCCGATGATCGCAGACTTCTGAGCTGCGTCCCAATGCTGATAGGCTGTCTCTCCTTCGATTTCCGGCTTGCTGTCCGCTGCCAGAGCGAATTCGACCGCGGCACCGGGCTCGTCGTAAAGGACCACGTAGCTGAGCTGTCCCTGAAGGCTGCTGAGTAGTAGCTCTGCCGTCGAATAGCGCAAATGACCACCCGCGATGGGAACCTGCACGGGAAGCATTTTCATCGCTCGCGGGCCAAGCGCAAGCGAGCCTTCGCGCGGCACATAGATTGTCCGTTGAGACGCGCTCGCCGGATCGGGAAAACTCATGGTGAAGGATTGCTCTGCGTTCGCGTTTTCGCGCACGAAAAGCACGCCGCTCTTTCCATTGGCTCGCAGGGTCACACTGACTTGAGGGTTGGACGAACTGGCCCCGGCAGCCACCTGCGCGCGGGCCAGGATCTTTTCGAAGTTTGCCAGGGAGGCGCAGATCCCGCGCGCGTCGTAATACTTCTCCCACAAGCCGCCGGGCTCGCGGACGGGCGCGGCGTAATCGTAGGTTGTGGTGATCGTTTTGCCGGCCCAGTCGAAGTTGGTCCCGCCGAAGCCCATGTAATAGCTGAAGTAGGTGACTCCGTGCGCGAGCACGGTCTTGGTGAGCGCGTTCAACTGCGCGCCGTTTATTCCATGCTGGTTAACAGAAAGCTTTCCACCGAATTGGCTGAACCAGCCACCCTGAAGCTCAGCAATGCTCACCGGCGAATCGGGCTCCTGGCGGCGCAACTGTTCGAGGCGTGGCACGGTCCCGGCGACGATGTTCCAGTGCGGGTAAAAGTCGCAGGTGTCAAAGATGCGCGCCATGACCGGGTCCGAATTGTCCCTTGCTTGTTTGCACCAGTTGGTGAAGATGGGAATGTCGATGCCGGCCTTCCAAACCATTTCCGCGAGCGCTGTGATATAACGCATCTTTTCAGCCGCCGGCAAAGGCCAGTCGTCGTACTCGTTCTCGATCTGAATCAGGATGATGGGCCCGCCGTTTGTTATTGTGTGGCGTTTAATCACCGGCAGCACCGAGTTGTACCAGTGTTGGGAGGTTGCGATGCTTTTCGGACTCGCGCTGCGCAGTGGAAACTGGCGGCCAATGATCCAATGGGGGAACCCGCCCGCGTCCCACTCCGCACAAACATATGGCCCGGGACGGACGATCATCCAGAAGCCGAATAGGCCAACGAGCTTGACGAAGTCCTCGAATTCGCTCATGTCGACCTGGCCTTCAACCGGCTCGTGATAATTCCAGAAGACGTAGCTTTGAATCGCGTTGAAGCCCACGTGCTTGAGCTTTACGAGCCTGTCGCGCCACAGTTCACGCGGGCAGCGCGGGTAGTGGAAGACAGCGCCGCGCAGGATGGTATCCTGCCCGTTGATGGTGAAACAGTCGGCATCGTAGCGAATGATGTTCGGCTTGGGGAAGAGCGGCGGCAGCGATGCTGAGGCCATCCCCTGCGGCTTGCCTGCCGCGAACATTGCTTGCGCGTCAAGCGCCGCAGAGAGCGGGACGCCAAGGGCAAACTCCATGAACATCCGGCGGGATAGATTCATCGGAGCACGTCTCCTCTGGGTTTAGGATGCACCGTCGTTATTGGGCCGCGGCGCGAAAAGCCTCCGCCGCTGCGGTGATCGTACGTTCAATATCCGCCTTGCCGTGGGCGGCCGACACAAATGCCGCCTCAAACTGTGAAGGAGGCAGATAGACCCCTCGGGCAAGCATGGCGCGAAAGAAGCGCGCGAAGGCTTCCGTATTGGCGCGGCGTGCTGAGGCATAATCGGTGACGGGCGCTGCGGTAAAAAACGCGGTCAGCATGGAGCCTGCACGGTTCAGCGTGAGCGGGACGCCAGCGCGGGCAGCCTGCGCGCGCAAGCCGTCGGCGAGATTCCCGGCGGCAGAATCGAGGCCGCGATAAACGCCCGGGCGGCGCAGAACTTCCAGCGTTTTCAGGCCTGCGGCCACGGCCAGCGGATTACCGGATAGAGTACCAGCCTGATAGACGGGTCCGGCCGGCGCAACCCAGTCCATCAGCTCGGCCTTACCGCCGTAAGCACCTACCGGCAAGCCTCCTCCAATCACTTTGCCGAGCGTTGTCAGGTCGGGGCGGATGCCAGAAAGCTCTTGGGCTCCTCCGTAGGCCACGCGAAATCCGGTCATGACCTCATCGAAGATCAGGACGGTTCCATGTTGCGCGGTCAGGCTACGCAGCTTCTCGATAAAGCCCGTCGAAGGTGGGACGCAGCCCATGTTGCCCGCTACCGGTTCAACAATCGCCGCGGCAAGCTGGTCTCCGTGCGCGCTGAAGACAGCGTCGAGCGCGTCGAGGTCGTTGTAGGGAGCGGTCAGGGTCAGTTCGGCTAGAGCGCGCGGGACGCCGGGACTGTCCGGGAGGCCGAGCGTCGCAACGCCCGAGCCCGCCTTAACGAGCAGGCTGTCCGCATGGCCGTGATAGCACCCTTCAAACTTCAGGATCTGGTCCCGGCCGGTTGCGGCGCGCGCCACCCGCAGCGCCGAAAGAGTGGCCTCCGTTCCGGAATTCACCAGCCGGACCCGCTCAACTGAAGGGAACGCTTCCCGGATTCGCGCGGCGAGTTCAACCTCACCCGCGGTTGCGGCGCCGAAGCTCGTGCCGGTTTCAATCGCGCGCGCAATAGCGTCGACTACTTCCGGGTGGCAATGGCCAAGAATCAGCGGCCCCCACGACATCACGTAGTCGATGTATTCGTCGCCATCAACGCTCGTCACCCGCGAGCCAAGGCCACGCGAGAGAAACACGGGATCGCCACCGACGGCCCGGAAAGCGCGTACTGGCGAGTTCACCCCGCCCGGCATCAGGCCGAGAGCTCTTTGGAACAATTCTTGAGATTTGCTTCCCATTGTCGATAGGGCGCAGACCAACAAACGGCTAATTATATCAATTGGCAGTCACGGCTGGTGGATGACTTGGTGGGAAGGTGAAAGAGTTCCGGCCGGCGAAGACCTAGCGGTTAGGGCTTGATCTCGCCAGAGCTTCGGCTGGTAAATGCAGCAGGGTTCGGGGGCCAGGGGATCTCCCGTCAGGGCATAGGCTCGCGCGCGGGATCCGCCGCAAATCTCGCGAAACTCGCAGACGCCGCATTTCCCCTTCAAGTTAGCCGTTTGGCGCAAAGCGCGGAACAGGGGAGAGTCGCCGTAGATTTCAGCCAATGACTTCTGCCGAATGTTTCCGCCGGACAATGGGAGAAAACCGCTGGGATAGACGTCACCCTCGCGAGAGATGAAGACGAATCCTTTGGCGTCATTGATTCCCTTGAGGGCGCGCGGGATGCCATCGGAGCCGGGCCCGGCGAGGGCGGAAGATTTGAGCCATAGCGGGCCTCGTTTATCCTCCGCGCGGGTTTGAACGCCGTCTTTCCGTTCCTGCAGCCGGCGCTGTATAAAGTACCGGCGATAGTGCATCGCTTCGGTGGTCTTCACATCAAACTCAACGCGGCGCGAAAGCTCGTAGAGTTTTGCAAAAAGTTGCTCGAACTCTTCTCCGGAGAGAAGGTCCTCAGTTTTCCCTCGGCCCGTTGGCACGAGAAAGAAAACACTCCACAGAACGACGCCAAGCGTTTCAATGAGCTTTGCCAGCGAATCAAAGTCGGTAAAATTGTGCCGGGTCATCGTGGAATTGACCTGCACCGGCAGGCCTAACTCGTGAGCCCATCGGATGGCCTGCAACGCCCTGTCATAGGAGCCCTGAACGCCGCGAAACATGTCATGCATGGTTGCGGTTGAACCGTCGAGGCTGATCGCGAGTCTCGCCAACCCAGCCGTTTGCAGGCGGCTGAGAGCGTCTCGCGTCAATAGCGGCGTTGGGCTGGGGGAAAGGGATACGCGCAGGCCAAGGGCCGTTCCGTATCGAACTAGGTGATCGATGTCCGGACGCTTCAGCGGATCGCCACCGGTCAAGACAAAAACCGGCACGTTCAGTGCCCGCACTTGGCGCATTAAGTCTTGACCTTCCTGCGTCGAAAGCTCGCACGGGGAACGAAGGGGCTGAGCGGAGGCGCGGCAGTGCAGACAGGCGAGGTCGCAAGCCTGCGTCACTTCCCAGATCACGATAAAAGGGTACTCTGCCCTTTCGGCGGACGTTGAAGTCGAATTCTCCGAGCCCTTTGTCATTACCATCTTTACCATATCATACGCGACGGTTCTTTATTAGTCTGTGACTTCCATCACATGGCGAGCTCACCCTTGTGACGGGCGTCACTGATCGGGAGCGTACAGGCCTAGAGAATGGAGATGGGTTGGAGGCACACGGTGATCGGGCGCCCGCGGGCTAGCAGCCCGATGTGGGCGCGATTCCATAGTGGAGGAAAGCCGCCATGAAACTGATGCCTTACGTTTATGGTTGGGTGGTGCTTGCGCTGATCGTCATGGGCTTTGCGATCCGTCGGGGAATGGTGGGACGGCAAGATGACGAAACCGTACACCTGGCGGACAGAGAAGCGGGGATGATCGCTCGACAGACGATGGTCGAACGTAAGCTTCGGACGATTGACCGCTGGGGAAAGTTGCTGACCGTGATCGCGGTGGTATACGGTCTCGCTTTGCTTGGCTTTTACATTTACGGAGTTTGGTTAGCAGGAACCAAACCCCCAGCATGACGCAGAAGCTCGATTGTGCCGCACGAAACGACTAAGACGCTTTCCGCTCGACTTCCGGCACCGCGCGATGCAGAAAGCAGCGGTATGTGATCATTATATGTACCTCCGAAGTATGACGTCGCTACCCCAGGTGAGGAAGAAGAGGACGCTAATGTAACCGTTTAGAGTGAAGAAGGCGGCGTTCACTCTCGAAAGGTCTGACGGTTTGACCAGGTGGTGCTCGTAGGCGAGCAGCAACGCCACCAGAAACACTCCCAGTTCCGCCAGCCAACCTAGGCCCTCTACGCGCGCCGTAACCACGAGCAGCCCGACCATGAGAACGTGCAGCGCGGACGAGCCGCGGAGGGCGGCGGCAATCCCATAACGACTGGGGAACGAAGCGAGACCGTGACGGCGGTCAAATTCCACATCCTGACAGGCGTAAATCAAATCGAATCCTGCCACCCAAAGCGTCACCGCCGCGCCAAGCAACAGCACGCCAACCGAGACGTCTCCGCGTAGAGCAATCCAGGCGGCCACGGGCGACATGCCCAGACATATCCCAAGCGCCAAGTGCGAGAGCCACGTGAAACGTTTGGTGTAGGAATACCCAAGGAGCGCTGCCAGCGCAAGCGGCGAAAGTTCGAGAGCCAGCCGGTTCAACTCGGCCGCGGCGAGAATAAATACTACGGAACAAACCACCGTAAAGGCGGCTGCGAACCGTGGACTGAGTTTCCCGCTGACGAGCGCCCTCAGCCGTGTGCGCGGGTTGAGGGCGTCAAAGCGAAGGTCAGCGATGCGATTGAACGTCATAGCCGCGCTGCGGGCCGCAACCATGGCGGCAACAATCCAGAGGATTTGACGAATGGATGGCCATCCTCGCGCTGCCAATAACGCACCCGTTAGCGCAAAAGGGAGCGCAAAAATCGAGTGCTCGAACTTGATCATTTCGAGCGCGGTCCGGATTTTTGCTGGCAACCCAGCCGGGCGCGAACCGTGAGGGAGGGTGGTCGTCCTGTTCCCCGCGGCGATATTTTCCATATAAAATCATCATGTTGCCCGAGCCTTCTACTGCGTGTCAAATTCGCCGGACTTAGCGCCGGCGGTGCTTGCTGACGAGCTTCAGAACTTTCGCAGCCGTCCGGCCTTCTCCTGCCCTATCTAGTGCCTGTGCCTCCGCTTGGTAGGCTTGCCAGAAGTTTGGATCAACTTGGCGGGCGGTTCGGAACTGCTGCGCTGCGGCCTGGTACTCTCCAAGCTTCATCAAACACGTACCCAAATAGAAATGAGCGCTTGTGTTATAAGGGGCGCGCTTGACCGCTTTCGAGAAATGGTTGGCTGCATTTGCGTAATCGCCCCTCGGGAAATAGACCGATCCGAGCGACATGTAAGCATCGCTCATGCCGGGTGCCATGTGAATGGCGTCGTTAAAGCGGGCGATGGCAGCCTGCCGTCGGCCCTGGCTCAAAGCGATTGTGCCCAGGCCCACTTCGGCTTGGTAGGCGATGAGGGTTCTCGGAACCAAGCTGGCCCGGTTAAGCCGGATGGCGGTCCTGAACTCCTGCGCCGCGCCGGCCAAATCCCCGTCGTGATATTCGAGCTTGCAGGCCAGCGCCAGGTGCAGCGACGGATCGCCCGGAGACTCCTTGAGCGAATGTTTGATGAGTGCCTCGTCGCCATGCCAGAAGGCGACGTTCGCGTAGCTTCGCGCTGCCCAAGAGATTGCAGCCACGGCGAGAGCGGCTACGGCCGCGGCTTGCAGCCAGCCGCGCTCCGGCTTCCAGGCGGGCAACATCACGGTGCCGGCAAGAGCAATCGCGAGGCACAATCCGACTGCAGGGATGTAGGTGAAACGGTCCGCAAGAAGCGGCACGCTCAGTTGCTTCACGTCCAGGCAGGGGGCCAGAGTCAGCGGCCACCAAAAGACGAGAAACGAGAAGGTCGGTGCCTTCCTACGCCAGATAAAAGTTGCCAGCAGAGAGCCTAGGGCGAGCCAGGGCCATGGCGAGAGAAGCGCGCGGTAAGGGTGGAACACGCGAAAAGGGGAAAGATGAACGGGGTGGAAGAACAGCCGTGTGTGTCCTCCGAAAAGAGCTACAGCGGAAAGGAGCAGGCCGGGCATGGAAATAGAGGAATGAGGGACGGAGAGCAAATGTCCGAGCGCGAGGCGTCTGGCGACCAGATAAGCGCTCCCCGCTGCCACGTAGGGTGCAAAGCGAGGTGCGCGCGCCCTCCACGCCTCGTGATCGCCTGTGAAAAACCACCAGGCGAGAATGAGCAGCGGCAGGCTCACCGCCATTTCCTTAAAAAGTAAGGCGAGGAAGAAACTCGCGGCCGCGGTCCAGTGGATGGCCAGCCGGTGCGATCGGGATCGCTCGGCGCGCAGGAAGAACCAGAAAGCGAGGACGAAGAATAACCCGCAACCGGTGTCACACAGAGCGGAAATCCAGGCCGCCGCTTCCACGCGCTGGGGGTGCAACGCCCAAAGCAGGGCGGCAACGAACGCTGCCAGACGGCTACCTCCGAGCTCCACTCCAAGCGTATATACCACGCACGCTGTGGCCGCAAAGACGATCAACTGAAACAGATGGAAGAATGCGGGAACCGGCCCTGCAAGGCGGTCAATCAGCCAGAACGAGAAAATCATCA
>JAKAWG010000147.1 GCA_021817045.1 Acidobacteriota bacterium
TTCGGCATCGAGGTAGGTGACGCGCCGCAGCGGATCGGGGTACGCCTGGGCCGAATTGATGGCGGTCAGGCTGACGGTGTGATCGGATCGCAAGCCGGTGGTTTTGTCGACCGGGCGCGAATAGCGGCGTTGGAGCAGCACGTTCTCTTTGCTGCGCACGACGAAGAAGGCGGAGCAGAGCGTGAAGAGGAAGAGGCGCTCGAAATCGATGTAGATGCGATCCATCACGTAGAAGGCGCCGGCTTCGGGAAGGAACTCGTCGAGCGCGCCACGCGACCGTGGAATCCCATATGGTAAAGCTTGCCCTGCAGGGAGCGAAGACAGGTCTCGATATCGCGCAGGCTTTCGCGGTAAGTCAACTGAGCGAAGGCCATCGTCAGATACTGGTCCCAGCAAGAGAAATCCCTCAGTCGCCGGTCCCCGCTGTAACGGGCGACACAACGACGAAACTCTCGATCGGGAAGAAAGCCGATCAGCTGTGAAAATACAGTGCGGCCAGAATTCATGAGCCCTGATAAATCGCCTCCGAAATGGCTCTTCGAGCATTTTGGCGTTCAAATCGCGGCAGCATGAAATTGGGCGTAAGCCTTTGCCTGACAATTAATTGTCGCTCGTGAGCAGAACGTTAACCGGACAGCAGTGTTCCACTTGATTCTCAGGCGCTATCACCTTGTGCCACTCCAGCCAAAGTTTCCAACCATCGGGCATGGTGTCAGCGACCTCGACGTCCAGGATTCCCGTCCGCTCCCAATGCCGGCGCCACCAATCCGCTGAATGCAGGCACCACAGGTCCTGAGTCCACCACGCACCGAGATGCTGCGGAGGAGAGCCCTCGATCTCTCGCGTCAGCCCTGCCCCTGCAATTCCTACTTGACCGCTCGCCTTCACGAACCGAGCGAGGTAATTGAGGTACAAATCATCTGTGCCGAAATACGGAAAGCAATCGATGCACACGACAGCGTCGAAGAACTCCGTGGCAAACGGCAGCGACCGAGCATCCGCATGAATCGGGAAAACGCCATTCTTGACACCGGCGTCCTGGATACGCCGGAGGTTCTCTGAGGCGCTAAACCAGAGGTCGGTTGCCGACGCCTGCAAGCTGTATTCGCGATGCAAGAAGATCGACGACACTGCCCGTCCGCAACCAAGGTCAAGTACCCGCATACCCGGCTGTAAGCCGAGGACCGAAGCGAGCCACTCGCTCATCCACAGGGCGTTAGCCGAGCCGCTGATGCTAGCGAGAGCCCAGTCAGGATTGTATTTCGCAGAGCGGGGAAATCGCTCGGCAACAAAGCGCACCGCTGAAATCAAATCAACTCTCTCCTTGACAACTCTTATCCCGGCGCGCTTCTACCAGGCCCGGCCTGCCAGGGGCGGATCCCCGCGAGCCCAGCTCCGCGTCGGGCCGTCGAGCGAACCATCACCTCGAAGCCGTGTACAAGGATTGTAATCCATCCTGGACGAAGCGTCGGTCACTGGGAGAAAACTCCAGAAGCATCCGCAGTCGCCACCGCGGATACGTACGCGTATTTATGAAATTGAGGACTTAGCCGCACTTGCGGGCGCAGACAGGCCCGTGCAGCGGACATTGTCGCGTGGCAGCCTGCCTACATCCGCCAGGCTCGAATGCGCGGCATAAATCGGGGCACACGCCTGCAATATTCTTCATAATCCGAGCCGAATTTCTTTCGCAGCGTCGGCTCCTCGTAGAAGAGCACGAATAGGATTACGATCGCCACAATCCCAACGGCTACGCCGATTGCCGCGGCGCTCGCTCGTCCGAACACAATCCATAGCCCGATCCAGCCCGCAAAGAGCTCCAGGTACATCGGATTGCGCACGAAACGATAGAAACCGACCACGACCAATTTCTTGGGCGGGGCAAACGCCGCCGGCGTTCCGCGCCCTGTCTGCCCGAAGTCCCATACGCACCGCAGGTCCGCGGCGAACCCAAGCACGGAGGGCACGGCCGCAATCTAGCGCCATCGCCCAACGCCGGTTGTATCAACATGAACCCGAATTCGTAAGTTGAGAGCCCTTGTTGAGAACTAACTGTTGTAGTTTCAATAGATTAAGCTGTGAAAATCCAACTTCGCCCAAGTTGAAATTGTTCTATCTATCTCATTGGGAATACGTGGGTTATACCCTAATTTCCATGCGATTACAGCAAGCCGTTTGTTTTCAACTTACGAATTCGGGATGAAACTCCAGCCAGGACGGCAGCACGAGAAACCACAGCACAAAAACGCGGCGCCAATGGCCAACGAGACCGCCGTAAGCGCACGCTCGCCGTCGTGTTTGGGTCGCGCGGTTTCGCTCGCACTACTCATCATGATGGCCTCTGGATTATGAACTGATCGTTGGCTGTCCGCTATGTAACAAAACGCGGAGCCGGTAGCGCAGCGTTGGTTTCGTAACGCTTTGGCTTTTGGGCGTATCCACAGGAAACCTGCCGGGCTGAGCGGCGAGCCCTGCGCTGCAAGCACGCTGATTCGTCGGTGGGAATCCGAATCCAAGCCGCAGGCTGGTAGCGCGGCGTTCGAGTCACTGATCCTGGTTCTGAATCCAACGGAGCGGCTCCGGCTCCGCCGAGTCACGTTCCTGCACAGAAACGCGCTCGTCTTCGACAGGCGCGGCCTCGCCTTCTCCGGGCGCGAGAAACAGGTTGGCTTCGACGCCGTGCTGCTTGGTATACAGATCGAAATAGCGTCCGCCGCCAACGTACAAGCTTTCGTGCGTGCCACGCTCCACGATGCGGCCCGCTTCGAGAACCAGGATTTGATCCGCCCGGCGGACGGTGGAAAGGCGGTGGGCAATCACGAACGTCGTCCGGCCGCGCATGAGGTAAGTAAGTCCCTCCTGAATTTGCGCCTCGGATTCGGAGTCGAGGCTGGAAGTGGCCTCGTCCAGAATCAAAATGCGCGGGTCGGCGAGAATGGCGCGGGCAATCGAAACGCGCTGCTTCTGGCCTCCGGAGAGCTTGACGCCTCGCTCGCCGACCACCGTGTCATAGCCGCGCTCGAAGCGCTCGGCAAACTCATCGACACGCGCGATGCGGCACGCAGTCAGGATTTCCTCCTCGCTCGCCGCCGGCCGCGAGAAAGCCACGTTTTCGCGGATCGTGCCGTCGAAAAGAAATGAATCCTGCAGCACCACGCCAAGCTGCGTGCGGTAGGAATCCAGGCGCACCTTGCGCAGGTCGAAACCATCAACTGTGACGATCCCTTCGCTGGGCGTGTAGAAGGCGCATACCAGGCCGATCAGCGTAGATTTGCCGGCGCCAGAAGGGCCAACCAGAGCGGTGGCGGTGCCCGGCATCGCTTCAAAACTTACTTCCTCAAGCACCGGCTTATCCGCCTCGTAGGCGAACCAGACGCGTTCGAACCGGACTTCGCCGCGCAACGGACCGAGAGTAAGCGTTCGCACGGGATCGTCGTCTTCGGGACGCTCTGCGAGCACTTCGCGAGTGCGCTCGAGGCCCGCCATGGCCTCGCTTAACTGCGTTCCGATGCCCACGACTTGCACGATGGGGGCCACCAGCAGTCCTAGGAAGAAGATATATTGAACGAATGACCCCGGCGTCATTTTGCCGTTGACATGGAGCCGCGCGCCAATATACATGATCGCCGCGCTCACAACGCCCAGGACTACCGTAGACGATAGACCCATGACCGATGTGGCGTTCAGCGTCTTCAGCACGTTATTCAGAAGGCGCTGCACTCCGTCGAAGAAAACCTGCTCCTCACGCGCTTCGGCATGATACCCTTTTACCACTCGCACGCCGCTAATCGACTCGGTAAGCCGGCCGGTCACCTCCGCATTGATCTTTCGCCTTTCCCGGAAGATCGGACGGATGATGCCAAACGCCTTCTTGAGAGCGAAACTGAAGGTCACCAGGATCAGCGCCGCGATGACCGTCATAAAAACGCTGATTTTGAGGAGGATGATCAACGCAAACAGCGCGGTCATCAGGCCGCCGGCGAATTGCACCATGCCTGTGCCCAACAGGTTGCGCAGCCCCTCAACATCGCTCATGATCCGGGCTACCAGCGTGCCAGCCTTGTTGGAGTCGTAATAAGACACGGGAAGCCGCCCGATGTGTGCCTGCACGCGCGCGCGCAGTTCTGCGATCAGGCGCTGCGCCTCCTTGGAAAGGATCTGCGTCAAGCCGAAGGAGGTGACACCTTGCACTGCTGTGGCCGCCAGCACAGCGATAACGATAGGCACGAGGAGCTGAAGCTGTCCTCCATTGAAGACCTTATCAATGAGAGGCTTTGAGGAATAAGGCAGAACCAGTCCCGCAAGTCGATTGATTGCCATCAGAAAGAAACCCGCAGCCAGATGTGCTCGCCTGGGCTTCAGAAACTCCCACACGTCGGGTAGGAGCTCGCGCCACGGTTTCGATTTGGCTTTCGGAGCGATTTCCGGCACGGTCTCACCTTTCCCGCCGGTCTCGATAGGCGGGCTAAAACTGCGGCTGCGAAAGATTCAAAGCCATTAAAACAAACGAGCTGGCGATAGCAACCACGGCGATCAATGCCAGCGTGTTCCACAACCTTT
Source organism: Acidobacteriota bacterium (assembly GCA_021817045.1). GTDB lineage: Bacteria > Acidobacteriota > Terriglobia > UBA7540 > UBA7540 > RH2-MAG17b. The sequence goes on from JAKAWG010000147.1 coordinate 4,561, forward strand.
CGCCGGCCCGCGTCTCCGGCTCGCCTTCCGGCAGCACGTAGCCGAGCAAAAGGCCGGAAAGGAGGCCGCCGAAGTGGGCGGCGTTGTCGATCGCAAACATGGGAAGAAGGCCAAAAATGAAAATGTAGATCACCCAGCGCCACAGTTGCGACCGAAGGTCGCGACCAAGCGTTCCGTGGTGGAAACTGACGCCGATTAGGCAACCGATCAGCCCCAGGATGGCCCCCGAAGCTCCAATCGAGATTCCGAAGGGGGTCCACCACAAGCTGACAACGTAGCCGAAGACGCCGGTCACAAGATAAATCACCACAAACTTCGAACTCGAAAAAAGCGATTCCACCATTGGCCCGACGTCAATCAGGCACCAAAGGTTAAAGCCGATGTGTAAGAGCCCGGCGTGCAGAAAAATAGCGGTCACGAGCCGCCACCATTGTCCGGCGAAAATCAGGGGGCACTTGGCGCCGAGTTCGATCAGTACCCGTGTAGAAATGCCACCCAGCGCCGGAGCAGATTGCAGGGCTGCCGCTGCCGCGCGCTGCGTCATCAGCCAACTGATGCCGTACATCACGATGGTGAAGGCCACGATGACGGTGTTCGCCGTGCTTGGCACAGGAAGAAGGCCGCCCATCACGCGGCCGGGTGTTCCACTGCTCCGTGAGCGCGGAGCGCGTACGCGCGCCCCGCACAGAGGACAGACCGAAGCACCGCGGTCAATCAGCGCCCGGCAGGAAGGGCACATCCGCAACGAGGTGTCGTAGTTCTGCTTTTTTTCGCCGAAGACTGACCGCAGCGCCGCCTTCCACCGCTGCGCCTTAAACCACCACTTAGGGGATAAGTCCATACGAGCCAGTATGCAAGAAGGGGCGGGAGGTGTAAAGGAAACCGAACGGCGTGACGGGGTGCGTTTACTGGATCGCCACTGGGCGCTTGTCAAGAATTTTGTGTCTGGCGGCATAGGGATTCCTCCGTTTCGAACCTAGCCTGGAAGAGGGCGTTGAACTGAGCCAGAGTGCTCTGGAACGAGGAGGCGACGCGGCGCCAGCGTCCAG
>JAKAWG010000005.1 GCA_021817045.1 Acidobacteriota bacterium
CTGCGGCCAGTGCCAGGATCAAGCGGGCGCGGAAAACGTCCCCGGCGGGAAATGTTCGAGACTTCGCGACCTGCATCCGCTCAGCTCGATCTTCGGTGGAACGTTTCACTACCGGTTGCTTGGGCATCCCCGCTTAGATACCCATCGATATACTTGCGCTGCCAGTGGGGACAGCCGACTAGAGCAAAGAAACACGCAGAAGTCTATTATTATGCCCAAGGCAGCTACCACACCGCCCACTTCGTAAACATGACGGTTCCTTTCAGCGCTGGCGGGCTTTATTCGACCACTCTCGATCCTTACAGGTGGATCGCGCGGTCAGGGCAGGGAAGCTGATTCCAAGAAAGCTGTTGGATGAAATGCTCGCACCGCAGGTAGCCATAGGTTCTCCCGGCAAGGCTTATTACGACTTTGGTTGGGTCATTTCAACCACATTCGGCCGAAAAGAAATCTCGCATGGTAGCGGCATCGAAGGTTTTACGTCGCTCAATAGCTGGTTTTCTGATGACGACGCTTACGTGATTGTGCTCGACAACGTCACTTCAGCCGTTGTCGGTGGCGTAGCACACGAACTCGCAGCCATTCTGTCCGGCCAAAAATACGAAATTCCCAAAGTGCACAAAGCCATTGCCCTCGGGCCAGCCCAGCTCGATAAGTTTGTGGGCCAGTACCAGCTTGCTCCCCAGTTCATTCTGACGGTCAGGCGAAACGGCGATCAACTCAATACACAGGCGACGCATCAGGGGGTTGTTCCGATCTACCCGGAATCTCAGAACGAATTCTTTGCTAAGGTGGTCGATGCGCAGTTCAGTATCGTGTAGAATGCCGCCGGACGGGTGACTGGCCTCGTTCTTTATCAGAATGGGCGGAATCTGCCGGGAAAGAAGCTCAAGTAACGCCAAGCTTGCGCCGAGTTTTAATTTTTGGGCGTCGCCTTGCGCGACTGAAACTTGGGACAGCGGTATGGGCGCGGCGTTGCATGGGACGATAGACGAGGACTGTACACACTTGGTTCATAATCGCCAAACTTATACGTGTGATTGAAGCTGGGAATTAACCTGATTGACTTGTTCCAGGTGCTTTCATACACTCCCCCAAACTGGGGGGTGAACTTGCGGAGTTACGGGAGCCATGGCGAACCAACTGGTCATCATTGGCGCAGGAGATCCCGAGGCGACAGGGGGCTTTCGGAAGGTCCTGCCGCTGCAGCCGGACATCCGTTATGAATACTTTCCATGGGATTCGAATTGCTTGCAACAGCTCCGAAAAACTTTGGCACATCTTATTGTTGCGTGGGCAGTTCCCGAGAGCGTCTGGGCGCTTAGCTTTTTCGAGTGGCTGCGGGGCCACCCCCTGCACACTCCCATGCTGGCTGTCGTTGCGGAGAACGCCGAGTCCGGACTCGTTAATTTGGCGTGCGAAGTGGCCGATGAGTTCATCTTTTGGCCTTTCCGCCACGATGAATTCCTGCGTCGCGTCAAACGCATCTTAGGAACGCCTCGTCAGGATGTGGAATCCGTGAGTGCGCTGCTAGCGCGGGAAAGAGGTCTGGCCCAACTGGTCGGGCGGGACCCGGCAATCCAGAGAGTTGTTGGGCAGATTCCTCTTCTCGCGGAAAGCGACGCTCCCGTGATGATCTTGGGAGAAAGCGGCACAGGGAAAGAGCTATGCGCACGAGCGATTCATCATCTAAGTAAGCGTAGCAATTTCCCTTTCATCCCGGTGGAATGCGGCGCTCTCCCGGATCACCTGGTCGAGAACGAGTTGTTCGGCCACGCTCGCGGGGCGTACACCGACGCTCGGGCTGACCAAAAGGGCCTGGCTGCTATTGCTGAGGGCGGAACGCTCTTTCTGGACGAGATTGACGCACTCTCGATCGCGGCACAGGTGAAAGTGCTTCGCTTCTTGCAGGACGGCACGTATCGGCCGCTCGGGTCGGAAAAGTTCATCCAAGCGAACGTGCGGTTGATCTCCGCGAGCAATCGGGCGCTTGAACCACTAATCCAACAAGAGCGGTTTCGCTCGGACCTCTTTTTTCGCCTGAGTGTCTTACAACTCCACCTGCCTCCCCTTCGCGAGCGGCGAGTCGACATCGCCCTGCTGGCTAACCATTTTCTTACAGAGCTTGCCGCGGCGCAGGAGCGCTCTCCCAGAACGCTCACACCAGGAGCACTTAGAATTCTCGGAGAGCACCAGTGGCCCGGGAACGTTCGCGAGCTTCGTAACGTTATTCAGCAGGCCGTGGTCTTTTCATCCGGACCACAGATTCTCCCCAGTCACATCGCCCTTCGGATTTCAAATTCCTCTGATTCCCCGGCCACAAATTTCCGCCAGCGCCGGCGACAAATCATCGAAGACTTCGAGCGACGCTATGTGGAAGAGCTCCTGCGGAAACATCGCGGCAACGTTACGCGTGCTGCGCGTGAAGCAGGAAAGGATCGCCGTGCTTTTGGCCGGTTGGCGAGAAAATACAAGATCGACCGTACAGCATATCTTTGAATAAGCGGCAGCGGCGCTCGATGAGCATCGAAAGGAGGGGAAAATGAGAACCACCGGTCCCTTTATGCGTCAGTGCAGGCTCCTACTGCTGCTACTGCGAATTTCGCCATGATGGGTCACTTTTGACCCATCCCCGGGTTTACCGAGCCCACCACCGCAGGTCCTCGAAAATCCCTTCTATCGCGCGGGCATTGAACGAACCTTCCAGGAAAGCGCCGGGGCAAAATGCACCCACCTCCAGATCCGAGTGAGTTGTACGGCCTCCATATCCCTCGGAACTTCAAGACGCTACCGAACTCATCTTTATGGAAGACCGATTGCTAGCTAATCACGGTTTTGGGGGTTGTCAATGCCGGACGCGACGCAAATGGCACGGGACGTTTTGAGCTACTTCTTGCGGAATCCGCAGACGGCAGACAACCTCGAAGGTGTGGCGCGCTGGCGACTGCTCAGTCAAACCATTTACCGGAACGTTGAGGAAACAAATCAAGTTTTGGAGTGGTTGGTTTGCCAGGGATTCTTGTTGAAGATCACGCGCCACGGTTCAGAACCTGTCTTCTGCTTGAACCAAGCCAAGCGGTTCAGTGCCGAAGAGTTTTTGGCCGGGTCAGAAAGCGGGAAGCAAGGCGCGAGACGTAGGGGCAGCGCGCCGCACACTTCTGTGAAGTAGGGTTCGGGCAAGTGCGCTGCCGTTTGAGGGTTACAGGTGAATGGCGCTCTGTAACTCACGGGGCGAAGCTATATGCGGTTCGAATTGAAAAGCGAACCGAGCGCTGGCAGGCCGTGGTACGCAGTCTGCACGCGTAACCAGCACGAAGCGACGGTGGCCAATGCGCTCGCTTGGAAGGGATTCGAAGTTTTTCTTCCCTCGTATTGCGCCACCCGTCGCTGGAGGGACCGAACGAAGCACTTGAAGTTTCCGCTTTTTCCCGGCTACGTCTTCCTTCAGGGAAACATGGCCAAGCGCCTGGATATCCTCACAACACCGGGAGTTTGTCATCTCGTCGCGAGCGGAGGACGCCCGGCCGTTATATCTGAAAGTGAAATTCAGACAGTTCGTACGCTGGTCGATTGGGGGGACCATGTCAGAAGTCATCAGCTTCTCAAATGTGGTGACCGGGTGCGGGTCATGTGCGGACCACTTGAGGGTCTCGAGGGAATTCTTGTCCGTGAAAAGAATTCATCAAGACTGGTGATTACCATCGATCTCGTTGGACAGTCCGTATCGGCAGAGGTCCACAGCTCTTCAGTGGAGCGGCTCACAGTCCGGCCTGCCAGGAGATGGCAATCCTCATGAGTCTGCACTGCAGAGTCTGTTTCACGGTTTTCACCGCCACGCTGATCGTTTGTCTGGTCGCCGCCGCCGCACGAGCCCAAAGGTTCTTGCCTATGAGGTCGGTTGGAGACTCGCCCGTGTCCTCGCCGAAGTCGGCAGGACGTGAGAGCCAGACTTACGTTATCAGCCCGGAAGACGTGCTCGATATCAAAATTTTCGATGTGCCTCAGCTCTCTGGGCAGTATCGCGTCAGCCCTGAGGGAACGATTGATTTTCCTCTATTGCCGGTTCCTATTCAGGCTGAGGGGCTCAGCCCGGAAGGTCTTTCCAAAGCGATTCGCGCGGCGCTTCAAACCCACGGCTTGATCACTGATCCGCAGATTACGGTTCAGATGATAAAGTCCCGATATCACTCCGTGGCCATCCTCGGAGCGGTAAAGAAGCCGCAACTTTATCCGGTTTTTGGCCATACGACGCTGCTGGACGTGTTAGCGCAGGCGCAGGGCCTGCGCGATGACGCTGGAAACGTCGTCGTGATAACCCGCGGTGCGCCGATGGATGGCTGCGGTAACGTTGAGCGCGCGGGCCAACCGGGATGTGCGGGAGGCGCCATGCACAACGGTCAGGCGCAGGCCGCTGACCCGTATCGTTCGAAACTGGAGTCGAGCGTCTCAGCCGGAACAAACGCACGGACCATCAGCGTGGACCTAAAACGTCTGATGGAAACCGGCGACCCACGGCTGAACGTGATCCTGTATCCCGGCGACCGTGTGCTTGTGACGCGCGCCACAGTGATTTACGTTGTCGGCGCAGTCAATCACCCAGAGGGATTTGCGATGAACAATGAGCACGGCCACCTCACCGTCCTCAAAGCCGTTGCGCTGGCCGAGGGCTTGAAGCCCACGGCAAAGCTAGACCGAACGGTGATTATCCGCGGACAGACGACTAAGCCAGGAAAGTCCCTTGAGCTTCCGATCAACTTGAAAGACATCTTGGCTGGCCGCGCTCTCGACCCGCGTCTACAGCCGAACGACATTCTCTTTGTTCCTGACAGTACTTCGCAGCAAGTTCTCCGCCGCGCCGCTGAAGCGGCGGTTCAGACGGCTTCCGGCGTCTTAGTGTGGAGAGTGCCGTTCTAGTGCTGTGAGTCACAACCGGGTTAGCAGACATAGTGCCGCTTTTTAGGGCAGCATCCGGGACTAAAGTCTGGATCTACACCATGCCTGAACGTCAAATACCCGCAACCACCGATCACGATTCTCCCGTCCCGGACCACCGAGGGATCATGCCCTTTTCGGGAGCTTTGCCGATTTCGAGCGATACCTACTCCTATTTGCGAGCTTACTGGCGAATTCTCCGTAACCGTCTGTGGGACATTGTAACGGTCACAGTAGCAGTGGTGGCGCTTGTAGCAATCATCTCCTTCAAGATGAAGCCCGTCTACCGCGCAACTTCGAGCCTTGAAGTCGATTCGGAGACACCGGCCATCCAATCTCTCAAAGACCTATACCGCAGCGCTCCGACGGACGATTCGTTTCTAGAGACACAATTGGACGTTCTCCGTAGCAACCTGCTGGCCTGGTCAACCATTCAGCAGCTCGGTCTCGGCAACCTTTCCGAGTTCAATCCTAGCGTAAAACATGCCGGAGGCGAGTCCCCGAACAATTGGCGCTCCGAGCGCAGCGAGTTGCTACGAATGTTTAAGAAGCACTTGCACGTTGATCTCCTGCACGGCACCCGGATCGTGAAAGTCTCTTTTGAGAGTACCGATCCCACGCTCGCGGCGCGCGTGGTAAGAACACTCGTCGCGGGTTATACCAAATACAATTTTCGCAAGACCTATGACGCGACACGCCAAGCGTCGGCATGGATGGAACGGCAATTAGACGAATTAAAGGCGCGCGTAGAGCAGTCGCAACAAGCGTTGGTCACTTACGAGCGGCAGAATGCTCTTGCCGGCGTCAACGACAATCAAAATATCGCGGAGCAAAATCTGGCGGAGCTCACCCGAGAACTGATTCTTGCCCAAAGTGAGCTAGCGCAAAAGCAGGCTCTTTTTGAGCTGGCGAAGACAAAGGGTTTCCCGGCTGGGCTCGTCACGAAGAGCGAGCTTCTCCGGCGTTTGGAGGAACAAAGAGCGGCGCTGAGTCTGGAATATCTTGAGGCCCTGGAACGATACGGCCCGAATTTCCCCAAGGTCGTTCGCCTCCGCGGTCAGTCTCACGAAATGGAAGCGCTGATCAAGGAGGCACGTGAGCGCGCGGTTGGAGAAATCCGAGACGAATACAACGCGGCGGCGAGGCGGGAAAACCTGCTCTCCGCCCAAGTGGCCGAACAAAAAACAGAAGTCGGTCAGGTGAACGAGCTGTTGATCCGGTATAACCTTCTCAAAGGGGAATTTGAGACCAACCAACACCTCTACGAAAACCTGCTTCAGCATCTCAAAGAGACCACAGTGGCGGCAGGAATGCGTGCCACGAACATTCACGTAGTTGACGCTGCGTTTCGACCCACCTCCCCGGTTCGGCCGAAAAAGCTATTCAACATTGCGATTGCGCTGATTGTTGGCGTCATCCTGGGGACGACGGTCGCTTTCACGCGAGAGGCGCTGGACAATGCCATCGCAGGCGTCGCTGACGTTGAGAGACTTACGGCCGCGCCTACCTTAGCTGTGATTCCTTCCGTCGAGCCAGCGCGCTTTGTGGCGAAGCTGAAGCGGATTAGCGACAACCACAAAGAGTGCTCTTCAGAGGCTGCGCTCGCCCTAGCGGTCGCTTGCGACCCAGCTTCGCCATTCTCCGAGTCGTATCGCTCGTTACGCACGTCGATTCGGCTTTCATTGGCACCGCGTCCGCCCCAGGTCATCCTGGTGACGAGCACGCAGTCCTCCGAAGGCAAGACCTGCACCTCGTTGAATCTGGCCCTGACGTTAGCTCAGTGCGGCAGTCGAACGCTCATTTTGGATGCCGACCTCCGGCGGCCAACAGTCGGACGGATGCTCGGCGTGTCAGCTAGTCCGGGACTCAGCAGCGTGCTGACAGGATCTCATAGTCTCGATGAAGCGCTCCAGCGGGCCGACGGCCTCTCGGGCTTGAGTGTGCTATCCTCCGGCCCGCGCCCGCCGAACCCCGCTGAATTGCTGGCTTCCTCGGCGATGATCAAGCTTCTGGCAGAATCGCGACAGCGATTTGATCAGGTGATCCTGGACTCGCCTCCGCTAATGCCGGTTACTGACGCCACCATTCTCTCCTCGCTGGTTGACGGCGTGGTGGTGGTTATTGAGAGCAGCGTAACCGAGCGTGATGCCCTCGTTCGTGCCTTCCGGATGCTTGAGACCGCAGGAGCGAAAGTCCTGGGAACCGTTGTTAACAAAGTCGATTTCAAGCGAGACGGGTGCTATGGGTCGTCTTACCGTGCCTATTATGGATCGCATAATTCGGACTCGGCGAACTGAGATCGGGCTTACCTCACGCTGGGGCGCTGTTCTCTTCATGATTGTCGTCGCGCTTTCCGCAGTTGTTCTTGCGTGGGAGGCTGTGCGGACAGCGGCCGCGGAAACTCTCGTGAACATCCACCGGTCTTCTTGCTTGCGGTGGGCTGTAGAACTGGATCCGAACAATCCGAGCGTACGCGACAAATTGGGACAATACTACCTTTACTCGATGAAAGGTGGCGACTTACGGGAAGCTATCCGGCAATTCCGGCGAGCGACTGAGCTGAGTCCCCAGAACGCAAATTACTGGTTGGACCTTTCCACGGGTTGCGGGTCGTCCGGGAATGAGGTGTGCGCACATTCGGCTTTCCGGCGCACGATTAAGCTCAGTCCCATGACACCGCGTTTCGAATGGGCTTGGGCGTTGCAACTTCTTGCAACGAACAGGAGCATGGAAGCGTTGCCGCACTTGCGACGCGTCCTGAAGCTGGACGCCAGTTATGCTTCTCAGGTTTTCCGGGTGAGCCCATGGGCTCTGAATCATCCTCACACCGTTCTACAAAAGCTTTTGCCGGCTGCCAGTGGCAATCTGCTGAAACTTGACTATCTCAATTTCCTTTGCGCGCACGGCAAAACGGATTCCGCTTATTTCGAATGGACGCACGCCTTAGCCGGAGACAAATCTGTTCAGTTCGCCTCCATCCGAACTTTTCTCGACCAACTCATTGACCAGAAGCAGATCGCAGAAGCAACCACAGTGTGGCGGGATTTGGAAGGGTCGGGAATCATTCGGCACAGCAACGAAGCCGACAAAGGAAATTTAGTTTACAACGGCAACTTCACCAGTGCCCCTCTGAACGGCGGCTACGGCTGGCGCGTTCAGAAGTCTCCTTATCTTGCGCTGGCCTTCCGAAGCTTGCCGTCTTCGCGCGGAAATCATGGACTGCGCATCGACTTCATAGTGCCGAGGAATGACGAATTTCGACCTCTTTATCAGTATGTGCCTGTGAATCCCCAAACCCCGTATCTGCTGAGCGCTCGCATGCAAAGCGCAAATATTTCTTCCGACAGCGGACCTCGCGTGCGCGTCGTTGACCCGCTCTGCGATGCGTGTCTCGACGTCTTGACGGAATCGTCAGTGGGCACGAGCGGCCCACACACGGTCAGCAGGAAATTTAAGACCGGTGAAAACACGCGGCTTGTTTGTCTTGAGGTTTGGCGGCCGCGCAGCGTGAATTTTCCGGCGGATATTACCGGGACATTTTGGCTTCAAGATGTTTCGTTGATAGCGCTGCCGAGACGGCCGCGGCAACGCTCGCTCAATTGAGCGAAATGGAACAGGAGTCGATGCCGACAACCATCGCTTCCTCGGCAATTCGGCAAGATTCTGGTGTGGAACGGACCGAGAGACGTGCTCCGAGTTTAAGAGGCATTCGGTTTTTCGTCGTTGCGACGCTGCTGGCGGCGCCACTAGCCTTTGGGGCAGTTCAACCCTGGGCATGGGGCCTGTTGGCCCTCGCGGCCTGCGTCCTGCTAGCTTGGTGGGCTTTCGAAAACGTCCGGCATCGCGCTGTGCGTGTAGCTTGGTCGCCGCTGCTGATTCTTGGAATCGGCTTTTTTCTTCTTGGTACCGCTCAGCTTCTTGGAAGGGCATCACTCGACCATGAGGGCACCCGGGAAGCGCTGATCAAGCTGGCAACGGATCTCATCTTTTTCTTCGTCGTCAGTCAGATTGTTGCGGAAAGCGGTCTTCCTCCGTCGAAAGCTCATCTTGGATTCGATAGCCTCGGACCGGGTATTGCCATTTACTCTTTTTCGGTGGCCATGTTCGCCATTTTGCAATTCTTTTCCAGCCACGGACTCATTTACTGGCGAGTGCAGACGGACGGGTGGACGTTTGGACCCTACGTGAACCATAACCATTACGCCGGGCTTATGGAGATGCTCATTCCGCTGGCAGCCGCCTATGCTTTCAGCCGGCCCAGGAATCATCCCGGAAAGTCATTCTTCTTACTCGGCTCGGTGGTGGCGGCTGCATCAGTACTTCTTTCGGGTTCGCGTGGAGGATTCGTTGCGCTCGCGGCCGAAGCCCTGATCCTCGGGCTGATGCTTTGGCGGTGGGCGCCGGGCCTCCGGTGGCGCCAGGCGGTGGCGGCGGGCTTGCTATCGGTTTCTGCAGTTGCCGTCCTTTGCTTCTGGCTTGATCCCGGACGAATCTCGAGACGCCTCGTTTCGGTTGCGGGTCTCACCCATTCGCCGGAAGTCACTTTAGGCCAGCGCTGGATTGTGGCGCGCGACACCCTTCGCCTTTTTGGAGAGCATCCGTGGTTTGGCACCGGTCTCGGCAGTTTCAAACTCGCATTCCCCCAGGTCCAGTCCTTTGCGACCGACCTTGTGTACCACCACGCCCACAACGACTACGTGGAAGCTCTGGCGGAGACTGGATTGGCGGGCGGCGCGTTGATTCTCACTGGGTTGCTCATCTTCTTCGGGATCTCGCTCAGGAATGTGAGATCTGGACTCCTTAATGGTGAGGGATGGATTCGCGTGGGCGCGTTTCTTGGATGCACCGGCTTGCTCGTTCACAGCCTCGTGGATTTCAATCTTCACATTCCTGCAAATGCTTTGTGGTTTGCGGTGCTGGCCGCGGTTGCGACGACACATACAGCGAATCGAGACGTTGACTTCAGCGCCGGTCGGAGCTGACGTGACACAGAACGAATGCGCATTCTGATTTCAGGAAACGTCTCTGCGGACAGTTTTGCGCGGAATATTTCTGCCGGCTTCGAAAGTATGGGGCACAGCGTGGTTACGCTCGACGAAGCTCCCATTCACCATGATAACCACGACGGGTTCCGGCCGAATCTCTGGCGTGGTTTGTCAAGACTCTACCCTGGCATCGAGAGATGGTGGCACCGCCGATTAATCGAACAGGCCTCGAGATTCCAACCCGACCTCGTCCTGATCACCCACGGAGTCCTTGAACCTGAAGTCGCGCGCCGCATCAGGACAGCTACCAATTGCAAGCTCGCGGCCTGGTACCCGGATTCACAGGCCTGCCTCGGACGGCAATACCTGCTCGCCAGCGACCTGGACGCTTGGTTTTTCAAAGATCCGTACATGGTGGAAACATTCCGGGCGAAGCTGGGGATTAATGCCCACTATCTTTCCGAAGCTTGCAACCCGCTCTGGCACCGGCGCGTAGCGCTGACACAACCGGAACGCGCTAAGTACGGTTGTGACTTATGCACAGCCGGCAACATGTATTACTATCGCGCGCGGATTCTTGAAATGTTCAAAGACTACGATCTCAAAATCTGGGGACAGAATTATCCTCGCTGGTTGATCTCCCCGCTGCGCTCTCGATATCCCGGCGTGTTCGTGGCGGAGCTAGAAAAAGCAAAAGCCTTCAACGCCGCCAAAATCGTTCTGAACACGATGCACCCCGGAGAGATCGCCGGCGTCAACTGCAGACTGTTTGAGGCGGCAGGTTGCGGAGCTTTTCAGATCGCCGACTGGAAGCCTGCGCTTCCGGAATTGTTCGAGCCGGAGCGCGAGATTGTTACGTTCCGAACCCGCCAAGAACTTAAGGAAAAGGTTGACTATTACCTGGATCGCCCCGAGGAGCGCCAAGCCATTGCCGAGCGTGCCTACTGTCGCGCCCACCGCGAACATACCTATGAAATTCGTCTGAATAAGATTCTTAAGGTTCTGGGCCTTGACGGACCTTCGGTCTACGCCGGGAAACTGCTTGCCTCGCAGGCGACATAAGCTTATGAACGGATCGTCGATTGGACATTCCGCTGAATCACATAGGCGGAGGACGCGTGTCGATTCTCGCCACCTTCTCGTCCTTTACGTCCTTTCCGCCGGCTCGTTGGTGTTTGGAGGATGGCTTACATTCCGTGCGTCTGACGTTGGCGCTAATTCATCACTAGTGCTCGTCCCGTCGCTATTGCTTCTGACCGTGATGGTTCTTCTCCCGCTACGATCCGAGGTTCAAGGTGGTGAGGTGCGGTTTAGCGTTCTAGTTCCGGTCCTCGTGAACCTGCTCTATTTTGTCGTCGGTCCAGCGATCTCGTTGCTAGTCAGCAATAAGAGTGCAACCTGGACAGCGTGGCCGACTCCGCTCTTGATACTCTCATTGGGTTTCTTTCTCTTTTACGTAGGCGTCAGCATCGCACCTCGTACTGGGCCCACCCCGTCCCGGCGCTCCTGCATCCGCGAAAATCGAGCGTTCGCCCCCGCGTTCATTCTCAGTCTCGTATCCGTCTGGTTTTTGCGGTTATGGCTCCTTGCGCGAGGACTCGGTATCACCCATGGGCCGACTTTGGCCGACTACAGCCGGGGGCTGGGAATGTGGGCCGTAACGGTGTGGAATCTCTCCTACGTTCCAGTCTGCATTTGTCTTGCGGGAAACTGTGGCTCGACTCGAACGCCGCGGATCAAGAGCCGCTGGGCCGGCGTTCTACCGTGGGTAGTTGCTTCGGACTGTCTTTACTACATTCTGATCGGTTGGAGACTCTTCCTTCTTTGGGAACTGCTGCTCCTTCTCTGGGTGAGACGCTCGCGGCCCGCTTTTGTTCCTGCTCGCCCGCTAATTATCGCCCTCGCGGCCGTCGTTCTCAGCGTTCCCTTAGTGTACGCAGAGCGCGCGACGTTGGGCGAGCTTAACCTCGAATCCGGCGAGAGCCAGCTCGAGTTTCTAGCTCGACGAATGGCCCCAGCGACGGGGGCCATGGGGGCAGAGCGCATGTTTGGTGCAACAGAGCAGGGCTTGAAGGAGGATGCCGGGCACCGATGGAACGCCATAGACTGGTTTTCGGAAGTTGCCTACCAGCACTCGGCAAAGGATTACCCGCTCCTGTTGGGATCGAGCTGGATGCTCCGGCTGCCGTCCCTTGTGCCCAGGGCGCTCTGGCCTGGGAAGCCTGTTCAGCGGAGCCTCGACGTCATAGTCGACAGGCATTTTGACTTGCCACTTAAGGACGACCTAAAGACAACCGAGACGGAGGTCTTCGCAAATTTTGGAGCGCCGGGCTTTTGGGCCTGGATGATCCTCTACGGCATGCTGGCTGGATTCGTAGCACGTAGTTTGGCCACTGAGTCCCTGCGTGAGTCAACACTGTTCTTGATTCTCTGCGCGTTGCCCGTAGTCTTTTTGGGCGAGACGGACGTCATCGCGATGCTTGCCGGATTGCGAGCTCCGCTCGCCGTTTGGGTTCTGTTGAGGGTCTTTGAGCGTCCAGACGGCATGAGAGTACCACGAAGTTCTCCGGTGCGCGCTGAGGCCCGCTTATACAAATGAGAGTATTAATCCTAGCGACCGATGTCTACACCCGCGGTGGAATCGCAAGGTACGCGTCCAGCCTGGTTGAGACTCTTGGCGATCTCGTGGGAGCGGAAAACATCCGCGTGCTAGCGCTGCTGGGAAGCGGCGGACCGCAAGACCTTGCAAATCGCTTCCGAATTCAGCATGTGACCTTGGCGAGCCGCCCCCATCTCGTCGATAAGCTTGGGTTCGCGGCCAAAGCCATCCAACTCGGACAAGAGAAATTTGACCTGACGATCTGCACTCATCTTGCCTTGGCGCAAGTCGCCGCGGCCATTCGCTATCTTTACCGAACTCCGTTCTGGGTGGTGTGTCACGGCGAGGAAGCCTGGCAGCGTAATTCAGCGCTCAAGGATGCCGCCTTACAACAAGCTGATCTCATCCTGGCGGCCAGTGAATTTACGGCCAGTAAGCTGCGCGCGGCTCTAAACATTCGAGCCCGAAAAGTGAAGTTACTCTACAACGCAATTCCTGACCGGTTCGCGCGTATGCTGCTTTCCACAGAGGACACTGCGCCGGGGCTGGCCCCGGCAGGAAAGGTTGACAACACGTCAGGAATAGATCAGAGCTGTCATTCTGAGCGGCAACAAAAAATCCCAGCATTTGTCGGATCATGCGAACGCCGGGACTCTTCGTCCCCTTTGGCTCATCCGAGCCTGCCTCGGACAGCGCGAAGAAATGACGGTTCCGAGCCTTTTTCTAAGCTTCTCTTGTCCGTTGGGAGTTTATCCAAGGTTCACTCCTACAAAGGCTTTGAGAGGGTGATTCGGGCGCTGCCGCAAGTGCTCAGCCAAATTCCGCGCGCCTGCTATGTGATCGTTGGGAGTGGTGATGACCGGAAAAGACTGGAAGGGACAGCCCGGGAAATTGGCGTCCGAGATCGCGTTACGTTCGCCGGGGAAGTTTCTGACTCCGAGCTTGCGGCTTACTACCGCGCCTGCGATGTGTTTGTTCTGCCCAGCCAATCTCGCCAGCACAGCGGCCGATGGGAAGGCGAAGGATTCGGCAGAGTTTACATTGAGGCCGCCCTAGCGGGAAAACCCGTAGTCGGTAGTCGCGAGGGCGGAGCGGCCGAGGCCGTGCTGCACGAAAAAACCGGATTTCTGGTGGATCCCTCGTCAGTGGAAGAGATAACAGCCGCCGTGTGTCTTCTGCTCCAGAAGCCGGATGTAGCCCGCCACATGGGGAGCGAAGGCCGCCGGTGGGCCCTCCGAAACTTTACCGCCGAGCAGATGCGCGGCTCGCTCCGTTCGCTGCTGGGTTCCTCCTGTAGCGCCGCCGTCCCGGCTGCACGCCGGCAGGACGCCGGCGCCACGGCGGTGTATTAATGAAATTCGTTGTTGAAGCGCTGGGATTGACAACGGGTGGAGGAAAGACGGGATTACTGCGCCTCCTTCCCGCGCTGGCAGCTCATCGAGAACACGATTTCGTGTTTTTGTTGCCCGACTTGCCTGAGTTTAACGCAGCGGCCTCGCCCAATGTTGAGCTCATCCTCCGCCGCAAACCGCAGAACCTGGCGGCGCGACATTGGTTTCTCCACCACACGGTTCCCAGAATCTGCGCCCGGAAACGCTCTGACGCATTGCTTGCATACGGTAACTTCGCCCCTCGTCGTTCGCCCGTTCCAGTCGTTCTGCTAGTGCAAAATGCCCACTTTGTCTACCGGGAGGCGGTCGCTGAGGGAAAGATGACCCTGCGGGAGAAACTGATTGTTGCTTATGGCAGAGCGCATCTGCGGCGCCTGCCCAGCCATGTTCAGGTCATCGTACAAACCGAAGCGATCAGGGCGAAGATGCTAAGTGAGTATCACCTTGATGATGCACGAGTCCGAGTTATTCCTGAGTGCGACGGGCTTCCGCCGCAGCTTTCCGGCACTTTGCCGGCCTCGTACGGGGGTGTGGCGCCGTTTACTTTCCTCTGCCTGGCAGTCTACTACCCGCACAAGAACCTCGAGGTGCTGATCGAAGCGATGAAGAAACTGCGGCGCTACTGCGCCCGTCCGGCCGTTTGTTGCATCACCATTCATCCGGACCAGCACCCTGGCGCGCGAGACTTGCTGAGAACGATTGCACGTGAAAATCTTCACAAGATTATCCTCAACGTCGGACCTGTTCCCGATTCTAAACTTGACTGGGCATATCGCTCTGCGCACGCATTGATTCAGCCGACTCTACTTGAAACCTTCGGACGCACCTACATCGAGGCTATGCATTACGGCCTTCCCATCCTGACGAGTGACCGTGACTTCGCGCGCTGCGTTTGCCAGGATGCTGCCATTTACTTTGACCCGTTGAACCCCGAAAGCGTGGCGCGAACGTGTGCCAGGATCATGGAAGATGAGAGCCTGCGTCTTCGCCTGGTTCGCAATGGCCAACGCCTGGTTTCGCAACTTCCCTCCTGGGAAGACATCGCCTCGCGATATGTGGACCTTTTGGAAAACGCGGCCGCAAAAAAACTGCCTCACTTCTCTCCACTGCTTCATGGCGCCGTGACAGGATGATGAGGAAAGTTTGCAAGGCGAACTCAAAACGGAACCACGCCGATTCGGCAGGAATGCCAGAGGCAATCGCGAGCTTTATTGAATATGTTTTGATGGAGGTACTTCACCAATCGCAAAAATATTCTGCGGCCTTCGTTTGTCCAATTCCTGATTTGGGTGGCTGAAAAGGAGACACAACACTATGAAAGTTCTTGTAACCGGGGGGCTTGGGGCAGTTGGAGGCTTTCTCACGCGCGAGTTGCGCGAACGTGGGCATGAGGTCTGGATTACCGATCTCCCTCACCATCATGATCCTCAATACCTCCGTGCCGACGTGTCAGAATACCGCCAGCTCGAGCGAATCTTCGATGAACATCGTTTTGACTACGTGTATCATCTGGCCGCCGAGTTTGGGCGGCGAAACGGGGAAGAATATTACGAGACGCTTTGGCGCACCAACGTTATTGGCACGAAGAACATGATCCGCCTTCAAGAGAAACACGGTTTTCGAATGATCTTCTTTTCGAGCTCAGAGGTCTACGGCGATTGGGAAGGAGTGATGCACGAAGAGGTGATGGAGGCGAGCCCCATCCGGCAACTGAATGACTACGCGATGACGAAATGGGTGGGAGAGATGCAGGTGATGAACTCCGCCGCCCGGTTTGGCACGGAGACGGTGCGCGTGCGGCTGTTTAACGTTTATGGGCCTGGTGAGCCGTACAGCGAATATCGCAGCGCGAACTGCATCTTCTGCTATCGGGCCTTGTACGGCCTTCCGTACACCGTTTACCTGGGCCATCGCCGGTCTTCTCTTTACGTCACCGACGCTGCATTCACGCTCGCCACCCTGGTCGAGCGCTTCATTCCCGGTGAGGTCTATAACATCGGCTCACGCGAGGTGCATGACGTCAAAACCGCTTCCGATATCATCCTCAGCTACCTGGATCAAGATGACCACATGGTGAACTATCGTCCCTGTGAGCCTTTCACCACGCGCTCGAAGACGGTGGACATCTCAAAAGCCGCCGCCGACCTCGGCCATGCGCCGAAGGTCTCGCTGGCCGACGGCCTGTGGCGCACGCTCGACTGGATGAAAGTGCGTTATCTATTGAAACCGGCGAACTCCGCTGGCGACCTTTCTTGTAGCGGCGCTGTCCTCAGCGCCGGACAAAAGCCTGTGAGGACACCGGCGCTACGGGGTGCAACCCGATGCGCGTCTTGATCTTCACCCAGCATTTTCCGCCTGAAACAATGGCCACGGGACGCCGGGCATTTAGCTTGGCGGAAGGCTTGTCTCGCGCTGGGCACGACGTGGTGGTCGTTACGGCCGTTCCAAACCATCCTGCCAGCCTGAAGGGTGCTCATCTCCGCGCCAGGGTCGGGGGCGAGCCAGATGCCGGCCGCTTCCGAGTTTTGAGAGTGCCCCTATACCGCTCGCCGGACTCGCGCCCCGTGAAACGCCTGCTGACTTATAGCAGTTTTATGGTCTCGGCAGCCTGGCGCAGTCTTAGCGTGGGCCGCCCGGACGTGATCGTTGCAGTCTCGCCCTTGCCGACGGGCTTCGCTGCCGTTCCTGCGCGCTTCTGGTATCGCGCACCGCTCGTTTATGATTTGCAGGATATCTGGCCTGCTTCAGCGGCAGTGGTCGGAGTGCTTCGGGCGAATGGCTGGATGTTCCGCGCACTGAAAGTTTTCGAGCGTCTCTTCTACGTGTGCTGCACGGCGATTGTGGGAATCACCCGAGGGTTCAAGGATTATCTGCTAGGGCTTGGCTTGCCGTCGGAGCGAGTCTTCGTAATACCCAACGGTGTTGACGGTCGGTTGTTCGCAAGGCCGCGCGCCTCCCATCGCGTGCAGCGTCCGAAAGGCTTGGTTGGTAAATTCGTAGTGGGCTATATCGGCAATCTTGGCTTGGCGCAAAACCTCGAGACCGCTCTCGATGCCGCGCGTCTCCTGATGAATGAACCCGTCGCGTTTGTCTTTGTTGGCGACGGTGTGGATAAGCAGCGCCTGCAAGCGCTAGCTCGCCGGCATGGCCTGAACAATGCTGAGTTTCTCGGTGCGGTCTCCCACTCCGATGTTCCGTCCATCATGGAGGCTTGCGACGCGCTGCTGGTGATGTTGCGCCAAGCCCCGCTCTTCGACATCACCGTTCCTTCAAAGATCTACGAGTACATGAGAGCCGGGAAGCCGATTCTTTGCTCCGTCGGCGGCGAGACAGCGGCGCTGGTTTCTCAAGCTTGTTGTGGCGTAGCCGTGGCTCCATCGGACCCGGAAGCTCTGGCGCAAGCCGTTCGCGGGCTTCTTCGTGATCCGCAACGCTGCGCCATCCTCGGGGAAAACGGCAGAAGGGCCGCGGTGGAAAAATACTCGAGTCGTCGCCAGGTCAACGAATATGCGCGGCTGCTCGGCGAAATAGTTCGAGAGCACTCTCGAACCGGACTACGCAGGCTCGTTTGGGTTCCTCGACCATCGTCGGTTGTTCCCAGGGCCTGACAGTAACTGACCAATCGTTCTCGCAACATCATGGCGCTGTATTTTTCACTCTTCCTTCTCTCAGGGCTTTTCGCTCTCCTCTTTACGCCCGCCGTGCGGCGCCTGGGCCATGGCCTCGCAGCTTATGGCCAGGCCGGAGAAACCCGGCCCACGCCGCGAATTCCACGCCTGGGCGGCTTGGCCATCCTTCTGGCCGTTCTGGGCACGTGCGGAGCGTTGCTTCTCACGCTGAGCGACTCCGCGCTGAACTGGCCTCGGCTGGCCAGGATTCTTCTTCCAGGTGTGCTTGTTCTGGCCTTGGGCGTCTACGATGATCTGGTTGGCGCAACTCCCGCACAAAAACTCGCCGTTGAGGCTCTGGCGAGCTGCGGCCTTTGGATGGCTGGCGTGCGCCTTACCTTTCTTCCTCTCCTTGGATTCGCCTTGAAAAGCGAAGTCCTCAGTTTCTTTCTGACCGTGTTGTGGACCGTCACGGTGATGAATGGCATGAACCTGGTCGACGGGCTGGACGGTTTGGCCGCCGGCCTGGGGAGCATCGTCTGTCTCACCTTATTTCTGCTCTCGCTGATCGAGCGTAATACCCCGGTGTGCTTTGCCGCGATCGTTCTGGCCGGAGCGCTGGTGGGATTCTTGCGGTTCAACTTTGGCCCAGCCACCATCTATTTAGGTGACACTGGCAGCCTGTTCGTTGGATTCGTCCTGGCTGCGCTGGCTACGCTGGCTTCCGAAGGTCCGGCTTCCCTCGCAAAGAACACCCTTCCCTTTGTTGCTTTCGCTCCTCCTATTTTCGAGGTGACGGTCACCCTAGCGCGCCGGCTCCTGGGCAGGCGGCCGCTGTTTGTCCCGGATCGGGACCACGTGCATCATCGTCTGCGGCGGAGAGTGCGAGGTCCGCATTCAGCGGTTCTAACAATCTATGCGCTGGCTAGCTTGTGCTGGTTGGGCTCGCTTCTAGTTCTCCTGCTCACGCACAGCCGGACGACGGTGTTGGTAGTTCTCTCAATCGGCCTCGGTTGGTGGCTGCGGTATCTCCAGTATGATGAGTTCCAGCAATTGCCGGCGCGTCTCCTGCGGCAGTTGGGCGCGCTCTTGCAACCCAGATCGGCTTCTCCGTGCTCTCCCTACCTTTCGAGTTTCAACACCGACACCGCAAAGGTTCTTGGCGCCCTCTGTGTCAGGGCTTTCACGGGCACAGAGAACACTGAGCAAGCCGCTGAAACCAAGGAGGAAAAATGAGCTACCGGTTTACGGGTGTGTATCTCGGCCGGACCGTCTTCGCGGCCGCCCTGGCTTTTTCAACTGCGTTTGCAAGCGGCAACAGGGCTGTGATTGGTCGAGCAATCGCGGCAAGCGGTGCGGCTATTGACGGAACATCGATCCATTTCCAGGACATCATTTTTTCCGGGAACGTGTTGACCACCGCCAATGACGCTCGGGCCCTGGTAAGATTCTCGGGGGCAACCCAGGCGGAAGTGTTAGAGAATTCGTCCGTAGAGTTTGCCGCAGGTTCCTCGGGACTTCCTCACGCGCGAATTATAACAGGGGCAATATTGACTCGGGCGGACCATAAAGGCGTGCTGGTAGAAACCTCCCAGTATCAGATCGAGCCCAAAGGTCAACAGAGAACCACTTTCTTGGTGGAACGGCTCCCAGGTAAAGCGACCTACGTGGCTACACTGCGAGGCGGGATATTTATCATCGATCGCGCTACGGGAAGGCGTTTTTCGCTTGGCGAAGGACATTATGCCTTGGCCGCTGCTGGCGGCCCCGGCCCGCAGCAACAGGAGCAGAACAAGCAGGCACCCGGAGTACCCGCCGGCCAGGCGCCACCTCCGGTAACTCCGCCCCCCCCGCCCGCAAAGCCCGCGCCGCCACCCAAGCCAGCCCGGACAGCTTGGCACATTGGATCGCTGTCTCCCGCCGCTTCGGTAGCGCTACTCGCCGCGGCCGCAGGGGGCGCCGTGGGGATCGGGGTCGCAGTAAGCGGTGGTGGAGGGAAGGCGGCCAGCCCTAGCTCGCCTTGAAAAAATGACCATCCTCAGCGTAGTTGGTGCAAGGCCCAATTTCGTCAAGGTGGCGCCATTACTGGCGGCGATGCGAGTCCAGCCCGGGGTTCGGTGTGTTCTCGTGCATACTGGCCAGCACTACGACCGCGAGATGTCCGAATATATACTGCGCGATCTTGGTATCCCGCGCCCCGACATTCGCTTCACGAGCCTCGCGAACTTCAGGCGACGAGGCCTGTCAAACAGCGTCGCATCGGACCCTTTGGGCGAAATGGTCTGGCGGTTGAAGGCAGTTATGAAGGCAAAACGTCCCGATGCGGTCTTGGTCGTCGGAGACGTAACCTCGACTCTCGCCGGAGCCCAGGCCGCCTCGTCTCTCGGGCTTCCGCTGGCGCATGTGGAGGCCGGCTTGCGCAGCTTTGATCGATCCATGCCCGAAGAATTCAATCGAATTGCAACCGATGCGCTTTCCGATTTGCTCTTTGCCAGCGAGCCGAGCGGTGTACGAAACCTGCTTGACGAAGGTCGGTTGCCCGGCGAGATCGCCCTGGTCGGGAACGTGATGATTGACACACTCCGGCGAGTTTTGCCGAAGGCTTCGCGTGGTGAGATTCTGAAAAACTTGGGATTATCGACTCTGGAGGATCAAGCAAGCCTGCCTCGGTACGCCCTGGTCACACTCCATCGGCCGGCAACGGTGGACTGTCCGGAAACGTTTCGAGCCGTCTGGGAAGCGTTGCGTGACATCGCGGAGTGGATTCCCTTGATATTCCCTGTCCATCCCCGAACCGCGAAACGAATTCGGGAAGTCACGGCAAACCCCGCTGCCCCACACGCGGCATCCTGCGGCTCGAACGGAATTCGGGTCATCCGGCCACTTAGTTACACCGATTTCCTTTATTTGGAGAGCCGGGCCACCATGGTGATCACCGATTCTGGCGGCGTTCAGGAAGAGACCACGGCCCTCGGCATCCCTTGTCTGACGGTGCGCGAGAATACAGAGCGGCCCATCACGGTCACTCAGGGCACAAATACGCTCGTCGGCCGTAACCCCGAACGAATTCTTCGCGAAGCTCGCCGCGTATTGCGCGAAGGCCCCAGGCCATACCGAGTACCTGAATTATGGGATGGCCACGCGGCCGAGCGTATCGTCCAAATCCTCGTAGACCGCCTCAAGAGGCGGCCTGCCTTTTCCTTACTGCATCCTGCCTCCTCCTGCCTGCTGAATCCTTCCCCACCGGGTGACCCTGCCCCGTACCCGCCTTCTTAAGCGCTCCTGCCAGCCGAGTGTAGTCGGCACGATACTTGGAGTTTTCGGGAGCAAGTTTCGAGGCCGTCTCGTACTGCTGGAAGGCGGCCGCAAGGCGACCCTGCTTCTCGAGAACTTGCCCAAGGTTATCGTGCGCCGTTGCATCCGCGGGATGAAGTCCCACAGCCCACCGGTACTCAAAAGCCGCGCGTGTAAGATCGCCTTCGCGGCTGTAAGCATAGGCTAGATTTTCCTGGGCGGCCGCATCCCCGGGCGCAAGCAAGAGCACGATACGGTATTCCCAGATCGCTTCGTTGAAGTGGCCCTGCGCGAGAAGAGCGTTTCCCAGATTAAAATATGCGTCGGCAAACTCCGGCTTCAACGCGGCTGCCTGGCGAAATTCAACCTCGGCCCTTTGCAGGTCTCCCGAGGCCGCGAGTGCGTTGCCCAGATTGTTGTGAGCCCAGGCGTCGTTTGGCTTGAGGCGCAGCGCGGTGAAAAATTCGATGATCGCCGCTTGGGGGTTTCCATCGGCGGCAAGAGCGTTAGCCAGGTTGTAGTGAGCGCCTTCATCGCCGGGGTTGAGGCGGACCGTCTTGCGTAGTTCGGCGACTGCCTGCTGCCACTGGCCTGCGCGCCCCAGCGCCAGACCCAGGTTGTTCAGCCCTCGAACATCGTTCGGTTCCAACCGCAACTCAGCGCGATATTCATCGATGGCGGCGTTCAGCTTTCCTTGCTGAGCAAGAGCGTTAGCGAGGTTATAGTGCGCCTGCGCAAGATTTGGATTCAGGTTGATTGCCATCCGATACTCGGCAATTGCCTGGCTCCACTCGTGTTGTTTCACGTATGTGTTCCCGCTCGCCAGGTGCGCCGCCGCAGTATTCTGCCCAAATAGCGATCCTGCAACCAGTAAAATGGCTCCCAGGTATTTGAGCTTCACTATCATCACTTCTGGACCTTCTGAGCGCTGCAGCGGCGATCTGCGATCGCCGACCGGCGAACATAGTTCGCCGCTACAGCGATAGAGTTTACCTCGCCTGCTGGCTGACTTCCGTTCCGGGGGCGCTCGTCGCAACGCTGGCGGGTTGCTCCACCGCTTTCAAGAGAGAATCGAGCGTTGAGCGCAGGGCAGGATGGGAAGAATCAATTTGAAGCGCCTTGCGGTATTCCGCCAGCGCTCCCTCTCGCTTGCCGGTCTTCATAAGCACGTCGCCAAGGGCAGCATCAGCCTGCGCGTCATCGGGCTTGAGGTGTAACGCTTCTCGAAACTGGGCGGCCGCTTGATTGAGTTGAGCGTCGGAATAAAGTGCCAATCCGAAGCGATAATGAATTTCTGCATCCTTTGGCTGCGCTTGGACAAGACTCCGATATTCCAGGATGGCGCTGTCGAGATCTCCCACCCGATAGAAAGCGGCCGCAAGCTTTTTGCCGGCGTCCAGGTCCTCCGGGTTCAATCGCACCGCGGCGCGGTACTCTTGAATCGCTCCTTTCAAATCTCCCTTTTTGGCAAAGGCATCGCCGAGCCCTTGATGCGCGACGGCAAGCCCGGAACGAAGAAGAATTGCCCGGCGATATTCTTCGATGGCCTCATCCGGCTTGTTTTCCGCGTCAAGCACCTGGCCAAGTGCCGCGAGAACCTCTGCGTCGCGAGGCGCCTGGCGCAAGGCTGCACGATATTGTTCTTCTGCTTCCGGCCAGTTCTTTTGCCGGTCGAATTGACGCGCCAATGCGAGCGTTTTAGCCAGTCCGTTCTCTGAGTTTGGTTTCTCCAGATGTCCGGCCTCGCGCACCGCTTGGATGAGTAACTCGTCGGCGCCGAGTTGTCTTAAGTGTTGGAGGTAATCTTCGGTGGGCTTAAAGCTAATGCCCCACTCTTTCACGAATTCTGCGATTCGGCCGCCGTAAACGCCACCCTTCAACAATCCATCGATCTGCTGGATCGTGAGCGGCTTTCCCACTTGCGGTCTTGCGGGAGCAACCGCAATCAGGGCGAGAATAAGGGCGCCAGCCAATCTTTTTGTTGTGGCCGCTTTGGCGCTCCTTGCTGACGAAAGCATCCTGCACCCGCCCCTCCGAAACCTCATTATCGCACGCCCGCCTGCCGGATTGAGAGCGTTGCTCGGCTGCCTACACGTTCCTTAATAGCTTCTCTATACAGCATATCGGGGCCGGAAAAGAACTTCGTGGTGTCCACATCCCCTTGGAGGCGTGAATGGATGCCGGTGCTCGAAAGCCAGGTCTTTCACCGCACACTGAAAGGAACAACGGGAGATACTCGGATCGGCAATAAGCACATCGGCGGCGCGTTTGGTCCTTCATCTCCTGTTGAAGAGGTTGAGGACGTCGGCGAGGAATGATTCGAGAGTGCGGTAGACATGACTCGAGTGCTGGCGCGACCAGAAATTCACCCACAGGCTGGGACTGGGTATCGTTACTTTCGCGATCTGCTGAGTACGGGCGAAGTCTCCGGCGGCAAGTTTCTTCTGCGCGGACAGAAGTCCCGGCGAGCGACGCAGGCTACCAACTACGTCGGCGTGTGACAGGATCATGTGAGTTCTAGTGAACAGTTCACAATCGAAAGCCAAAAGCCCAAAGTGAGAATAACTCGGTTCGTATCGCTACGGGCGCAGGAACCCGACTAACTTTTAATGTCTGTCCAGTGGAAATGGGCGCCCCGTACCCAAAGCAATTTGTGAGAAACTCTTACCTGAGTTCGAAATGACAGCCTGCCGTCTGAAAATTCGTTGCATACTGTTGCGGATGACTTGGGGAAGCTGCAGGGGCTGAAATGAAGAGCGCAAACCAAATCGGCCGTTCGGATATGGCTGCGCAAGTTCCACCGCGTGACCTTATCCCTTCCACCTTGCGACACCCGGCTGCCGCGCGCTTTTGGGTGGCGGCACTGTTCACGGGGATCAGCACGGGCATCGGCGCCATCCTGCTCACCAAGCTTCTGGAAGTTGTTCAACAGCACGCGTGGAACGGCTCACCAACTGACATACTCCAAGCCGCTCAGCACGCCACAATCTGGCGCCATATTGACGTGCTTCTCGCCGCTGCTGTGGTCACCGGTATCGGACAGATCGTTCTCAAGCGCCTCTCGAGTGGAAATGGGATCGATACGACCGCAGCAATCTGGTTTCACGGCGGCCGGATGCCGGCACTGCGCACGCTGGGAAGCGCCGTGCTCTCCGTGGTTATCGTAGGGCTCGGAGTATCGCTGGGGCGAGAGGGCGCGCCGAAGCAGGCCGGAGCAATCTTTGCAAACGTTTTTTCCGATCGCGAACAGTTATCCGACGATCAGCGACGGCTGCTGGTGGCCTGTGGCGCCGGCGCCGGAATGGGCGCGGCTTATGGCGTTCCCCTGGGAGGTGCGCTGTTTGCGTTGGAAGTGATGCGTGGTAAGCTGGCGCTGCGTTACGTTCTTCCCGCCCTGTTCACCGCGCTCGTCGCCACCGGAGTGTCCTGGCTTGTGCTTCCCAACGCGCCTACCTACATCGTTCCTGCGTTTGCGAGTTCCGCTTCGGTCATCCTATGGGCAATAGTCGTGGGGCCTATCGCGGGCGTGGCCTCGGTGGCTTACGTTCGCATGATCGCTTGGGCGGATCGCAACCGGCCCCAAGGCTGGAAGCGGCTGGTAGCGCCCGCCATCGTAATGGGGCCGCTCGGAATCGCAGCCCTCTGGTTTCCGCAAATTCTTGGCAACGGTAAGGACGTTTCGCAGTTGGTATTCACGGGCCAGGTGGCGACTCTTCTCCTGTTGGCGCTTCTCGTGTTGAAGCCCGCCGCCACCACGCTATGCATGCGCAGCGGGGCGCCGGGTGGCATGTTCACGCCTTCGCTGACCGCAGGCGCCTTGCTCGGTGGCGTCCTGGGACAGGCGTGGTCTTATTTCTGGCCAGGAGTGCCTCCCGGCCTTTTTGCGCTGCTCGGCGCTGGAGCTGTTATAGGCGCGACCACCCAGGGTCCCATCTCCGCGGTGGTTCTGCTCATGGAGCTGACAGGAAAAGATCGCTTCTTCATTTTGCCGCTCTTGCTGATCGTTGTAATTGCTACGCTCACGGCACGGAGCATTGAGCCCCGATCGATTTACGATGCGCGACTGACCGATGAGGAGGTTGAGAAACGACAGAGGCTTCGGGATATACCCGACACGCAGGATTTCTTAAGGGAGTAGCCTAACAGGAGCCTGAGAAGCATTTTCTCGCCCGCCTTATCCAAAGCGGGTAGCGCATCCTCTTTTGGACGTCGCGGCATTGGAGAAAAAAACCGCCTCATCTGTCTCAACTGT
Organism: Acidobacteriota bacterium; assembly: GCA_021817045.1. Lineage (GTDB taxonomy): Bacteria > Acidobacteriota > Terriglobia > UBA7540 > UBA7540 > RH2-MAG17b. The sequence goes on from JAKAWG010000005.1 coordinate 25,062, forward strand.
CTCACCGCAGTCTGATAGAATCTTCCCGGTAATTGTGATGCGGAAGAGGGAAAGGTGAATGGAAGGGAGGGGCGCGGAGCGAAAAGTTTCGGAACGAAGCCTACCAACCCTTTAGAATCAACAACATTAGAATTCTCTTATCAGTCCGAGGCTGGACGTACCGGTCTGCGAAAGAACAACGATGAGCGGATAACGCACAGACAATCCACACCGAGGAGACCTCCAATGAACCGCCGGGAATTTCTCGCGGCTTCCGCCGCGCCCCTAATCCTCACACCCGTTCCCCAATCTTCCTCTTCCGCGACAAGCCAGCCCTGGTATGCCACAATGCGCCGGTGCGGCCAGATTAATTTCAACGAGCGGGACCCCCTCACTATGAATCCGGCCGAGTGGATGGGTTACTGGGCATCCCTCCAGGTGAACGCGGTGTTGCTGAATGGCGGCGGCATCGTGGCCTTCTATCCCACCGAGGTTCCTTACCAGCATCGCAGTGAGTTTCTCGGCTCCCGCGATCTGTTCGGAGAGATGGCAGCGGCGGCGCGCCAGAGAGGAATCCGCGTGGTGGCCCGCATGGACTGCAATTATGCATACGAAGAAGCGCTGCTGGCCCATCCGGAATGGTTCGAGCGAAACCGCGACGGCTCGGTGCGGCGCGAGCCCGAGTGTCCCTGGCTGTATCAGACCTGCATGTTCAGCACCTACTTCACCGAGCAGATGCCGGCCATCTACCGCGAGATCAACACCCGCTACCGCCCCGACGGTTTCTTCACGAACGGCTGGCCCGGCACCGGCCCGCTCGAAGTCTGTTATTGCCCGAGCTGCATGAATATTTACCACGCGCAGACCGGTGGCATCCCGCCCGCCTATACCGATGCGTCGAGCGCCGCGTATCGAAAGTACTACGAAATTTATATGGACCGTATCGCCCAGATCTGGCGCTTGTGGGAACAGGTGGTGCGCGAGAAGAACCCGGATTCGGTCTACGTCGGCAATCTTGGTGGCGGTTTGAATACTGTGAAGGACCTCAAGCAGTTCGGCGAAATCGCCGCTTGGTTCAACGCAGACCACCAGGGACGAGTAGCCCACACGCCCGTGTGGGATTGCGCCCAGCAGGGTCGCGTAGCCCGGTCCGTAATGGATGGTAAAACCGTCACAAATGTGATTGGCGCCTACTGCACCAGTCATCCCGTGTGGCGACACGCGAGCAAAGCGCCTGCCGAGGCCACCATATGGATGGCCGGGGCAGTGGCCAGCGGCATGGTGCCGTGGTATCACTGGCTGGGTGGCTCGCCGCTCGATACGCGTTGGCGGGAGACGGGCCGCGTGTTCTACGACTGGCTTGCTGCTAACGAGCAGCACTTCCGAAACCGCCGCTCGATCGCCGAAGTGGCGGTGCTTTATCCACAAAGCACGATCGCCTTTTATCGCGCCAACGGCAGGCCGGAGCGGACGCTCGGCGGCGAGCGCATTGACCCGACGGATTACGTCCAGGGCCTATACCAGGCGTTACTGGAAGGCCGCATTTTATTCGATATGATCCATCAGGAAAATCTCTCGTCCGACACGCTCAAGCCCTACCGCGCCCTGTTGATTGCCAACGCCGCCTACCTGCGCGACGGCGAGTGTGAGGCGATTCGGGAGTACGTGCGAGCTGGCGGCTCGCTGCTGGCGACGTTTGAAACCTCGCGCTACAACGAGTGGGGCGAGTTACGCGGCGACTTTGGCCTGCGCGACGTGTTTGGAGTCAGCGTGGCAGGCGAGGTGGCCGGGCCTCACAACAATAGCTACATGCGCATCGAGCGTCCGCACCCCATCCTCAAGAGCTTCACCGGCACTGAGATTTTTCCCGCGCCTGAGTTTCGCGTCCCGGTCGGCCACGTCGCGGCGGACTCGCTCTTTCTGAGCTTTATTCCTCCTTATCCAGTCTTTCCGCCGGAAATGGTCTTTCCGCGCATCGCGCGGACGCGCGAGCCGTCGGCCGTTTTCCGCGAAACGGGCAACGCGCGGGTCGTCTACTTTCCCGGCGACATCTGCCGGACGTCGTGGATTTCAGGCAATACGGACCTCAGCCGGCTGCTGCGATCGAGCCTCGGCTGGCTGCTTGCCAACTCCGGGCCGCCCGTGACGGTTACCGGGCCAGGACTGATTGAGGTGTTTGCCTGGGAAACCGAGCCTGGGTTTGCAATTCACATTCTCAATTACACGAACCCCAATCTGACCAGGCCTTCAATCCGCCGCTTCTACCCGGCCGGCCCCTTCAAGGTTAGCTTCCGCATTCCGGCAGGAAAGAACATCACGCACGCTCGTGCGCTCCGTGCCGGACGGAATCTCCAGTTCACGAAGGGAGATAACGAGCTCACGCTGACAACACCTTTGGTAAACGATTATGAAGTGATTGCTCTGAAATCATCTTGACTAGCTGCTTTGAAGCTGTTTATATATCGAGGGCTGTTTGACTATTTCGAACTGAGAGTGGTTGGAGAGGAGGGTGCGGGATGAAGCGTCGAACTTTTATTCAGACATGCGTGGGCGGTGCGCTGGCTTTGACCGGAATCGGGCGGGAAAGGGCCCTGGCCGCCCCGCAGGATTTGACAGTAACCAACTTCCTTCACCCACCGGAATCGGCCTGTCCCAAGACGTGGTGGCACTGGATGAACGGAAATATCAGTGCCGAGGGCATTACCTTAGACCTCGAGTTTTTGAAGAGGGCGGGGCTTGGCGGCTTTCAAATCTTCCAGGTCGGCGTGGGCATTCCCAAAGGGCCGGTCGCTTATGGCGGATCTGAATGGCTTAGCCTGCTCCAGCACGCCGCCAGCGAGGCTGATCGGCTTGGTCTGGAATTCGACATGATGAATTGTCCCGGCTGGTCGTCGAGCGGGGGCCCGTGGATTACGCCGGCACTTTCCATGCAACAGTTCACCTGGAGCGAAGCTTCTGTTCAGGGCGGGCGGCTCGTGAGCGTGACGCTGCCCCAGCCTTACACCAAGCACGGATATTACCAGGACGCATTTGTCGTGGCGTTTCCCGCGCTTCCGGGCGAGGAGAGACCGCTGGCGGAGTTGTTGACGAAGGCCACGACAGGTGGTGAATCCGTTGATGCCAGCTTGTTGACCGGGTCCGACCTGTGGAAAGGCATCGAAATCCAGCCGTCCGAAGTCGGCGAACCTGGCCATCTGCTGTTGGAATTCGCCGAGCCCTTTGAGGCGCGCTCGATTTCTCTCTATCTCTTCAAAGCGTCCGCTCGGCGCGGAGGAAGAGCGCCTTCCGCAAGGCTGAACGTAGTGACGCTCGAAGCGTCGGACAACGGAGTCCAATTTCGCAAGGTATGCGACTTGAACGCTGAATACAACAACACGGCAGACCCGTCCGGCGAACAACACTTGGAAGTACCGTCCACAACAAGCTTCCCTGCGGTGCGTGCGAAATATTATCGGTTGCTTACTTGGCAGCCGGCCCGTGTCGCCGCATTCAGGCTTTCGGGAGCAACCTACATCACGGATTGGCCGCACAAGGCGAACTTTGCTCATCGGACCGAGTCCTGGACCGAACCTCTCCCGCCTGAACCTCTGCAGGTAACGGGAGTCGTTAATCGCGGATCCATTGTCGATCCTGCCTCAGTCGTCGATTTGACTCAAGACACGGACAGCCAGGGCCGGCTGAGTTGGAAGGCGCCTGCAGGAGACTGGACCGTTCTCCGCTTAGGACACACCACTGTCGGCGTCGAGAACCACCCTGCTCCTGACGGAGGGTTAGGTCTTGAGTGCGATAAATTCAGCCGGGACGCTTACGATTTCCATTTCAATCACTTCTTCGGGAAACTCTTCTCGGCGATTCAACCCCTGGCCGCCAAGGGCAAAGCGGGCGCGACCATCGACAGCTACGAGGTCGGGATGCAGACGTGGACTGCAAAGTTTCCGGAAGAATTTCAGGCTCGGCGCGGCTACGACCTGAAAAAATACCTCCCGGCGCTAACCGGCCGAGTCGTCGGCAGCGGCGATGTTTCTGATCGGTTCCTCTGGGACTTTCGCCGGACCTGTGCCGACCTTATGGCGGACTACTACTATGGACGCTTTGCCGAGCAATGCCACCAACATGGCATGAAGGCTTACGCGGAGCCGTACAGTGGCGGGCCGTTCGAGGAAATGCAATCGGGTGCGAAGCTGGATATTCCCATGGGCGAATTTTGGGTGGCAGACAGCAACAACTACAGTGTGAAACTCGCCGGTTCCATCGGTCACACGCACGGAAAGCCAATCATCGCCGCGGAATCCTACACTGGGGCGCCCGAGCTTGCTAAATGGCAGCAATATCCTTACGCCATGAAAGCGGAGGGAGACTGGATGTACACGCAGGGACTTAATCAGTACATCTTTCACGTTTACGCGATGCAGCCGAATCCCACCGCTGCGCCTGGTATGACCATGGGGCCCTTTGGATGGATGCACAGCCGGAACAATGATTGGGCCAATCAGGAGTGGGCCTGGATTGACTATGTCAAGCGCTGTCAACACATGCTGCAACAAGGACATTTGGTCGCGGACTTGCTCTATTTCAAGGGAGTCAACGTTCCTGTCAACACCCCGATGTGGCCGGAGTCGCTGAGTCCTACGCCACCCGAAGGTTACTATTACGACGTTGCGAACGTCGAAGTAATCCTCGAACGAATAGCAATCAAAGACGGTCGCATTGTTCTGCCGGACGGTGTCTCCTATAAGATTCTGGTGCTTCCTGAGGACAACCGGATAACGCTCGAACTGCTGCAAAAGATTCAGCAACTCGTCAACGCAGGGATGTGTCTGGTGGGCCCGAAACCCGCCTTTACACCCGGCTTGACGGGATATCCTGAAAGCGACAAACAGTTGCGGCGGATTGCGGATGAAATCTGGGGTGACCTCAATGGCTCAACAATAACGGAACGCACCTATGGGCAAGGCCGAGTATTCTGGGGCCAAACGATGATCGCCGTGCTTGACAAATTGAAAATCATGCCCGACTGTGAAGTCACGTCACGCTCTGGCGACGCGCCCATCAATTTTATCCACCGGCGAGCAGGAAGCGCGGAAATCTACTTTTTGGCTAATCGTCGTCGGCAATCGGAGGATCTGGTATGCACGTTCAGAGTTGAAGATATGCAGCCGGAGTTTTGGAATCCGGAAACCGGCGAGATCGTCCCCGCCGCCGTCTATGACGTAGTTGAAGGAGGGGTGCGGGTACCCATTCGGCTTGGCCCGGCGGGCTCGCTGTTCGTTGTATTTCGCTCCCGGGCTCGTGCGCAACGTTTGAGCGCCGTCACGCAGCGAGATAAGACGCTTCTTGGATGCCAGCCCTTCCCAGTGCCCACGGCTGGCCGCTATCCCGCGCCTGCCAACAACTTCACGATTAGCGTCTGGATCATGCCGGACACTGATATGAATTTAGGCGAACCCACGAGCTTCGTGTTCTATCCGCCGGCGGGCGAAGTGGCGTACGGAGCGGGGCATACAGCATGTGGTCTGGTTGCGGCTCGCAATGGCGTTTCCGTCTTTGAGCGCACAAGCGGCAATCCAAAGGCCGTCTTAACAGTTCCTCGACCGATTGAGGGCTGGACTCACCTTGCCTTGGTGTACCGGGGCGGCGCACCCTTGCTCTACCTCAATGGCGAGTTGGTTGGCCGAGGCCAGCCGTCTGGTAACGTTGTTCACCCTGGGCTTGGAGAAGCGTTCCAACGCGACGGCGCTGAATATTTTTACGGGAATATGAGTGAGCCTCAACTCTTCGACGAAGCGCTGAGCGGTGGCCGGATCACTCAGCTTGCCTCAGCGGGTTTGCCAGAGCCCGAGAAGCCGCCTGCGCTCGAACCATGGGCCAGCCCTAATGAGTCAGCCCCGCAGTCCCCGAAGTGGATCTTCTGGCAGGACGGCCATTACACAATTCAGGATGGTGCCGGGAAGAGTACTTCCGTCGATATTTCCCGAATTGGAGAGCCGATGGAGCTTCAAGGGCCTTGGCACGTTGCCTTTCCGCCAAACCTCGGAGCGCCCGCTGAAATAGTGCTACCCGAGCTGGTCTCACTGTGCAAGCACGCCGAGCCTGGAGTAAAGTACTTTTCCGGCACGGCCACCTATACAAAGCAATTCGATTTTTCAAAGAGTCAGGCTGCTGACTTGGTCTATCTGGACCTTGGTCGGGTGCAGGTGGCGGCTGAGGTGCGGCTGAACGGCAAGGATCTTGGCGCCTGGTGGAAGCCGCCTTATCGGGTGAATGTCACACAGGCTCTGCGCGCCGGCACAAACACCCTGGAAGTTCGAGTGAGCAACCTCTGGGTCAACCGATTGATCGGCGACGAGCAACTTCCACCCGAAAATTCTTATGGGCCGGATGGCGCAATCCTTCAGTTGCCGGCTTGGTATGTTGAAGGCAAGCCTAAGCCTGCCGGCGGGCGAATTGCTTTTGCGACCTGGAACCACTACGAAAAAAACTCGCCCCTGGTCGAATCCGGCCTTCTCGGACCTGTTCGGCTGCGTCGGGCAATCCTCCGTTCCTTATGACCTCTCCGCGTGCGGGATGGACGCAGAGAACTCGAACAGCTTCACGTTCCTCTTGTCCGCCTGTCACGTGTCACCGATCAGACGCAGAATCGAAAACAGTGGGAGCCTTAGATCGGCGGCTTGCAAAAGTGTACTTTTTATAGTACATGCACCTTATAGGGTGCATGGTGCCAGAAAGCCACGCGCCACAGAAAGCCCCGCTCATATTCTTCCGCACGGTAGCGGGGAGCGAGCCCGTCCGCGAATGGCTGAAAGAGTTGCCGGGAGCTGAGCGTTAAGCGATTGGGAAAGACCTGCTACGGGCACAATGGCGATGGCCGGTGGGTATGCCGCTTTGCCGTCCGCTCAGAAACGGGCTATGGGAAGTCCGAACGGACCTGCCGACAAAGCGCGCAGCGCGCGCGCTGCTCTGTCTCTACCATGGTCATTTGGTGGCTCTGCACGGGTTTATCAAAAAAACGCTGACCGCACCGGATGATCATTTGGCGTTGGCCCTCAAGCGTCAGAAGGAGTTGCAGGAATGAGTAAGAAACACATGGGTTCGGGCATCGACGATTTCCTTAAAGAAAAAGGTATCTTTGAAGAGGCGCAGGCTCAGGCCATCAAGGGGGGCGTCGCCTGGCAGCTTGCGCAGGCCATGAAGAAAAGGAAAATATCGAAAGCTCGGATGGCAACTCTGCTAAAGACCAGCCGGACTCAAGTTGACCGCCTTCTTGATCCGAAAAATGACATCACGCTCTCAAGCCTGCAGCGCGCGGCAGCGATGGTCGGCCGGCGCGTAGTGATCGAGCTGGTTTAAAAGATCGCCGTCGCGACGTGCATTCGTCGCTATGCAGACCACGGAGCGATTACTGTGGAAACTGGACTAGCAACTGAAATGATATCGCGCCCGCATCCGGTGTATGCAACGAATCTGGGAAGAATGTATTGTGGCAGAGCGGAGGAAGTGCTCCTTCGGCACCCGCTTTGCCTTAAGAGGAACGGTGTCCAGCTAATTTTCACGTCGCCCCCGTTTCCTCTGAACCGCAAGAAAAAATATGGCAACTTACAGGGCACGGAGTATGTAGAGTGGCTTGCGGGATTCGCCAGATTGTTTCGCGATCTTCTAAAGCCGGAGGGCTCATTGGTCGTCGAGCTCGGAAATGCGTGGGAGCCAGGAAAACCTGTGATGTCGACCCTAACACTCAAAGCACTCCTTGCACTTCAAGAGGAGGGCCATTTTTACCTGTGCCAGGAATTTATCTGCTATAACCCGGCAAGATTGCCGAGTCCGGCCCAGTGGGTCAATGTGGAGAGGATTCGCCTCAAGGATTCGTTCACGCGCCTTTGGTGGATGTCGCCGTCTGATCGTCCAAAGGCTGACAACCGCCGCGTGCTGCGGAAATACAGCAACTCGATGAGGAAGCTGCTAATCTCGCGGAAATATAATGCCGGAAAGAGGCCGTCCGAACATCAGATCGGGAAAACTTCATTCCTTGCAGACAACGGGGGTGCGATACCCCCAAATGTGCTCCAGATTGCTAACACACAGGCGAGCGACGACTACCAGAATTTCTGTCGCGTGAAACACGTATCGCCTCACCCATCACGAATGCCTCTGAGCGTTCCAGAATTTTTTATCAAGTTTCTTACGGACGAGGGTGACTTAGTTCTTGACCCATTTGCGGGGAGCAACACCACTGGTGCCGCTGCCGAGCATTTGCGAAGGCGATGGCTAAGCGTTGAAGTCCAACCAGATTACGTCGAAAGCTCATGCGGCCGATTCAGCCAGGCATCTTTAATCTAAAATGCGACCCTCTGCCGTTTGGTGGACATAATGCTTCCGTATCATCGCGGAATCCGTTCGTCCGAGCGACCACGGATCACATCTAGTTCGGCTTCAAAGGCCTCCAATAGATGCCTTTGAAGCGTGCGCACCATGGCCAGATCGTTTTTGGTAACTTGAATTGTGGTACCGGGTAACAAAAGTGCAGCGCTCCCCTCTGCCGCAAGCAATTCCTCGGCTGCTCCAACCGCTGCTTCGGCCTCCTTGACAGCAACATTTAGTTGCTGAGCGTTGCTTCGGGGGGAAATATTCCAAAACGCGCACAGATCTCCAAAAGTCAGCTCCTGTTGCAGGCGATGTTTATCAAATGCGCGTGCGCCTACAAGACGTCCGACGACCGAGGCTGTTTCGCGAGTTAGCGATGCTGCGCGCCTAATGGAACCCGGACCGGAGGATTCGGGCCCGGCTTGGATCGCCTGCCTCCCGACTTCCGTGACGCGGTATCGTTTTTCGCCCACCTTCTTCAACCATCCCTTACCGCGAAGGCCTTTCATTCCCATTATGTTAGTCAGTATCCGGTTCGAATCCGGGTACTTGCCTGCATAACCCTGTAAGCCGAACGTGTCAGGGAAGCGTTCCCAACACCGAACTACCAGGTCCTCTGCCGTAAAGGTTCCCTTGTCGCGGTCAAGCTCCAGGGCGCAGGACAGGATTTTTTCAGGAACCGTCAGGTCGTTTCCCATCTGAGATCACTCATTTCAGCTCTGAGATAAGTTCTCCCTCTAGGAATGGTGCCAGCTCTTTCGTCGCCCTGGTCTGGACCTCGGCGGCTTGTTCTCTCCACTGCCGCTCGATTTCATCGAAAGATATGTTTTCGTTCTCTTGGTATAGGTTGTACAGCTTAATTTTAACGAGAGCCTCGACGAATCTTTCCAAGTGATATGCTCGCCATTCCACACTTTCAGCTCCGTGTTTTTCAAAGTAGTACTTCGCCAGGGGGCAGGTCATATTAATGAACCAGATGTTGTTTTCAACGTGCTGGGGCGTCGGCTGGTGAACTGGGCCGTCCTGGGGGGAGAGATGGCAGGGCTCGTTGTCGGGGTTCAAAGGGTCTGGCTCTATTTCCGACAGCACGATCTTGGGGAAGTTTCGGCCACCATGATCGCCTGTCGATGGAGTGACCGTAACGACGCATCGGCACGAGTCGTCGCTGTAATTATCATCTCCTGCCTGGACCGTCGTGGTCCCTTGTCGCCGTCCGATGACCTTGCCTGTGGCTGTAACTGACACAATGGAGGAATCATCTTGCAGCCAGGTCAGATACACGTCAGAAAACTTACCGCCTTCCCTGTCCTCGACAATTGCTTCAAGCTGGCAAAACTTTCCCGCTTGAATGCTTAGCTGCGCTGGGTTGATGGAAATGGACTTTATATTGACGACCTCGATGTCAACCGCGTTCGACCGCAGCTTCTTATCCAAAGTCTCGATCCACACGGAAGTGACACCGGGGGTGTGAGTGACCACTGCGCTGATGTCGGGGTCGACCGTGGCGACAGCCCAATCTGAGCTATTCCACATGAAGGGGGCTGCCCCGACTCGCTTTCCCTCGGCGTTGCGGAACACGACCCTCAGATTAAGAGAAACACCGACGCCTGCCCTTCGGAAGGGCGAACTTACTTCGACACTCGCCGGCACATCCTGAGGCAAAGGCCTAGGGGGCGGTGCTGGCCGTGGTCCCTTGCCGTTGCCTCTTCCGGCTCCCGCGTCCGCTTCTTCCAACGACTTCTGAATCCACTCGTTCAGGAATTCGTTTTGCTTACGCAACGCCTCCTGCTGCTCTTGCGACGCTCTTAACTTTTCTTTCTTTCGAAATTCGGCCTCATACGCCAGGACCTGATCCTTTACCCAACTTCTCACCGCCCGCGCCAGAGGGGAATCCGCAAGATCGCGCCGGTCATTCGTCACGTATTTGTTTAGCTCGTCAAGGTGGCATTCTCCGTACATCCGGTCGACCCAGGTGGTGCGCGCGATGTCCTCCATAGGGAGAAACGCTATGGGGTATTTGTAAGCAAAGAGCGTTATGCAATGACGGGACCTGAGTTTCCATCGCATACCAACGGCGGACGTCTTGATGACCAGCCTCCCTTGTGGGGCCGAAAGATCCGGCGTCGTGCTGACCTCGGCCTCGGTCTGCGGGTCCACGAGAACTCCGGGCATGATGATAATCCTGGGCTCGGGCGCCTCGGGATGGGGATTAATGTCCGGTAAACGAACAGGGCAAAGCTGAGGGACGGTCTTGCCGCCAATCATTACGAAAACGCGTGTCCGCTGAATGGTGATCAAGCTTTGAGGATGGGCGACCACGGACTCAACCAATTTCTCGGCGGCTTCTTTATGCCCGAAGTTGCGGGGGCCTATGCCTACGACAAGGGTGAAACCGTCCCGACGAGCAGCGGCCGTCTTCACCTCATCGGGCAAGCACGCGAAATCAACAGCGATCTCGTTGAGCGCACGGCGGAGCTCGTCGACCGGCTTGCTCACAGGAAAACCGCGGCCCCGTTGCTTATCCGGGAAATAACCCGGATTCGGATCATCACCATTGAAGCCGTACTTGCTCCCGCGCTTCGCTCTCACTGTGTAGAGATAGCTATGTGATTCGAACATCTGGGTCATGTAGCACTTACCGCCGTTCCCGTGACCACCTTCGACAACCTCGTCAGGCGCTGCCTGCCCGAGGTACGCTTCGGGGTTTCCCCAATCGCTGAACCGCGTTTCGATGTCTTCAACGGTCATGCCTACGTGGTCGAGCACCGCGATGTATCCTCGCTCACCCCTGCCTCCAAACAGGAGAGTAAGAACCCTGTCTTCAGAGGCGGCATTAGCATTCGCATAAGCGGTATTCGCGTTCTTGAGCCATTCTGGAAGCCCTTGCTCGTGGCTCCGAAACGCTGAACAGAGCTGGGCGATGGCTCCCTTGGGATGGATTCGAATCTTGTCATCTTTTTCAAATTGGACGGCCATGCAAGTTCCCCTCCTTCAGATCCTCCGCTCTTGATCAGTTACCTGGATGAACGTGTCCCAAGGCCCGAGTGCGGCATCAACTATAATCCAAACCTTCATCTTGCGTCGCGGGCATTATCGCTCAAACAATAAGTACCCCGACCGGCGCGATAAAACCTGCTCTTCTTGCCCAACTTTAATTCTCTGGAGATGTGGACCAAGATGTTGAAGGAAGTCCCTTTCCCAGGAATTGGATATCCACGCCGGATAAACTCCGAATGAATCTCCTTAATGTTCATCGGGCGCTTAGCCTCTGAGAGAATCTCGCGCACGTGATCCTTAACCTGGTTTGGCAGGACTCTCTGCACATTATCCGCCTCGTGAGTTGCCTCCACAATCGGCTCGTTCAAATTAAAATCATGATTGCTCTCAGATTCCATCAACCTGGAGATTAGCTCGATCTGTTGCGTCTTCTTTTGGAGGCTAGCTGTGAGGGCTTGGATTTGCTTTCTAATCGAATCAACCTCGCGCTCGAGAGAACTCTTCCACTCCTGAAGCTTCTCATTCTCCATGTCTGTATCATACCGTATATACCGTTAGATTTCAAGCGGCGTGCATTCGTAGGAGGGTCGGAAGGAAGTGACGATCGCGCGCATCAGCGCCGCGTGCCCGAGTCTTTGGAGCGCCCGCTACGCTGCATCAGATGCTGGGCCGGACTTCGCGTGCCCGAAGCGCTATTCTAGTACGAGGGTTCCGTCTGAATGCTGCCACAACTGGTGTCGGCAGAAAAGGCCATGATTTACTGGTCCATGTAGTCCCTACGAGCATTCCAACGATACAGACTTTCGCCCAACGTCCAAGCCCTCTTGCCCGAGGTACGGAATTCGTTGGAGCCGCTCCGAAGCCTTCTGGAACAAGCTGGACCGGCGTCTTCGCCTTCGAAAAACTGTCTCATTTATCTCACCTGTCTCCACTGTCTCATTCACCTGTGCCACCATAGGGAGGGTGAAAAGTGATTTGTGAATTGCTATTGACGCCGGCGGGTGGGACCCAAACGGGCTGCTGCGGCTGCGCCAGCGAAGGGAAAGGGCACAAAAAAAGATTCCTTAGGGGGCGCACGTATAACCAATTGAAAACAAAGGGCGATTATGACGAACAATTACCATCAATCTCCTAGAGGTGACGTATCTAATTGATTATAAATGAGTAATTTGAACAAACTGTTGGTCAAGGGCCGAAGTGATAGAAAAAATACAGGTTATTGGCAAAATCGGGCGGAAAAACCGAAATTGTTTGTCCAAAATGTGGTCCCGTTGCCGATGGCCGGAGGACGGCAGGTGAATCTGAAGCCGTCCCGACTGGTTGGGAGGGCGCGAAGCTCTTCGCCGTTTCATTCCGACGCTGAGTCTTGCGGGGCGAAGGAGGTGCGAAATTTCCGTCCTTCCACTGGGACACGCGCTCGTCGCTGGCGGGCGCAGACTGCGGCTTTTGGAGGTCTGCGGTTCCCCGGTGCCGGGCTCGAAAACGGTAACGCGTCTTCAAATCCGCGTAGGGTGAAACAAAAACAAGCGCGCGTCTCCGGCGCCCAACCATATGTAATGGCCTCCTGGGTTCGCCGCGTCGTGCCTGATGGGTATTTCCTTTCCGCTGGCCGGGTCCACCTCGCTGACGTTTTGGGCATCGGCCGCGAAGCTAACCGCCGGCCAGGCGGTGTAAGCGTAACTATAATTGGTCAGGAGCACCGCGGTGCGGCCGTCGGCGTGGTTAAAGACGCCGATCAAATAATTCCCGGGCGTCAGTCCGGGCTGAAGTTGCAGCGGGGCGCCTCGCAGAATCGGCGCGGGATCGGCGCCGCGCGGCACGCGGTAGATCGCCGTGCTGGTCAATTGCATCAGGGTCGGCCCCCAGTTTTTCAGGCGCGCGTTGATGCGCTGCGCTTGGGCGTAGTGGTGCGTAAGTCGGCCCGTCTGGGTGAGCAGAGCCGGAGCCTTGAATTCCGGTGGCGTCCAGTAACAGAAATAGAGCACTCCCTTGGCTCCGTATGCCAGCGAGGTGTGGATCTGCCAGCGGATTTGCTCCTCGGTGGGATCAAAGTGCGAATCAAAGGCCATATCATTAAAGAAATTCCAGAAGGGAATCTTCCGGGACAGGGCGTATTTGCGCAGCACGGCCAGATTCGCGGCATACGCGTCGCGCGTATCCCGCCCCGGCTGCATAAACGGGTAGTGATCCATACAGAGCACGTCGGGATTTACTTCCCGCACGAAGCCCGCGACGTATTTTTCATACGGCTGGTTGCCGTGTTCGCCCAGTTGCTGATCGTTCGCGTAGGTAGGAAGCAGGTTGATAAAGCCCAGCTTGCCGGGGCGTCTCTTTCTGAGATGCTCCACCATGAAGCGCAGATAAGGAAACAGCGCCGTGCTCGGTTCGTCCCAGATGCGATAACCCCAGCAGGCCGGATGATCGGGAAATTGGTCCGCCTGTTTGATCCGGTTCTCCGTGGCCACGATGCCCGGAGTGCGAGGGCCGCCGTAGCCCGGCAGATTTGCGAACCGCCCGGCGGCGTTTTCACTTTGGATGTCGCCGGCGGGCAGTCCGGAATAGCCCGGCAGATTTACCACCGCTTTCAAGCCGTACTTGCCGCACAGGTCCAGTTGCCGCGAGACGGCTTGCGTCGTCGTCGCCCCAAAGTCGCCCATCACTACCGTGAAGTTCGCCGCCGCGATCTGCGCGTAGTATTCGTCCATGTGCGCGTCCGCCGGCGGGTCAACCCAAAAACTGACGGCGAAACGGTCCTGCCGGAATCGCGCTGGCTCGCCGGCTGGGGCGGCGAGCGCGGCGCCCCACGCCCTGTGCCGCGCAAGCGCGAGCGTTGCCAATGCGGACGTGACGAATTGTCGCCGGCCAAACATATTTGTTCTGCTCATCACCTTTTCCTCCCGATATTTTTCACTACCTGTCCCCGACGGTCGGCTGCCATTTTGCGACTCCTAACAAGCTGCCAGGTTTTTGGCTCCAACTTTGAGGTTGCCAACGCAGGCCAAGTTCTTATAAAACAAAACCTGTCGAAATTCCTATTGCGCGTTTGGTCCCCGCGTACAAGTTTAACCAAGGAGGATTACCATGTCATCGGATGAATCGCAGATGTTCGACAACCGCCTTGCCAGACCGTCACGCCGCAATTTCCTGAAAAGCGCCACCGCTATAGCCATAGCTGGCTCGGGGATCGCGTGCGGTCAACAGGGCCAAGTGAAAGAAACGCGGGAAGCACAGCAGCTGCAACCCTCAGGAAAGCCGCGGCTGGTCTATATAGGAAGTTACAGTTCCCTAGGGCCGGAAGGCGAAGTCGCCCGTGGCCAAGGCATTTATCTTTTTGAAATGGACCCTGAAACCGGCGCGCTCACGCAGCGCGAAGTGTTTGCCAATCCCAGAAACCCGTCGTGGCTTGCGCTCGACCCTTCCAAGACGCACCTGTATTCCTCCGACGAGCTTGCGCATTACCAGGGCAAATCTTCCGGTGCCGTCACCGCCTACGCCATCGACTCGTCAAATGGCCATCTCACACAGCTCAACACGGTCAGCTCGGGAGCCAGCATTCCGGCCTACATCAGCGTCCATCCCTCCGGACGTTACGTTCTTGTCGCCAATTACGGCGGAGGAGGTGTGGCCGTGCTTCCAATCCTTGCCAATGGCAGACTGGGCCCTGCCACCGATGTTCAACAGGACAGAGGTCCCGTCGGACCCCAGCACGCCACGAGCGCGCCGCCGGGAAGTTTTGCCATTAGCGGCCATGATGCGCCGCACGCTCACATGATTCACGTCGATCCCAGCGGAAAGCGCGTCATTTCCACCGACCTTGGCATGGATAAAATCATGATCTGGAATTTCGACGTAGAAAAAGGCAAGCTGACCCCGAACAATCCTCACGAGATCGCCGTTCCGCCCGGTGACGGCCCGCGGCATTTTGTCTTTCACCCGAACGGCCGCTGGTTCTACTGTATTCAAGAGGAGGGTTCCGCGGTGGTCGTCTTCGACTACGCTGAATCCACCGGAAACATGACTCAGAAACAGGTGATCTCAACCCTTCAAAAGGGCTTTGTCGGAACCAACTTCTGCTCCGAGATCAGGATTTCGCCGGATGCGAAGTTCATTTACGGCGCTAACCGCCTGCGCGACACGATCACCATCTTCTCCATCGAACCGGACGGTAAACTGACTTACGTGGCCGAGGAATCGACCCAGAGTGACTACCCGCGCAGCGTCACGATTGATCCATCGGGTAATTTTATATATTCGTTAAACCAGCGCTCCGACAACGTTGCCGCGTTTCGCGTGGATCGGCAAACCGGCAGGCTCAGTTTCACCGGCCAGTACACAGCGGTTGGAACGCCGGCCGTCATGGTTTTCCTCACGTAGGAATCCCTGCACGGCTTACGTTCCAAGAGAGGCAATAGTTCGGCCGGTACGTCCGCGAGTCCAACGAGAGGAGAAGGCCGTCGTATGAAATATTCCAGGAGGTCGTTCTTAGAAGCGCTTGCCATGGCGCTACCAGCCACAAGCCGATCTCAAGGCAGTAGGCGAAGTGTTGCGCAACGAGGTTCCGCGCGATCTGGAGATGTCCTCACGTTTCAGTCGGGGGCGTTCTGGTCGCCGCGCATCGACCTGAACGCGGACGCGGTAATGGTCTACGGCATCGGAAACAGATTGCCCGAGCGCATCGCTTCATGGCGTTCTCACGGCTATCGCACCAACGTCATGACCGGAATCGCGTGGGGGCGATACCAAAACTATCTCGATGGCAAGTTTGACGGCAAAAATCATGAAGATGAGGCTCAGACAGACCGCTTTGGCGAAAAAGTTAGCCACGGCTCCGGAGGCGGCGCAACCATCTACTACATGGTCCCGACCAAATCTTATGTGCGTTTTATCACGGCTGGCCTTAAGAGCGCAATCGACGCCGGCGCCGAAGCGATCTTCCTGGAGGAGCCGGAGTTTTGGGTACGTTCCGGCTACTCTGGGGCATTCAAGCGCGAGTGGCAGGCTTACTACGGTGAGGCGTGGCGGCCGCCGGATTCCTCTCCGGACGCTCAGTACCGGGCTTCGAAACTCAAGTACTATCTGTACCGGCGCGCACTTTCCGAAGCGTTCGGCTTTGTGCATCGCTATGCGAATGGGAAGGGACGGAGCGTGGCCTGTTACGTTGCGAGCCATTCGCTCCCAAACTACAGTGACTGGCGAATCGTCAGCCCGGAGTCTTCCCTGGAGCAAGTGAAGTGTGACGGATACATCGCTCAGGTATGGACCGGCACAGCACGCACACCGAACGTTTACGAAGGCAAGAGAATGGAAAGGACGTTCGAGACAGCGTTTCTGGAATACGGCGCCACGCTTAACTTTTCGCGAGTCTCGGGCCGCGCCTTATGGCTGTTGAATGATCCCGTCGAGGACGATCCAAACCATTCCTGGAGTGACTACCGGAAGAACTGGGAATGCACCATGACAGCGTGTTTGCTGCATCCGGCAGCCTGGCGATATGAAATCATGCCATGGCCGGAGCGCGTCTTCGGTCACAAGTATCCGGTCACGGAGCCCGCAGGAAATGCCGGAGGGATGGTGTCATCCCTGGAATCCGGAAACGGCTATCCTTCGCATACTGTGGCTAAGGAGGGGCCAAGTTCGCCGGTGAAACGTATTCTGATTCCACAGGACTACGCGACGGAGCTTCAAGTGGTGATCCGCGCGCTGAGGGACATGCGGCAGCCCTCACACTCGATTCGCTGGGAGCAGTGCGGAACGCAAGGCATGGGCATCCTGATCTCCGATACCATGATGTTTCAACGCGGCGACCCGCATCCTTCGGACGCGAATCTCGGATCGTTTTATGGTTTGGCGCTGCCGCCGCTGATGCGAGGCGTGCCGCTGGCGCCGGTGCAAATTGAATATTCCGCGAGCGATGGGTATCTCGATCCTTATCGCCTGCTTCTTCTCACCTATGAAGGACAGAAGCCTCCAAGTGCGGACTTTCATAACGCGCTTGCAAAATGGGTTCGGGAGGGTGGCGCGCTGGTCATGATCGACAACGATCAGGACCCTTATAACACTGTGCGAGAGTGGTGGAACTCCACTCCGTATGCTTATGCAGCACCTCGCCTTCACCTCTTCGAAACGCTGGACTTAAATACGCATTCCACGGGACTGCATCGGGTAGGGAAAGGAGTTGTCCTATGGGATTCTGAATCGCCAGCGGCTTTGAGCTACAACCCGGAAGGCGCCCGGCACGTAACTCAGGCTATCCGGACTGCGGCGGAGGCGGTGAGCCTTGCGTGGCGCGAGTCCCGGACGCTGGTTCTGAGGCGAGGTCCATATGTCATCGGCGCCGGATTCGATGGTCTCTCTACGAAAACAGCAGCGCAATCCCTGCGCGGGCGCTACATTGACCTCTTCGAGGCGAATCTGCCGATTGTCAAAAACGTTTATTTGAGCTCAGGGCAGCGGACTTTTCTCCGCGATTTGGACGCCGACACTGAAGACAAGCCGCGCGTTCTTGCAGCGGCGTGCCGCACCAGCGGCGAAGTTGCAAACCACAATGCGCTCCGTTTCCGCGCCGAGGGAATTGAAGGGACGGAGGCTGTAGTCCGCATGGCGCTGCCTCGCAAGCCGAAAAAGGCGCTCGTGGCTGGCAACCCGGTTTTCTGGCAACCTTCGGATGAGGCGGACGGAACATTGCGGATTCGATTCCCAAATTCCATCGAGGGAGTAGATGTGGAGATTACGTTTCAAAGAGGGTAGCGTGGCGCGCTGTGGCAGGGGCGTCTCGCCCGTGAGAGGCGTGAGTGGCGCATGGATGCCGTCGTTGGGCTTCGGGCAAACGCGTCGTTTGCCCGAAGGTCGTCACGGCGTTGTTCGCCCGTCGCGGGCTGGCGCGATCTGGAGCTGCTCGACAGCGGCGTTTTCGCTTCCTGAGCCGCCGCTTTCGCGGCGAATGTCAAAACTGCGCGAAGCGAAAGCAACGCTGCCGCGACGGCGAACGTGAACAGCAGGTTGTAAGAGTTCAGCATTTTCTCTTTATCGCGTACTGTTCAACAAGGCGCTTTGTGCCCTCAAGGCGGCTTCGTACTGCTTTCGCTTCAGTTGCGTCATACGTTCCGCCATTTGGCGAGCCTTTTCAGTCTCGCCTTGCTTGGAATAAATCCTGGCGAGTTCGTAGTAAGCGTTGGCGTCCTGCGGAGCCAACTGAATCGTTCGCTCGAATTCGGTCCGGGCTGCGTCCAACCGATTGGCTTGCAGATAGGCCTTACCAAGCTGAAAGTGCGCGTTCGGGGCTTCGGGTTTCAGAGCCACCGCCTCTTTCAGAATCTGCACGGCGTCGCTATCTCGGCCCAGTCGCAGAAGGGTCTGGCCGTAGAAATACTGGAGTATAAACTGATTCGGCAGCTTCTGTCGCGCCGCGGCGAGCACATCCGCTGCCTGTTGATTTTGCTGCTGCCGTAGGTACGACTGCGCCAGTGCGACATAGCCAAGCGGAATTTCAGGATGCCTGTCAATCGCTTTCTGAAAGTCCTGCCGGGCCTCTCCGTAGTGATCCAGCATCATCTGCACAGCCCCCAAGCGTACCTCCAAAGCGTAGGCGTCCGGGACAAGCTTCAATCCCGTCTCGATCAGCCTCTCCGATTGGTCCAAGCGGCCCGCGTCCATGAGCAGGCGCGTGTATTCGAGATAGTGATTCGGGTTTGTCGGGTCTGCCCGCACTGCCTCTTTGTAAGCGTGCAAGGCTTTGGCGGGCTCTCCGCCGGCTTCGTAGGCAATCCCGAGCAAGCTCAAGATGCCGGCGTCTTGCGGGCGCTCAGCCGCTAACGGTTCGAGCAGCGACACGGCTTGCTCCGGCTGCTTGGTCCGGAGCAGCCCGATTGCAAGGTTGTATTTGTTCGTCCAGGAATTGGGGTCCTCTTCAACCATCCGGCGAAACAGCTCGACGGCTTGCGGGTACAGTTGCTTTTCGAAGAGTAACACAGCCAGTTGGTACTGCTGAGGAGGTGAAAGGGCGGATTGCCGCTCCACGGTCTCCACCAACCGTAGGGCGGCTTTCGTCTGATTGAAGCGGAGGCACGCCTCGGCCATTGCAAGGGAGGCTTGAGGATCGTCCTGAAAAAGCTCTTGCGACGGCGCCAGTTGCTGTACAGCCTTTTGGTCGTCACGGGTTGCGAGATAGAGCAACGCGAGATAGTAGTGAGCAAAGGGGTCGTGAGGATTCAACGAGGTGGCGATTTTTAGTTGCTCTTCCGCGAAGACGTAGTGCTTCTGGGTGAGGTAATTGAAACCGAGGTTCTTATGGGCTTCTTCAAACTTTGGGGCAAGTTTGATGGCCCGTTCATAGTACCGGTTCGCGGCCTGCACATGTCCAAGCTTGGTATTGATGATGCCCAGAACGTTTTCGATGGCCGCATTTTGCGGATGGGCGTGCGCGACCTGCTCAAATTCGGGCAGGGCGGCAGCGTAACGCCCTTGCCGAACCAACTCCAGGCCCTTCTGAAGATGTGAACTCTGAGCCCACGCGCTCCACGGCACCAGAAAAAACAGGAGGGCGAGATGCCAGACAAGCCGGCGATGGTGAGCCTCAGATCGAGCTTGCGGCCCGCTGCGACGCCGCGAGAGGATCGGCGCTTCCATCACGGAGCGATCAGAAATCCTCAAGGCTTCAAGCTCGCTGCGCTTTCGTTCTTTACTTCGGCTCGGTGTTCCGAATTGGCCTGGAGTAAGCGTGCCTCCTCCATTTCAGCGATCGCTTCTTTGGGGCGTCCTAAATCCCGATAGACAGCGCCAAGGAGATAATGAACCGCGCCGTCGTGATCGATCGGAAGAGCCTGCTTCAACTCTTCTTCCGCCCTGGCATAGTTCTTCTGCTGCAAATAAGCGAGGCCCAGATACCTATGTACCAGCAACATGTCCGGCTGCAACTGAATCGCCCGGGTGAGGTAAGGGATAGCTTGTTCGGATTCGTGCCGTGTAGCCAGAATGGTTCCGATTTCTGCGTAAGGGCGTGCGTCGTAAGGGTTGAGCTTGATTTCAGCTTTGAATTCCGCAATCGCCGGCTCCAGCTTTTCCTCTTTCCACAGCACCTCGCCGATTGCGAGATGAACGCCAGAAACCGTGGAGTGCAATCGCAGCGCCGTTTCGTATTCGGCGATCGCTTTTTCAGATTGCCACCGGTACTCGTAAAGTCTGCCCAGGAGTTGATGGACGCGGTAAGAATTGGGGTCAAGCTGGAACATTCGGGACAGCACCGCAAGCGACAGATGTTCATCAGTCCTGGCGAGAAGGTGGCGTGTTTTCGCATCGTTGGGCTTCGCCGCAAGCAGAGGGACGAGTTTCGCCTCCGCCGCCTCGAAATTGTGCTGGTCAAAGTCAGCCAAGGCTTGTTGGTAAGGATCGGAGGATCTTGTGTGAGGCGCGCGAGCGCGGAAATCCCTCCATGCTGTCTCGTAAGCCGCTGCCGGACCCAATTGCGCGTACCACGCCGCCAGAGCGAGACTGCGTGCCGCGCTGGCCGACGCGGCCTCAAGCGCGGGAAGTGAGCTCTCGTAGCGGCTTCCGGCTGTGCCGAGCTTGCTTTCCGAAGGAGGTGGTGCGGGTAAACCCAGGGCGTGCGCGGCTTGATCCGGCGCAATCCGGATGGCCCTGCCGAGAGCCTGCAGACCCTGACTGGAATGTCCTCCCAGGATTAAGGCTTCTGCAAGGCGCGCCAACGCGCGCGAGGAGGCGGGATCGATCTTCAGTTCTTGCCTGAATTCGCTTCCAGCGTCGTTCAGTTTCCCCTCGCGAAGGAGGACCGTGCCGATGCCGAGGTGGGCGCCCTTCCACTGCGGGTCTTCTTCGCTCGCCCGCTTGTAGCACACAATCGCTCTCTCCCAAGCTCGCTGTTCTGCGTAGATGTCGCCGCTAACCTGTTCGTAAAGCGGCGTGGCAAGGCCGGCTTCCGTGAGCGTCTTATCAAGTTCGTTGTTGGCTGATTTTTGATATGCCTCACCCAAAGCGAAAAGCACATCCGCATCTCTTGGGAATTCACGGGCAGTCGCACGCAGCCGCCGAAGGGCAGCCAGCCGTTGCCCGGAGTTCCATAAAGCCGTGCCAAGGGAGAGTGCGGCTTGTTTGTTTCTTGGCTCATTTTGAACTGCTCGCTTGAGATAAGGAAGGGCGGCTCGCGGCCGGTTCAGCTTTAAGTAATCCATTCCCAAAAACAGGTTCGTGCCGCGCAGCCCGGGTTTCAACGCGGTGGCCTTGGCAAGCGCGTGGACGGACTTCTCAAATTTCAATTGCAAGTAATAGATGAGACCGAGGTTGGCGTAAGCTTCCGCCAGGTGCGGCTGAAGCCGGATCACGGCTTGATACTCTCCCGCGGCTGCCTCCAATTTACCCGCTCGCTGCGCCTGGAGAGCTGCCCGAAAGCGCTGTTGCACTTCCACGTCAGAGGTGTTGGTTTGGAGTGGCGCACCACCCGCTAAAGCTGACAGGGAGATCGCCATTCCAAGAGCGAATAAGAAGCGGAGACCAGAAGATTTCATCCGGCATTCATCATATTCCAGGTACGCTTCGTTTTGGTAATCGGGACGCGGACGAGTACCATCTCGGTTTAATTGTACCAGGGCAGTCGGAGCCTTCTCGTATCGGGGCACAATTAAAACTGTGCCCCGATGGAGTGCGTTGTAACGCCATGTTTGCGCAGCTAGCCGCTAAAACGAAAGCCGCAAGCTCATCTGCATCGTGCGGTTTCCGCTCGCAGTCGTATACTGCCCAAAACTTGGGTCGGTCACGACGAGGTCGATCCCTCCGGTGTTATTGGCCCCTCCCCACGTGGTTCGGTTGAATGCATTGAACATGTCCACCCGCAGGATCGCGTTGACCCTCTCCGTTATGTTGAACATCTTCTCGATTGTGAAGTCTTCGTCCAAATTGGGCCACGCTCGGATGTTTGTGACTCGAGCGGCGTTTCCCAAAGTGAAGTTAGCCGGCTCGGCAAATGCGGCCGGATTAAATGCCTTCGTTGTGCCGAAGTTGAAAGGACCCTGGTTCGAAAGATATTCAGGCTGGCCAGGAACAACGTTGACGCGGCAGGATGGCGGATTGCCTCCCAAGGTTGGAACGAAGAGGCCGCTGGTATAGGTACTGGAGCATCGGATGGAAACCGGGTAGCCGGATTGGTACGTTTGAATCCCCGAAACGGTCCACCCACCTACGACGGCGTCGACCGCGCGGTTCTTATTCAGGAAGCGCTTGCCACTCCCAAACGGCAATTGGTAAGTATAAGCCAACACGAACGACTGCGGAACGTCATGGGCGCTCAGAGCCTTGTCGGCTCTTTGGTTGTAAGTGTTTTGAGTGCCGGCCTGGGCCAGGTTATTCCAACCTCCCTCCGGCGGGTAAGCGCCGTCAGAGTTCGTCAGCGTCTTCTGCCAGGCGTAACTGGCGAGCAACGTTAACCCCGCCGAGAATCGCTTCTGCAGTTGGATTTGCAGACCATCGTAGTCATAGTAACCGAGAGGGTTGGCGTTGAGGTCGTTGTCCAGGAGCATATCCCCGTATTGAGGGAAGGGCCGCAAGGCTTGGCCGACCGTGGCTTGACTGCCCCAGTTACTCAGGAAATTTGAGTAGGGAATTGCCACCGCCGGCTGGCCCGCGCAGGCGGGGTTTGTCGCTTGCTGGGTAATCAACACATTCAGACACGGCCCATAGGACAAGTAACTCGGATTCACTTGGTTAGGAGCCGCCGTTTCCCCGTCCAAGTGATACCCGCGGGAGCCCACGTATCCGACGTCCAACATAAGGTTGTTGCCTAACTGCCGCTGGACATCGAACGTCCAGTTATGGACCATGCCCGGAATGGCTGTGTTGGTCATCAAATAGAGCGGTGTCCCTCCTGTCCTGCCGTTGGTGAGCGTGGGATTGATGAAAGGCGGCAGCGCGCACGGGTAGCCGGTCATCTGCCCCGGAATGAGGGCGGGTTGGGTACTCGAACCCGAGGTGAGCTGGCACGAATTGGAGAAGCCGGCGCTATCGACCTCGGCAAAGCCGGTGACGATAATCGGCGAGTAATATATTCCGTAACCGGCGCGGATGACCGTGTTTGGAGTGAGAGCGTACGCAAGCCCGATGCGCGGCGCGAGGGACTTGTAATAAGTGCTCAACGGCGTGCTCAGGCCCGTTCGGCCCGGTCCTGATCCGGCAAATTCCATCGCACCAGGAAGGTTTCCGGCGCCGGGATTTGGCAAAGTGGGATTCATCCAGGAGAGCCGATTGTGTGATTCGACGATCGGCGTGGGAATCGAATAACGGAGACCGTAGTTCAGCGTCAGCTTCTTGGTTGCTTTGAAGCTATCCTGGGCAAAGACCGCGTAGTAGCGAGTTCTCATGCCGATGGTCTGAGCGGTGGGGACCCAAGCCGTACCTGCTGCTCCAAGAAACGCGCTGGCAAAGCCGAACCCGGAATTCGGATCGAAATTTGGATCGCCCAAATTGGAAGTCTGATTGGGACCGAACAAGAATCGTCCGGAAGTATAGGCTTGCTCGGCTACGTTGAACTCCAAACGGCGAATGTCCACGCCGAACATCAGGCTGTGGCGGCCTTTCATCCAGCTTAAGTTGTCATCCACCTCGTATCCGTTATCGATGAACAGAGAATCGGCGCTATCAGGGGTCGCAGTGACGCCGCTGGGGAGAATCGAAGGAAGCTGGGCTGCACTAACCCCTTTCAATCCGACTTTCGCCGCCAGGTTCTGACCCAGAACGGGCTCCATGTTCTGTTCGTGCCGGTCCGTGCGGGAAAAGCCAAAATTGGCGTAGTTCAGCACCGTTGGGCTAAATGTGTAGTTGTAATTCAAGCGTCCGTAATCGGTATATTGGGTCGGGTTTATGCTTGTCCAGACCGGACCAAGGCTCGACGTCGCGAGCTTAGGCACGTTTTCGTAAGCCCAGCTACCGTTGATGCTCTGCTTGGGTGTGATGTACTCGTCCACCTTTAGACTCCACGAATTCACCTGGGTTTTGGTGACAGCGTCTTCCAGGAAGTTATTGTAAATGTTACTGTTTTGGGGCTTCGCCATGTACGCGAATTCGTTCTTAACCACAGGATCGAGCTGGGTGATCGGAATCTGGTTGTTGACAAAGGGTTGGCACGGCCCCGGATTGCAGGTGGTGTAGTTATAAAGCTGATGGGCAGGATACGTTACGCCGAGGGAAGTGGTGGGCGTCAGCAGGTTTGAGAAATCGCCATTTAGCCAAGCCGTGTCCGGCACGGTCCTATTGTTGTAGCTCCCTTGCGTGAAGCGGTACTCCTCCGTGTTAAAGAAGAAAAAGGTCTTGTTTCTGCCGTCGTAGATTTTAGGGAGGTATACCGGACCTCCAACATTAAAGCCGAAGTCGTTCTCAGTGTCCGGCGCTTTTTTGACGTCGCGATAGTTATTCCACCACCCATTCGCGTTGAAGATTGAATTGCGAACGTAATCGTATGCCGTGCCGTGGATCTGGTTTGTTCCCGACTTGAGCACGAGGTTTGTTACGCTGCCCGTAAAACGCCCGTATTGAGCCGGAACGGAGCCGGTGATCACCTTGAATTCTCCGACGGCGTCCGGGCTGATGCCGTAGTTCATCTGAAGATTAGGGTGAGTCAGCGAAATACTGGCTCCATCGACCAGGGTGTCGCTGCCTCCCTCCTGTCCGCCGTTGACCTTGTAGGAGAGTTGGCTGCTCGGATTACTGACCATGGTGCCTGAGAAGCCCGGGGTCAGTTCGACGAACTGGACGGGGTTGCGAATCGTACCCGGCACTTGAAGGGGTAATTGGGCGATGAATCTGCCTTGAACAGTCGTTCCGACCTCCGAGGTTGTTGCCTGAAGCAACGGAGCATTGGCACTGACTTGGACCGTCTGCGATGTCTTCCCAACTTGAAGTGTCACGTTGGCCGTGGCCGTGCTCCCTACGGTCACCGTGATTCCGGTTTGAACGAACTGCCTGAAACCCGATGCGCTGACCGCAAGATCATAGTTTCCGGGCGGCAGATTGGGAACTGTATACAGGCCGGCACTGGTGGTTACAGTGGTCCATTGTGCTTTAGTGGCCTCGTTCGTCATAGTTACAGCAGCTTTGGGAACCATCGCCCCGCTTGGATCCTTGACGCCGCCGGTCATCGTCCCGGTCGCCTGACAGCGCGCTCTGGCAGGCAAGAGCAAGAACAGCATTCCAACGGCCAGCGCAATACCTGCGTACTTCGACTCTTGCGACATGCGCCTGGTTTTCTTTTGCATTGTAATCTCCTTCGTCCACGATTCATTTCGCTGCTTGAGGGCCTTCGCATCGAGAAACTAACGTGGTCATGCCGCGAGGGCTACGGCACGCAGTTTACTTCAGCAATGCTGCCCTTCGTCTACTCGGAGATCTACTAGTTTCATCAGGAAAGCCCTCAAGGCGCTTCGACAATCGCACCTTCCGAGAGCAAGCAACAGAAACCACGAATAATGCCCGCATTCGTCTGCTGAAAAGCGCCTGGGACTCCATTATTCCGAGCTCTTCGTGCGTCATTCCGACCGAAACGAGGAATCTGCCCTAAAAACAATGGCTAAGCCCTTTGTATTCAGTAAGGAATTCTTGCCCTTATTTCCGTCCTCCGGGATGTCGCGAAGCGACATGAGCGCCTGCTTTTGGTCTCCACAATGAAAACCAGACTTCCCTCACCTCACTCAGAACAGGTTCTCGGGCCGATCAAAAGCATCGGCCTTTGTAACGACAAGCGACACAAGTTTCTCAGCAACTCTTTCACTATATTTCCTTGGCCAGAAATAAAAGGTACATGAGGTAACATTTGAAGCTTTGCGGTTGCTTGGCTGTCCAGCCCCTTCGATTGCAGTATCTAATTCATAACGCCACAGATGTGGACGCAGATTCGCTTTAAGCTCGGTTTGGGTTACGTAATGTTACGGTAAGGTAAATAGCCAAAGTGACGATTTGCGGTGTTTTGAGGTTCGTTATTCATGGGGTAAAATATGGGGCAGTGTTTCCGAGATGAATAGCGATCCGCGCGAACGAGACTCGGCGTCGGACGAAAAGCTGTTAGCCCTGCAAAGCTTATTGCAGAGCAACACGCTTTCAAAGTCGGAGTCCATCCGCCGCATTCTCAAGTACCTGGTTGAAGCGGCAGTTTCCGGCCACGGCGCCGAAATCAAGGAATACACGATCGCCACCGAGGCCCTGAAATGCCCGGAGGATTTTGATCCGCGAGCAGATAATAAGGTCCGCGTTCAAATGCAGCGGCTGCGGAAAAAGTTGGAAGAGTATTACAGCGGAGAAGGAGCGCGTGATCCGGTCCGAATCATCATCCCAGTCGGCCACTACGCGCCGCAATTCGAATCGGGTTATGCCGGAAAAAGTGTTCATGAGGAGGGCGATAAACCACCTCTTCCGGTGGCCGCGCCGATGCTTCCGCGCCATAGCCTCACCTCTTCCCTGCGCGGCAGGCAAGGATTCATTCTGATTCTTGTGATCTCGATTCTCGCTCTAGCAATCAGCGTCTTACGACGCCCTGTAGTCCACGCTCGATCGACAGGAGGAAAAATAGCGTTGCCTCCCTCTTTGGGGTGTCTGTGGGGCCCTTTTGTTTCCGCTTCCACGCCCACGTTGATTATTTACAGCAACGCTCTCTTTTTGATGAGTACGCAAGGCGATCTTTACCGCTATTTCGCAGCCGCCGCTCGTCCTCTTCCGCTCGGAGCCAAGGTTCCGAGTCTGGCAGGCTTAGAACGTACCGGCCCTCTGCCGAGCGGTGTGGGTCCGCTTTATTACTTTGACGCTTACACTGGCACTGGAGAAGTGGTCGCGGCGGCCAGAGTCGCTCAATTGCTGTCAGACGAAGATCAGAATTTCGACATCGAACGCGACGGCGTGACTTCCTATGAGGAGATCCGCGGCTCCAACGTGATCTTCCTGGGAGCAAGCCTGGAAGATTCGGTGCTTCGCACTCTCCCGATCAGAGCGGATCTTGTTTTCGAGGAAGCTTCGCGGTCGGACTTCATGGGCAGCTTGGAAATTCGAGACCGCTACCCGGGGCCAGGCCAACCCTCTATTTATAGGTTGCAGCGAGACCCAAAGACCCAAGCGCTTGTGGGCGAATATGCGCTGATCAGTCTGCTTCCAGGAGTAACGCCGGGACATTACATCATGGTGCTTGCCGGCATATCAACGATCGGAACGGAAGCTGCCGCCGAGTTCGCATGCACGAAAGATTGCATGAAAACCATCGCAGGAATCCTGGGGAATCATCCAGGTAAGGACCAGACGACGTCCTATTTCCAGGCGCTGCTCCACGTGCAGGTCCGCGACGGAGAAGGCGCCAAAGCGACTTGTCTGTTTGTCCGAAAGCTGGCTTTCCAGCCGCGCGTCGCTCTTAGCGTTCACGCGGATGCCGCTCGTCGCACAGGTACGCCACATCCCTGAGTGGCAATCTGCAGAGGATCGCAGCATCGGGTGATGTCGTTTCTCTGTAGCGTCGCTTTATGAGCGGCGCAAGAGCCGTTGGCGTGCCCGCGCTCCAGAATCCTCATGAGCTTTCCGTGTTCCTCATGGTCGTTCTAAACGTACTTCTCGCGCCCTGGCTTATCTTGTGCGGAGCCGGCACACTGGGCCTCGCTCCATTCGCCGTAACGCTGTTTCTTCCGGTCGTTGATGACGACCACACTGGGCGGTCGCTGGATGAGGAACCATTCGCGTCGGCGAGGGAAATGGACGCCACTGTGAGTGTTGAAGGGCGGCAACATCAAGCTGACGGTGCCGGCGACATCCGCCGCTATTGTAAAATGTCTCGGTATCCACAGTGGATTCGCTTTTGTGAACTCGTTGCGAGTTTGCACCACCTCGCTGTCCCCTTTTGGCTAGGGGGAAGATTGAAGTGTGGTCCACAGCGAGAAAATTGCTCTCGGCGGCTACCAGCCGCAGTAAGTTCGGCGCGAAGCGCCATGGAGCGCCAGTTCCCGTCTTGAGCTAAAGTTGGGTGGTCTGATAACCGGCGGCGGCTTCGCCGTCGAGTTCCGCTACCGGACAAGCAGGGGGTTATCGATCTCCATGTCAGACGAATCTTATGTTGAAAAGACCGACCGGCGCACGCTTCTCAAGCGGCTCGCAGGCTCGGCCATGGCATCGGCGCTTCCACTCGAAGGCGCAGCCACGGTCAACCCGCTTTCGCTTGACCGTGGGTTTGGGAGCGCAAGCAAAGATCCACGGTCAGAAAAGGGCGCTGACCGTGGCTATCCGCCGGACCCACCCGGCGTTGTCCTGGAGGATTCGGAGTTGCGAGTCGCGTTCGACCCTACCTCGGGCGCGATCATCCATCTCGAATATAAACCGACGAATTGGGCGCTGCACCGGCGCCCGGAACTCGGAGTGTCGTTCCGGATGCAGGTGCCGCTTCCCGAGCGGCACGATAATTTCATCCTCGGTCAAAAACAGCGCGCCGTGAAGGTAGAGAAATCGGGCAATCAAGTGCATCTTGAATGGAGTCATCTTGTGAGTGAGCACGCGGGCGTTCTGCCCATCACGTTCACTGCGACAGCGACGCTTGATCACGGCGCGCTGACCTTCGAATCGTCGCTGACTAACAATTGCACGCTACCGGTTAATACCGTTGGCTACCCGTACCTCGGAGACCTCAGCGCACCCACGCCCAAAACCCCGATGTGGCGCCGGCACATGTGGTACGGCAATCTTGAGTCGCAGCAAATTCATCCACATTTCAACAACGAAAAGGGTTATTGGGGCGATATGTCCCCGATACAAACCGCCAGCTCCAATCAAAGCCTTTTTTGCCTGATCCAAAGTATCGGTCAGGGGCTCTACGTCCAGGTGAGCGACCACGTGGCCCGGTATTTGGTCCAATACTGGTTCGAGCAGAAACCCGGCGACCTGGAATCCATTTACGATCTTGTTCCCGAAGAGGACCAGATCTCCGGAATTCCCGTCCACCTGGAGCTTCGCCTCGTTCATTTCGTCTTCGCCGCACCAAAATCTACGGTAAAGTTCACACCCATCGTCCTGAAAGGTTACAAGGGTGATTGGCAAGCCGGCGCCGATTTGTACAAGGCCTGGCGCAAAACTTGGTTTCATCCACGTACTGTCCCCGAGTGGGTGAACGAGGTGCATTCCTGGCAGCAACTCCAGATCAACTCTCCTGAAGATTCGCTCCGTTACCGTTATGACCAATTGCCTGAGTTCGGAAACGAATGCGCCGCGAACGGAGTGTCGGCGATCCAACTGGTTGGCTGGAACAAGGGCGGCCAGGACCGTGGCAACCCGACTCAGGATACAGACCCGCGCCTTGGGACTACGGACGAACTGCGTGACGCCATCGCTCAGTGCCAGGAGAAGGGTGTTCACATCGTGCTGTTCGGGAAATTCCTATGGGCCGATATGACAACAAAGTGGTACCGCCGCGAGCTTTACAAGTACGACACCAAAGACCCTTATGGCATTCCGTATGAGGCCGGTGGTTATAGCTATGACACGCCCGAACAATTGGCAGGTATCAACAACCGTCGCTTCGGCGTGATGTGCTTTATGGACAAAGAGTATCTTCGCATTGCCGCCGACCTGTTCAAGAAGGACGTTGCGCTCAAGCCCGCGGGCTTCCTCTATGATGAAGTTTGTCACCACGGGCCCGCGCTGTACTGTTTTGCGGCCGACCACGGGCATCCGGTCCCGGCATTTGTCTATAACGGCGACATTCCGATGGCTGAAGCCTTGAACGCAGACACGAATGACAATCCGGATTTTCTCTTTGCCGGAGAAGGGCCGGAGGACATTGTGATCCAGCATTACCCTCTGTCCTATTTTCGCATCGGGGATCAGCACACGCCGATCTGCCGTTACCTTGACTCTCACGCGCCGCTCATGGTAGCTATCACCGGCTTCGATGACCGTGAAAAGCTCAACCGCCTCCTGATGTATCGCTACATCATCAGCTATGAGCCCTACAATTTTAAGGGCCGGCTCAGCAACTTTCCGTTGACGCTCGAATACGGCAAGAAAATCGACGCCTTGAGAAAGCGATACACACGGTGGCTGTGGAACGCCGAGTACCGGGACACGCTTGGCGCGAAAGTCACGGTCGACGGAAAGCCTCATCACCTCTACTCGGTGTTTCTTACGTCAAGCGGTGAGCGGGCCGTGGTGGTGGTCAATCAGAGCCCCTCCCGTGGCATCACCGCGTCGGTCAAGATTACTAATCCGCGCCGGCTCGTCATCGTGACACCTGAAGAGCCGGAGACTAAGCCAACACGCGGTACGGTCACGATTCCTGCCAGGTCTGCGGCGGTGATTTTGGAAATGGGTTAAAGGAGAAAGCTGCTTGTCCATAACGGCCCGATCAGCTCGCCGCTAAGACGGCAACGCCGAGCGGCTCCAGCGAAACCTGACGAATAGCCCTCCGTTCACCGATCAACTCATCCATCGGTTTTGGCAAACGGATATTGTCATGCGTTTCCATGGTCAGGTTCAGCAGAAAATAATAGGTTGTATCGGCATCTTGCCTGCTGGTCACTTCAACCCCATATGGCGCAGGAATGAGCGGGGTAAGTTTCGCGCTCGCTCCGACCAAACGCGCCAAAGTCTCGTAAAACGCATCGTCCGCACAATCTGTGCCGACATAAAATACCCACCCGTCGTCATGACGACTGCGGGTCACTGCTGGGCGCCCTGACATTTCTCCGGCGCCGACGACGGTAGCAAGCACCTCAGCGCCGTGAAGAGTGAGGGATTCGACAATGGTGCGCGGCCTGAAGACGGTTTGGTGTCCGGCGAAAACGATACCCAGTTGGGCTTCCAGGCTCTCTTCAAAGTTGCCCCACCGCGCATTGTATTCAACCAAATCGAGCATGGCCATGGAACTCACGCCCGCAATATCCGCAAACGGTCCGGGCGAGAGCGTCCGCCTCATGCTGTTGTCCTGGTGTTGCGTGCCCGCCCGATCATTCAGCACTAGAGTTCCACCGGCGGTCACGAAAGCGTGCAAGCGCTTTGCCACGACGTCGTCAACAAGACGCAAATTCGGAGCGAGGATCAGCTTGTACGGGGAAAAATCCGCCGACAAGGGGATCACGTCGATGTTGCGCTGGAGCACCTTGAAGCCGTTGTAATATCGTGGGAGTTCGCTGTCGTAGCGCGTCTCTGTGGGGCCGATCGCCCCGAATCCTTGCGCCCATTGATTCGTGAAATCGAAAAGAATTGCGATGTCCGCTTCTGTGGTCGCTTTCGCCACCCGTGGTCCTATGCGCGACAGTTCCTTGCATATCCTATGCAATGTCGGTGCGGCCGGATTCAGCGCGCCGTTGAATCCCTTGATGAAAGACGGCCGGAACTGTTCGTTGCCAGCCAGCGGACGGCGCCACTCGAAATAGAAGTGCCCGTGGCCGCCATGCGCGAGGTCTATGTAAGCCTGCAAGCGCAGCCCCTCGTGCGGGGCGTTGGGAGGGACGTAGGCATTCTGTTCCGCGCAGATAAAACGCTGATGCGGTCCCGCGCAGCGGGCAAAGTCACTGAGATAACCAGCGGTATATTGGTGGCGGAATCCACTTAGCCCCGGCGCGCTCACGTAGTTATCCCATGCCGTTGCATCCAAAAACTCCGCCGCAGCGGTGTAAACATTGACGGACCATGTTGGAGCCGGCCAATTCGTAAAAATGAACTGGTTTTTCGTCCTTGTGCGAAGAATTTCTGCCTGTCTGCGCAGATCGTTCAGGAACGAATCGGAAAAAAACTCGCGATAGGCGAGCGTAATAGCTGGCTGCCAACCGCCCTCGGCCGAGTTTGTTGGGAAGTGAATTTGCGACCAATCGGTGTACTCGTTGCTCCAGAACGCGCCGTTCCACACACGGTTCAGTTCTTTCAGCGTTCCGTAGCGTTTCTGCAGCCAGACCCGGAACGCCCGCTCCGAATCCGGGTCGAAGCCCTGAAATGGATAGCCGGGTTCATTGTCGAGCTGCCAGCCGATCACTCCCGCGTTGTCGCCGTAATGCTCGGCCAATGCGGTCACAAGGCGAGCGCACGCATCGAGATAATTGGGGCTGTTGGTGTTGTAACCTTTTCGTCCGCCGTAGGTGTAAGACCCGTGCTCGTTGCCGCTCAACACGTCTGGGTCTAACTGGTAAAGCCACGGTGGAACCGAAGCCGTTCCAGTGCCCAGCACCACACGGATGCCGTGACGGTTTGCCACTGCGATGGCCTCATCCATCCAGGAAAACTTGAATTTTCCGGGCGCGGGCTCGAAGATTCCCCATGCAAACTCGCCCATGCGGACCGTGTTGATCCCCAGCTCCCGCATCTGGCGGAAGTCGATTTCCCACTCAGCCGGCTGCCACCACTCGGGATAGTAGGCGGTTCCGAGCATGTAACCTTCCCACGGGTTTTTGATTGAGCCTCCGCCGGTGAAAGCGGCGGATTGAGCGCCCGCGGCCACGGCTCCACTCCCGATGAGGGTGTCTACGGCAGCCACCCCTGCCAACTTATTAAATGTCCTGCGATCCATTCTCCGGTACCCTCCATACACACGATCCCCGATCACTATTGAGGCCGCGCTTTCGCGAAAGCGGTACCCAAAAGGACTTCACGGCGTTCAACTCGCGCAGTCCTTTAGCATGGCACCACGCGACGAGATCATTGGATAACGACACCTGCACTTGTCTGGTGCGAGATTGTCCCGCTCGTGGCCGTGACTATGACATTGTACGTTTCGGCAGGCGCGCCCGGCGGGGACGAACTGGGTGTGCTCTTCTGGTTGCCGCCACCGCATGCGGCCATCGCGAGGGAGACCTTGCGCAAGACCCTGGGGAATGTCGTGAAGGATCAATGGCCGGAAACTCCGGTTTCTCTCTCTTGCCGAGCCGCGACCTCCGCGTTAAACAGCGCCCGGTTTTGAGATGCAGCCTTCAATTCCTGAAATCGCTTGAGGCAAGCGGCGGCTTCCGTCTTATTGTCTAGCGAGGAGTACACCCGGAATAACAGGTAGTGTATGGAGCCATCTTTGTCAAGCACGGCGACTTGGTTGAGCACTGCGAGAGACCGGCGGACGTTTCCCTGATGCAGATAGATCATCCCAAGGTCTTTTGCGGCTGCCACGAATTCGGGGTTTTGTTTTAGCGCCTCAACGAGAAAGGGCAATGCTTCTGGCGCTTGGCCTAAGCTGACGTAGCTATCGCCCACCTCGTAATAAGCAGCGGCGTTGTGGTTGTCCAACCGCAAGCCTTCACGCAAGGCTGAGATCGCTTGCCGAAAACGGGCCGCCCGCCACAAGGCCTCGCCGAGTCTGAAATAGGCTTCGGCTTGGTTTGGCGCGAGCGTAGCGGCCAGTTCAAATTCTCGGATTGCCGCGCCAGTGTGACTGTGCGCGTTGTCAACCTGAGCTTTCAGCAAGTGCGCATCAACGCTATCCGGTGCGACCATGAGTACCTGATTGAGAGCCAATTCCGCAACGCGCCGGAAAAGTGTGGATATTCTCCAATCTATCTCGGGAGATTCGTTTGCTTTCCACAGCGGCAGGAGCAGCCGTACCGCTTTCAGCGCGTTCTCCTGGTCCACACTCACACGAGCCAGCAGAATGCGCTGAGAAGCAAGCTGGCCGCCGCCTTCAACGTGGTCTAAGGTCTCGGCGGCAGTGTCCACATCGCCTTCTTCCAGAAAGTCCGCAGCCAGCTTCATGAGGCGTTGCTGCGAGGGCGCACTGCGAAGAAGTCTTTGCAGGCGCTCTTCATTTGTCCGATACGCTTGTTGAACGGCCTGCTGGTACGCTTCGTGAAATGCCGCATTTGGAGTCCCCTGCGCCGCTGCCATAAGATACGCGTCCACAAGCGCCGAACCGTTCTTTGCTCCTTCTATCTGTTGGATTAGCAGCTTGCGGCCCGCAAGTTGGGACGACAGCGTTTCGGGATGCGCGAACAGCCACGGGTCACTCACGGCCTGCCGCAGTGCTTGTAACGCGGGTTTTACCTGACCGGTGAGAAGCAAGCTTACGCCGAGTCCGTAATGGGCACGAGCCGAATTAGGGCGCGAAGTAAGAGCCTTGCGAAATTCCGTGGCCGCTGAGGCGAAATCTCCGTGAAGCAGTTCTGCATCGCCGATCTCGAGGCGCGCCCGGGTTCGCCACTTCGGCTGGGCCTCCAATTCTTTCAGGCGGGTCAGCGCAAGGCTCCACTCCTGCTGATCCACGTAAATTCGCGCCAGAAGGCGGAGTCGGTAGGGGTTCGTTGGTGGCAGCTCGCCGAGCCGCTCGGAAGCTCGCTGTGCCAAGATAAGCGACACTTCTCCTAAGCCATACCAACTCAATGTGTCTTTGTTCCGACCGGGCAGGCTGAGGTAATGGGAATAATCCGCGCAGGAGTCAGGGTAGTCTTCGGCCAAGTACTCGGCACTGGCGAGATTGTGATTCACATATTCATCGGCAGGGCGCAGTTGCCGAGCCCTGCGCAATAGCGCCACGGCTCTGTGGGTATCCCCAAGCTTCATGAAATCGACCCCGCCTACCATGAGTGCGGGGAACAAGTTTGGATTGGTCCGCAGAGCGTTCACCAAGTGTGTGCTTGACTCGGCATATTGGTGGTCCAAATAGTAAGCTAATCCGAGGTTGACCTCCGCTGCTACATTTCCGGGATGGCGACTTAAGAACTGCTGGTATATTTGCTCGGCGGCGCGATAATCTCCGGTTTTCATGGCATTCTGGGCGCTCGCAAATGCCTTGGCATCTTCGCTTGGCGACTGGGCTTTTAAAGAAGTAAATCCAAGCATGGCAAGGACGAGAAATGCCCCCGCAATTCGGATAGAAATCGTCCGCACGCCACTCATGGATATTGCGCCTCGTGAGCCGATCTGCCAGTTGCCCGCTCGGATATTTCCACTTTGCTCAAAAGGCTTGCTGCTTTCTGCCGGATCAGGGTTGAAGGGGATCGCACAGCCTGCTCCAGTTCCACGCGCGCGTTTCCTAAGTCACCGGCGCCGTAATAGGCCTGTCCGAGACGGAGTGCGGTAACCGCAGAAGGGTCGGCTCTTAGGGCGAGAGCGCGCTTGTAGGATTCGATGGAATCCCGGTATTGTCCTGCAACCAAATCCACGAACCCCTGAGCTTCAGCAAGCGAGGCCATCATTCCGCGCTTGTTCATCATAAATCTTTCCGGAGAAGCGCCCTGGGGCAGGTGAAACGTTTGCAAGAGTTGGCTGGCGGATTGAAGGTCCTTTCGCGCCTCGCCCAGAATGGATTCACGCTGGGCCGCATATCGAGGTGGAAAATCAGGAAGGATACTGCCCATCAGAAGCAAGGCCTCAAGATTCCGGGGATCTTTAGAGAGCATCTCGTGTCCGATGGAAACGGCGCCTTCGTAAGAATTGGCATCCATCTCGGCTTGCATCTCACGCAGCCGCACCAGTGGCAGCAACTGTGACTGCTTGTATTCGCTCGCAAATGTTTCAGCCGTTGCGATGATAGCGGCAGGAGTTTTCGCCTCCATCACGCGGCCGAATGCGTCCAATTCCGCTCGGGTTCCAGCCTGCGGGCCGTTAGGCGTATTCGGAAGCTCGTAAACCCCGTCGGAGACCGGAGTCTCGGCTCGCTGCCCCGCAGCCGTTGCTTGGCCGGTTCCCAGAAGGAGCTGAAGGGCCATCATTCCGAGAACGACCAACACAGCAGGGTTGAATAACGAATTTCCGATTCGCGCTTTCACGTCACTCATGCGGAGCGCTCGCCCTTGGGTGCGCCGGGGCCGGGCTGCGATCCCGTCGAAAAACAGCCAGCACGCGATAGTGCGGCCTCCCCTCAGTGATCTCGATTCGCTGCCCGGTGCGAACATTGGCGAAGTGCTGATGCAGTCCACTCGGCCAATCAACTTCCAGACTTTCAATCTGCCGGCTTGCTCCCAGCCCCAGGTGAACGATTCGCGAGTTCATGCTGCCAAAGCCCGATCCTCCATCTTCCCAAGCATAAACCTTCCGTCCATCCGTTGTTGCCACCAACCGGGCGCCAATGCCATCCCGGTCGGAGCGTGTTCCCACCAGCTTGACCTCCAGCGCGCGATTCCCGCACCCGAGGTTGCGGAAGAGACGCGCTTCTTCTCTCGATCCCCAATAGAAGCCGCCAAACGAGCCGTACAGGCTGAGATTACCGCTATCATCGTAATCGGAGAACGCCATCCCGTGCAGCATTCCGAAGTCGACGAGTCCGGCGGAAGCGGCGATGTCCTGATAGTGCCCGTGGCCGTCGTTGTGATAGAGCACTTTCGGTTCGTCCCAATCTAGGGCGGGATTGCCGGTGCCCAGGACGATGTCCGGATACCCGTCATTGTCCACGTCCCCTACCTGCGATGCCATCGCGCCATGCAGCCCCGTAATGCCTACCGCTTCGCTCACCCGCGTAAACGTCCCATCGCCATTATTACGAAACAAAAGCTGCCGGTCGCGGGGTGGCGCGGGTGCGCCACTGATGACATGAGCGATCATAGACCCCATGTTGGCTTTGGGATAGGTAGATACAAACAGATCCGGACGCCCATCCTGGTTGTAATCTAATACGTCGCAGGTATAGCTCGCGATCGGACAACGAATGC
This sequence comes from Acidobacteriota bacterium, assembly GCA_021817045.1. Lineage (GTDB taxonomy): Bacteria > Acidobacteriota > Terriglobia > UBA7540 > UBA7540 > RH2-MAG17b. Next base: position 61,967 of record JAKAWG010000005.1, read on the forward strand.
CGGCTCGGCTGGTTACATCTTCGAACTTGCCGTTGCCAAGATTGCGATAAAGCGTACAGCCAGCGTCGAAACTAACTGCGAATAAGTCTTGCAGTCCGTTGCCGAAAAAATCGCCCCAGCAGACGGACATCCAATGTGCTCGCTTGGTGAGCCCAGCCTTCAGACCTACCTCCGTAAACGACCCGTTGCGATCATTATGATAAAGCCTGATTCTTCCCCCCGCCGGCTCGACGATGCCAGTCGCCACGGCCAGGTCAGCGTACCCATCCCGGTCGTAATCCGCCCAAGCCGTGCCAAACGCATTGATTGGACCACCGAGTCCGGCCTTTTGCGTTACATCCACAAAGCGGCGGCCATGGTCGTTGTGAAACAAGAACAGGCGGTTCACACCGCCCCAGCCGTTGCTGGTGAGAAAAATATCCTCGAACCCGTCGTTGTCATAGTCGATGAAATTAGCGGCGTAACAGCCAAGCCCGACGGGATCCACGAGGCCCATTTTGCCGGCCACTTCGGTGAACTTTCCGTTTCCGAGGTTATGGAACAGGCGAAAGGGGCTGCGCTCAGCGCATACGAGAAGGTCGTCCCGCCCGTCGTTATCAAAGTCTCCCCAGGCTACGCCCCGGCCGAGGGCAAAGTTCTGTACTCCGGCTGATTTCGTGACATCCACGAAATGGATAGGCGACGGTGCTTGCGGAGGAACGACCAGGCGATATTCAAGAGGGATGCTGCTCAGCGGCTTTCCGGCGAGCATGGTGAGTATCCGCAGCATCCAGCGGTAGCGAACGCTTGCCGGATCATCCTTACAGGCCATCTCGGCATACGGAATGGCGCGCGTGTAACGACGGAGACGCAGATCAACCGTAGCAAGGGAATAGGGAAAGCGCGGGTCCCCCGGGTAGGAAAGGACTTCGCCGGGCAGAGTGCGAAGAGCGCCGGTGAAATCGCCCGCCAGAAGCGGGGATTTGGCTTCTTCAGCGCGGGCGAGATCCGGCGGCTGACGCTGGTCTTCGGCCCAGCCGCGACGCAATGGGGAAGTGCTTTCGTGAAAGTAAGTAGATACAAATATCCCAAGGCACACCAGAGCTGTGAGGTTCCGGATGAGAACTCCAAGCTGGGACTTGAGTGCGCGATTCATTCCAGCCTCTTGGGAATCGATGCGTTGTCGCGTACTACCGGCTATACGGGGCGCAAGCTATAATAAGTTCGCGCCCCGGGAAAGTCGCGGCCTGCACCCGATCCGTTGAAGCTAGCGCGACCAACGCCGGTAGCACTAGAACATTTTATAGTGGGCATGTATTCAAAGCGAGCAACACGCTATCTGGCGGCTGTTGCTGGAGTATTGAGCTGCGTGGCTTGCACCTTTGGCGCGGCTTCGGGTCCTTGCGATCCGCGAGATTCCTCCGCCACATTTTCATCCGGCCTGAGCCTTCCGCAAGCCGAAGCTCTCCCCTGGTCGGAGATTCGCGCGCAAATCGCCGCGGGCAACTTCGCCGAGGCAGAGCGTCTTCTCGAAGCAGTGCAACCATCTGCCGAACGCCAGTTTTGGAGCGGCGTCTTGCGGCTGCACGAGCGAAAGACGTTTGCTTCCATTCGAAGTTTCGAGCGGGCGGCGCGCTTGAATGACACAAGCCAAACGGAGACCCTGCTTGCCGTTGATTACTTCTTGCTGAATCAAAAGACGCTCGCCGCCGACGCCCTGCAACGCGCCCTTCGGCTTAATCCCCACGATCTGATGGCTCTTTACCTTCAGGGACGCCTCGACTTTGTAGGAGACAGTTGGGTTGAGGCGCGGGAGGATTTTGCGGCCGTTCTGGCGCGAGAGCCGAACGATGACCACAGTCTGTACTATCTTGGCCTCTCGGAGTGGCGCATGGGAGACAACGCGGCGGCGCGAAGAGACCTTCAACACGCCGTGGACGTCCTTAACTGCCATCACCTGAATTTTCCTCTTGCTCCTTACTCGCTTGCGCAAATTGAGCTGGATTCCGGCGACGCCGCGGAGGCGCTCCACCAGTCTGACCTTGCGCTCGAGATGGCCGAGTCAGTTGCAGCCGGCTTCAAAAACTCCGGGGACCTGGCGAAACTGCTTCTGCTGCGCGGGAAGATTGAAGAGCGCCTTGGTCGGCCGAAGGAAGCTGAGCAGGATTTTCAACATTCGCTGAAATTAGATCCCTACTTGGCGGAAGTTTGGTACTTGTTGGCGCGCGTTTACCGGAGCGAGGGGAAGAACACTCAAGCGGCTCGCGCACTGAAGGAGTTCCAGCAAATTCAGAGCCAGCTCTAGTGGGTTATCGAAGAGCGCGGTGATAAGCGGCGATTTCCTCCCGCGTGAGATCGAAATAGTAAAAGCCCCAGCCGCTAGGCCTCGGATCATCCTTTTCCGTCATGAGAGTCGGTTCCATGTCGTTGCTCAGGTTCGTGTTGTACTGGTCGGGAGGCTCAAATTCGTTCCACTGGTCGACGAAGAGGAAGTGCGGCTTGTACTTGAAAGCCGCCCGCCACTGAGTCCGGTAAGTTTCGCCGTAATTCTTCCCTCCGGCAGCCTGCGAGAGCCAGTAATTCATTCCTTTTGCAGGCGGATGCGTCGCAGGGTAACCATCGCATACGGTCAGAGCTTCCACTTTGCCCTTGTAATACGTGGGCGTGGGCGTCTGATCGTACCAGGACCATACGCCATATTTTTCCTCGCGCGTCGTCTGCAGCCAGGCTCCAACGTATCGAATGGTAAACCGCGGGTCGCGAATCTCGGGAGGCGGTCCCATACGAGGACCGTTGAGGTAGAGGAGCATGAGCGGTTTTCCCTCGTAGGCCAGCATCATGCCCTTATACTTCGGGTTGTTGATGTAGTGGTCGTAGAGGAAATTCATCTGCTCTTTGAACCAAGGCCCAGCATAGACGTCCTTCCGGTTACGCCAGAGGTTGTGCTCGGGCCCAACCAGGAAGACGATCTTAGGGTGCTGCGCCATCGTCAAATAAACCTGCAGCAGCCGATTCGTGGCTGTAATGCACTCTTTGGCGGCGGGACTCGGAAAGGGCTTCGTGAGGTTGTTGGTCCAGTCCAATTCGACCGCGTTGAAGCCCATCTCATCAAACCAGAGCGCCTGCTGCCTCAGCACCCGCGGGTCCAGCGAACTATACAAGCCGAGGATCGGAGTTGCTTCCTGCTTGCCCCACTGGGCGTATCCGGGCCCGAACCAGGTCTCGTATTCCATGATGACAATATGGTTGGGGTCATCGACGATCCGAAAGCGTCGTGGCTGCACCTTCACCGTCACGGCGTTGGAGACCTGATTGCCGTCAGTCACCGTGATGGAATTATTGCCAGTCTCAGGCAGAGGAAGCAGCAAGTGCGCGACGCCGGAGGGCAACGTCGGATACTCCGCTCCCCAATCCTTTCCGTTAACCTGCCCGTGAAGCATAATTCCTGTCGCGGGTTTTCCATCGGTTCTCCGCGCCAGCGCGGAAACGACAACATTCTGCCCTTCGCCAATTTCCGTCTTATCCACGCGGATCGAAATCGTTGTCTCCGAGTGCGACGCTGCTTTCCTGGGCGTGGCGCCACAAAAAACAAATACCAGGGAGACCGCGATTAAACCCAGTACGTTGAATTTCAATTTGTCACTCCTGGCAAACTACCGCGCCTGCTCGTGCGCGAAGCTTCTTGCTGCATCCCAGCTTCCGGCACACAGATACCAAGTGAAATGAAATCCGCTGATGCCGTGGAGCGGGTGAACCAGAACCGCGCCGAAGGGTCGATTGCGAACGACGGAGACGCCGCCGTATGCGTTTACGCCGGGTGTTAAGTAGACTTTGCGGGTGGCCCAGGCTCGGGTTGGCACGACCATCGCCACGCCTTGGGTATGGGCGGAATCTTTGTAGCGGCCGGTGGCGATGACCGACGTGCTCTCGCTGGAGCAGGGAGTTTTTTCAGTGCAGGAACTCGGGTCGCTGATGTCGTGGTCAAAGCTCCAGGGGGCGGATCCCATTAAAAACCACTGCATGGGCCCGGAAGACGCGGTGCGAATGTTCACGACAAGCTGATCCAGCTTCACATAATACTGCGGGCTGCCACCCGGATTGCGCACCCAACTCGCATCAGTCTCGATCGTGTAAGGAGTTGAGTATCCCGGCGGAAAGTTGCGGCTGATTCGTCCCTTCCAAACTCCGATCAACGGCTGACGCTGAAACGAGCTGTCCACGGCTCCGTCAACCATCATCGCAAACGCGCGCATGGTGCTTTGCCCATGGCACGCCACGCCGGCCACCGTGGCCGGCACACCCATGCTGCTATCTCCCTGGTCGGGATGAAATGACGACCAATACGGGCTTAACCCTTTTAATTCGCTCTCTGTTCCGTGACGGATCACAAACATGCTCACATTCGCGCCGGCGCCGTGACCGAAGAAGAGCTCCTTCCCGTGGTATCGAAGTGAAATCAGCGAGGCTCCGTGCGTCAGATCAAAGCGAGCTTCCTGCTCACCGGCCGGGTCGCGCAGCACGACAACCTGGAGTGGATGAGAAGGCGGCGGAACCTGCCATTCCGTTTGTGCTTGAGCGACATAGTTCTCCACGTGGCAGCGAACGTCCGGAAAAGTCTGCGCGCGAGTGATTGTTTGCGCGAAGAAAATGGCAATCGCAGCGCCGCGAAGCCACTTCGAAAAGCAGATTCCTCCGCCTCGCCCCGCTCGGCGTCGGAATGACGTCATTCCGCGCCCTGATTGTAGTTTATCGGGACGACGAATCCGTTTTTCTTGGTCGGAGTGTGCTCTAGTTTCCATGCTCCTCTCCCTGCTTTCCAAATTGGTGCGCAAAGCCGAGCGCGTTCTGCCACGGACCTGGCATCACGTACCAGACGAAAGGCTTGGAGGCGATGCCATCCAGCGTTCCGTGCGCGCCCAGGTGGAAGTTTCGATTGCGCCACTGGTAATCGCTGTTAAAGCCGCCGCTGACCTTTCCGCCGGGGAAGTTGCTGCTCGGCATCGCCACTGCCAGTCCGACGGTCCGCGATTCGTTCTGATACCATCCGCCGGCCATGTAATTCGTGCTCGAAGAGGAACAAGGACAATGCTCCGGACTGACAGCTTGAACGTCAAATTTCCACGGCTCATAGTCGGCAAAGTCGTAATCAAAGACGCCGATTTTTTCGTCAGTGAGATGAGTAAAGCGCTCGCCGAGCCGGAGGTAATATCGCGGCTCGCCTGCCGGGTTACTCACCCAGGAAGCGCGGGTCTCGAGCGTGTAGGGGCTGAAATAACTCAGCGGAACGCTTTCGTTCACCCGCCCGCCCCAAACCGCGATCACCGGATGCTGATAGAAGGCGTTGTTGTGATTGAAATCGAGCATCATGGTGACGATGTCCACGGAGTCCGTCCCCTGGCAGGCCACTCCGGTCACGGGTGACATGGCGGAGCCGTCGCCAGCCTCCGTGGGATTGTAGTCGCCATACTCGTTTCCAACCTTGGCGGCATGATGAAAGGCCATTTGTAACAGGCCGCCGCCGTTATATCCCCAGATATGTTCAGTGCCGTGGTACTTGAGCGAAACCATGGCGCCGCCTTCGGTAATATCAAATAAGACGGTTTGCTCTCCGGCAGGGTCTTTCAGAACGATCGCCTGATCGACCTGGCCCGGTTCCATGGTGTAGTTGGTGACCTGACAGCCGACCTTCACGGCCTCCTTATTGACAGGAGTGGGCGCTGATTCCTGCCCTGCCGCAAGAAGGGGCCCGACCGTCAGCAATGCAGCAAGGCAAATTGAAATTCTCATTTGCGCGATTCCCCCTTTCCGTACGGTGGTCATCAAAATTCAGCGGCTTGCTGTAGCGGCGCTCTGTGAGCAACGGCTGTCATAACAAAAATCCGGCGGTCGTAGACCGCCGCTACAGCTTGCATCGCGGACCCTTGCGTGTTTGTGCCTTTGCGTGGAGCCTTTGTTCGCATTACCGCAGATACCGAAACTGGATCGTTGAGGTCACCGGCAACGGCGTTGCGGACTTTTCAGCCTCGCGCTTTGGACTCAGGTCAAAATAAGTATGCGCGCCATGAGCGACCAGCGTTACCTCGTGTGTGCCCGGAGCCAAGCGAGGAAGGTGCAGCAGGTAACTGTCGCCATGAAGACGGCTCGCTACCGTTTCCCCGTCCAGCTTCAACGAAAAACTCTTCGGCTGCGCACCCAGCGTCTCCCACGTCAACGGCAGCGTCGGCTTCTTCACGACCTCCGGCTCGAACGGCGCGGAAAGCGCCATCACCGTAATGTTCGGGGTCTCGCCGCGATAAAGCGAAATGAGCGCCTTGGTGAGGTTCATATAGTAGTAGCCCCAACCACCGCAGCCACGATACGCGCACCCGCTCAACTGGGTCGGCTCCAGGTCGTCACTGAAGGGCAGATTGTATTCATCGACGTAGACGTGGTGCCCGGGCCCGTAGCCCTCGCCTTTCTTTTGCCCTGCAAATTCATTCCATTGATGGACCTGGATAAATTTCGGCCTGGCCTTAAACGCCACTTTCCAGCTCTCAATATACGGAGCGCCGTGGTCGCGCTCTACTGCTGTCTTTGCCAGCCACCCGCCCGGAGCAAAACAGGAAGGCGTGACCACGGTATCTTCGGCTTTCCCGTCGTGATAGGTCACAAGCTGGCGGATCGTTCCGTCCATCCAAGACCACATCCCGCACGCTTCGGCGTGATTGGCCTGAAGTTGTGATGCCATCCACCGGATGGTCCATTTGGATTCCACGAGCGGATGCTTGGCCAGCGCTTGGTGAAGGTCGCGGCACGGATTTGCCGGATTATACAGGATCGTTATAAGAGGCTTGCTGTTGTAATAGAGCCACAGATTCTTGTATTGAGGATTGGAAAGAAAGTGGGCGTCGATAAAATCGAAAATCCGGCCAAGCCGTTCGACGCCGTTTTTTACAGGCGGACCGTTTTCGAGTCCCAGAAGAAAAACGATCCTGGGGGGATTCTCTCCTGATTTCTGGAGTTGCGCGTATGTATCGAAGAGCAGCGCCGTCGATTTCTCCAGTTGCGCCACGGCTCCCCGTTGTTCTTCCCAGGCGGGCTGCATCCACAGCATGTTGCTCCAATCAATCAGCAACCAATTGATGCCGAGAGATTCGAACCAGTGGGCATGCTGCTTCAGCACATTCACGTCAAAGGAGCTGTATTTCCCGAGAATCGGGATAGCCTCGGCCGTGTCCCAGTTCACGTTGTCGCGAGTAAACCAAGGCTCGTATTGCATCCCAATAAGCGAGCCTGGGTAGGTTGTTGCTTCCAACCTCAGTGAGGTTTGCGATTTGCTTGTGGCACTAGCGCCGTGGGGCTTGACGGGTTGCGTTGAACAACCCGCTGAGAGGAACAAAACGAAACCGAGCACGACACCCGGCAGAATCCATCGTGAGGTCAACCCCCTGGTCTCCTCTCCTAAACGGTCTTAGCGGCTTGTGCGCGGGGTCACCGAGAGCCGCGGAGCCTGACGTTCAGGCATCACCCGCTTTCGCAGACCGGTCTGTCCGGCCTGTGATTGATTAGAACATTTTAATGTTGTTGATTCTAAAGGGTTGGTAGGCTTCGTTCCGAAACTTTTTGCTTCGCGCCTCCTCTTAACCCTTAACCTTTCCATCGTCCGCATACCACTGACCGAGAAGATTCTATCAGACTGCGATTGAGACAGTTGAGACAGACAAGACAGTTTTTTTCTCTATAGGTCGCAGGCCTTGGAAAGCAGGTTTGCGCGACTTGCTCTACGCGGCAAAGCCGCAACCAAAAGCAGATTCCTCGCTCCGCTCGGAATCTGCTTTTCTTTGCCGGACGCAACGATTTTTCGCTTTAGTAGCACGGAGACCTTCCGTGTCCTCCGCGTTAGGTCTTGAGAGGCGTAGAGAACACGGAGAATCCGGTCAGAATGTGAAATAGCCTTCGAGCTGGAATTGTCTGGGCACATTAGCCTGCCCGCCAATCGTTCCGAAGGCCGAGGAATTGATCGATTGGTTAGGCGCGCCAAACTGAATGCGGTTAAAGGCATCAAAAGCATCGACCCTAAACTGGAAGCTCAGGTTTTCCTTGATCTGGAAGGTTCGCTGCAAGTCGAAGCTCTCGTTTAGGCCCCAGGTATTGCGCAGCTCGTAGGCCAGCGTCCGTGGCGTGTTGCCATAGGCAAAATTCCCAGGCTCAGCAAACGCGTTGATGTTCAGGAATTTGGTTGGATTTGGGCCCAGCAAGTTCCCGTTCCCATAACTGCCGTTGATGTAAGCCGAGCCGCTGAAGCCGGACGCATAGTTGGCATAGCAACTGCCAAGGTAAGGGAGGAAACAGTTTGCGCCAACAGGACCGGTTGGCGTCCCCTCGATGTAACTTTGGATCCCGGAGAACTGCCAGCCGCTCACGAGCGCGCTGACCACCTTGTTGCTGCTTCCCAGACTGTGGCCCTTTCCAAACGGTAGCTCGTAGACGTAACTGAAGACGAGATCCTGCGGAATGTCTTGCAAGCCAACGGCCTTTTCGAGCTTGTTGTTGTACGCGGTCCGGCCGCCCGCGCCGAAAAAGCCGCCCAGGTTGGAGCCGGCGTCATCGATTTCCTTGCCCACCGTGTACGAAACCAGGAACTGCAAGCCTTTTGAGAAATGCCGCTGGATGGCCATTTGCATGGAGTTGAAGTTGCTGTTCCCGATATCGGGGAAGTTATCGCCAACTCCGGAGTACTGCGGCCAAGGAAGAAGCGCCTGCCCGATGCTTCCGTTGAAGCTTGCATAGGGCAAACCGATGCCGGGGAGAATGGCGTCGGCGGCCGCGAGGTTCGCCGGAGTTGCCGTTGCGGTCAGCAGGTTGCCCAACGCCGCGTATTGGGGAAGGATCTGGTCCGCATAGATCCCGCGGCCAATGCCGGTGGGCAGGAAATGACTGTTGCTGCCAGCGTACGATACGTTCATCACTGTGGTGGGTGTAAGCTGCCGCTCGACCGTGAAATTCCAGTTTTGCGTGCGGGGCGCAATCCCTCCCAGCAACGGGTCGCCATACGAGATCCCGCCGCCGGTGGGCCCGGTCGTGGTGTTAAAGCCGGTGGATAAGGTGGGATCAAAGAAGGGAGCATGGGTATAACCTGGAAATCCGCTATCCCAGTAAAAGCCAGGCGTAATACCGCCATTGGGGGTGTTAAAGGAAGGTGTGGCAGCGTATCCCAAAAGGCTGATGCCGCCGCTTTGCGCATTGCCGCCCAGGGCGCCGGCGTTGTAATAGTAGACGCCGTAAGAGGCGCGGATCACGGTCTTATGGTTCAGTTCGTAGGCAAAGCCCACGCGGGGAGCGAAATCCAGGTAATGGGTCTTAACGATGGTTCGGCACAGGCAGCTATCGGGGCCGAAGCCGGCAAACTGGAGGGCGCCGGGAAAGCCGTTCACCGCCGAGTTCGGCATGGTGGGATTCAACCAGGACATCCGATTAAAGTCTTCCACATCGGGCTTTGGAACTTCGTAACGGAGGCCCAGGTTCAACGTCAGCTTCGGCGTCGCTCTAAAGTCATCCTGCGCGTAAAAGGCGTAGTTCTTATAGCGCGCGCCAATCGTCCCGGCCGCATCCTGCTCGAAGCCGCTGCTGTCGACCGCTCCCAGCAGATAACTGGCGTAGGAATTTCCGGTTGCCGTGTTGATCGTTCCATCAGGGTTAAAGGCGGCGGTTTCGGCATTGCTGAAGTTAATTCCAAATAGCGTGCTGCCTGCCGAGGGTTGGGCGACGTTTTCCTGCTCGGTGATGATTTGCCCTCCTACGGTTAAACTGTGCTTACCTTTAACAAATTGCACATTGTCCTGGAACACGTAAGTATTGGTCTTGTCAAAAAAGCTTTGGGTGTAGGTGTTGTTGGACCACGTCGTGGGGGAGTTCGGTCCACCAAAGTTTATCGGAGGAAATACATCCGAAGCTTGGCCAGGAGGCAAGCCCGTCAGCCCCGCTTTCGCCGCCCAACCACCCCCCGTCGTAGGATTGGTGAACGGCGTATAGAAGCTATTGTAGCTAAAGGCGAAGACGTTCACGACGGTCGGGCTGATGGTAAAGGCGTTGTTGAGCTGCGCGAGACGCGTTATCGTGGAACCGAATCGTGAGCTCGTATAGGGCAGTGGAAGTTGGGGGCCACCGTTTGGCCCGAGGCCGACCGGCGCGTTTTTGCCATACTGAGTCACGCCATAGATATGGTCTTTGGACGTAAGCGCCGCATCAACCCGGATCGTATAGTCATTCTGGTCTGTCCCCGAGGTGAGCGCGCCCAGAAAATTGTTCTGGACAGCATTGTTGATCGTTGCCGGCAACTCCGACTGCAAGACCTTCGACACAGATGAAAACCGGCTCGAAGGAATAATGTTTCCCGCAAACGCGCTGCGCGTGCAGACGCCCGCTGCATTGCAGGTGGTCGACGCCGGATCGTAAATCGGCTCGGAGGGTAGCAGCGCGCTAAAATCGCCGTTTCTTTCGGCCGCTGTCGGCAGGCTGTAGAAAGAGGGGGAAGCGCCGGTGCGAAGCCGGTAGCCATCGTAATTGGTGAAAAACCACACCTTGTTCTTTAAGAAAGGCGTTACCGGACCGCCCACGCTAACACCGAATTCGTTTTGAATCTCCAGCGGCACTGTGGGGGAGAAAAACCCGCGCGCGTCAAGCGAGGTGTTGCGCAAGTATTCATACAGGTCGCCGTGGTATTGGTTGCCGCCCGATTTGAAAGCATAATTCTCCACGCCTTGGCCTTCGTAATAAGCGGGGCTTCCGGTGGTGTTAACCTGAAACTCGTTTACCACCTCGGTTGAAGTCATATTCACGAGGTTCCGGTAGTCTCCCTGAAGCTCGGAAGTAACGAGCGGCATCCCGTTGATATAAATTTCTTTCGAGAATGCCTCGCCGCCGTTGATATTCCCCACGAAGCCGCTTCCGTTCTGTACTCCAGGCAAGAGGTAAATGAAACCTTCCGGGTTCTTGGGACCGTTGTTCATCGCCAGGGGAAGGTTGGTGTAAGCTTTATTCGAAATCGTCACACCCAGTGTCCCGTTGGTTGTGTCTAGCGGGGGCGGAGCCGCGGTGACCGTGACGTGTTGGGTGACGGCTCCAACTTTTAGGACGATATTGAGGCCCACGACGGCGAGCGCATTGACCGTCACGTGCTCTTGGGCAGTCCTTTGGAATCCTGCCTTCTCCACGGTTACGGTATATTCACCGGGAGCTATTGGGGAGAGCACGTAAAACCCGGCTTTCGTCGTCGTCCGGGTCATTTTTACGGCCGTGGCCGTGTTCGTGGCAGTCACGGTGGCGCCGGGAATGACGGCCCCTGAAGGGTCTGTGATCGTTCCCTGAATCACGCCGTTACCAGCGACTTGCGCCATAAGGCTTCCGCAGTAGAACAGCAGCCCTAGACTGAGCAGAAAACTAAGCTGTCTTTTCATTGGGACTTCCCTCTTCTGTCACGGTTTGGTTTTGGCAGACTTCATACAAGTCCTGCTCGTTTACAATGCCAGCGCAAATCATGAGCTGCCCAACCGCAGTCAGCAGACCTCCACTTTCCACTTTGCCGGCAGCCAGGTCTGCCTCGCGATGAGTGACAGCCGGTAGGTACATTATTGTACGTTACAGTAAGGGTATTTCTATATGACCGACTTACTATATCACCGCCCGATTCGTTGTCAAGAAGAATTTATTTTCTCCGTATAAAAATGCTAATGAAGCGATTTTTATCAGGTTCGTGAAAAAAACCGGTTTCGAGGCTGTAGCGGCGACTTTACGTCGCCATAACTTTTGAATTTTCAACGCGTTGATGGCGGGATAAGCCCGCCTCTACAAGTTTTTCGGCAACCTGTTATCGATACAAAGTTGAGTCGGTAGGCCTTGTATCAGCGCACGGCCTCAGCCGCGCCGAAAACGCAGCGGCTGAGGCGAAGAAACGAGCGAGGGCACGCCGGAGAAGCAATCTGCGTGTTAACCTGATTACGCGGTGCAAACCTTAACGTTAAGCCCGATTGGTTTCGTTCATAGCCCTTTTGCAGAACCCAGCCAGGTTCCGCGCGGGCTCGGAGCTAAGCATGAAGAAGAGGGAATACTCGAAGTGCTTCCCGAATTTGAGGCCGGCCTCAAAGACATCGAAGGCTTTTCCCACCTTTACGTCGTATGGGTTTTCGACCGTAGCCAGGGCTATGAGTTGGAGGGTAAGCCGCCCTGTGACGACCGGTCTCATGGCGTGTTTGCCACAAGATCGCCTCGCCGGCCCAATCCGATCGGCTTGACCGTGGTTCGGCTGCTCCGCCGCAGCGGACGCCAGCTCCACGTCAGGGGCGTGGATATGATCGACGGTACGCCCATTCTTGATGTCAAACCGTATCTCAGCAACGTGCCGGAGTCAGAATTAAGGCGCGGCTGGCTTGCGGAAGCCGAAGCCCGGCGCGAAGGGGCTGGGCGAGACCGAGCCTGAAAGCGGGCAGGGAACTGATGATTTGCCGGCGGCCCGACGGGATGTTTCACGGGTTTGAGATCACACGTAAAGCAAGGTCTGGGTGGCGCGCACATGGCGGTTTGTGCCATGTGTGCGAATTCACACTGCCGCACACATCCCAACCAGCGGGATGCGCCACCCTGGATGAAAGCTCTACGTATGCCGTGAAATTGGTGTTATAGGCCGGCGTCGGCGGAGGCCCGTTGAACGGTTTCGATCATGGCGAGGATATTTTCCAGCGGAGTGCCGGGCTGAACGTTGTGACAAGAACAGCAGATATATCCCTGCTTGCCGGCACCCAAGGCGTCCAGGCAATGGCGGGTTTCGCGGCGCACGTCCTCCGGTGTTCCTCGCGACAAAGCAAACTGATTATCGACGCCGCCGTGAAAAATCACTCGATCACCGAATTCATGCTTCAGCTCTTCCATGTCCATCCCAGGGCAGGTGTGCTGGATGGGATTGAGCACGTCCACGCCGCAGTCGAGAATTGGGCTCAGCAGCAGGCGCGCGGCGCCGTCGGTGTGATAAAAAACCTTCAAGCCATGCGCGTGTATGAGGTCGCACCAGCGTCTAAGCCTCGGTTGCAGATACCGTTTCCATAAACCGGGCGACATGAAGAGCGAGTTCTGCCCGGCAATATCGTCGCTGACGAAGACCAAATCGAGCCACTTGCCGGCCCGAGCAAAGAAGCGACGCATCATCTCGCTTTGAATTTCTTCCACGCGGTCAAGGATCGCATCGACCAGCTTTGGAGACTCCACCAGGTCGATCAAGGAATTTTCCATTCCGCGCAACTGGCAGTAAATCTCGAATAGAGAAACCCATGGCCCCACGACGGCAAAATCCTTGGCCGCCTCCTCCGCTTTTGTCGCGAGTTCTTCATAATTGAAGCGCTCGATGCTAGGCCACCACGGATAGTCATTGAGCGACTCCGGAGTGTTGTAGCCTTCCAGGGGCGCGGCGGCAAACTCAGCATAGTGTCCACCGGCCACCGACACGTCCTTGAGCGGGACGCCCCACATCGTGCGATTGCCTCCTTCTTCGGCACCCGCGCCCGCCTGAGACCCTGCGATTTCGCCACTCGCTGTGTAGTAATCCAGGAACGCCCAGACAATTTTGTCTAAGCCGAGCGCGCGATACATCGCGAGATCGTCCGTCACGCCGCAATGCTGCCGCAAGAGCGCGCTAATCTCCGGCGTGTGCCACAAATCCACTGGCAGGCGGTCTACCGGTTGGCGGTTCAGGATGGCCAAAACTCTTTCGCGGGGGAGCATCGCGTCTGCAGTATATCCTATCGCAGGAGGGAAAGAAGACTAGTCGGACTCAGAAGCAACCAGGCCGAAGAGCGATTGGCCGTATTCGACGGGTTGGCCATTTTCGACGAAGATCTTGGCGATTTCTCCGCTCATCTCGGCCTCAATCTCGTTCATCAGCTTCATGGCTTCGATGATGCACAGGACTTGCCCTTTTTTCACAAAATCGCCCACATTCACAAAAGGCGGAGCTTCCGGCCGGGGAGAGCCGTAAAAGGTGCCCACGATGGGAGATTTAATAACGCACAAGTCATTTTGCCCCTCGGCCGGAACCGGCTCGGCGGCAGAAGCTACGGGTCTTACTTCCACAGGAGCTGTAATCTCTGCGGCGCCTCCCGCAGGGAAGGGAGCGGATTCGGTAACGCTTCCCTGCTTAATGTGGACGCGGAAGCCGTCCTTTTCCATCTCAAATTCGCTGATTCCGCGCTCCTTCAGCAAATCAAGCAGGTCACGCACTTCCGCGAGGCCCCACAGACCTTTCGGTTCACTTCTTCGCACGTTCTTTCCTGCCATCGTTTTCGGACTTCGTCGTTTTGTCTTTTCCGCTATCCCGTCCACCAGGCATCCTTGGGCGCGCTCGTCAGGATTTCCGTCCCGGCTTCGCCGACGAGGACCGTATCCTCAATTCGTATTCCACCGAAGGCTTCCAGGTAGATCCCCGGCTCAACGGTGACAACCGCCCGGGCAGGGATAACCGTTTTTTCACCTTTGGCGACGCGAGGACGCTCATGAATCTCCAGGCCCACACCGTGTCCGGTGCTATGAGTGAAGAGACGACCCAGCCGACGCGTGGCCAGGCGACGCCGAGCCTCCGCGTCCACTTCTTCCGCCCGCACTCCCGCTCGCAGGCGATTAATCGCCGCTTCCTGAGCCTCCCAAACCGCTTGATAAAGGGCTCGCACGCGGCGACCGGGCGTGCCGAGATAGACCGTTCTCGACAAGTCTGCCCGATAGCCGCCGAGTATAGCACCGAGATCAAAAATCACCAACTCGTTTGCGCCCAAGGGCTTCGACGAAGGGGAGGCGTGCGGCAGGGCGCCACGCCGTCCTGAAGCGACAATCGAGTCAAACGCAGCGCCCTCCGCGCCTTTTCGGCGCATCCTGAAGTCGAGTTCCGCCGCCAATTCCAGCTCGGAGACTCCGGGCCGGATTTCGCGCGTCACTTCTTGAAACACCTGCGAAGTCAGCCGGCACGCTTCCCGGAGGTGTTCGATCTCCACTTCGTCCTTCGTCACTCGCAGGTCTTCGATCATCCCCCGGGAAGGACGCCATTCCACGCTCGCTCCGGCCTCGCGCTTCAGCGCGCTAAACTCCCCCACCGTCAGGAAAGACTCCTCAAATCCGACGGCGCGACGGCCGAGCCTCCCATTTAGCGCCTTCGCGGCGGCTCGAAGCAAACCGTCGCGCGCCTCGACCACTTCCACATTCACCGTGCGGGTCTGCTCGCGAGCCTGTAGCGTGTAGCGCGGATCAACCAGCAAGCGAACGCCTGAAGAATCCACGATGGCCATTCCCGCGCTTCCTCTGAAGCCGGTGAGATAGAAGACATTTACTGGCTTCGCGACCAAGAGCGCCGCGAGTTTCCGCGCCGCCATGCGTTCCCGCAGCCGCCGCAGCCGGGTTTCGTAGTAGTTCGGCTCTTCCATTTGTCTCGCCTCACCTGAAATGATAGCTGAAAGCCCTGCTATGCGCGTCCTCGGCGTGAGGCGCGCAGAAAGCGAGAGCCGGAGCGAGGGAGCAGAGGTGGCGTATAATTCCAATCACTATGAACGTTCCCATTTACCTGGACCATCATGCGACGACGCCGGTCGACCCGCGCGTGCTCGAGGCGATGCTTCCGTATTTCACTCGCGAGTTCGGCAACCCTGCCAGCCGCACCCACCGCTTCGGCTGGGAAGCAGAGCGCGCCGTGGAGAAAGCGCGCCGCCATGTTGCGGATTTGATTGGGGCTCAGCCGCAGGAAATCGTCTTCACTTCGGGAGCTACGGAATCTAACAACCTCGCGTTGAAAGGGACGGCGTGGGCCAGCCGTGGGCGCGGTAACCACATCGTGACCTTGCCCACCGAGCACAAGGCAGTTCTCGACACGTGCCACCGGCTGGAAAGCGAGGGCTTTCGCGTTACTCACCTGCCGGTTGGGCAGGACGGCCTGCTTGATCTTGATCGCCTGCACGCAGCGCTGACACCTGAGACAATCCTGGTCAGCGTCATGGCGGCGCACAATGAAATCGGGGTGCTGCAACCCATTGCGGAAATCGGACGCCTCTGCCGTGAGCGTTGTGTGCGCTTCCACACGGACGCCGCTCAGGCCGCGGGCAAAATTCCCATCGACGTTCAGGCGGCCAGCCTGGACCTGTTATCTCTCAGCGGCCACAAGATTTACGGCCCGAAGGGCGTGGGTGCGCTCTACGTGCGGGACGCCAGCCCGCCGCTGGCCCTCACCCCGCTGGCCGATGGCGGCGGGCACGAACGGGGATTCAGGTCGGGCACACTCAACGTGCCCGGCATCGTGGGTTTGGGGGCGGCGTGCGAAATCTGCAGCCAGGAAATGCGGGAAGAAAGTGTACGCCTGGCCGCGCTCCGCAACCGCCTCCGCGACTCGATTCTGATGAAGCTCGGCGAGGTCTCGGTGAACGGCAGCCTGGAGCGCCGCTTGCCGCACAATCTCCACCTCACCCTTGCCGGCGTTGATGCGCAGGCTCTGCTCATGAGCCTCAGCGAGCTGGCGCTTTCCACCGGCTCTGCCTGCACGTCCGCAAGACCGGAGCCTTCTTATGTTCTCAAGGCGCTTGGCTTGCCCGACGACCAGGCCGACGCGTCGCTTCGCATCGGTTTAGGCCGCTTTAACACCGAGGAAGAAATTGATTACGCTGCCGAACGCATCGTCGAGGCCGTGACGAACTTGCGCGCACTTTCCGCCGCACCTTTCCGGTGAGCTGGACTGTTGGGGAGGTGCCGGTCTGCGATCGGCGTTAAACGGATTTCGGCGCGCATTTCTCCAGGTAACGCTGGCGAGCATCCAGGATTGCCTGGCGGGCTTCCATCGGCGAGCGCCACCCTTTGATCTGCGTCTCCTTGTGCTCGAGCTCCTTGTAAATATCGAAAAAGTGCTCGATTTCCAGGCGCACGTGAGGAAAGATCTGGTCGACGGTGTGAATCTGCTCGTAGCGCGGATTACCCTCGGGCACGGCGATAACTTTCTCGTCGGGGCCCTTTTCATCCATCATGTCCAGGATGCCCACGGGCCGCACTTCCACCAAACAGCCGGTAAAAGTAGGTTCGTCCGATACCACCAAAACGTCCATCGGATCGCCGTCGTGAGCGATGGTGCCGGGAATGAATCCGTAGTCGCCGGGATAGTGCATCGGGGAATACAGTGTGCGGTCGAGCCGGAATACGGCGAGTTTCGTGTCGTACTCGTACTTGTTGTTGGAGTTTTTTGGTATCTCCACGATCATGCGGACGATTTCGGGGCATTGTGGCCCTGGATCGAGTTGATGCAGCATGAATGCGTCTCCGTATCTCTCGCCTGCGTGGCCGCCGGACGATGAAATTGTGATAATCAGCCAAACGCGCAGCCAACCCAATGCGCGCTTTGCCTCGGGAAGCTTGGTCTTGCACCGCAAACGGCTCGTCCGAAAGCGAGCGCTCGGCGGTTATCGCTCCTCCATCTCTTCCTTTTCGAACTCGTATTGATTGGGCTCTTCGTACTGATACACGTCTCCGGTTTTCCTGCGAAGCTCCTCGATCTGATTCATTAAGTCCTGTCGCAGAGTCGCGTAGCGGTGATCATCGCAGAGGTTATAAAGTTCTCCCGGATCTTCCTGAAGATCATAAAGCTCGAATTCTTCAGGAGGGAGGAAGTAATGGATCAGTTTGTAGCGGTCCGTGCGCACGCCCCGCTGCGGCTTCACCTCTTCGACACCGGGGTATTCATAATATTCGTACAGCCATTCCTTTCTCCAGGTTTGGGGCGCGGCGCCTTGCACGAACGGAACCAGGCTCTGGCCCTGCATCCAGTCGGGAACTTTGATGCCGGCCAGTTCCAGGATGGTCGGAGGGATGTCGAGGTTGAGAGCCATTTCCTCGCGCGCCGATCCGGCCCGAACCATTCGCGGGTAACGAATAGAAAGCGGCACGCGAATTGAAGGCTCGTGCATAAACCGCTTGTCGTAGAATCGCCATTCGCCCAGGAAAAAGCCGTGATCCGCGCTCAGGATGATGGCCGTGTCATCCAACGTACCGTTCTTCTGTAGTGCTTCCATCACCTTACCGACATCGTCATCGTTGCTGACAACACCGGCGTAGTGGTCCTTTACCAACTCTTCGAGCGAGCGCGGGTCATCGTTGCCAAGAATGGTGGTTCCAATCTTGTTATAGGCTTCCTTAAAGGCTAACGGTTTTCCGGGGTATCCCTTCAGGTCGTCGTCAAACGTAGCGGGCTTGGGGATCGGCACGCCGTTGTACAAGTCCAAGTAGCGGCGCGCGCGGTAGAAAGGCGCGTGGGGAGCAACGAACCACAAAAACATGCAGAAAGGCTTGTCACGCTTTTGGTTCAGCCAGGCCAGAGCGCGGGCGGTCACAATGTCATCCACGTAGCCGTGATACCGTTGCGGCGGCCGAGGTTTGCCACCGCTGCTCTCGGTAATCACCGGGCGGTAGTAATTCGCGCCGGCAGCCTCGATGCCGAAATATTGATCCCAATAGCGCTCGGTCATGCCGTTGACGTGAATCTTGCCGAAGAAGCCGACGTCGTAGCCGGCTTGGTGCAGCATGTCGGCAATGGTCGGAATATCCTTCGGAATCTTGCGGGCACGGTTGTCGATGCAACCGGTCTGATGGGAGTAAAGGCCGGTTAAGATGCTCGCCCGCGACGGGAGGCAGAGCGCGTTGACGACAAAAGCGTTGCGAAAAGTGATTCCCTCTTTCACGATGCGGTCGAGGTGCGGAGTCGAAATAATGTTGTTGCCGGTGGAGCTGAATTCGTCGGAGCGCACTCCTTCGCCGAGGAAAAACACGAAGTTTGGCCGCGGCAGGGAGGGATTGGCCGCTCCCCTGGCCGCGCCCGGCGCCGACCCCAGCGCCATCGCGCCCGCTATTCCGCTTTTCAAGAAGTCCCGTCGCGATGTCTTCTCCCCGTTTTCTGCCATAAACCCTCCACCGGATGAGCAAAAGATCGAAGGCGGAGAACCCACCGCCTGCGCTGCTAGCAACGTTTTTCGAAGACACTTAGAATACCCTTGTTAATCACGGTGGTGCAAAGTCCTGTTTTGCATTGACTCCGGTCAACGGAGGGTGCAGAATTTTAGTTTAACCGGAATTTTCTTGCGTGGTGGTGAGGCAATGGAAAGTCGGCGATGGAAATTCGGCATAGGTATCGCCATCATTCTAGGGGTGGCGCTGTGGGAAGCCTTCTCCGGATTTCAGCAGAGCAAAACGTATTACGTTACGGTAGGTGAACTGACCGGCGGGAAGGTTTCGCGCCAGCATGTTCGGGTAGGCGGCCTAGTGGCGAAGGGTTCGATTACGCGCCGGGGCGGCACACTTCGTTTCCTCCTCGCCCAGGGCGCGCAATCCCTACCCGTCGTCTACGTGGGATCAGAAACTCTTCCCGACACGTTCAAGGGCGGGGCACAGGCGATTATCCAGGGGGACTACATGGCTGACGGGACCTTTCGTGCCGATGAGATTCAAGCCAAATGCGCGTCCAAGTATCGGGCCATGCCCCCAGGTCCGAAGCAGGCTCGTGCCGAGTGACGGGACCGTGTTGCGGCCACGGTCAATCGTCTTGTGATTGACCGTGTGTCGTTGGAAGCTCTCCGAAGAGGAATCTTATGAATCAAGCTGGCAGCGTCGGGCTGATCGCGGCCATGGCGTTCGCGATTTACGCGGTAGTGGCTGGAGTGGCGGGGGGGAAGCTCCGTAGCGTCAGGATCACACGGAGCGCCGGGCGGGCGACCCTGGCGTTTTTCGTCATGGTTACGCTGGCCGTGGTGTCGCTCGAGACGCTGATTTTCTCGAACGACTTCCACAACGCGTATGTCGCCACGCATTCCAACCGAGCCTTGCCGTTCTACTACAAGTTTGCCGTGATGTGGGGCGGGCAGGGAGGGTCGCTGCTCTTTTGGACTTGGCTCCTGTCCATTTACGCCGCGATCGCAGTCCTGCTCAATCGGCGTAAAAACCGCCAGCTCATGCCGTACGCCATCTCGTTCATGATGGGCGTCGGCGTTTTCTTTTCCGTGGTCACCTTTTTTGGCGCCAATCCCTTCAAAGAGCTGGCTTTAGCGGCCGGCGGAACGACGACTCCCTTCACTCCTCCGGATGGAAACGGCCTGAATCCTGCCCTGCAGTATCCGGCGATGATGATCCATCCCGTCATGCTTTACCTTGGCTACGTCGGGATGGCGATCCCATTCGCTTTTGGCATGGCTGCGCTCGTCACCAAGCAGCTTGGCGACAATTGGATTCGCGTGACGCGCCGCTGGACGATGGTGCCTTGGATGTTTCTCGGCTTTGGCATCCTGCTTGGCGGGCATTGGGCGTACGACGTCCTCGGCTGGGGCGGCTACTGGATGTGGGATCCCGTGGAAAACGCTTCGCTGCTTCCGTGGCTTGCCGGTACCGCTTTCCTTCACTCGGTGATGGTGCAGGAGAGGCGCGGGATGTTGAAGGTGTGGAACGTCGTGCTGGTGATCCTTACCTTTTTCCTTGCCATTCTCGGTGATTTCCTCACCCGCAGCGGCATCGTCCAGTCTGTCCACGCCTTCGCTCAATCGGGTATCGGCGATTACTTCATCGTTTTTCTCTCGATCGTCGTTCTTTTTTCGGCGACGCTGCTCTTCCTGCGGCTGGATTTTCTGAAGAGCGAGAACAGGCTCGATTCCGTAGTCTCGCGGGAAAGCGGCTTCCTGTTCAACAACTGGATTCTGCTGGCGCTGGTTTTTGCCGTATTGTGGGGAACAGTATTCCCCATCATCTCGAAAGCTGTTGAGCACAAAACCATCACTGTGGGGCCGCCGTTTTTCAACAAGGTCGCGGTGCCGATGGGACTGATGTTGCTCTTCCTGACCGGCGCTGGTCCCCTGCTTGCATGGCGCAAGACGTCGTTCGACAGCCTCAAGCGGAACTTTACGGTTCCTCTCGTCATCGGGGGACTGGTGGGAGGCGTGCTGTTCCTGGCGGGTGTGCGGAATCTCTATTCGTGGATGAGTCTGTTCCTCGGCTCGTTTGTGGCTGCCTGCGTTCTGGGCGAATTCTATAAGGGCGCACGGACCCGGCAGCGTGGTTCCGGCGAGAACTTTCTGCAAGCGATTTACAATCTGACCGCTCGCAATACACGGCGCTACGGCGGCTACATTGTTCATATAGGTATCGTGCTCATTTTCGTGGGCTTCGCGGGTCTCCCTTTCAAAACGCACGCCAAGGGCCTGATGCAGGAAGGCGATGTGCTTCGGAGCGGGCCGTACTTGCTGCGCTGCGACTGGCTCACTTCGGGTGACACGCCCGATTACACTTACCGGGAGGCGACCCTTAGCGTTCTCAAGGACGGCAAGGCATTCACGACGCTCACGCCGCAGCGCAGGTTCTACAAAGCCAGCCAACAACCCATTAGCCACGTCGCCATCCATCAATCCCTTGCTGAGGACCTCTACGTCGTGCTGGCGGGCCGCGATCAAGGCACCGGAAAGGACGTTATCGAGGTTTTTGTAAATCCGCTGGTCGATTGGGTGTGGATCGGCGGGGCGATTATGGTGCTCGGTACGCTGCTCGCGCTCATCCCCAGCCGTGCCGAGCGCGAGATGGCGCAGATTCGCCAAGTGCAGTGGGAAATGCTGGAAGAGAAAAATGCTCTCTAGCCGCAACGTCCGGCGCGCGGTCCAATCTGCCAGCCGCAAGAGGAGTGGCTGGGCGCTGCTTGCGGCGTTTACTGGTGGTCTGCTGATCGCCACAGCTTGCGCTCGCGCCGCCGCGCAGCCCAAGGTTACTCTCGAACAGGTGAGCAGCAAAGTTTACTGCCTGTGCGGCTGCGCCACCACCGTTGACCGTTGTTCCGATTTGCATTGCAAAGCCAAGGCTGAGATCGAAGGTATCATTACCCAGGACATTGCCAAGGGAATGGACGAGCCGGCGATCCTGCGCGATCTGGTGAACCGGTTCGGCGTGCGGATCCTCGCGGCGCCACCCGCTAAAGGCTTTGATCTGTTGGCTTGGGTCTTGCCGGGGGTGGCGCTGGCCCTTGGGCTGACGCTCGTCGTCGTCGTCGTTCGAAGGTGGCGGCGCAAGGTTTCTTCCGCCGCAGAATCTGATCGGACTCCGCCAGTGGATGACAAGATTCTGGCCGCGGTTGAGGACGAGATGAAGAAGATGGATTCGTTGACCCGTTGAGTCCCGGATTCCGAGTGAGCTTCGTTTTATGTTCCTTGGGTTAGTTTTCGTTATCGCTGCCGCGCTTTGCGTGTTCGTTGCTTATCCCTTGCTTTCCACGCAGGACGATGGGAAGGCGGTCCTGCCAGTCGACATGACTCCCGCCGCCGATTTGAAACGCCGCCGGATGGTGGTTTACGACAACATGCGAGATTTGGAATTTGAGCGGCAGGCAAAAAAGATTGGCGAAACGGACTACCAAGCGCTTCGCGAAAGTTACCGGGCTGAAGCCGCCCGGCTTATGGCGGCTTCTCAGGAACTCGAGCGGGGCAGCGCGGAGGATCGTTTTATCGAGAACCAGGTAGCGGCACGCCGAGCGCGCGTGAAGGCCGCAGCACCGGCAAACTACGCCTGCAAGAAGTGCGGTTTCAACAACCCGGTTCCGGTGAAATACTGCGGCAACTGTGGCTCTCCCCTACCGAAAGCCTGAGATATTGTTGAAAACGTGTCGCGACGGCTTGGTGCGCTACGGGCTCTGCGAGGGCTCAGCGCTTGTGCCGGAATGGGACTGCGGTTACAGGGCCAGGACTGGTTCCTGGGCCAAGTTTGTTACAGGCGCGAAGTATCGCCACTTCCGAACGATTGAGCGTTGTGATGGACAGGCAACGGCAGGCTAACGCACGCCGCATCCTCAGCGGATTCATTGTGGCCGGAGCAATGCTCCTTCCTCTTCGCCTCATTGCCGGGGGGCGCATCCAAGGCCGAGTGATGAACGGAACTTCCGACCGCCCTGCAACCGACCAGGATGTGCGACTGCTGAATCCCGGACAGGGCGGAATGCGTCTGGTGGAGCTCGCGCGCACAGACGCGAGCGGGCGTTTTGTGTTTACAGGTGCGGGGATTAAGGCGGGGAATCTTTATCTGCTCGAAGCCGCTCACCAAGGCGTTCGTTACCACCAGCCGGTGCGCCTGGGTGCGAAAGGAACTGCCACGGCGAACTTGAAGATTTATGATTCGGCTGCCCGAGTTCCGCCTTTTCGGATTTCCTCGGCGCGGTTTCTGGTGCGCGCCAAGGGTGAGAAGGTCCGGGTCGAAGAGCTTTATGCTCTCAAGAACACCACAAACCCTCCGGTTTCCTATGTAAATCCCGGCGGCACGTTTTTCTTCAAGCTCGGTCACAGCGCCGGCACGCCTTCGGTTGGCGTTGTCGGCAGGCTCAACGTGCCACTGCCGCAGGATGTTCGGCCCGGCAAGTCGTCAGGCCAGTATTTCATTCGTGATCCGCTGAAGCCCGGCCTCACGGTGGTGATCGTGGCCTATGAAGCCGATTACAGCTCGCAGAATTTCACTCTGGGCGACAGCGTTCCCTATCCCATCGACAATCTCGAGGTTGACGCCGTTCCGTCCACGCTTGCCGTGCGGTCTCCTCTGCTCACGCCTGCCGGTAACGAGCCCGACAGCGGCGGAGCAAAATTCGTCGCGGAAAACCTGAAGGCTGGCGTGCCGCTCGGTGCCGCGTTCTCGGGCGCCGCGGCCGGCTCGGGGGGTGGCACCGGCAGCGATCAAACGGTGCAAGAGCTTCCAAACGCTATGACGCGTCTCGGCGGACCGCTACTCGGATGTTTTCTTCTCGTGTTGCTGTGGGCAATGGGCGTCCGAGTTTCCAAAGAATGGAGCCGGCAGGACCTTGTCCGCCCCGGACACCCCGCCCACCAGCAGCTTCAAGCAAAGCTCGACAAACTGGTCAACTCCATTGCCAGCCTCGACGAGCTTTTCGAGGCCAGGAAGGTTCCGGAAAAGAAATACTGGCGCGAGCGTCTTGATCTGAAGGCGAAGCTCATCAGCATCCTCAAGTCTTCTCCACCTGCTTTCTTGGAATCCTATGCCACCCGACAGAAACCACAATGACTCCGGGCTGGAGGCGCGCGAGGTCAGCAAGTACTTTGGCGATTTCCCGGCGCTGAAGAGGGTTACCCTACGGATCGCCGCCGGTGAGTGCGCTCTGATTTACGGCGCGAATGGCGCGGGAAAGACGACTCTGCTGAGGGTGTTGGCTTCGCTAACCGAGCCGAGCGCAGGAGAAATCTGGCTCGGCGGACGAAAGGTAGACCGACGGACGGTCGCACTGAAGTCGCGCGTCGGGTTCGTGTCTCACGCGACGTTCCTTTACGGTGATTTGACCGTCGAGGAAAACCTTGTGCTTGCCGCGAAGCTGTTCGGCCTGTCGTCCGTGCGCTCGCGCGTTAGCGCTGTGATCGAGACGTTTGGCCTGGTCGACCGCGCTCGCCAGAGTGTGCGGAGCCTTTCACGGGGACTTCAACAGCGGGCGACGCTGGCTCGCGCGATGTTGCACGAGCCGGATTTTCTGCTGCTCGACGAACCTTTTACGGGACTGGACTCCACCGCTGTCGCTAGCCTTGAGGCGCTTCTCCGCCGCCTGCCCTCGCAGGGCAAAGCCGTGGCTTTTTCTACTCACAACTTCGCCCAAGGAATCTCGATCGCGCACCGCCTGGTTGCTGTCGAAAGAGGCAGGGTGAGTTACGACGGCCCCGTCGCCAGCGCGCCGGCGGAATACTCGCTCCGCGCGCCCGAGGCGGAAGTCGCCCGCTCGTGACCATCGCGCGGCACATCCGGAATCATGCGCAGCCTGGAAATCGTTTGGACGCTGTTGGTGAAAGACCTGCGGATCGAATGGCGTCAGCGCGAGACGCTGGCTTCTGTCTGCATTTTTGGCCTGTTGGTGGTTTTTCTCTGTGACTTCGCGTTTGAGCCTGCGGGCGCAGAAGCGTTGCGTTTGCTTCCCGGCGTTCTGTGGATCGCGTTTGTGTTCGCCGGCATCCTGGGTTTCAACCGTTCCTTTGCCGCCGAGCGGGAAAACGCGTGCCTCGAAGGGATACGTCTGGCGCCGGTTGAGCCGGGCCTGATCTACCTTGCGAAACTCGCGGCGAACTTCGTTTTCCTGGCCGTGGCTGAGGTGGTGATCACGTTCGCCGCGGCACTGTGGTACAACTTCTCTTTCTTCCCGGCGTTCAAGGACTTTGTCACGATTGTGTTCTTCGGTACGCTGGGCTACGTCGCGGTGGGCGTCACGTTCGGCGCCGTCGCTGCCAACACGCGAATGCGGGAGGTCATGCTGCCGGTGCTGCAATTCCCGGTGGCGGTGCCGATTTTTATTGGGGCGATTGAAGCGACGTCGGGCGCGCTCAAGGGCGCCCCGCCGAATCTTTACTGGAGTTGGGTAAGATTGCTGATCGCATTTGCCGTCATCTTCGCCGTCCTGTCGTTCATGCTGTTCGAGTTTGTGCTGGAGGAGTGAGCAATTGATTTTCTCATTGATCCATTGATCCATTGATTCATTGTTTGAGCAAGGGAAGTAAATGAATCGGTGACTCAATGAATCAATGATCCAATTTTCGAAGATGAATCGCACTTCCTGGACATCAGTTCACGCGCTCGTCACATTGCTCTGGATTCTCGTCGCGCTCTACCTGGCTTTGATCTATGCCCCGACGGATGTGAGCCAGGGCAACGTTTACCGCATCATGTACATTCACGTGCCCTCGGGCTGGACGGCTTTCGTCGCTTATTTGCTCGTATTCCTGGGAAGTGTTGGGTATCTCATCCGGCGCTCGCAGACGGCGGATGATCTGGCCTGCGCGGCGGGCGAGATCGGGTTTATCTTCTGTTCATGCGTGCTCATCACTGGCCCGCTCTGGGCAAAACCGATCTGGGGAATCTGGTGGACCTGGGACCCGCGTCTGACGCTGACGTTTGTTTTATGGCTGCTTTTCGCCGGCTATCTTCTTGTGCGTGGCTTTTTCATCAATCCCGGCCGCGCCGCCTTATTGAGTGCAGTGGTGGGCATCGTGGGCTTTGTCGATGTGCCCATCGACTACATGGCCATCCGCTGGTGGAGGACGCAACACCCGCAGCCTGTCATCTTTGGCGGACCGAACTCCGGGTTGCCGTTTTCCATGCTGCTGACGCTACTGGTAAGTTTTGGCGCGTTTCTTTGTCTGTTTTTCTTTCTGCTGCGCCGGCGGCTGTCCCTGCTCCGCATGCGCAGGGATCTCAGCCACCTTCGTCGCGAACTGGCTGAGGATTGACTGTGGGCGCACACCGCGGAGCCGAACGACTATGACTGACCCGAATGATAAATATCTCTTTCTGGCTTATAGCCTCCTGTGGATCGTATTCATGCTCTATGCTTGGAGCCTGGCTCGCCGTGAGGCGCGGTTGCGCGCGGACATCGGCGAAATCAAGAAGCTCAAGGCATCCAAGGAGAGCTCAAACGAGCCGGACCGCGTGTAATTTTTTGACCCGCGCGCATACTTACTCTGTGAAGGAAGATCACAGCAGCGCACCGGCGGAACACGCAGCTAACCTGCTTCGGGTTCGCCGTACGCCGCGCTTGTGAAGGAGTTTGCGTTATGTCAGAAACGGAATTGCAGCACGCCTCGGTTATCGAGCCGCGAAGAAGGTGCGAAGGGCGAAAAGAAAGGCTTCTTCTTGATCTCCGTTGTAGCTGGCCTGCTGGCAGGTTTGTGCTGTTTGACGCCCGTCGTACTCGTTCTGCTCGGTCTTGCCACGATTTCGGCTGCAGCGGGGCTCGGCGCTATTCTTTACGGAAGCTACGCATGGCACTTCCGTATCGGGGCGCTCGTTTTTCTCGCTGCGGCGTTGTGGGTTTACTTTTGCCGCCAGGGCGTCTGCACGTTGGACGAAGCACGGCGGCAGCGCAACCGCATCATTAACATGTCGCTCGTCACGCTCATTTTCGCGGCCGGCGCTTACATCGTCTGGACGTACATCATCGTCCAATATTGAAGAATCGCTGAAGGCTTGCCGTGGGCGCGATACGACGAGCGTTGGGCGTTTCCGGTTGCTTCTCTGATTCTTGCCGCCGGCGGCTTGCTTTATTTCCGACTGTTCCGCCGCCCGCGCAACGAGCCACGCTGAGCAATCATACCGCCGGAGTTGGTCTTTAGAGCCCACCCTGAGCAAAGCGAAGGGCCGGCAGATGCCGGGCTTAAGAGTGGCACTACTTCGTTCGAGTAAGCGTCAGCAACTGACTTAGCACGAAGCGCAGCCGCGTCTCCGGACCGAGGACAATCTGCTTCTTACCGGTGAACGCAGCGCCGGCGGTTCCCGCGCCCGCGCCTGCGGCGGCACCGACCAAGGCGCCCTTACCACGGCCGGCCAGGGCGCCGACCAGCGCGCCAACGCCCGCGCCGCCCCCGATGAGTTCCGCATTCCGCTTCTTATAGGTGTGTGCCTTCTCCGCCCAGGTGTGCGTTGAGATAGCGGTCTTGTTGCCGCCCGCCAGGGTAAGCGAGGTCAAGGTGAGGACGAGTTCGGCAGGGTGGTGCAGCCGTCCTCCTCTATCCGCACTGACAACTTGGCCCTCTACCGCGCTGCCGGTCGGCGCCACCACCGTCTGGCCATGCCAAACAAGCGGCGCCGCGAGCGTGCCTCGGAACGTCATTCCGGCTGACGCGGTGCCGGAACTGACCGTTTCATTCAGCCTGATTTCGAGCGCGGTTCCCGCGGGAATCACGTACGTTTCCACCCGAGGAGCGCTGGCGGCGGGGCTGCTTGTCTGCGCCCGCTGCTGAGCTGGCGGCTGACTTGCCTGCGCCTGCTGCTGAGTTGGCGGCTGACCTGACGGCTGACCTGCCTGCGTATTCGCCGTGTTTGACTGCGCGCTCTGTTGGCTCGCTGCTGGCTGCTTATTCGAGCCGCAGTTTACCAACGCGGCCGATAATGCCACCGCAAGAATCGTTACCCACATCCGCTTCAACATACGCCATCCTCCTTACGGAGAGTGCCGGCCGCCGGAGAGATTGAGCGTTCCCCGGCGGCGGATATGACATGATAGGTATTTCGATAGGAATCTTCCGCCAACATACTGCAAAGTCCCGCGCCAGTCAAGGCAAAGGAGGAAACTTGCCTTTACAGGAGTACGGACGCCCTTGGCCACCGGCTCCCAAAATCTCAACGTCCTCTCCGAAGGGTCGGACATTTACCGGGCCAGGACCAAGCGTGACGCGCGCATGTTCAGCGAAAACCTCGATCTTCGTGGGCGAGCGCAGGGTGACGTTATCAAAGGTGATGCCCAGGCGATGCTGCCTGTTATAGCCGTCCAGCGTGATTCTTCCCGCACCCAGGATGCGAACGTTCTGCAACAAAATCTCGCCGAAAGTGGGCAATTCGTTGTCCGGCTTAGCCCCATAAAAGGGGTAATAGGAGTTCACCAGGATAGGGTTCTTGGTATTGCGGATGCACACGTTGCGGTAAACGACCTCGTGGACCAGCCCGCCGCGGCTCGAATTGGATTTAATGCGAAGTCCGTTATCCGCCCCATCAATCGACAGGTCGCTCGCAAGGATGTGGCTGACTCCGCCATTGGTTTCACTTCCGATCGACATGCCGTGCCCCGTGTAGAAATGATCGTGCGAAACCGTGATGTGCGAAGACGGCCCGTCGTTGCCCGCCTTGATCGCGACGTCGTCGTCTCCGTCGTGGATAAAACAGTGGGTAATCGTAACGTTGGTCGCCGACGAGGGGTCGATGCCATCCGTGTTTCTAGCCGTCTCCGGCGTGTCGATGATGACGCCCCAGGCCGTGAACCCGTTTCCCGCGTGATAGAAGACGTGGGAATTTGGGGAGTTTTTGAGCGAGATGCGATAAAGCGTGAAATTGTCGCAGTGTGACAGCGCGATGAGGCGCGGGCAGTTTTGATTGGTATTTTCCACCTCGGCTTCGCGGGCGAGTTGCCACCAGGAGATTTTCTTGCCCTGAATCGCCGCCCAGCCGCGGCCGTCGATGATGCCGTCTCCCATCACGCCGGTGTTGGGAACATGATCGCCGTTGATCAGCGCCTTGCAGCCGTGGCCGCGCTTGCTGAGGCCGCCGCAGCTTCCGGGAAAAAGGTCGTAGTCCCTGGGATTACGGGAAGCAAACAGGATTGCCCCTTTTCCGACACGCAACGTCACGCCTGCTCGAAGCACCAGCGGCCCGGAAAGGAAAGCGTCGTCGCTCGCATTAGGGCTCAATTCAACGGCGTGGCCTGCGGAGCAGTGGTCGAGAGCGTGCTGAATTCGTGCTGTGTCAGGCTTGCTCTCGTCGCCCGGCGCGAGCGTCTTTCCCCCTTCAATGGCCGTGAGCCTGGCCGCCAACCGTGTGCAGACAGGAGGGAAAGCCGGCTCGGTAACCCGCCTTATGTCCTGGCCGAGCGCGGTTGCAGACAAGAGCGCAATCAGCAAACACGCCTGCGAATATCGTGTGGCGTATGGCCTTCCGATTGTCAGAAAATGGTTCACGCGCATCCTCTTAATCTTCTGACCCTGCCTTCTCACACGGTCGAGTATTTCTTGTTCAAGGCCCTGATCTTGGCGATTAGCTTGGGCACGCCTGTTTGCGGATCTTCATGCCCTTCATATTCGGCGGACATGAATCCCTGGAATCCGGCGCGGGCGAAGATTTCCCACACGCGCGCCATGTCTACCGGCTTCCCGTCGTCGAACACGTCGCGGATGTGGGTGTTCGTGGCGTAGGGAATGCACGCCTCGATCTGCGCGTAGGCGTCCTGGGTGGCCGTTGGGATGAAGTGAGTGATGTCAAGATTGATGCCGGCGTAAGGAGAATTCACGCGGTGCATGATCTCCAAGCAGACATCCGCCCGCTGCGTGACGCCCCCATGGTCTTCGACGCCGACCATGATTCCTTTCTTCCCCGAATAATCCGCGGCCGGCTTCATGATCTCGACCACCCATCCGACGGCTTGCCCGAGCGTAGCTCCAGGAGGGAGTTTCCCGGCGAAGATTCGCAGATGCGCCGCGCCGAGCCGGTCGGTCACATCCACCCATTTCCTGATTTCCGTAAGCGCTTTGGCGCGCTGGGCGGCTTCCGCCTGTACCATGCTTACGCCGCACGCCGCGCCAGAAAAGGCGACGCCGTGCTTGTAGGCCAGGTGACGGAGCGAGGCGAGATAAGCCGAGCCGAGAGACTTGAAGTAATAGCCCGTCATGTCCACGCCGTCCAGGCGAAGGCTGACCGCCTTGCGAATGAAGCCCTCCATGGTCATCGGCCCGTGCTGGAGATACTTCCGATAGGAATAGGCGCAGCAGCCCGAGAACAGCCGCGGCATCTTTCCTCCACCTTCCGGCCCACGCCCGGCGGCGGCTTGTGCCTGGCCTGCTCCTGCGCTGGCCGCCAGCGCGGCAGCTTGCATAAACCGACGTCGGTCCATCCTGTTGTTCATGGATTCATCCTCTCCGATGATATCTCCCTGGCTTGCCGCACCGTGGACTCCGTCGGAAGCGACGCTAGGCTCGGACGAGATAGTTTGTATAGGTCTGATCTCCCACGGCGTAAAATGGCGTGAAACGCAGGCGTTTCCCGCGGAACTCAAGCTCAAATGTTGCCGGGTTATAAGGCGCGCGTCGAAGTCCCTGAGGAAGGGGCAGGGATACTCCCGGCGTTGGACTGAGAGCGACCAGCATCAACGGACCCCACATCACCGCGACCGTATCAGCGTGTTGTTGGTCAACGGGTTCCGTCCGCAGGCTGAATGGGAGCGCGACCTGGATTGTATCGTTTCTCTTCCAACTCCGCCTGATGCTAGCAAAGGTTCCGCGTTCGGCGGGCGCGTCCCAGGGTTTGTCGTTGACGGAAAGCCGGGCCGGAGACTCAAGCCAGCCCGGTATCCTCACGTGAACCGTGAATAGAACAGGCGTCGGAACCTCGATGCGCAGTTCAATTTCCCCACCTTCGGGATAGCGTGTTGTTTGCGCCAATCTCACCGGAACGCCGTTCACCGTCCAACGGACCTCGGAAGCCGCGAACAGATTGACGTAGATGGTATTCGCGCTCGCGAAGTAAAGTCCGATCAAGTAATCAGGCACGTCCTGAACCAGCGTGCCGGAACAGCACGCCATTTCTGTGGATAATACGTTTTGTGCGCGGCGGGATGATAATCCGAGTAATAGAAGAAGTGCCCGTCACCACTCGGGTCTTTTGCCCCGAGCACGCCGTTATAGAGCACGCGCTCAAGCCCATCGCCGTACCGCACCTCGCCCGTAAAACGGAGCAGGTAGCGAGCCAGCTTGAAGTGCGCGTAACAGCCGCAGGGCGTTTCGAAATGATCGTGAGTTTCCACCAAGCTCATTCCAAGCTCGCCTCTGCCGGGCGTGACAAACTTTTCCTTCGGTCCCCAGCCGCCCGAACTGAATTCCTGCGTGTTCGCGAGCATGTCCCAGGCATTGCAAAGAGTTTGCAGATATTCCGGCGCATGGAGCGTTTCGTAGGCCTTGGCGGCAGAACTCAGCGCCATGACGTGACTGTAGGCGTGCTTGCCAGGAAGCACGTTCATGCCTCGCGCCAGCGGGTCAAAATACTCCGCGTTGAGGAGGTATTTGCGCGCCATCGCCCTGAATTTCTTCTCACAGTGACTTCGTAAGACTTGAACAAATTCTCCAGCAGAATATAGGGTTCGTCGTAAGGCGCTTGCTTGGGACTTTCCGGGCCGCGGTCATAAACGCGTCCGGGAAGGTAGGGCGAGGCCCCGTGAATGACGCGCGCAAGCAGCGCGGGTGCGGAGCGAACGCCGCCAAATTGACGTGCGTCAAGCAGGCCTATTTCCAGCTTGTCCAGAATGTAACAAGGCCACGTCGTGGAGGCTTTCGTGCTGGCATAAGGATAGTTCCGCGGACCCAGCGTGGCGGCATAACCCTCGACAAGCTCCCGCACTTTGGTGTAGGTGGCCGCATCGCCCGTCGCGTTCGCGAAGCGAGACAAGCCAGACACGTACTGACCGAACGTGCCGCCGGGCACGAAGCCGTCTGCGTCATACCAGCCGCCCATGTCTTCGCCCGGAGCAGGCAGGCCCGCTCGCTGGCGATAGACCTTCAGCAGCCTGTCGTTATCGAGGGCAAGATAGGCGGCGTGAATCCGCTCAAATTGGTCTTTCAGCGGGCCGCCGGTCAGCTTGACATCGGAATAGCGAAACTCACGAATTGGAATGCGGGCTTGCGAGGTTGCAGCCGTTGCAGAAGAGGGCCGGCACAAACTCCTCATCCCTGCGGCGGCCGCTAGCCCGCCAATAAACCCTCGCCGCGAGAGTTTCACCTCACCCTCCATAAACTGGCGGCGTCCCTCTGGCCTCTCCGCGGGGCACCTCGACCGCTAAGGAGATCATCTCCCAAATGGCCGCACTTTGGAAAAACAAATTCGGTTTTTCGCCCGATTTTTCCTCTAACCGCCCTGTTTTCCGCAACTTTAATCTCGAGGAACAATCTCAATTATTACTCTTTTAGATTCAGTAAGATACATGGATTCGGGGAGATTGTTCCTAAATTGTTCCTATAATGATCCTTTATTTTCAATGGGTTGAGCCAATATGCCCCCTAAACATTCTTTTCGCGCTCCTTGCCCCTTTTCCCGAGTTCAAACACTCAAATATCGACCTGAGCGGGGCGCAGGCTGAGCGCTCCGCAATCGGACGAACGAACGAAAATCGTTGCGAATTCTCATTGGCACCCGTGAAAGACTAATAGCCTAGAATACTGGTAAGCCGGCCACGTGTCAAGGGCCTGAGACATCTCGATCACACGCGGGACACAATGTGAATCGGCTGTGCCGGCCCTTCGGCGGTGTCCAAGTCTGAATTCTCGAACGTTCCGTCCGGCGGTCCAATTGCCTCAAGCATTGTCAAATTCGCAGGGAAGTACCAGGTGCGCAATAGGATTTTCCTGGCCCTATTTAGTCGCAGGCCGATGCCGCACCTTCGCAACTCCCAAAAAGGCGCCTGGTTTTACGCTCCAACTTTGGGGCTTGCTAGGCCAGGGACCTATCGA
This sequence comes from Acidobacteriota bacterium, assembly GCA_021817045.1. Lineage (GTDB taxonomy): Bacteria > Acidobacteriota > Terriglobia > UBA7540 > UBA7540 > RH2-MAG17b. The sequence goes on from JAKAWG010000005.1 coordinate 94,957, forward strand.
TTGGCAACAAGATGACCAACGCGCGGAGCGAAACCGTATTTGAGAGCCTACGCGACAGCAATCGTTTCACGCTATCGTTGCTACCTACCCAGAGCCTGCACCAGCAGAACCACTCCGATGATGGTAAGACCTCCATGGATATAAAATAGGAACCGGTGGCCGAGCATCCGCCGACCGATGGCTCGTCCTGCAAAGATCGCCACCAGCACCAGCGGTAAAGACATAAGGTAGTAGCGAGTCACCCCGGGGGTCCACAAACCCTCCAGCCAATAGCCGCCCATGACGACCAGGCTTGCCGGAAGAAAGTACCCCTGCAAGGTCGCCCGGAAGTGCCTGGGCTTCCAACCACGGAGCGCACCGTAGATCACGACCGGTGGTCCATTCATGCCGTACGCGCCTCCGAGCACTCCCGCGGCGAAGCCGAACATCCAGGCCAGACGGTCGTTCTTCAGCACGTAACGCTTCCCGCTCAGCAGGGAATACGTTGAAAAGGCGATGATCACACACCCAAGGGTTGCCTTCACAACCGGCTCGGCAACCCTCGTCAGGAGTAGCACGCCCAATGGAATCCCTAGCAAGGTCGAGAGCGCAAGCCACGCCGCACTGCGGATGTGCACCTCGGACCAATCCTGCACAAGCACCACACTGGCCACGGTGACGGAAACAAGAACGGCAATAGGCGATGCGACTTTTATCGGCATGATCAGAGCGAGCAGCGGGACGGCTACCAAGGCTTCGCCGAATCCGAACGCCGAGCGAATCAGCGCGGCAACAAGCAGCACTCCCAATACCTGCAAAGTTATCCAATTCATTATGCTGGAGCGCTTCTAGACAAGCGTGTTCACACTCGTAGGCCGACCGATACCTGCAAGGTGATCCAAATATCACTATACCCGGCAGAATTGCGGTATTTTCTGCTCGCCCGTCGCCTCGACGCCGAGTATTTCCAGCCGCAATTCTATCGCGTCTTGGATTACCTAGCGAGGACAAAGCCCGGGCAGATCGTTCCACTTGGTTCGGAGCTCAGGTTTCTAACCAACGGTCATACGTCTCTGCTCCATGACCTATCGGTTGGCGAAGTTCCGTTCCTTACTGCAGAGCACATCTGTGACTTTCAAATGGACTTCGACTCCGAGTAGCGACTTCTCCCGGCACACCACGATGGCGAACTCAAGCGGACCCGCCTGGCGCAAGGCGATGTCCTCATCACGATTGAAGGCAAAATCGGAAACACTGCCGTCGTGGAAAATCTGCCCGGCCCAGTCAATATCAACCAGGATGTCGCCCTGGCGCGTTCGAAAGGTAACGTCCCTCCCTCCTTTCTTGCTGCGTATGTTAACTCAACCGTGGGGAAGGCTCTGGTGGATCAAATGTGCACTGGGCAAATCAATCCCTTTTCCGGCTTGGGGAACCTCTCCTGGTTGCCCTTCCCCATTTAGGAGGGAGACCGCAAGAGTGAAATCGCCGACGACCTGAAGACCGCCTTATGCCGCCCGCCAGGAGTCGCAGCGCTTCCTAACCCAGGCCAAGCGCATGGTTGAGGACGCCATTTTCGGAGGATGTACGTCTGGCAGCGAGAGCGCCACCTAAATTCCGGTCCGAAACGGCCAGCTCACTCCTGGGACATTTCCCTCTGTTCGCACGGTTTGACCCGAGGCCGCCGCGTCTGCTAATTTTAAGAAGAGTTTCCGGCTGTTGTCGTAGCAATCCGGCATGGAGAATATTCAAATCACTTTCCCCGACGGGAGCACCCGCGAATTTCCCCGTGGCACAACCGCTCTGGAAGTCGCAACATCGATAGGACTTCGTCTGGCCGCTGAAGCGCTGGTGGCCAAGGTAGACGGCCGCCTGATGGACCTTTCCGGTTCGGTTGAAGAAAGCGCGCCGATTCAATTTATCACGCCCACTTCCCCCGAAGCTCTCGAAGTCTACCGCCATTCTTCGGCTCACTTGCTAGCGGCGGCGGTGCTTGACCTTTTCCCTGACGCCCACCCCGGCATCGGTCCGCCCACGGAGACGGGCTTTTTCTACGATTTCTACCGCGAAACGCCGTTCACCGAAGACGATCTCGCAAAGCTTGAAGCGAAGATGGCCGAACTTGTGAAGGCGGACTTGCCCTACGAGCGCGTCTATTTTCCGAAAGAAGAGGGTTTGAAGCTGTTTGAGGAAATGGGGGAGTTTCTGAAGTGCGAGCTGATTGAAGAAAAGGCTGAGCCGGTCTTTTCCGCTTACCGCACCGGAAAATTCCTAGATTTTTGCCGCGGCCCGCACATTCCTTCCACCGGCCGGATCAAGGCGTTCAAGCTGCTGAGCGTGGCGGGGGCCTATTGGAAGGGCGACGAGCATTCGCGGCCCATGCAGCGCATTTACGGCACGGCGTTTTTCACCGCACAGGACTTAAAGCGGTTTCTCGATCAGCTGGAAGAAGCCAAGAAGCGCGATCACCGGCGAATCGGAAGGGACCTGGATTTGTTCAGCATCCAGGAAGACGCCGGGGCAGGGTTAATCTTCTGGCACCCGAAGGGCGGCGTCATCCGTAAAGAAATTGAAGACTGGATGCGAGAAGAGTTGGCCGCGCGCGGCTATGAACTGGTTTTCACGCCTCACATTATGCGGCGGCACCTTTGGGAGACGAGCGGCCACACCGGCTTCTATCGCGAGAACATGTTCGGCGCGATCGAGGTGGAAAACGACGAATATCAGCTCAAGCCGATGAATTGTCCCGGCCACATCCTCATTTACAAGTCACGCTCGCGAAGCTATCGGGATCTGCCGCTGCGCTACGCTGAACTGGGTACCGTGTATCGTTACGAGCGTTCCGGCGTGATGCACGGCCTGTTGCGCGTGCGCGGCTTCACGCAGGACGACGCGCACATTTTCTGCCGTCCTGAGCAGCTTGAAACCGAGGTCCAGGCCTGCATCGAGTTTGCGCTCGCCGTGCTGAAGATATTCGGCTTCGAGCGCTATCAGGTGGAGCTTTCGGCACGCGATCCTGAGCAGACGGATCAGTACGCCGGCTCGACGGAAGAATGGGAACGGGCTGAAGGCGCTTTGATGAACACGCTTCGCCGCATGAACATCCCTTTCGAATACATACCGGGAGAGGCCGTATTTTACGGTCCGAAGATTGATGTGAAGCTGGTGGACGCCATTGGCCGGCCCTGGCAGTTAACCACGGTGCAGTTTGACTTCAACCTGCCGCGCCGCTTCGGACTTGAATACACCGGCGACGATGGGCAGAAACACACCCCGGTGATGGTACACCGGGCGCTGTTTGGTTCCATGGAGCGTTTCTTTGGCGTGCTCATCGAGCATTACGCCGGTGCTTTTCCCGTGTGGCTCGCGCCCGTGCAGGCGGCTGTGCTGCCGGTGAGCGAACGGCACGAGGCGTATGGCCGGAACGTGGCTGACGCGCTGCGCGCGGCGCGCATCCGCACCCAGCTTGACGATCGCAATGAAAAGCTCAACGCCCGCATTCGCGACGCCCAGCTTCAGAAGGTTCCGTTCATGCTGGTGGTGGGGGACCGCGAGGCGGAGAGCGGCGCTGTAGCCGTGCGGCGGCGGGATAGCGGCGACACGGGATCGCAGCCGCTCGGCGAATTCATCCGATTGACGCGTCAGCTTATCGACACCCGAGCCGCGAAATGGTAAGCTAGCAGCAATCAGGTGAGCTAGTTACGAACTTGAAGGAATAAACCGAATTTGGCGGCCTCGAGGGGCCGGGAGGTATAAGCCTATCGCTGCGAGTTACATTCGTATCAACGAAAGAATCCGGGCAAAGGAAGTCCGGGTGGTGGATGATGAGGGCAAACAGCTCGGCATCATGCCGCCATGGGAAGCGTTGAAGATCGCTCGTGAGCGGGGGTTGGATCTGGTGGAGGTTTCTCCGCGGGCCACGCCGCCAGTCTGCCGGATTATTAATTACGGAAAGTTTCTCTACCAGCAGAGCAAGCGCCAGCACGACGCGCGCAAGCATCAACGCTCGATTGAGCTTAAGGAAGTGAAGTTTCGCCCGCGCACGGGCGAGCACGACTTTGAAGTGAAGAAGAACCACATTGTGAGGTTCCTGAAAGAAGGCAGCAAGGTGAAGGCCACTATTGCCTTCCGCGGGCGCGAGATGGCGCATCGCGACCTCGGCTGGGACATGATGAACCGCCTTATCGAAAAGCTGGCGGAGGTCGGGCAGGTGGAGACGCGGCCGAAGCAGGAGGGACACAGTCTGACGGCCATTCTCGTGCCGAAGAAGACCAAATCTCCCGGAGGCCAGGCCCAGGCGCGCCCGGCGGCGGCGACCAGTCCGGCTCCAGTGCCAGCGGGCGCGGCGTCATCCGCCAGGCCGGCTCAGGAAACCGGAGGATAATCTTGCCAAAATCGAAGTTGAAGACTCATAGGGGCGCCGCGAAGCGGTTTAAGATTACCGCAAGGGGCAAAGCCATTCGCGGCCATTCTCACGCACGGCACATTTTGACCTCGAAGCCGAGCAAGCGGAAGAGGAAGCTGGATCAGAGCACGACTGTGGCCAAGGCGGATGTGCGCCGCGTGCGTGCCATGCTGCCCTACGGTAATTAGCAATCAGCTACCAGCGTCAAGCGAGCGATGTTTGTTTGCTTGCGTCTGACCGCTGATCGCTTCTTTAAGGGTGCGGGAAGGCCAAAGGCTGGGTGCCTTCTGCGAACCAGAAAGCAGAACGCAGCAAGCTGGTGATCGACTGACTATTCGCTTGCTGCCTTCCGCCTACTGCTTTCTGGTTTGCTTTCCGCCCGAATCATTCCGACGAAAGGAGTAAACCCATGCCAAGAGTTAAACGCGGTTCTGTGCGCCGCGCCGCAAGAAAGAAGCTTTCCAAGCTCACCAAAGGTCATTTTCTCAACAAGAGCAAGCTTTACCGCTATATGAAGGAATCCGCCGACCGGGCGGGGCGCTTCGCTTACAGAGACCGCCGCAGGCGCAAGCGCGACTTCCGCCGCCTTTGGATTCTGCGCATCAATGCCGCCGCTCGCTGCAATGAGCTGACTTACAGCCAGTTCATGAACGGCCTCAAGAAAATGGGCTCGGAGTTGGACCGCAAATCGCTTGCTGAGATCGCGGCGCGAGATGCGGAGGCGTTTGCCGCGCTCGCGGCGGAAGTGAAGAAGACGCTTGCGATGCCAGCGGGAGGCTAGCGCGGGCGAAAGCTTCTCGCATCGGACCGACGCGACCCCTCACCCGGCTCCCTTCGCTTGCCGCCCTCTCCCGACGGGAGAGGGTGAGGAACATTATTTGCGATCACGCCTCTGCATGAGTATTGAAGAGAAAATCCTTAAGACGCTTGCCGAGTTGCAGGTGAATGAGGCGGCTGCAGTCGAAGCATTGTTCGCCGAAGTACGGCGGTTTCTCGACGAGGATGCTCAAGACCCGCGGTGGAAATCCGAGCCTCCACAGACCCTCCGCAATCGCTGGCTTGCCCGGAATAACAGCATCCTCGCTTTGGTCGACGAGAACTGGCTGAAGAGTGCGCCCAAGGAACTGAAGCCCGTCGCCGGGCGGGAATTCAACAGATTGAAGAAGGAAGCTCAAGCGAAGGCCGTGCTCCAGTTGGAGCCGCTCGCCATTCATCCGCAACGGGCGAAGGAGCGCAGCGGCGTCGAGAGGAACGCCTTAGCTGTCGACGACCTCACTTTGCCCGGCGTCCGCCGCGCGCTTGGCTCCTTTCATCCTGTCACCCATGTCCGGCGGGAAATCGAAGACATCTTTCTTGGGCTCGGGTTTGCCATCGAAGACGGGCCGGAAATCGAAAGCGTTTATTACAACTTCGACGCGCTGAACATTCCGGAGAGCCATCCTTCGCGCGACGACTGGGACACGCTTTACGTGGACGCGCAGACGGTGCTCCGCACGCACACTTCGCCCGTGCAAGTGCGGGCCATGGAGCGGCAAGGAGCGCCTCTCTACATTTTGATTCCAGGGCTATGCTACCGGCGCGACAATCCCGATTCCACCCACTCGCCGGTATTTCACCAGATCGAAGGGCTGGCTGTCGACACACACATTACCTTTGCCGATCTGAAGGGCACGCTCGATTTCTTCGCGCGAAAATTCTTTGGTGAAAAGACGCGCACCAGCTTCCATCCCAGCTTCTTCCCCTTCACCGAGCCAAGCGGCGAAGTGGCGATTAGTTGTATTTTTTGCGGCGGCGAAGGGTGCAGGGTGTGCAAGCACGGCGGATGGATCGAGGTCATGGGTTGCGGCATGGTCCATCCGGAAGTCCTCCGGCACGGCGGAATCGATCCCCAGCGCTACTCGGGCTGGGCGTTCGGCCTCGGCGTCGAGCGCTACGCCATGATGAAGTACGGGATCGACGACATTCAGCTCTTTTACCAGAGCGATGTGAGATTTCTGGAGCAATTCTGAAAGCGGTCGTTAGGGGTTGGCGCCTGACGAGCTGAAAATGGGAAGTGGTGAATGGCAGATTTGCAGTGCCTGATTTTCGATTTGCGGGCGTGGAAGCCCGCGCGGCGAATGGCAGCGTAGGGCACGGGGAGGCGTGGCATGTCTTCTAAGGGGCAAATGACGGGAATGCTTGGCGTCTACCTTGTAGCCGCTGAACTTACTCGAAGGGGTTCGTCGTATCCCCGACCTCACGCAGCGCAGCCGGCGCCGACTTGCTGGTGACCGACCAGGAGTACCAGAAAGCTTAGTCCGTCCAGGTGAAAACGAACGGGAAGCCAGCCAAGTGGTGGCTCGTCAATCCTCGCGCTACAGAGCTGAGATCGGACAGCCACGCCTACGTGTCCGTCAACATCCGCGGGGAAGGTCGCCCGGAATACCTTGTGGCGCCAAGCGCCTATGTCGCTAAGAATGTTGTTGTGACCAGGAGGAAGACAGGCTCCGTCTGGTACGGGTTTAACAAGAAGGCCCGCCCGTCTGACGGTGAAGGATGGGAGCTGTTCGGTGATCCTCATGTCGGTCCGGATTAGGATGCCGACGGAGGATTGGCCGCTTATGGAATCTCGAACTGAGTTACCACCAGTAAGCTCTCCCGCTTGCTTTCCCTTGGCTCGGCACAAGGTAGCTGACACCTACTATGAAAGTCTCTCTCCATTGGCTTAGGGATTTTGTTGACGTTCCCTCCGACCCGCGCGAAGTGAAATCAACACTTACGAATCTGGGATTAGGGGTCGAATCTTTTACGAGAGAAGACGACGACTGGGTTCTTGAGGTCGAGGTTACGACCAACCGGCCTGACTGCCTCAGCCATTACGGCGTCGCCAGAGAGCTTGCGACGGCCTACGGCAAGCCGCTCGCGCCTCTCAGACCGGCAGTCGAAGAGATCCCGGAGCCAGCCGCCGCTGAAATTGAAATTCTTGACCCGGACCTGTGCGCTCGCTACTGCGCCCGGGTGATTCGAAACGTTGAAGTGCGGCCTTCGCCCGACTGGCTGGCTCGCCGCCTTCAGTCTTTAGCCTTGCGCCCGATCAACAACGTGGCGGACGTCACCAACTACGTGCTCATGGAGATGGGTCACCCGCTGCACGCGTTTGACCTCGAGCGGATGGCAGGGCGCAGAGTGATTGTGCGCCGCGCGCGGAATGGCGAGGGCCTGGAAACCCTGGACGGTGTTACGCGCACGCTGACTGCGGACAACCTGGTGATTGCGGATGCCGGGAAACCAGCGGCTCTTGCCGGAATCATGGGCGGCGCCGGATCCGCCATCAGCGCGGCCACGCAATCCGTCCTCCTCGAAAGTGCGTGGTTCGATCCGCTTTCCATACGCCGTACCGCCAAGGCGCAGGGCATGCACACCGAGGCCTCGCATCGGTTCGAGCGCGGCGCGGACATTGAAATAGCTCCAGTAGCGCTCGACCGCGCGGCGGAACTGATCCGTGAATTGGCAGGAGGCGAAATCCTTAGTGGACACGTGGACGTCTATCCCGGGCGGCGAAATCCCGAGCGAATCTGCTTGAGGCTCGTCGAAATCCGGCGCGTTTTGGGCGCAGACATTCCGTCCCAACAGATTGAGCGTATCTTGCGCTCGCTCGGCTTCGTCGTGAATGCCGAGAGCGGAATGTGGCGCGTCACGCCGCCCTCATTCAGGTTGGACGTGACGAGGGAAGTCGACTTGATTGAGGAAGTCGCACGCCATTTTGGCTACGATCGTCTGCCCGCGCGCATGCTGTCTGCTCCTCCGCGCGTCGAGCGTGACTGGCGGCGCGAAAAAGAACGAGCGCTTTCACAGACGCTCGTGAGCCTGGGGTACAGAGAAATCATCACCTCTCCCCTCGTCGACGACGATGAAAGCCAGCGCTTTTCCGAAGCGCTCCCCGTGCGCATCGCAAACCCGCTCAGCCAACAGGTTTCCTCGCTTCGTACCAGTGCCTTTCCAACCATGATCGCCGCCCTGCAGTGGAACCTCGACCGGGACCGCCAGGACCTGCGCTTCTTCGAATTCGGCAAAACGTATCGTCTCTCTCTCGATGGTGTCGCGGCGGAACGTCGTGTGCTCGCACTTGGGCTGACAGGAAACCGGAGACCTACCTCGATTTACGAGCCGGCGCGCGCGCTTGAGTTTTTCGATATCAAAGGCGACCTCGAAACCCTGTTCGAGCTTTTTGATCTGGGTTCCGTGGTCTTTGTCAAAGAAGGCGGCGCACGTTATGATCCCTTGATGCGCGGCCGGTTCCTGCAGGAAGGCGCCGTACTCGCGGAGTTTGGACGGCTGGGCGCGGAAATGGCGAAAGGCTACAAACTTCGCGAATTTGTATGGTTGGCCGAAATCGATCTTGAAACGCTGCTCGGACTTCCGCTTAAAACCAAGGCTTTCCGTGCCTATTCCAAGTTTCCCGCGGTCGAGCGGGACTTTTCCCTCCTTATCCCGAGCGACGTCGAGTACGGTAGTCTGGCCGAAATTGTTGAAAAGCTCGGAGTGCCCGAACTGGTGGAATTCAGGCCCGTGGACTTGTTTCGTGGGGGAGCGATCGAGACTAACCATTACGGCTTGCTGCTGCGGATCACCCTGCAAAGCCCTACGCACACCTTGACAGGCGACGAAGCAACCGCTATTGGGCAGACGATAGTGGAAGCGCTCGCGAGACTAAGTATCCGCCTTCGCACGTGAACTGCCATGCGTTTGCGCGACGCACACTGGGTCATCAACTTTTGGCGAGCTTGAAAGCCACGGCCAGCAACAGGCGGCGGTTGCTGCTTGGCATCGACTCGTAAAGCTTTAAAAGCTTCTTGAGCGATTTTGATCTGGTTCCTTGATTCGGCGGTTGTGCAGAGCGAGGGCGGCCGTTATTGGGAAATAGAAGCTGGTAGGAGTCGACCCCCAAAGCCTTGGCGAATTTTTCGAGCGTCACGAGCGATGGAGCTGTATATCCGCCTTCCACGCGCGAGATATACGAGCGCAGCAGGCCAGATCGGCGCTCGATGTCGCCCTGTGAGAGTCCCCGTGTTTCCCGAAGCGTTCGAAGATGCTTTCCGATATTCACCAGATTATTTAATCACGAATATATTAATCAATCAACATTATGCTATCGATTAACATCGTCGAGGCGAGCTAGTGTTAGTGCTTTCTAATTTTCCGGGGTGATGTCAGGTGTTCCTTCAAAGTGACTGTTGTTATGATCTGCACTTTATTACTTGATCGAATAGTGTTAGCTTCTCTTATTCGGCAGAAGGCAGAGCCAAGTTGCTGACTTTCTGAGCCGTTTATCCAAGGAGCGCTGATGAAAACCAAAAGAGGACAAGGGCCTGAGAAGGGAACGGGGAATGTCAGCCGTCGCGACTTTTTGCGCGGGGCCGGCGTGGCTGTCTCTGGAACGCTGCTCGTAGGGGAATCGATGGCGGAGCCGGCAGAAGCTTCCGGGCAGGCGCGTGGGCCGGGTGAAGTGCCGGTCACACTGCGAATCAACGGCGAAGCGAGGCAGCTCGACCTGGAGCCGCGGGTGACGCTGCTGGACGCGCTGCGAGACCGGCTGGGCATCACGGGCGCAAAAAAGGTATGCGACCGTGCCACGTGTGGGGCCTGCACTGTACTGCTGGATGACGAACCAGTTTATGCCTGCACGGTGTTGGCCATTGAGGCGGAGGGCCACAACGTGACCACTATCGAGCATTTCTCCAAAGGTGGCCAGCTACATCCCGTCATGAAGGCTTTCGTAGATCACGACGCCCAGCAGTGCGGGTTTTGCACGCCCGGCTTCGTGATGGCTTCCATCGCGTTTCTCAAGAATCATCCTAACCCAAGCCTCGAAGAAGTTGAGAAGGGTTTGGGCGGCAACCTGTGCCGCTGCGGAACCTATCACGGAATCCGCCTGGCGGTGCTGGAAGCAGCCAAGACGATGACCGCTCAAGACGAAGGAGGTTCCATCCATGGCTAGCTGCAAATATGCGTGGCCGCCCGTCGGCCACAGGGGCCTGATTGGCCAGAGCATTTCCCGCATTGACGGACCAGCTAAATCGAGCGGGCGCGCAAAGTACACCTATGACGTAAAGCTGCCAGGAATGCTCTACGGCGCGTGCCTGCGGTCGGCTTACGCTCATGCAAAAATCACCGCGGTCGATACGTCGGCGGCGGCGAAGATGCCCGGTGTCAAGGGCATTCGCGTCATCCAGGGCGTCGGCAAGGAAATTCAGTGGGCCGGTGACGAGATTGTCGAAGTAGCAGCGACCACCGAACAGGCCGCTCAGGACGCCGTGCGGGCGATTAAGGTGGAGTATCAGCAGCTTCCTTTCTTCGTAAACGAAGCCAATCTTCAAAAGGATCAGGCGGCGAGCCGCACCAAGCCGGCTAGCGAATTAAAGGTTGGCGACCCGGATAAGGCGTTTGCGGAAGATGGTGTCGTGATTCACGAAGGACACTATGGAGTTCCGGTCATCACCCACTGCTGCCTGGAAGCGCACGGGCACGCGACCGAATGGACCGGACCGAAAAACCTCCGCACCCACTCTTCCACGCAAGGCGTCTCAGCTCTGCCCATGCAGTTCGCCGAGGCATTGAACATCCCGTCGGCGAACGTGGAGGTAATTTGCCAGTACATGGGAGGCGGCTTTGGAAGCAAGTTTCAGATGGATCGGTGGGGGCAATATACGGCGCTGCTCGCCAAAGACACGGGCAAACCGGTGAAATACCTGCTCGAACGTGCAGCCGAGCAGGAAGTGGCAGGCTGCCGGCCTTCCGGCTTCGCGCGCGTCAAAGTGGCCGCGCGGAAAGATGGCACGCTGACAGCGTGGGAGTCTGAATGCTGGGGCACGGGAGGTCCCGGACCCAGTGGCATCTTGCCCATCCCCTACGTGTTGGATATCCCCAATCGCATCCGCCGGCATACATTCGTCAGCACGAATATCGGTCCGTCGCGTGCGTGGCGCGCGCCGAACCACCCACAGTCGTGCCTCTTGACAATGGCTCCGCTCGACGATCTGGCCGCAAAGCTCAACATGGACCCGCTCGAGCTGCTGATGAAGAACGCCCATCTTGCGCCGGAAAACCTCGGCAAAGTGTATCGGGAGGAGTTGCAAAAGGCGGCGGAACTGGCCGAGTGGAGCAAGCTCTGGCACCCGCGCGGCGAAAAGACTTCGGGTCACCTCAAGCGGGGTCTTGGCGTGAGCTTCCACACGTGGGGAGGCCGCGGACACGTCAGCAATTGCCTCTTCAGCATTGAGCCGGACGGCTCAGTAGTGGCCGAGCTCGGAAGCCAGGATTTAGGCACCGGTACGCGCACCGTAATTGCCGTCGTGGCTGCGGATACGTTGGGACTGCCGGTGGGAGCGGTCACAGTGAAAATCGGAGACAGCCGCTACCCCTACGATGGGCCCTCTGGGGGCAGTACCACCGTGGGCGGCGTTTCGGCTTCGACGCGGCGTGCCGCTGTTGACGCTCGCGACTCGCTCTTTGCCGCCGTGGCTCCGGCGCTGGGCGTTCCTGCAGACCAGTTGGTCGCCGTAGGAGGCACTATTCAGGCAAAGAACGATCCGACCAAGCGTTTGAGCTGGAAGCAAGCGTGCGCCAAGCTGGGTGGGCGCAAGATCCAGACGACCGGCAAGAACCCCGGCGAGTGCATGCTCGGATCGAGCGGAGTGGGCGGCGTGACAGCGGCCGACGTTTCGGTCGATGTTGAAACTGGCCTTGTCCGAATTAATCGCATGGTCGCCGTCCAGGATTGTGGGTTGATCATTGACATGAAGACGGCCAAAAGCCAGTGTTACGGCGCGCTGATCATGGGCATTGGTTACAGCCTTTTCGAAGAAAAGATCATGGACAATATCACCGGCCGCATGTTGAACCCCAACATGGAATTCTATAAGCTCTGCAGCCTCCCGGACATTGGAGAATTGGTGGTACACATGATGACCGGTCCGGGATACGATGAGCGGGGAGTTATCGGTTTAGGCGAGCCGCCTGTCATTTCGCCTGGAGCGGCTATCTCCAACGCCGTGGCGAATGCGATTGGTGTTCGTGTCCCGACGCTCCCCATCACGCCGGAGAAGGTTTTAGCTGCGCTCGCAAAGGGAGGTGTGGCCTAGATGGAACGCTTCGAATATGCAAGCCCGGTAAGCAGAAAAGAAGCTGTTGGATTGCTAGCCGAAACCTGGGGGGAGACGGAAATCCTCGCGGGCGGAACGGATGTGCTCAGCCGCATGAAAGATTACGTCTCCACGCCTAAGCGTCTCGTGAGCCTGAAGCGGATCAAGGACCTCAAGGGAGTTCATTACGCGCCGGGCCACGGATTACGGATTGGGTCGATGGCCACCCTGCGTGAGATCAAGGTCAATACGTACGTGCAGCGGTATTATCCGGCCCTCGTTGACACGGCGAACCTTATCCGCAGCCAGCAGTTGCACAGCATGGGCACCATAGGCGGGAGCCTGTTGCAGCGGCCGCGTTGCTGGTACTACAGGCTCGGCTATGGGTTGCTTGCCCAATACGAGGGTAAATCACTGCCACCCGAGGGCGACAACCGCTATCACGCCATCTTGGGAAACTCAGGGCCGGCCTATTTTACGAGCCCATCGACTTTCGCTCCCATCCTGATCGCGCTTGAGGCGCGCGTCGAGCTTCTCGGCCCCAGCGGCTCGCGCACGATTCCGCTCGAAAAGCTATTCACCACGCCCACTAAGACTGGCGAAAGAGAACACACGCTTCATCCCAATGAAATCGTCACGGAAATCCTGGTTCCACCGGCCGGAGGAATTCGCAGCGCGGTCCATGAAATCCGGCAGAAGGAAGGGCTGGACTGGGCGCTGACGGCCGCGGCTGTCGCCTTGCACATGAAAGACAACACGGTACGCAGCGCTCGCGTCGTGCTTGGCCAGGTGGCGCCGGTCCCATGGGACTCGCAAGAAGCCGCGCACGCGCTCGTCGGGAAGACGTTGAGTGAGCAGGTGGCGGAGGCGGCGGGCAAAGCGGCGGTGAGCGAGGCGACGCCGCTCAGCATGAACGGTTATAAAGTGCAATTAACCCGAGTGGCGGTAAAGCGGGCAGTGCTGCAAGCCGCCAAAGGAGGCGCCTGATGTCAGACCTTGAGCGGGCTCCGCAACTGCCCGAGCAGTATTGTCTTCGCTTGCGCTGCAAAGAGATGTATATCGACATGGGGGAGCCGTTTCATCCTAAAGATTCGGGCAGCGGCATCTACTGGTGCGCGCACACCCAGAATTGCTTGGGCCCGGACGGAGGGATCGCGCACATCGATCAATGTAAGCCGGGGCGCGGCTGCTACGAAGCGTCGTGACTTTGATCGCTTAGAAGGGGACGTCTTCGTCGGTCATCTCGGGAGAGGAAGAAGGCGCAGGGAGTGGTTCCGGCTCGGCGTGGTTTCGGTCGACGGCCTCGGATGAAGCTGAAGCTGCGCGCTCGGATTCCGCCTTCGATCCGAGCATCTTCATATCGCGTGCCACAATTTCGTAGGCTGTGCGTTTGTTGCCGGTTTGATCCTCCCACTGCCGGCTGCGAATGCTGCCTTCGACATAAACTTGCTTGCCCTTGGTCAGGTACTCGCCACAAATTTCCGCCAACTTGCCCCAGGCAACGATGGTGTGCCACTCAGTGCGCCGCTGCTGTTCGCCTGAGCGGTCCTTAAAAGCTTCGTCGGTAGCGAGGGTGAACTTGGCGACCGGCGAGCCGTTATTCGTATATCTGACCTCGGGGTCCTTGCCAAGCCTCCCGATGAGAATCACTTTGTTGATTGAGCCTGATGACATGTGCGCCCTCCGGGCCCGGCAGATTCAGGAGATACCGGCTATGGAAACTGGCATTTTCGAGCGACGCGGGAGGCTCGATAGTCACCTCCCAGGAGGTCCCCTCCCGCCACATATTAACGTCTTGCCCCGGAGCCTCTGCGCAGGCGTCTGAGCCGGTCGCGCGCCAAGTCCGCTTCATGGCTGTGCGGATAGCGTCGGATCAGAGTCTCGAGTTCGTGCTCGCCAGGCAGCAACTGTCCAACGGCAAGCAAGGCGTAACCCTTTTTCAAACGAGCGGCAGCCGCTTTATTGCCGTTGGGATACCGTTCGATGCACTTGTTGTATTCCTGGATTGCGGCCGTGTACTTCTTCTGTAAGTAATAAGAGTCGCCGATATAAAACTGCGCGTTGGAAGCAAGGTCTGTATCGCCATAGTTCTGCAAATACTGCTGGAATCCCTGAATGGCCAAGGGATACTCTCCCTGCGTATAGTCCTGATAGGCGGAATTGTAAAGCGAGCTCGGGTCCGGCACGGGAGGGGCGGAGTCCGCTGCGGCGGCCGGGTTTACGGCAGCCGTCTGGCTCCCTGGGGAGGCTCCCGGCGTGGCTGGCACGTTGCCCGGGGTGCCGTTCGCTCCAGGAGGCGGCGTATTGATGGTCTCCAGCATTTTTTGCGTGTGGGCCACCTGAGAGCTTAGCTTGGAAATTTCCCCACTCACCTGGTCGAGACCGGACGACAACTGCTGAATTTGGCCGGTCATATTGTCAAAGCGATTGCTTGTGGAAGCAAGGTTATGCTGTTCCGCCTCCTGCATCCGCGCGACCAGCGCCTTCATGGTGTTGACACTTTCGTTGGTCTGACTTAGCAGTGTTTTGATGACGGCCGTCTGCGTATCGACCGTTCTTTGAAGGGTTTGCACCTCCTGTTGCAAGCTATCGAGCTGCGTCATCATCTGAACGATTTCTTTGCTAACGCCAAAGCCGGACTGAGCGCCTGCGATCAGCAGGACCGCCAGAAGAGCGGATCGTGTCACATGCCTTTTCACGGCTAATTACACCTCTCCGGTAGATTTTATCCACCCGCACAAGTCTAACCCTTGCCCTTCAGAGGGTCAACCGCAACTCCTCTATTGGGTGGGCTGGATGTGGAGGAAACATGACGGGCCGCCAGAAATCGCGGCGTAAACCAGAAGCTACGCCGCACGAATGACTCACTGTACGTCTTCTAGCGTGTGACGCCGAATGTTGCAACGACGCTCACCGACGCGGTGCGACAGAGAAAGCCGTTACTATGGTTTGTGATCCTCAATAAGCCCGGGCGAGGATTAGAGCAAGGGGGCAACGTCATCCGCCGCGCTTTAGAAATGGCAACGGTGACACAAAACCTCCCTGTGGCTGCCGACGATCTCCGGCGGCCACAGCGAGGCGACGGAAGCAGCTACCGGAAGTCGGGCGTTTTTCAAAAAAGCGCCCGACTCCCGAAGAGTGGTTATTGTTTGGATTCAGTGCCGTAGACGAGATGAGCACGCCGGTTCGATTGCCAGCAGGACTCGGTATGCTCTGTGCAGAACGGCCGATCCTTCCCGTAGGAGATGGTCGTGATCCGGTCTGCGCCGATGCCAAGGTTTTCCAGGAACTTGGCCGCAGCCGTGGCACGACGATCGCCCAGACCGAGGTTGTACTCTTCACTGCCGCGCTCGTCGCAGTGGCCCTCAATCGTGAATTTGATGTCGGGGTGTTGATTGAGGAACTGAGCGTCCTGCGTAAGCGCCTGGTCCGCATCGGGACGAATGTTTGACTTGTCGAAGTCAAAGTAGGCGTCCTTGATGGAACGGTTGAACATATCCTCTTCGGACACGGTCGGCGCCGGTGGAGGCGGAGGCGGAGGCGTGGTCACCGTGACCCGCGCGCTCGCCGTCGCTGTGCCGCCAGGCCCAGTCGCCGTGATGGTGTAGGTCGTGGACTCATCAGGCGAGACGGTGGTCGAGCCCTGCGCCTGAACCGACCCGACGGTGGGGGCGATGTCCAAACTGGTCGCGTGTTCAGAAGTCCAGCTCAGCGTGGAAGACTGGCCCTTTTCGATGGTGGTGGGTTCAGCCGTCAAGGTTACCGTGGGTGCCGGTGGCTTCGGCGGCGGGGCCGGTGGTGGCGGCGCAGCGATCTTCTTGTGATGGCAAGCGCCTGCCAGCAAAACCGTTGCGATCAAACCGGCTAAAACAGCGAGCTTCCGCTTTCTAGTTGCCATTAGTTCTCCTCCTAAGTCGGTAGACAGCATTGCAATTTTCGTGGGTGCTTTGACTCAAAAGTCCTTCTGGAGCTTAGACAACGCCCCTTGGGCATGAAGCTTTAGGCCGTTTCGCTTCACCTGCAAATAAGGTATTGCTCGTAAAGAGCACAATGCTAACATGAAAATAGCAGAAAAGAAAACATTTTTCCGCCTCTGCCGTGGGTCAGTTGGGAAAATAGCGGCATTCACCCCCCTTGGCTGGCGGCCTATACCGCCTCTTCATTAACCCAACCGTTTACCGAGCTGCCTTTATAAAGGCTGAGAAAGTCTGGGAAAATTTGCGACGCTTGTCATCCAGAGCGGGCGAAGGACGCCACCGTTATAATTTCAGTAACACTCAAAATTCTTCGTGGCCTAGAGACGGTAGCAACCTGTCTGGCACGAACCACTCGAGCTCGTCCGCAGGGTCTGCGCGGATGGCGCGTGGCTGTGAGACACCGCAGGTTTAGTTGGACCAGCTTGGATCCCAATTGCCACCGACTGTGGTGATTTGGTGCTGATCAGTTCCATCCGCGAGCATCTCCCAGATTTCCTTAGTTCCAGTCCGGTTGGATTGGAACACGAGGTGCCGCCCGTCCGGAGCCCACCATGGCCGGTCATTGGCGCCAGCGTTGTGTGTAAGCTGTACAATCCGCCCGCTGGAGATTTCGATGAGATAGATGTCGTACGTCCCGGTTTCGGAGACATCCCACCCGAAAGCGATGAAAAGACCGTTGGGGGACCAGGTCGGGTTGACGGCGTTTCCACCGGAGGTAATGAGTCGCCGCAGGTTTGTCCCGTCTGCGTTCATAATGTAGATCTGCGGGGAGCCGCTGCGGTCAGAGACGAAAGCGAGCTCGTTGCCGGTTTTCGGGTTCCAGACGGGCGAGATATTGACGCTGGGGGAGAACGTGAGGCGGTGCAATTCCGCTCCGTTCGGGTCCGACACGTAGACTTGCGGGTCGCCGCTCATGCTGGAGCAAAACGCGATCTTCTTTCCATCTGGAGACCAAGCCGGGGTTGTGTTGAGGCCGCGGTAGTGAGGGAAGGGTAGCAGATGGTGCGTCAAGAACGAATAGATCGAAATCTGCGGGGTGCCGGGCGCATAGTTAGTGAACGCCAGCTTTTCATCGTTCGGCGACCACCGTGGCGTGAGGCACAGCGAGCCGTAACTGGTGACGGGATGCTGGTTGAATCCGTCGTAGTCCATCACCCAGATTTCGTCGTGCCCGGTGCGGTTGCTGACGAAGCTGATCTGGGTCAGGTTGATGCCGGGAATGCCGCCGCCCAGAGTTTGGATAATTTCGTTGGCGAAGCGATGCGCGGTTTCGCGCGTCGAGACTTCGTTCAGCGTGGCGATGAAGCGCTTGGCGAGCACGGCGGGGTTCGCGGGATTCTTAACATCGTAAAGGTAAGCCGTCACCACCAGGTTGCTGTTGATGTCGGCAGCGTTGCCGAACGCCAGGAACTGCGCGGAGACGGGCGGCTTGGTCCACGCGTCGAAGTCGACGCCACCCGGGTCCGAGGGTGTCTTCTCCGGATAGAAGCTTTTGCTCACCATCTCGAAGATGCCGGCATTTTCTAGGTCGCTCCACAGCACCTGGTTAAATTCGTTGGTAAGGCTGCCAAGATTTTCCTGGCTGGATTGCGCGGGAAACGTCGCCACGGCGATGCGGATCATCGGTTGGCCACGATTGATGCCGGTTTCGATCCAATTCTGCTGCGCGCGGGCAGGCTGGACCACGCTCGCTGCCATCGTGCATAGAAACAAGAGTCCTGAAATTCTGAGACGTGTGGATTTCATATCATCTCCTGAAAATTGCGTCACTCCTTTCCACTATAACGCCAATCAGAGTCCGCATCCCAGTGCGGAAACCCGCGCCGTTCGCCGCTGCTGGGCAGGGCAGGCTCCGAGCGGCGCTACGTTAGGTCAACGATGAAAATCAAAGTAAAAATTTACGTGAATGCTGTTGCCTGAATAGCCCTGCGGCAGCGCGGGCAGAGGACTGGAAGCGTAGACCGCGCGCAGAGCAGAACGGTCCACTTCCGGAACACCGCTCGATTGCGTCAATTGCACGTTGGTGATGGTGCCGTTGTGGAGAACCTCAAACTCCACATAGACCCGCCGTGCGGACAAAATATTCGGGCTGATAATCGAGAGCAGCCAATTGCTGCTGATGCGGTTCCTCACCGCTTGCACGTACCAGCCGTAAAGTTCTCCGAAGTTGCCGCCTTTGAACAGCACCGCGCCGCTCCCGGCGCTGTTCACGATCTGGCCGTAGCTCATGGCTGGCGTTGCTTGTTCGCCCGTCGGGACCGCGTTCTCAGGGGGTGGAGGCTGCGGGTGCTGGATTCGCTTGTTCACCAGCAGTCGCCGTTCGGGAGGCAAAACCAATTGAGCGTGCTGCTTGGTTCGGACGGGAGGAGGAAGCTTCCGGAGATTCTTGAACTTGGGAATCTTCACCGCGTTTGGAGGCGGTAGCGCGCGAGGTTGCGGCTGCGCGTGATAGAGGCCCGGGTTTTGCGTCACCATCGAGCTTAGCGTCTGCACTGACGGCCTTGGGAGCGGAACTCCGGGCAGCGTGCTCACCATGTTGACCTGGATCGCGCTGCCTTTGGCCCAATTGTTGCCCCAGCCCAGATAGTGCCGGAACCCGAACAGCCCGTATGCAACTCCCGCAGCCGCCAAGCCGGCATGAAACAGGACTGAAGCGACAAGAGAACCGCGCAGGCTTTCTCGCCGATGGTACGCTAATGGAAAAGCTGCCGTTCCCATCGTCAACGAATTTGCCGGAGGAAGTCCGTCGGAATGTCATGCCGAGCCCGTTCGCTTGTCATTCTGAGCGCAGCGAAGAATCTCCACGTTTGCAAACTTGAACAAATACCGGGATTCTTCGTCGCCTCCGGCTCCTCAGAATGACACGCTTCCCGCTCTTCCAGATCCTCGCGCGTCGTTCCTACCGTGCCCTTCCGGTTGCGATCGGTTGGGTGACAATGCTGACATTAGAGACCTGCGCCTGTTTGAGCGCGTCCATCACGGCCGCGAAAACGCCAAAGGGCACCGCGCGGTCCGCCCGTATGAATACTGGCGAACCTGGCAGGCTCGCCAGTTTCTGATGCACGATCGAGCCCAGCGCGTGGATATTGACGGGCGCATTTCCTACATAAATCGTTTGTGCCTTGTCGATGGTCACCACCACTCTCTCGTTCTTCACGATCTTCACGGTCCGCGTCTTCGGGAGTTTTACCTCGATACCGGATTGAAGAATCGGCGCTGTGAGCATGAAGATGACAAGCAGCACGAGAACGACGTCAACAAAGGGCGTGACGTTGATCTCAGAGAGCGAAGTCTGGGTCGTTCCTTTGGGACTGGTAAAAGCCATGGCGTTTTGCTGTAGCGCCGGTCTGTGACCGGCGGGTTTTGTTCGGAAAGCACGCCGCTCGTCGAGCGGCGCTACAGCATCTTCTTACGTGAAGTGGCGCTCCGTCATATTGAGGAATTCCAGGGAAAACTCGTCGATCATTCCTCCAAATTCTTTTATGCGCTGGAGGTAATGGTTGTAGGCGACCACGGCGGGGATGGCCGCAAAGAGGCCTCCGGCCGTGGTAATGAGCGCTTCTGAAATTCCGGGGGCCACGCTCGACAATGATGCGGTACTGGCCGTTCCCAATCCGTTAAAGGCGTCGATGATGCCCCAGACTGTGCCGAACAGTCCGATAAACGGACAGACGCTGCCCGTTGTGGCCAGCCAACTCAACCAGTGCTCCATGCGGGACAGTTCCTCCGAGGCCGCAACCTGCATGGACCGCTTCACGGCTTCCAGGCTGCGGATTCTCGGCTTACCCGGGTTTTCCGTGTAAACCGCCTGGCTCTCGATTTCGCGGTAACCGCTCCGGAAGACTCCCGGCAAGGGACTGGAGCGCAATCTCTCCGCTGAGGCGCGGATTTCCGAGAGTTTCTTGCTTTCGCGGAAAATGCGGATGAAATCCAGCGATTCGCGGTACGCGTCCTTGAAGGCCCTGTACTTTTTGAAAATAATTGCCCAGGAGAAAACGGAAAAAAACAGAAGGATCAGCAAAACAAGTCGGGCCACCAAGCCCGTATTAAGGATGAGCTTCACAAACTCACCCGACTGCAAGAGTAAACCGTAAGCCAACGAGCCTCCTTGTCGCCATGGCATTCTCCAGGCTTAGCCCTAACTCGAACGTATCACAAGCACTTGGGAGCGTCAACGAAACCATGCCCGGGTCATGGGACAGTTTGGGACGGATCGGGACACTCTCCTGGCTCGCAACGAGGAATCCTGACTGGTGCGTGGCGCTATATTCCTTCTTCAAGGTGTCCGTCAGGAGACGGATTTGTGCAGTGCGAAACTCGGCCCTGCCGCTCAGCGAAATTGGGCGCTCTACCGGGGCGGCGGATGTTGCTGCTCGAAGACTTTGCGTAGGAATTCTTCCATGGTCTTCACGCTCTTGTGTCGGACGAAAATTCCTTCCACAATGCGCTGGGCTTCGCTTCGGGAATACTCGAGCTGCACGAGCACTTGCTGAGCTTCGGCCTTCAATTCTGCAGACGATTCTTTTTCGACCGAGAGAGGCTCTTCGGTGGGCGCCAGAGCGAATTTGGCCATCTTGCCCTTCAGTTCGGTAACAATGCGTTCCGCGGTCTTGGCGCCGATAAAGGGCAGCTCCTTAAGGAATTCCGTATCGCCGCGCTCGATGCTGCGGGCAATCTCATTGATGGGACGAACCAGGCATTTGAGAGCGCGCATGAAGCCTACGCCCGGCACCGTGGTGAACGCTTCGAAGAACTCGCGGTCAAGAGGGTCCAGGAAACCGACGAGGCGCGGCGTCAGATGGCCGCCGCCGACCGCGCCATCAATGTAATAGATGGTGTAAAAGGTCAACGGATTTCGTCGCTCTCCCTCCGCCGTGTGACGCAGTCGCGCTGCGATGCCCGAAGGCACTAGAATCTCGTAGCAGATGGAGTCAACCCTCACCGGCAGGGAGTTGCGCTGGATGCGGTCGTAGACAACCTCGCCAATAATCTCAGTAATCATGACTCAGCGTAGGAGACTTTCGGTTGGATAGGGTCCGGCCGTGGCTGTGTTGCCGGCCAAGGCCGCAGGCTAGCCACGTTTCGTTCTGTCGCCGCGAGTTTGCGTAACAAAGCGCGGCGGCGAGGGCATCGGCGACGTCTGGCGGGTGAGGCGTACGGTCCAGCGAAAAGAACTGCCGCACCGCTCGCTGCACCTGCACCTTGCTGGCGTTGCCGTTGCCGGTGACAGATTGCTTGATGCGCTTGGCCGGGAGGCTCAGCACGGGGACGCCTGCGCGTCGCGCGGCAAGACAAATCACCCCGCGCGCGTGACTCATCAGGATGGCGGTTCGCGGGTAAACCGCGTGGCTGTACACTTCTTCCAGGCACATTACACCGGGGCGGAAATCATCAAGCAACCCCATGAGTTCCTTAAAGAGTTGCTCCAGGCGTTCCGGGAGGTTGTCGCCGTGGCTGCGTGGCAGGCGGATGACGCCCGCCTCCGACAGCGTGACCTCCCTGCCGAGAAACTCGATCACGCCGTATCCGGTGATGTTGAGCCCGGGATCGACACCGATGATGCGAGCGGGCAGCCGCAGAGCCGCGTCCATGGCAGAAGATTGTATCGGTAAAAAGGCGGCCGTAGAAGGGCAAAATCGGCCGACATCAAGAGAACGTCAATACGCTGGCCAGCTCTTGCCGAAGATGAAGGGATCGCTCCTTCCATCCCTCTGCATCTCATCGCTCTTGAGAGACGCTTTTGGATCGTGGCCAAAGTTCTTCAGGCACGCCCGGCTGGGACTGCGTCGGCCTTGGCGCGCGTGGCAACGCGCCGGCCATCTCTCGCGCCATCGCCCTGCGGATTTTCCGACGACGGGCGGACGTGGTCCCAGCACACCCGCGGCAAAATAGACTCGGTTCGAATCCGGCCGGCCCGCTCGCGAATGCGTACCAACATACTGTCGATCAGTACATCGGAAAGGAGGTTTGGCCTGAGACCAAGATCTACGAGCTTCTGGTGGCGGGCATTGTAGTAGTGTTCCTCCGCTTCCACCCGCGGATTCTGCAGACGCTGGATTTCCACTGTGAAACCGAGCTTTTCACCCTGACGCTTGACGAGTTCGGCCAATTCAAGAATGCTGAAAATCTCGGTGAACTGGTTAAACACGCGGTACTCGCCCGCCTCGGGCGGATGGAGCAGAGCGAGCTCGATACAGCGCAGCGTGTCCCGTATGTTGAGAAATCCGCGCTTCTGCTTACCTTTGCCGTAGACAGTGAGAGGAATACCGGCGACAGCCTGCACGCAAAACCGGTTGAGCGCCGTGCCGAAAATTTCATCGTAGTGGAAGCTTGTGCCAAGACCCTCGGCGTGCGCCGTCTCGTCCGTCTCGATTCCGTAAACGATTCCCTGGTTCAGGTCCGTCGAGCGCAGCTTCCAAGCCCGGCACGCGAAAAGGATGTTGTGGCTGTCGTGTACCTTGGACAGGTGATAGAACGACCCTGGCTGTTTTGGGTAAGGGACTACGTCTTTGCGGCCGTTGTGCTCAATTTCAATGAAACCCTCTTCAATGTCGATGTTGGGAGTGCCATACTCACCCATCGTGCCAAGCTTCACAAGGTGGCACTCGGGCGCGTGCTTCCGCAACGCCCAGAGGATATTGAGCGTGCCTGTAATATTATTGTTCTGCGTTAGGACAGTCCGGCGCTGGTCGATCATGGAAAAGGGCGCCGATGGCTGCTCGCCATAATGGACAATGGCCTCGGGCGAAAATTCGCGCATAACCTCTTCAACCGCTGGATAGTCGCAAAGATCCACCTGCAGGGTGCGGATTTCGCGCCCTGTCACTTTGGTCCAAAGTTGCGCCCGCTCGTGAAGGGGCAACACCGGCTCGAGAGGCGCGACGCGCAGCTCTTTCTCCCAGCGTCGCTTCGAGAAATTATCGAGCGCGGCCACGGTGTGGCCCCGGCGCGAGAGATACATGGCCGTCGGCCAGCCAAGGTACCCGTCACCGCCTAGAATCAGTATTCGCATAAGTAAGGGTTCTCCGCTTTGCTCAAAAGGCTGTGAAAATCAAGGCTAAGACTCGCTCGTTCGTGTTGGAGCGTTTCTGCTTACTGCAGGCTCGCGGGCTTGAGTAGCCCGGCACCTGGGATCAATCTTAAGTTTATACTTCCTCCGCAGGAGCAAAGGCAAGCCCTTTGATCCTCTCGTAATGCATGGTTTGATATAGAGACTGATTGTACCGCCCCAGGATCGCGTGCAAACCGCTACACGGATCAAGTGGCCTCTGGACGCTCGCAAGAAGTCGGAAACGCCGATCCAATGACTGCCGTGCCTGTGGGCGGCCCCAAGTGGTCGGGCAACGGTCTGAGCCATTATCGAATCTTACGTCTTGAACGTGCGTAGCGAGTTGCCTTGTTCGCTTGGCGAGCGCGGAGTATACTGGGTTTCAAGGGTGTCTTGAATCTCTCATCCACTGCGGCGAGATGTTCGGTCGGCGGCCAAGAGCAGGCCGGGAGCCGATGGCGTTTCGGCGTTTAGCGAGCCAAGGAGGAAGGGAAAAATGAGGAAGCATTTGGCACTTTTAACCGCGATGGCAGCGTCGCTGGTCCTGGGTGGCCTCGCGCTGGGCACAGAACCTGCGCCCGCACCAGCATCCGTTCCTGCGGGCACGACGCTGCGAGTGCAACTGGACACGACGCTCACGGACAAAACGAACAAGACGGGGGATAAGTTTACGGGTGAACTCACCGAGCCGGTCATCGTGAACGGCCAGAACGTGCTCCCTAAATACAGTACTGTGAAGGGCCACATTGCCTTTTTGAAACCTTCCGGGCGGATCGCCGGGAAGGCCCAGATGCGCCTGGTCCTTGACAGCGTCTCGACGCCAGATGGCGTCGTCTACCCGCTTAATGGAACGCTTCAGCAAGCTCAGGGCGGCGCGTGCGCGCATACGGCTACGTCCGGCAAAACGAAAGCGGACGAAGAAGGGACGATTACCGGCTGCGGAAAGAGCAAGAAAAAGGCTTTGGAAGGCGCAGGGATTGTGGGAGCGGCTGGAGCTGGTGTTGGCGCAAGTATCGGCATGGGCAAACAAATGGAGTGCATGTATTACGGGTACTGCCCGGGAGGGTCGGGCATCGGCACGGACATTCTGTACGGCGCAGGAATCGGAGCGGGCACAGCCCTGGTTTACAGCTTGTTCAAACACGAAAAGCACATTGTGCTGGTGCAAGGCAGCCTCCTGACGTTTACGGTGGATCGGACCATCATGGCCGATAAGGCTCCGGCACCTGGCGTGGCGTCTAATTGAGGCTGCGTGCGGAACAGGACCGGCACCCGGTGAGCTTCAACGGGCTTCAATGAAAGGAATACGTTCAGGAAAAATGAAACGGGCGATCCAACTCGCGATGATCGGGCTTCTGAGTGTTGCCATCCCGAATCTTGTCGCGGGACAGCCCGCACAGTCTGCGATTCCTGCAGGGACGCGAATCGATGTGGAATTGACCAGTACGTTGAGTTCTTCGGCCAATCAAAAGGGAGATCCGTTTACGGCGACGACCGAAGATCCTGTCTTCGCCGGAGGCGAGGAAGTCATTCCCGCAGGCAGCACGCTGCATGGCCACGTGACCTTTGTAAAGCCTCCGGGCCGCGTGAAGGGTAAGTCCGAAATGCGCTTGGTGGCGGACAATATCATCACCAAGAACGGCCAGGAGTATTCCTTTACGGGGTACTTGGCTTCCGATAACTATTCGGACAGCGGCAAAGTCGTCGGCAACGAAGGTACGGTGCAGGGGCAGGGAAAAAGCAAGAAAAAGGCCGCCGAGCAAAGCGGCATCGGCGCCGCGGCCGGCGCTGGGATAGGCGCTATGGCGGCGGGTGGGCCGGGAGCGCTTTATGGCGCCGGGATCGGCGCGCTGGCACTCGGCCTTCATTCGCTTCTCAAGCACCACAAAAATCTTGTTCTGAAGCCAGGCACGGATCTTACCTTCGTCCTCTCAACGCCAGCGACGGCTGCAAAGACCAAGCCGGGCGATAACACCTCTCCACCTTTCATCTGCGCCAATTGCCGCTGATCTGACGTTCAATCCCGTCTCCCATAAACAACCGACCGTGTAACGCGGAGTCGTCGCGTTTGCGATTCTCCGCGGCTTGGTGAGAAGTCCAGACTCGTCCAGGCCCTGCTCGCGAGGGAGCGTTTTTTGACAAAACGAACTCAGTTTTTCCGCTAAAAATTCGTCTAACTCGCTTGTTTTCTAAGGCTTTAATCTTTGGGAACGAACTCGGAAGATTTTCCTTTAGAATCAATGGCATAGATTGACCGATGGAGTTCGTTCCCATTAGAGCCAAATTCAAGTCATGTGTTTTCAATAGCTTGGGTCAAGTTCGTTCCGCAATAAACAATCTTTTACGCGTTTT
>JAKAWG010000148.1 GCA_021817045.1 Acidobacteriota bacterium
ACCTTGGGCCCGAAACCAGTTCAGTAAGAGTGGCTCATGGGCGCGCAGCATCCGGGCGACTTTCTTCATCGGTTCCAGGCGGCTGCGCATTGCCCGCCAAGTCCAGTAGTCGAGAAACGCTCCGGCCCAGGTCCCCGACCGGTACTTCCCGAAATGAGCGAAGGCCTCCTTCAACTCCCGAGGGGCCAGACCCCAGGCGACGAACCACGCGACCGAGCGATAGACCGCCTCCCAACGGACCTGAAAGACTTGCGCCGTCTCGCGCCAACTCCGCCGCCGCGCCCATCGTGCCAGAAAGCCCATCATCGCCGTCGTCAACCGGCGCTTGCCTTGGTTCCAAGGTATCTACTCGACCACCACCCCGTGCTCCGGACACTCGACTCGCCGCGGCGTGTAGCGAAACCAAACCCCGATGCCCCACAGCGGCACATGCTGCCCTTCTCGCTCTTCCAGTTGGTCATCGCCCGGCAACCGGCCGCTGGCAGCGCGAACAGCGCCCCTGCATGCTCGCCTGGGCCCTCACCGTGATTTCAATCCGCTCCGGCCGGCCTCGCCGACCCTGGAGCCGAATATCCTGGAGAACGAATCCGGCATGGGGTTGAATCTTGTTCAGAATCGTTTTAACGTTCAGTTGGATGGCTGGTCTCCTCGCCGAAGGTTTCTCTGCTCTTCCCATCCGAGATTCACCCGACCGATGGAGACCAGTTTTTTCTCAGCCGCTCTTTTTGCGGCGCCGGCCTGTGTTTGCTCTCATCGCCGACGTCGCTTTCCTTTTACTTCCCTATCACAGGCGAAAATTCACCCATAAATTGCGCTGTACAATCAGTAAAACTCCATGAAGTCCTCCGAGAGAGATCATTGCTTGACCCTTGGCAGATGACATATTCCAACTTGTGCAAATTTAACCATTCTTAAACAGCTTGATAGGGAACACGCACCAGCGTAATCTGGCTTCCTGCTGCGCCACTCGCATAACGCTCTCGGAAAGGTGAGTTTGCCGGGCGCTCACGGTCGATAGGGGATTTCGACACTCTCACCGTCAGGGCGCCTCGCGAACAGCTTCCCATCCTGATAAACGCGGAATTCCCATGGGTCCATGGCAACAGTATAATCATGTCCTCGGAAACGATATCCTGACATGACAGCGTCTCCAAGTTCATGATGGTAGGAAGGTGAGATTTCAAGCGAACCATCGACGTGCGGGTGTAGTCCGAAAAGTCCAAACAGTACCGCCTGCACACCGCTGCCCGCAGCAATTTCCAGCGGCATCTCTACTTCCGGATATCCTCCCGAATCGGCGAAGATTTCCTGGGGGATATAAGGGTAGGATTTTGTCCAGCGAGTGCAACGCGCCAGGATATCCCAGGCAAGCTCCGAGTCGCCCAAACGATAGAGTGACTCCGCAATTCGGAGCGGCATGCCTGTGTATTGGCCGCCCCCGCCCCAATCAACATCTTCCAAGTCCCAATGAACGTGATCCGTTTTTGAGATCGAGTACATACCATAAGGCCCAAGGAACTGGCCCTCAGCCAGATGAGAAATGATACGCCGCTGCTGCTCCGCTGTGAGGATGCCGGAGCCGAGCAGGTCATACAGGTGATAGCTCCAAACTAGGTGCAGAGAGCCGTCAGGGTAAAGATTCTCGAACCACCCGATTTGGCTGTTCCACAGCTTCTCATTCATTGACTTTTGGAGTTCTGCGGCCCACCGGTCGAATTGAGCGCCCTCAGGATCGCGTCGTGAATGGCACCAGGCAGCGATCTGGCGAAAATAGGCCGCGGCCAAGCCGTTAGCGGCTGCGACCACGTGCTGATAGCCGTCGGTGCGGATTTCCAGAAATTTCCGTGAACCTGCGCCAAAATCCAGCAGACCATCAGGACGCGCGTAACGCCGGTGCATTTCTTCGCCCACGCGCTTCATTGTTTCGAATACTGTCGAGCCGTCAACCTTATCGTCCAGAATGTGGATGTCCCCGGTCTGTGTTATGTAGTCGCGGAGGATCCGCATTGCAGCAAATGGAGTCTGGACGTACCAATAATGGGCCTGGTGACCGTTCCACGGCACCCAGCTATTTGTTAGCAGCCCAGCGTGAATATATTCGAGGAGTGCTTGCCGTAGCCCTTTAGGATCAAGCATGGCCAGCATCTCGGAGGCGTACGAAGTATCCCATGCGATCGTGGACACCCAGGTTCCTACAGAATAGAACGGCTGGATAACAAAGTTTTTGCGCTCCCACCTTGTATCCAGGACGCTCAAGATACAGCGGGCGTAAAGGTCATTGAGCGCTTGATCGGCTGTGGAGATGCTGGGCAAGTTCTCCGCCGCCCAGCGCAAGCGAGCTTGAGTGGCAAGTGCCGCGCGGTTCATGCGCTGAGCAAGGTCGGGCGCGTAAAGGTCGGGCAAGCGTTGTCCCGCGCGCTGAAGGCTAATTGCAAATCGCGCGATGCTGGCCTTGTGCGCGGGGATTTCCCAATGCCATCCTCGCTCGGTATGATCCGGTAAATCACTTACTACCGTGATCTGAATCTGATTGTTTGCCATGGTGAAGGCGGAAGGATGAGACACCGGGGTTGAAAATCCAGGCTTGACGTCGGGAATGTCTAGCGTCAGGCTGGGCGCGCTCTGCTGAGGTATAGCTGTAAATTGCAGTGGAGTGGCGCGGCGGTTTTTCAGCCGAACTTCAAGATAAATTTCGTCCGCTTCACCCGATACCCGCGTTTTCGTTTCAACCCCGAACGAGACCCAGTGGCCGCCGAATTCTTTATCGAATGTACCACTGCGCAACAGTAAGTTCGGCTCCCAGTATGCCCGCTGCCATAACATCACGTAGGGAGCGCCCGGCGTAAAGTTGAGACCCAAGGGATGCGGTCCTTTACCCGTCAGAACTTTGTGCTGGTAAACGTCGGGCACGATATCCTGAATCAGGACCTTATCCTTCGCGTCCCAGAAGGCAAGCTGAAAATGGTAATTGAGAATGTCGATAGGAGGAAAGTTCAAGTTTTGCAGGCCAGTAACGCTCTTGTCGCGAAGCGAAACCATTCCGCGACCGTTGAACAAGAACAGCATTCGGCCGCTAAGCCTGATCTGCGCCCGAGGCATCCCTAACGATTCGGATGTGAGCTTCAATGGGATGCTTCGGCCTTCCATGGGAAAGAAAGGCGCCACCACCTGCGCTCTCCCTCCTACGCACAGCGCGGTGCCCATAAAGCAGAAAATCGCTGCAATCACGATTGGCCAATTTACTCTTCGACTCATGTGTTATCTCCCTTCAAGAGAATTGGACGATAACCGCTGCTGGCTCCGCTACCGTCCCAAATTGTATTTTGATGGAGTTGCCATCCGCCCCGGACCGCCAAGCGACCGGATACCAGCCCTCGGGCCGAATGGTCGGGTCGCCATCCCAATAGTAGCCGATGTTGCGCAACGGAGCGTTCCATCCGCTAAAATTAGCAATGACCAGCGTTCTCGCCTGACCTCCTGCCGCAAGCCCGTCATAAGCGAGAACCGCCGCTTTCTCCAAACCTTCCGCCTTTGAGCCCTTGAGCAGCGGCGCGCGTAACGGCTCGGGTCACAAAAGGTCCAAGTGTTGTTCCGGAGATCTCAACTCGGTACCGCCAGGCTTACGGTCACTTCCGGAACCTCTACCCTCCTTGCGGGAACACTTCGCGCAAACCTTCACAGAATGCGTCGAACCAGGCGCGCCGGACCCAGTCTGCTGTCACAGGAGTTCGTTCGCTAGTTCAGGGGCCTTCGAAGTTTAGGAAGCGCAGCCGCGAAGCGGCGTAACATTACAGCCCACGGCGACGGCCCTGGGATTTAGAGGCCCTCACCCCCGACTTCGGCCCCCTCTCCCGCGCGGGCGGGAGAGGGGAAAGGGAAGAGGGTCGCTTCGTCAACCCAGGGCTTTCGCCCTGGGCTAGATTAGGCCGCTCCTTCGGAGCTAAATTACGCCACGAGTCGCTGTGACAGGATGCTAGCCGCCTGGATTCCCGCTTTTGCGGGAGTGGCTTGTAAAAAGGCGGGCTCCGGGATAGCCCGGCGAAGGAACTGGACCGCGAGCTTGCGCGACAACTACGGTTATAATGTGCATCTCAAATGAGCCAAGCACGAGGGGTGAAGACAACCCGTCCGGTAAAACCCGCCGATTCCGCCATTCGTGCTTACCATGCAAGGCTTGCGGCCTATGGTCTCCAAGGGGTGCTTCACGAAGGCGCGGTGAGCTCCGCCTTTGAGAACCTGCTGGCCGAATGCGCCCGGCGTCGCGGCTGGGTCCTGATTCCGCAGCTTGGCGCACCGGGAGAGCGGCGCATTATTCCAGACGGAACCGTTCGCGACGAAAACAGCCTCCCTCGCGGCTATTGGGAAGCGAAAGACTCGCGCGACGACCTGAGGGCCGAGATCGCCAAGAAGATCGCTCGCGGCTATCCCATTTGGAACACCATCTTCGAGGACACGCAACAGGCAATCCTTTACCAAAATAAGCAATCTGCGCTTGAGGCCGATCTTCAGAGCGCCGCTGCCGTGGCGGACTTACTCAACCGCTTCTTCAGCTACCGCCCGCCGGACATCGCGGGATTCGAAGAAGCGGTCGAAGAGTTCAAACAACACGTTCCCGATCTCGCCCGCGGCCTGAATGAAAAGATCAAAGAAGCTCATCAGAGCAACAAGCGCTTTATCGCCGCATTTGAGAGTTTTTTCCACCTCTGCCAGACGGCTCTGAATCCCAACATCCGTCGCGAAGCCGTGGATGAGATGCTCATCCAGCATCTGCTCACGGAGCGGCTTATCGGCACGATTTTCGATAAGCCGGAATTCGTCCAGCAGAACGTCATCGCCGCCGAGGTGGAGAAGGTGGTGACAGCGCTCGCCAGCCAAAGTTTTAGCCGCAAGGATTACCTGAAAAGCCTCGACCGCTTCTATCTCGCCATCGAATCCGCCGCGCGCACGCTTCCTGACTTCACGGACAAGCAGCACTTTCTGAACACCGTCTATGAGCGGTTCTTTCAGGGATATTCCGTCAAGGTGGCGGATACCCACGGCATCGTCTACACGCCACAGCCCATTGTGGATTTTATGTGCGCGAGCGTGGCCGAAGTGCTGGAAAGAGACTTCGGCAAACCGCTCTCAAGCCCGGACGTTTTCATCATCGACCCTTGCACGGGCACGGGCAACTTTATCGTGAATCTGTTGGGCCGGATGGAGCACCGCGATCTGCCTCGAATGTATAAGAATCAGATGTTCGCCAATGAAGTCATGCTGCTGCCTTATTACATTGCGGCGCTCAACATCGAGCACGCCTACTACGAGAACACGGGAACCTATGAGCCGTTCGAGGGCCTGTGCTTCGTGGATACGCTTGACCTCGCCGAGGGCAGCCAATCGAGGCTCGATTTCATGACGGAAGCCAATACCCAGCGCGTGGCCCGCCAGAAACAGGCGCCCATTACCGTCGTGATTGGCAATCCGCCTTACAACATGAACCAGCAGAACGAAAACGATAACAATAAGAACCGGAAATATGCCGTCATCGACCGCCGCGTTTCCGAAACCTACGCCAAAGCGTCAAAAGCCAGCAATAAGAACGC
>JAKAWG010000149.1 GCA_021817045.1 Acidobacteriota bacterium
ATCGCAGCGCGACTCTTGGTTGTGGGGCTAGGCATCATCCTGTGGTTGGCGGCCAGTGCGGCCGCTCCCGCGCTCGCCGCTCAGCAAGGCAGTACCGGCTTCAACCTTGAGGGCAAGATCACCGACATGAGCACTGGCAAGCTTACGGTCAGCACTCAGGACAACATCATCTTTCACGTGACTTACGGAAAGCAAACCAAAATCTATCGTAAAGACGGCTCAACCGGCACTCCCTCTGATCTGACGGTGGGAGCGCGAATCCGGGTGAGCGGCGAACTCAGTCCAGCCGGCGCGATACGCGCGCGGCGAATCAACATCGAGTAGAGGCGGCTTTACGCCGCCATTTTCGCGCTCGCGAGATAAACCCGCCGCTACACTCCTCTTTTTATGCGCTCAGTAGAATTCTGCACGCTGCTTGAAAAGCACAAGCCAGGACCCATTTATTTTCTTTGCGGACCTGACCGATTTTTGCACGAAGAATGTCGCGCCGCGGTGATTAACGCCCTACCCGCCCAGACGCGGGAGTGGTGCTTTGCAGAGATCGCGTTCGAGCCCAGCCAATTACGGCGGACGCTTGACGACGCTAACCAAATGCCCATGCTGGGCGAGCACGCCTTTGTTTTCATCACCGACTCTGACGACTTCGACCGCGCAACCGACGAAGACGCAGAAGCTCTGGAGCGATTTCTGAAGAAGCCGCCGCCGTTCACCACGGTTCTTTTCGCGGCCTTTGAACCGGACCGCCGCCGCCGGTTCATCAAGCTGCTCGAAAAGAAGGCCGAACTCGTAGACCTGCTGCCGGTCTCGCTACGAGAAGCCACCGTGTGGCTAAAAAACTTCCTGCATAGGAACGGTTTTGAAATTCGGCCCGAGCTGGCCCAGGCGCTGGCAGCGCGCTTCGAGGGCCAAGGCGAGTCCTCCAGCCGCGGGAAGCCGCCCGGCGTGAACTTGCTGTGGATGCGAACCGAGACGGAAAAGCTGCTCCTCGCACACCCGGGAACGCGGCGTCTCGAGGAAGCGGACCTGGATCTGATTGTCGCTTCCCGCGAAGAACACGAAATTGGCAAACTTTTGGCCGCGGTGGCAGAGCGGCGCCTCTCCGACGCGCTTGCTCTGCTGCGCGCCTTACTTCGAGGAAAGGAATCGGAGACGCTGATCCTTTGGTGCATCGCGGACCTGTTTCGCCAGGCGCTCAAGAGTGCCGGCTCGCCCGGCCACGCCCACGGTGGCTGGGGGCGGCCCGCGAATCCGTACTCGACCTTCGAAATTGCTCCGCGCGCCGCGCGCGGGTATACGCGTGAGGAGATGATCGGCGCGCTGCGCTTGTCCCGCGCCACCGACTTGGCGGTGAAATCTTCATGGAAAGACGCGGGCGTCCTGCTGGAGTGCCTGCTTTGGCAGATTGTTGCCGGTCACGCGCCGCAGGACTCCGCACGATGGCTTGCGCAAGCAAGCGCTGCACCTTTCGATTCTGCCGGGTAGGTATCATGGTACTCTCATCCGCACAACGCAGTTAGTCGGGGCGCGCCCGCTGCTCGGGCATGGCGACAGCCTCGGCGCGCGGCCGCGGGCGGCCGACGCTCAGCGACCCGGTCTGGATGCTGCTCCAGACGTGGCGAGGCACGGAAAGAAACGCCTTCACCACGACTGGATCGAACTGCCGCCCGGACTGCGCGACGATTTCGGCCATCGCTTCTTCGAAGGAAAGCGCCTTGCGGTAGGGACGGTCGGAAGTCATGGCATCCAGTGTGTCAGCGACAGCGAAAATCCGGGCTCCCAGAGGGATGCGGTCGCCGCTGACACCTGCGGGGTATCCGGCGCCGTCGTAGCGCTCGTGGTGCGCGCGGACGATGGCGGCAGCCTGCGCGAGAAAGGCGATGCGGCTGACGAGCTCATAGCCGACGAGCACGTGGCTGCGCATGATGGCTTGCTCCTCAGCCGTCAAGCACCCTGCTTTCAGCAGCACCGCGTCGGGAATGCCAATCTTCCCAATGTCGTGGAGGCTGGCGGCGCGCGCAAGCTCGCGCAGTTGTTTCTCGCCGCAGTTCATTGCCTCCGCAATTGTTAGGGCGTAGAGAGTGACGCGGATGGAGTGCCCGGCGGTGGCCGAGTCCCGCAAGTCCAGCGCTCCACCCAAAGCTTCGAGGGTGGAGTCGTAGGTGATCTCGATTTCCTGCAGCGCGCTGAATAACTGCCGGGTCCTCTCTTCTACCATGTGCTCGAGCTTCTGGCGGTACCCTTGAAGCTCGGCCTCCAGGCGTTTTTTTTCGATAGCCTGCCCGACGCTCCGCAAGACGGTCTCTCCCTTGAAGGGCTTGACCACATAGTCCGACACGCCGCTTTTCATCGCTTGGATGGCGGTGCGCACGTCCTGTTCGCCCGTGACCAGCAGGAAGGCGACGTGCGGGCGTTCGCGGCGCGCAGCCGCCAGAAAGTCCAGCCCGGACAGGCCGGGCATGTGTAAATCGGAGAGGACCGCGTCAAAGGCGTCGCGGCGAAGCATGGAGAGGCCTTCTTCTGCGCTTAGCGCCACCTCGCAGTCAAAGCCTTCGTTACTCAATTGCGCGCGGAGAATTTCGCAGATGGCCTGATCGTCATCCACCACAAGGACGCGCCCGATGTATTTTCCTGTGCTCATGACGATGGGAGGCCGGAGGCTGTTTTTTCTTCCTCTCGCTTCGCCCGGAGGGGGAGAGCGTTTTGGATGGCTTCGGCCAGCGCGGGGCGCTTGATCGGCTTTGAGACATAGCCGTCCATCCGGGCGGCGATACAGCGTTCGCGGTCGCCTCTCATGGCGTAGGCGGTCATGGCGATCACGGGCAGGTGCCCTCCTTGCTCGTCCTCACGCTTGCGGAGAGCGGCGGTGGCCTCAAACCCATCCATCTCCGGCATTTGAACGTCCATGAGCACAAGGTCGAACGCCTGCTCTTCTATCGCAGCAAGCGCTTCCATCCCGTTCGCGGCGACGACGACCTCGTTTCCCATCTTCTTGAGAAGAGTGACCGCCAGAACCTGGTTGACGGCGTTATCCTCCGCCAGCAGCACGCGCAGACCGCCGCTTTCGGCGGACTCGCGGGAGCGGGCTTCGCGCAGGCTGTGGCGCGTGACCAGCGGGAACTGCCGGCTTGAAGTTCCCGTCACGCGCAGAACGGCTTCGCGGAGCTCCGACTGAGACACGGGCTTGGTCAAGTAAGCAGCCACGCCGATGCGGCGGCAGCGCGCCGCGTCCCCGTGCTGGCCGCCGGAAGTGAGCATGATCATGGTGAGCCCGGTCAATTGAGGATTGTTTTGGATTCGCTCGGCGAGCGCGAAGCCATCGACGTCCGGCATGTGGGCGTCGATCAGGAGCAGGTCGAACGGCGCTCCCATGGCGCGGGCTTCCCGGAGCGCGTTCAGCGCGGTTTCGGCGTTGCTTGCCAGCGTGGGCGAAGCCTGCCAGCGCTGCAGCACTTCCCCCAGGATGCGGCGGTTCGTGGCGTTGTCATCCACCACCAGCACGCGCAGCCCGGGCGTTACGTTTTCGGCCGGCTTGGGAGCCGTCGCCGGTGCCACGGCGCGTCCGAAAGTGACCGTGAAATGAAACGCACTTCCGCGGCCTTCTTCACTTTCCACCCAAGTGCTGCCACCCATGATTTCCACCAGCCGCGCCGAGATCGTCAAGCCAAGCCCGGAGCCGCCGTACCGCCGGGTCATGGAGGTGTCAGCCTGCGTAAAGGCGTCAAAAATAATCCGCTGCTTGTCGGCTGGAATGCCGATTCCGGTATCGCTCACGACGAAGTGTACGACCACGCGCGCTTCTTCCGATTTCTCCAGCGTCGCGCGCAGCACCACTTCGCCCGCCTCCGTGAACTTGACCGCGTTGCCCAGCAGGTTGGTGAGCACCTGCCGGAGCCGAGTCGGGTCGCCAACCACTTCGTCAGGAACGTCGGCCGCAATGTCGGAAGCAAGCTCAAGGTTCTTTTCGTCGGCCCGGATCGCAAGAGCCTTCATCGTTTGTTCAATGCTATCGCGGAAATTGAACTGGATATAGTCCACATCCAGCTTGCGCGCCTCGATTTTGGAAAAATCGAGAATGTCGTTGATGACCGTCAGAAGCGACTCGGCGGAAGCTTTCACCAGTTCCAGGTACTCGCGTTGCTCAAACGTGAGGTCCGTATCCAGCGCAAGTTCCGTCATGCCCAGAATGCCGTTCATCGGCGTCCGAATTTCATGGCTCATGTTAGCCAGAAATTCGCTTTTCGCGCGGCTGGCCGCTTCAGCGGCCCCCTTCGCGCAATGCAGCGCCTCTTCCGCCCGCTTCTTTTCGGTAATGTCGCGCGAGATGCCAAACGTGCCGATGATTTGTCCATCCGCGTCGCGCAGAGGCATCTTGGTGGTGGAAGCCCACGTGTCCGGGCGGTCCGGCCACGTTTTGCGGTGTTCCTTATTGATCATCGGGCGGCCGGTGCGCATGATTTCCTGCTCGTCGGCAAACGCGGCTTCCGCGATTTCACGGGGAAACAAGTCAAAATCGGTCTTGCCGACAGCTTCGGCGGCGTCGCGAAGGTGATGCTTCTTAGCCTGAGCCTGGCTCATCAGCAGGAAGTGGCCTTCGTTGTCTTTGAAGTAGATGGAGTCCAAGCTGGTGTTCATGAGCGCGTCGAGCAGGACCTTCTCGCGGAGCATCTTCTCTTCGGCCCGCTTGCGTTTCGTAATATCGCGCGAGATGCCAAACGTTCCGGCGACGCGGCCATGTGCGTCATAAAGCGGCATCTTCGTGGTTGAAACCCAAGTGTCCGGCCGGTCTGCCCAAGTCTCGCGCTCTTCCTTGTTGATGATCGGGCGACCGGTGCGGATGATTTCCTGCTCGTCGGCAAGCGCAGCCTCGGCGTGCTCCCGGGTGAAGAAGTCAAAGTCGGTTTTGCCAACGGCTTCGATGGGGTCGCGAAGGTTGTGGTTGACGGCCCACGCGCGGTTGATGCGAATAAAACGGCTTTGCAGGTCCTTGAAGTAGATCACGTCCGGGATGTTATCCATCAAGGCTTGCAGCAGGTGCCCGTCCTCTGACGCCGACGCGCTCGCCGGAGAGAAGCGGCTCTTCAATAATTCCCACCAGCCCTCGAACCCATCCGCCTTCAAGCTCATCTGACCCTCCGGGAACGGCCGCGCGCGTCCGCGCGCGGCCACCAGGGCCTGCCAGATTCTCCGTGCTCCGGGGCCATCACGCCGAAGGGGAAGGGAAGGCCCGGCACCAGATGCCGCATCAAAGACAACCTCGGTTACAGCGTAGAATACTTCGAGGTTATTGACAAGTAAAGTAACACATCTATGATGTATATTTTTGTGGCGGCGTTCCCGTTTTGCAGGCTCGCCAAATCGCGGTTTAGTCTCGCGTAATCAGGGTTCGTTGCATATATCGGAGGGGAGACTCGTCATTCTGAACGGAGCGAAGAATCTGCTTGTTCTTTGTAATCGGCTGGATGAAAAGCAGATTCCTCGCCCCGATGAACTGCGTCGGACTCGGAATGACGGTGACCCGGGTTTCGATTTTTTCAACGAAT
>JAKAWG010000062.1 GCA_021817045.1 Acidobacteriota bacterium
TCTCGACGCCGTCATTCGACAGTTGCAGCGGGGCTTGCCCCGCCTCGCTGCGGACTCCGAACGCCTGCGAAGTCTTACGGCTTGGCCTTGGATTGTTAGTCTCAACTTAAACGCTCATTAGAATAAGTGCGCCGTGATTGGTCGGTTCGGGCGAAGCGCGCAAACTTCATGTCTTACATTTCCGCAACGACCGTCACTCACAACGAAGCGGCAGACGTTGTCCGTGCCATTCGCTCGCTTGGTGGCGCGGACGAACTGCTGGTGGTGGATTCAGGCTCGACAGACTCGACATGCGAAGTCGCGGCTGGGAAGGCGATGTCAAAAGCGAATGTATCTGATCTAATCATGATATTTGACACGCCCTGGGTGTTGGATGAAGGCTAGGATGAAGGACCCTGGAAGGCTGAGAGGGTGGGGGAAGCACTCGGTTTCGCCACGCTGGGTGCAGCGAAGCATCCGCGTCACAGACTGAGGCGCGAGGAGTTCGGTTTCCTCCCCTGGGGAATATTTCCATCGATGAAAGTGACTGACATCAAGACGCGATTGCTGAACTTCTTTATTTTGGAGACGATTGGTTCCGAGGCGGAGGCGGAGTTGGCGGCGGAGATTTTGGACAAGCCTCCGAAGCGATGTGGGGGAGAACTGCTACTGCCTGAGGGGCCCGGGATCGGGGTGGAGTTGAATGAGGCGGCGATGGACCGTCGTCCTTATGAAGTCCGCGAAGGCTGGCGGTAGGACACCGCGCACCCTGCTCGGAGAAGTTCTGTCCCTCGCACGCTTACACCCGCCTAGATCACACACGGGCCCTGCCTTGTGATCTTGGTTGGCCTGAAGATAGAACGAGCGTGATCGACGCCTATACTCATCTCGATGTTACCGCCCCTGACCCTATCGCTGATTATGAGTCCCTTATGGCAATGGCTGATGTCGGCCGTGCCGTTGTCGTCGAGACTTGGAACGGCGAGACCTATGCCCTCCTTGATACTCTGATCAAATCACAATCGCCGAAGTTCAGGGTGGTACCTTGCTTTCGTCCGGTACAGGGCATCCCTTCGTTGGATTTGCTGGAGCATTCTATGGTAGCTGGACTTCGTTCGAAAACCGGAGACCTGCTTCGTCTTGGAAGTTGGGCGAGTCGGCTGGAGTCCCTTGGTAAATGGCTTGTCCCCCACGCCGAGCAAGGAGTTGGGCCTCTCGCTGAGGAACTAGTGATCCTCCAAAGCCGCTTTCCGGCATTGCGAATCTATGTGCCACACTGCGCGTGGCCCCGGAAAAACAAGGTGGATGACCCCGAGTGGGAAGAGGCTATCACGCGCTTGAGCACGCTGCCGAACATTGTCGCGGGTGTGTCCGCTATCGCTGAATTTTCGACGGAGCCTTTCCCACACAATGACATTAAGCCTTTCGTAGAGAGGCTGCGCGAAAAGTTCGGACCGCAATCCGTGGTGGCTGGGAGCGACTACCCGTTGCTTGAAAAGACTCTTTACAAGGAATACATCAAGCTCGCTCAACAGTGGATTCAGCAAGGAGACACGAACTGGTCGGCTTCGTTTGAATCGCCGATTTTCAAAAGCTAAGCACGCATCTCAGAAACGAGAGGAGTGTATGGCAATGGTCGCAGTCGGATTTATCGGGTTAGGCGTGATGGGAAGGCCGATGGCAGAAAGTCTTGTGCGTGCCGGTTTTCCGCTCGCCGTTTTCAATCGCACCAGGGAAAAGTGTGCGAGTCTTGCGGCGATGGGTGCGTCCGTGAAGGGATCACCGCGGCAAGTTGCAAGCGCCAGCGAGATCGTGATCACGATGCTTGCGGATACGGCTGCTGTCGAGACCGTCCTCTTCGGAGACCAAGGCATCGTCGGAGGGCTTAGACTTGGCAGTGTGGTGATTGATATGAGCACGATTTCACCTTCCCGAGCGGTCGCCTTTGCCGGCCGGATCGAAGCGGTCGGATGCGCCATGCTGGACGCTCCAGTGAGTGGCGGAGAAAAGGGTGCGATTGATGGCACGCTTGCCATCATGGCCGGAGGAAGGCCGGACGCGTTTGAACGGTGTCTCCCCGTCCTCGAAGCCATGGGGAAATCTGTTACGTACACGGGCCCGGCCGGCAACGGGCAGCGAACAAAACTTGTGAATCAGTTGATCGCAGCGACCAATCTCCTCGCTACGGTTGAAGGGATTCGTCTCTCTCGCGCGGCTGGCCTCGACCCTAACGTCACGTTGAAAGCAGTGTCAACTGGCGCCGCTTCCTCGTGGATGTTGGTGAATCTAGGTCCAAAAATTTTGAAGGACGACTTTGCGCCCGGATTCAGTATCCGGCTTCAGTTTAAGGATATGGAGCTGCTCAAGGAGTGGGCCTCAGAATTGGGAGGCGACTTCCCAGCGGCGGCGCTCGTCCATTCCCTCTTTGGCGCTGCCATGAAAAAGGGGCTGTCGTCGCAAGGGAACCAGGGACTAATTCATCTCTGGCCATCGTCCTGATCCGCCCGCGTGCCGCTGTGCGCGAAGAAGGCCGCCTTCCATCTGGCAGGAGTCGCGAAACGGTTTTAGCACGCAACAGGATTGATTGAACGAACGCCCGGAGGTGTTGCTTGAGACAACTTGATGCTTCGCGACGGCGGGCGTTGTTCTATTTACTTTCGATTTTTGGCTCCGGAAACAAGCTCACGGCGTCATCCCATAAACCAGGCTTCCAACTGGTCCCTTCCTCCAACATCGTTATTGAATTCGGGGGGCCCGGGGATCCGCGGATTATCCATTTTGCTGTCGAAGAGTCTCAGCGGTATATAGGCCAGATGCTTGGCCATCATTGTCATTTTCGGGAGATTGAGCGCAACTGGCCGGATAAGAGCTACCGCATCCGCCTCACGAGTGCAGGTTTTAAGGCGGGAGCATTTAGGACAGAGACGACCTTGGCGGCCGCTTCCACCCTGGACGAATTCGAAATAGAGTCTGCCGCTGGCTCGCTTACCCTAACGGGTTCGAACGCGAGGAGCTTGCTATACGCTGTTTATCATGTCTTGGGAGAGCAAGGGTGCCAGTGGCTCCTCCCCAGCCGTGCGGGCGAAATCATTTCTGCAAAATCGCGCCTGATTTTCCTTGCCGGTAAAACTCGAACCCGTGCCGCTTTTTCCATGCGAGGACTTGCTCCAGTCGAGGATTTACAGCGCTATACCGCACGTGATGTTGCCATCCAACTTGATTGGATGGCGAAGAACCGGTTGAACTGCTTTGTGGCGATCATGAACTACGGCGGCGAGCGGCTTAAGCGTGTCATCTTAGAGGAGAGTGAAAAACGGGGAATTAAGGTGGTTGGCTATTTGTGGTCGTTTGAGCTTTTTTTGCCGCTCTCGCTTTTCAAAGAGCACCCGGACTACTTCCCTTTCATCAAGGGAGCACGGAGAGCCGCCTACAACGTTAAACGATGCCCCTGCGCTCCTGGAGCCATTCAGACATTCGTCGAGAACGGGCAGAAGTGGTTCCGCAACCACCGGGATATTCTTGACTGGGTGGTCTCGCCAAACGATGGGTATGATTGGTGCGAGTGCGCGAAATGCCACATGATGAAGCCCAAGGACCAATGGGCGGCGTTTTTCGTGCCGTTATGGGAAGCGGTGCGGCGAGACAATCCTGAGATTCGATTTCAGAACTTCCTTTACGTCTGGCGGTACGGCGTCCCCAAGAATGTTCAGGCTTACCGTGACGCGAGAATGTTCGAGTTCTTTGACACATTTCCGCGAAATAAATGGTACAGTCTGCGAGATCCCGCGGCACCGCCGAAGCCCAACCCTTACGGACTGGGGGAGGCAGCCTTCGATCCTCACGCCCGCGGCATTTCCATAAACAATTATCTTACCGATAGATTGCGGGACTGGCTCGCGGTTGCAGACGGACGAGTGTGGATCTTCGAGGATTTGATGGTACACGGAGCATTTTCATTTCCGATTCCGAACTTGCCTTATCTCGCCGATGACGTTCGCGCCGCTCGCCGGGAAGGAGTAGGCGGTTATTTGTTCGAGGCTTTTCTCGAACAGTGGAACTCGTTTGCCTGCGAGATTTGGGCTTTGGCCCGCCTATGCTGGGACACAACCCTTGATCCGGTGAGACTTCACCAAGAGTTCTATCAGAAGCTGCTGGGCGAGCAGGCCGGAGCGTTGAACGAATTCTATCGCCGGTTTTTCTCGGACACCATCTCCATTGTCAGGAAACGCGGCGGCTTTTATTGGTTCCATTGCGCGCCGGAGGCAGCAGATCGGTACATCAAGACCGTATCCGCGATCCGGCAGAACGCCCTGTCCGGCGCCGGCCAGTTGTGGCACGAACGCCAGATGCGAATCGCCACGGTGATGGAGCAAATCCTAAGGCAAGGAAAAGAGCCTGCGGGCATGGCGATTCTGGCCAGCCGAAAGCCGAAGGACGTGCTGGCAATTTGCCGGAGCGCACTTGCAGCCGAAACGGCCATGGATGGTGTATTTTTCGTCTACGAGCAACTTCGACTGCTTTTCATGCGTGAGTTTGGCGCGGATGCGCTGGGATCTCGACCCGTCTTTCCACCGGATTTTGGAGATGTCGAGCTAAGAAGTCTCTTCGCGCACGCAAAATTGTGGGACACACTGGCAGAGTGGGAGGCAGCGGGCGAATTTCCAAGTGATTCAAACCACCCCGACCGGCAGATCGTAGCCACGCTCCATCATGCCATCGGTCAGGCAGAGTCCTTTTTCTCGCGGGGATCCGCGCCTTCAAGATCTGGCTGATCGCGCCAAAGGCCGGCCAGTGGAGTCTTTCGGTTGTTGCGGGTCCGTCCGCTTTCCACGATAGGCAAACCTCGGGAACATCAATGGCCACGACTGCTTCGGCCGCCCGTTTCCCGTCTCCGGTCTCGTTGATATTGGGGCCAATCAACCCCAATAGGTCCGCGTGACCAATGTGATGTGGGTCACAGCGCCGCCTTGCACCTTGACGGAAAGTAAAAACGGTGGATTTGAAGGATCATTCAGGAGGTGTCAAGATGGACGCCACCGAGCAGATAAAGCCGAGTTTCCCGCGCCTGGGCCAGCCGGCGCCCGCGTTTGAGGTGCAGACCACTCAGGGAAATCTTCGGCTCGAAGATTTCAAGGGAAGCTGGCTTATTCTATTCTCGCACCCGGCAGATTTCACTCCGGTTTGTACCACCGAATTCATAGCGTTTGCCGAGATCGCGCCCGAGCTCAAGAAGCGCAATGTAGAGCTCTGCGGACTGAGCATCGACAGCACCTATTCTCACATTGCCTGGGTTTGGAACATTGAGAGGAACTTTGGCATCAAGATCCCGTTTCCGGTGATCGCCGACTTAAACAAGGAAGTCGCAACGCTGTACGGCATGATCATGCCGGGTGAGAGCAAGACGGAAACGAGCCGTTGCGTCTTCGTGATCGACCCAAACGGCATCCTTCGTGCGATGATCTACTATCCGCTCACCACGGGGCGCAATACGCAGGAAATCTTACGCGTAATCGACGCCCTGCAGACGACGGACAAGCACGGCGTGGCGACCCCGGCGAACTGGAAACCCGGCGAGAAAGTGATCGTTCCGCCGCCCACCACTTCAGACGGGGCCGAGGAACGAATGAAGGCCGGCTTTGAGACGAAAGATTGGTACTTCTCAAAGAAGGCGCTGTGAGGATGGCTGGCGGCTATTCTCACGCCCGTTCGAGTGCAGAGGGCGATCGCGAATTAGCTGAGAAGGACATTTTCAGTGAAGCCAAAATCAGTTCTACGTGGGTGAGCCGTGGCGTGTGTGGATAGCCGGGGTGAGGTGACCGAGATGGCCAGAAAAATTCTGGCTCTGATCGCCCACTCAACCCCGCTCAGCGAGATTGCCCGCGAGACCGGGCTTCCACTATACAGGGTGCGAAGCGCCGCGCGGGAATTGGCCGACGCGAATTTAACCGAGAGGAAAGAGGACACCTACGCACTCACCGAGGCCGGCCGGTTGGTCCTGGCGCAGGGATCAGGAAAAGTCTGAGTGGGGTGCGGATTGAGGTTACCGTGCTGCAAAGAGAGCTGTTTGACATCCTCGAAGGCACCGCCGACGCCGCCTTTGCGGTGAACGAGCAAGGGATAATCTGTTCGTGGAACAGCGCCGCAGAGAAAACTTTCGGTTGGACCAAGCGGGAAGCGCTCGATAAACCGTGTGTTTCCGTCTTCGAAGGGCGAGACGGTTTAGAAACGCCGGTTTGTACGGAACATTGCGCGGTGCTCGAGTGTTCAGCCCAGCACCGGCCGATTCCCAATTACGATGTCGAATTTCTAACCCGGTCCGACGAGCGAATCTGGGTCAACATTTCCATCCTCGTCTTCCACGACCAGCGCACTGGACAACGCTTGGCGGTACACCTCGCCCGGGATATTGGAAACAGGAAAAAGCGCGAGGACTTGGCCCAACGTTTGGTGGGCATCGCCCGCCAACTCACGTCGCTTCCGGTAGCATCCGGAACATTCGGCCCCCTTTCGCCGCTAAGCAGGCAAGAAGGCAAGATTCTTCGCATGTTGGCGCACGGCAAAAGCCCGGAGGCCGTCGCACAAGAATTACAGATAACCCGGCACACGCTTCGTAACCACCTTTACCGCGCGAACCGCAAGCTGCACACTCGCAACCGGCTCGAGGCCGTCCTGCAAGCCACCCAGCGCGGGCTGATCTGACCCGTTACGAAAAGCGAGCCCGATTGTTTGTGAGCGGAGCACCAAGCGATGAGTTGGTGTTTGCTTCGCTATATGCGGACAGCGTAACCGTCCGGGTCTTTGCCGCGGACGTGGCGCCACCAGACCTGCAAAGT
The DNA here is from genome assembly GCA_021817045.1 of Acidobacteriota bacterium. Classification (GTDB taxonomy): domain Bacteria; phylum Acidobacteriota; class Terriglobia; order UBA7540; family UBA7540; genus RH2-MAG17b. The sequence goes on from JAKAWG010000062.1 coordinate 6,813, forward strand.
GGGAACGTTGATGGTCACGATGAACAGCTTGCGCAAAACATCCGGCGGAGACTCAATTGGTTTTACTCCGTGCCAGCTATGCGCGGTTCTGCGGAACAGCAGGCTCTGGTTTCCTCGCGCGTCCAGAGAAGCCGCAACCTGAAGCCGGTCGAAACCGGGTGCGGAATGAGCGTTAAAGCGTCTCCGGTCATCCATAATCAGGATGCGGCCACCCCAGCTCTCATCCCACTCAGCTTCTGTATTGAAATAAAAGATGTGTGTGCCCAGCTTGCGCCTTGCATCACAGTGCGGGGATACCGAGCAGCCTTGCCAGGCGTAATACCATTCCATGGTCAGAATGAAGCGCTGGCTTGGCGGCAAGCCGAATAAGCGGCGAATGAACCACTGATAGTATTCTCCTTCGAGTTCGGCGATGAACTGCCTCCACGGCTGAGCCACTTCCGTCTTTGGAGGGTAGTGAAGGATGGCCCGGTCGTGACTCGCCTGTCCATGGGACCGCTTCACCCCAACCCACTTCTTGAACAGCGAGATGTCCGGAAGCGACTCGCGCAGCCGGTCCCAGCCTTCTGGCATCAGAGTGCCTGGAATATTGATCCACGGGTAGGGACGCTGCGTTTGAAAGGACTCGTCGGAAATACGGTCCAGACTCTGCGCATTCAGATAGCTTGGCATTCGCTCTCCTGCAATTCCTATCCGGTTTTCCCCAAGCGCTCGGAGCGGCTATCCTCATGGCCTGGCTTGCTGCTCGTTTCGGCGTAGCGGCGTTCGAGCGGCAGCTTCCTTGGACGGGCCTTTAGCCAGAAGAAGGGTCTTGCCGCTCTTTTCCATAGCCTGAGCCTTTGCTGATACCAGGCAGAACTCCACCTGGACGGAGCTAAATAAAGCGTATCGCCCGGCTGAACAACCAGGCTGACTTCAATATTCGGAGCACGGTCGATGGGGATGCTATTCCGCCGGCAAGCTTCGTAAACGTGGTGAAAGACTACCATCATCTCTTCGTAAGCTGGCGGTAAAAAACGTTCCATGTCCGAGCCGGCTACAGGACGAAAGATGCAAACAGTGGGGAAAGCTCCGAGGCCCGTAATATAATCAATTGCCCGAAGCGTATTCTCCAAGGGTTCGATGCCCGCGATGATTTCTCCCGAACATGTCCCCTTCCCTAACTTTTTCGTCGTGTACTCCAGCGCGCGAAAGAAAGCTTCCTGGCCAACGTATTTGGCCTTGCCAGGACAATAGTTCGCGAAATAGCCTGGGTCGAGAAACTCAAAGCAAAAACTGAAATGATCGGTGCCGAGGTCGATCAGGCGGTCGTACTGGGCGAAGTCCGACGCTGGCATTACCTGCAGACCTACCAAGCAGCCTACTTTGGACTTGACGGCATAGACGTAGGGAGCCGCCGCCTCGAGCTCGTGGTGCGACTGGAAGCCAGAGTTGAAGTGTATGAACGACACTCCGGACTCCTTCTTCGCCACCCGGGCGACCTCGACAACGTCCTCCACGCTCTTCTCCGCCGCTTCTGTCCGGCCGACGTTTAGTCCGGTTACACAGAACTGGCAATTCAGCCGCGGTCTGTGGAACCAGAAGCCGCAGGTAGGGGGGAGATAAACGGCAAGGTAAGTTCCCTGAAGGATGCCGATTTCGTCCATCCTTGCGCCACGCGAAGTGAGCCGCCCATACCACCCTGGTTGAGCCGGCAGCCTGACTGGATAAACAAAACCTTGCCGTTCGTCGCGCATGAAGTACGTATGGGACTTCGCGTCGATAACGTAACACGACGCGCGAGCAAAATTCTCCGCAACGGGAGCGTTGACCCAGATGTCTTTGATCCTTCCAGGAAGGATCAGTTCCAGGCCGCTGCCCAGGCCGGAGCGCCTTTGCAGAACCGGACGGGCTTTCCCTTCGATCTCGCTGCCGGGAGCAATGCGAAGACCCTTGCACAGGAGATCGATCTCAAGTTCGCAGGGGTTGAGAGGAGCGTCGTGACCCGGTTCACGATTCACCGGGCTGGCAAGGTGTTGAAGCTGCGTCGGCGTCATAGTAACGATTTAAATGCCACGCGTTCCAAAAAACAGTGTTGTGGGGCGCGCTCCTCGGGGAGCAGGAATAGGAAGAGGCGCATACGTGGAAGGAGGGAAAATAGACCACGCATGCGCCGTCGCCTGGGGGACGATTTCGTGTTGTTCCCAGGTCGTAGCGGGATTACAAAATATAGTGGCGACTGTTGCTCGAACGGCCATTGGCGACTCCCCATCTTTCCGACGCTCACGAAGCGCCGCTACAATGACCGCTTTATTTTGCAACCCTCCACGATTCATCAGATTGCAGGCTCTATTTCGAGAGAGGGGCGCACCCCTGCTTCCACCTCATTCAACTTGAGCATCCACACGAACCGCTTCGCGACGATGGTGCGCTTTCGCCGCCAGCTTGAACTTGAGCCTCTGTCCTCTTCTGCTCCCTCTCAAGGTGCGCTACCAAAACTTCCCGCCGCGCTGGACGCCGACTCTACCTCCTCATCTTGAGTACAAGCGCGCAATTTCCAATTGTATTGCTTTTATCGTGTTGAACGGGCTCAGGTCAATCCTCCGTTTGTCCCAAAGGACGTGACAGGCGTCACAGAAAAAGTTGGCGGGCGGAGCAAAAAAGTAGATGTTTCGGCTCACTGCGCTTGACTCCGCACAACCACAATAACCCACCACCCGGACCCGTTCGCCTTTCGTTCCCTGGGGGTTCCAATGGGTAGGAGGCAAACTCCGAGAAGGGTCTGTACGTTGCTCCAAACGCAAAACCGGCTGGCATCTGCCGCGTGATGTTCACCTGTGCGTAACAAAGGGCTCTAACTCACCCACCCCAGGAGGCCTCAGGGTTCACCACGTTTTCAGCGTCTAAAAATTCGCAATTAACCGCACAAAAATCTCTCTTGACTTTTTGCCAGAAGCGAATATACTCCCACGCAAAGATTTGGAGTAGGATCCGCGGCAAAGATGTCTGTCGGTAGTGGGCGTTTCATGGTCCAAAAAGGGATGAGCGTAGGGCCCCAAGAATCGAGATTGGAGCGGATGAAAGAGGATCGACAAGGAGCTAAGTAAGTGAACGGACTTCGCCAGTCCTTCGTCGCTTGTTGTTCACCCATCGCAAAGGCCCACGGACGAAGGGCCAAAGAAAGAACTGTCTCATTTATCTCACTTGTCTCCACTGTCTCAATGGCTCGTGTAATGATGGGCGAGGTGGAGGGGAGATTCGGGGTCGTTCGGTGGCAGGACAGGAAGCTTCGGAAGACAGGACAAAATGAGACGAATGAGACAGAAAGAAAGAGATGTTTTTTGCTAAAGCGAACCCACAAGTCCTGTGCTGTCAATAAAACGCTTGGCTTCGGTCTCAAAAGCGAACCCACGCCGATTGGGTAGGGACAACAGAGCCAAATAAGGGGGGTCTTGCGCGTTCAAACCCGATTCTCGGGACGACGGCGTGCTCGACGGCGTGGGGATTGTCCACATGCTATGAAAGACACAGCGCTAGGATCTAGGTTGGCGCCGTAGGAGAAAAAGGGAGGATGAAATGCACAGCAAAATTTCGGCTCGCAATGTTTTGCTGTCTACGGATTGGCCGAGGCGAATTACTTTGCTGATACTTGCTCTGGCGCTCGGTTCGACGCTTCAGGCGCAGACGGTTACTTCCACAGTGGCCGGAGTCGTAAAAGATACAAGTGGAGCGGTCATACCGGGTGCAGCGGTCGTTCTGACGAATGCGAGCACGGGAATAAGCCAGCGGACGACCACAGACGGACGCGGGCGCTATTCATTTCCTTCGGTGCTGGTAGGAACTTACTCACTGCAACTTTCGAAGCAAGGCTTTCAGACTTACACCCTGTCTCACTTCACGATTGTGGTGGCGCAACGCGCGACCGAAGACGTGGTCCTAAAGGTAGGTGCGACATCGCAAAAGATCACGATCCACGCAGGCGGGCTAGCCTCGCTTTTGCAGCCGAGCTCGAACGATCTGGGAAGTCTTATTGCGCCCCAAAGCGTAAGCCAGCTTCCGCTCAATGGAAGGAACTTCTTGCAGCTTGGCCTGCTTTCTGGCGCGACGCAGAGTTCCGGCGGCGGCAACTCGGACATAGTTGGAGCGCAAATCGGCCATCCGGGGCTATCCATCAACGTCGGAGGCAATGCAGAAGACTACTCGTCGTATCTCATTAATGGGGTCGAGACTTCAGGAAGCCGCTTGGGCAACGCCTCACTGAACCTGTCCCTTGGCGACATCGATCAATTTGAAGTGCACTACGGTTTCTTTATGCCGGACCTCGGACCTGATCCTGGAATCGTAGACGTGATCACCAAGGGCGGCACGAACCAGGTGCACGGCGAAGCCTTTGAGTACGTGCGCAACAACGCCTGGGAGGCCCGCAACTTCTTCAGCCCCGTGCCGCCGGGGCCGTTCCACTTAAATCAGTTCGGAGGCGACGTGGGCGGACCCATTCGCAAAGATAAAGTATTCTTCTTCGCAAATTATGAGGGGTTGCGGCAGGACCAATCGGCCTTTGCCGGGGCTTTTGCGCCCACCGAAGCTATGTTCAACGGTGACTTTTCCGCGCTCTCCACGCCCATCTACAACCCATCCAGTTTCAATGCTGCCACCGGCACACGCCAGGCGTTCGCCGGGAACATTATCCCGTCCAGCATGATTAATCCAGTAGCGAAAAAGCTTTTGCAATACTACCTGCCCGGATCGAGCTACGCGACCCGGCCCATCAACGTGTTTGGAACTCCGAGAAGCACGTACAGTTACAACCAGTTCTCAGGGCGTATTGACGCGGACTTGACGCCGCGCAACACGCTGTTCACGCAATTCAGCAATGAGAATTCCCCAGTTGTGAATGCAGGACTTTTTCCGCTTAGCGGGGTCAGCTACCCAATGAATACTCAGCTCGCGATGGTGCAGGCGACTTCGAGCATCAGCGCGGACAAGGTCAATGAGGCCAGGATCGCCTGGACGCGCGATTCGGTCTTCACAGATGGTCAGGGTCAGCAGGGTGTTCAATCGCAGGTGGGGATCACCGGCACAGCCGACCCCAACGGCGTTCCCGGCATCAACCTTACCGGCATTGGCGCCTTTGGCCGATCCCAGGGGTTGCTCGGAGACATTGACGAGTCGTATCAGTTTCACGATTCGCTCAACTGGTTGCGCGGCAACCACCAAATGCAGTTCGGAGGCGACCTGAATTACACCCGCAGCATTCAGCAAAGTGCGAATGCCAACGCGCGCGGGACGATCACCTTTACGAACGATTTCAGCGCCCAGCTTGCGCCAGGGCCAACGGGCAGTCTGATCCCGATGGCCAACACCGGCAACTCCTTTGCGGATTTCTTGCTCGGCATGCCCACCAACGGCCAAGTCGTCTCCATGCCGCGCACCCACTATCGTTGGACCACGTTCGAGCCCTACGCCCAGGATTCCTGGAAGATCAGGCCTAGCCTCACGCTTAACCTGGGCCTCGCCTGGTATCTGGAAACTCCACCCAACCCCGTAGGACCGGATAAAAAGTACCCCCACTCCTTCGACTTCAATACCGGTCAGGTTCTCTACGCTGCGCTGGGACAAGTGAGTCCTGAAATCTACCCCACAACGTGGGATAATTTTGCGCCGCGCGTCGGCTTCGCCTGGCAGCCTAGCTTCTCCAAGAACACGGTTGTCCGGGCTGGTTGGGGACTCTATTACACATCCCAGGATTTTATAGACCAACAATTTGGCATCATCGCGCCCGGCGTTTCATTGACGCAGTCCATCGCCAACACGGAACCCACACCAAGCTATCTCTTCGGCGTAAACATGTTTCCTCCTTTGACGACCGCTCCCATCACCCAGCAATTCGCCCAAAGCGTCAAGGGGACGCTTTTTGACCTCGCCAGCAACAACCGCACGCCTTATGTCGCGCAGTGGAATGTGGATGTTGCCCACACTTTCTCGCGGCGGTATCTGGTAGACGTCAGCTACATCGGGAACGAAGGGCACTTCTTGAACGAGCGCTGGAATGCTAACGATTGTTCGGTGGCCGGTTCGCTGCAATGTAATCCGGCGGCGATTCGTTTCCAGCAGTATCCATTCATTCTGTTCGCTGCCAATTCCGGAAATTCCAATTACCAGGCGATGGTGGTGAAGTTTCAGCGGCAGTTTTCCAACGGCTTGAGCTTTATGGCGAACTATACCTGGTCCAAAACGCTCACCAATAGCATGGAAGGCGGTGCGGCAAGCACGCTGAACCAGATGGCGGACTGCCGGCGTTGCGACAAGGGTCTTGCGGCCTACAATGTGCCTCAAGCGCTCGTGATGAGCACGGTTTGGTATCTGCCGGTCGGCCACGGGCAGCGGTTTTTAAACAACATCAATCCTGTTAGCAACCTTGCTCTGGGGGGCTGGGGCTTGGATTTCATTACGACCTTCGAAGATGGCATACCTTTTGAGGTGACGGCGCCGAATTTTTCGGGCGCCGTCTTTACGGACTTTCGTGCTAACAGACTCTGTAACGGCCGGTCCGGGCTGAGCAATACCAACCTCCGGACCAATGGCTTCCTCTGGATCGATCCCAGTTGTTTTGCGCAGCCGACGCCTGGGTTTTTCGGCAACTCAGCCTTTGACCCGATCACCGGGCCGGGCATCAACGATTGGGATATTGGCGTTCACAAGGAATTTCCTATCCACGAATCGGCGCGTTTGCAGTTTCGCGCCGAATTCTTCAACGCCTTTAACCACGCTCAATTTGCTAATCCAAGTAACAACGTGGCCGATGTCAACTTCGGCAAAGTGAGCGGCACCCAAATCGCGGCGCGCGAGATTCAATTGGCCATGCGGTTTTTGTGGTAGGAACAGGAAACCCCATCGATGCGCAATTTCACCTTGACGCTCATCGTGTTGCTGATGTTTGGACTTCCCCACAGGACGGCGGCCCACGCATTGCTGCGGACGCAACATTTCCAGGCGCGGCCCGAGACCGGCCGACCGCCCGCTGGCCTCGACAAGATTCACCACATCCTCTGGATCATTCAGGAGAATCGCAGCTTTGACAATTACTTCGGCACTTACCCAAAGGCCGACGGCATACCGCCTGGGACCTGTCTCCCGGTGCTGCCGGGGAGCAAAAAGTGCATTGCACCATTCCACATGCCGAACGGGGAGCCTATCTGCGACATCAATCATGTTTGGGGCTCGGCCCACGCCGCATACGACAACGGGCGGATGGACGGTTTCGTTTGGGCCGAAGGCACTCCCTACACCATGGGGTACTACGACCAGCAGGACATCCCAAACTATTGGGATTACGCGCGCCATTTTACCCTTTGTGATCAGTTCTTCTCTTCCTTAATGGGTCCCAGCGGCCCGAATCACCTCTATACTGTTGCGGCGCAGTCGGGAGGATTGACCGCGAATGTGGGGCTTGGGGAAGGAGAAAAATATCTGGATGAACCTGATGGGTTCACTTTTGCCACGATGGTGAACTTGTTCACTAAAGCTAACGTCTCCTGGAAATATTATGTCGAAACGGTTCCAACGCCCCCCGGATGGCGGACCGGAGACCTGAACTTTCCCAATCCCAAAAAGTACAATATCTGGAATCCACTGCCTGGCTTCGAAGCAATCCGGAGCAATCCAGCCTTAATGGCTCACTTGGTCGATCAAAAAGAGTACTATCGTGATTTGAAGCAAGGAACGCTGCCGGAAGTTTCCTGGCTGGTCCCGGCCGACCAGGATAGCGAGCATCCCCCTGAACCTGCCGCGCCAGTGGCCCAAGGCATGTGGTACGTGACCCGGCTCATCAATGCACTCATGCAGAGCCGGTACTGGAGCGACAGCGTGGTCTTCCTTACATGGGACGATTACGGCGGGTTCTACGACCACGTCGTGCCGCCAGAGGTGGATGCTTACGGTTACGGTCCACGCGTTCCCACGATTGTCATTTCGCCTTACGCCAAGCCTGGCTATATTTCGCATTATGCCTACGATTTCACTTCCATGCTAAAGTTCATCGAGGAACGCTTTAGCCTGCCGAATCTGACGCTCCGCGACAAACGAGCTGATGGCATGTTTGACTGCTTCGACTTCGATCAGTCACCCAATCCGCCGCTGGTCATCCCCCTTCCGGCGGATCTTCCGCCATCGCGGTTGGGAGAAATTGGGTGGTGTCACTATCCGGCATATGTGCCGTTGCCCGAAATGTCTGGCCTCCCTCTTTCCTGGCCGGCCGGTCCGGCTCCATCGGGCCAGAAGCTTATGCATTATTACGAAACCTCTGTTCACGCTGCGGCCGTCTCCGAGGCAAAGCCTGCAAAGCAGACTGACGGGAAATCGCGCCGCGCCGGTCATTGAAAGTGCTGGGGCCTGTGCCGCCACGACGCGACGAACGTGTAACTCATTCACTCCGAATCAAGCGGCCAGAACTGGGCGCGTTCTCAGCGGTAAATGCCACGCGCCCGGAGAGGATACGGGAAGCGCGAGACAGCACCAGGAACCTGGAGGTCATCCGCTTTCGCTTGAACTCGCCATATCTTGAAAAGAAAATCTCCGAAGGCACAATTAATGTCCCAATCCAATCGAACGGATAAAGCCCTGGCCTCGTTTGCCAAGCGGGAAGGGTCTGACCAGGGCTTCACGCGGAGGTCGTTCCTGTTGCAGCCGGCGTTGGCGGCAGCCGCGGCTGCCATGGGCGCCTCATCGTCACAAGGACGTGTGCCCTCGCAATCGCCGGCCGAGCCTGCTAGGCGGCCGAACATCATCGTGTTTCATTCCGATCAGTTCCGTTGGTATTTTGTCTGCGCTGCGGGTCAGAATCCAATGGATTTCACGCCCAACCTGGATGCCATGTATCGCCGCGGCACAGTCTTCCAGAACTTTATCACCAACCAGCCTTTGTGCGCGCCTTCCCGTTCGTGCCTGTGGACGGGCCAGTATGCGACGACGACGGGGGTATGGAAAAACGGTCCCGCATTGCGTACTGACGCGATTACGCTTGCCACTGTGCTCACGAAGGCAGGATACAGCGCCAACTATATTGGCAAATGGCATCAGGCCCCAGCAGGGGCGGGTCCCGTCCCGCCGGCGTATCGTGGCACCAGTGTGTCAAAGCTGGAGTTTGGCGGCAGGACTGTCGAGTTGTGGGGTTTGGGCGCTGTCCCGCCGGAGTATCGGGGCGGCTTTACAGGTTATTGGTTGGCGGCAAATTTGCCGGAGATGAGCACTGAACCTTACAACAGTCAATTCTGGGATAACGACGGGAAGCCGGTGCATTACGGCAACGATGTCTATCGCGTTGATTTTCTGACCGGGATGGCGGAATCATTTCTGCGCCAGAAGCATGACAAGCCGTTTTTGCTGGTGCTCTCACAACTGGAGCCCCATCAGCAGAATGGACCCTGCGGGGATGAAGATGTTTACGGCTTCGTTCCGCCGCGGGGTTATGCCAAGAAGTTCCGCAGTCCTTACGTGCCCCCGGATCTCCGGTTCTTTCCAGGAGACTGGCCATACGAGCTTAACAACTACTACGGCGACGTCAAAGCCATTGACGAATCGCTTGGGCGGATTTTCAAGACGCTCAAGGAGCAAAACCTCGAAGACAATACCATTGTCATTTTTACGAGCGACCACGGCTGCCACTTTCGGACGCGCAATCAGGAATACAAGCGCAGCCCGCATGAGAGTTCAGTCCACGTTCCTTTAATGATCCAGGGGCCGGGCTTCAACAACCGGCAGATAATCCCCGAGTTGGTCAGCATGATTGATGTGACGCCTTCGATACTGGATCTTCTGGGCTTGTCGCTTCCGCCGTCGATGCAAGGACGGAGCTTTATTCCGCTGCTGCATGGTGAGAAAGCCCGGGAGGAATGGCCCAACGAAGTCTTTATTCAGATCAGCGAATCCGAAACAGCGCGGGCGTTGCGCACCCCGGAATGGACCTACGTGGCGCTGGCACCCGAAGCGAATCCGGCGCGTGATTCCGGCAGCCTGCATTATCGTGACTATCAGCTTTACAACAACCGGGCCGATCCCTCGCAATTGGTCAACATGGCCGGGCGCCTCGACACAAGATGGCCGAGCAAGACCTTGTTGCATTACATCGGAGAACGATCCATGCCGGAGGTTACTGCCCATCTCCGCAAACGTCTTATTGACCGCATGGTCCAGGCCGGAGAGGAACGGCCTCAAATCGACTATTGGCAATACTACCCTTAAGGCTGGAGCCGACCGTAGGGTGTCGCTGCCACCTATGAAGCTGACGTGTTGCAGTTTTATCTCCCAGCCAGCAGGCGTCAGGAAAATGTCTGGATAGTCGGGTTGACCCTAGCGCCGGTATTCGAGCGGCAAATACTGCCAAACTGGCGCTACGACACAATAAAGACAGGAGGCATTTGAGGTGCGGAACATCACGTTAATGCTGCTGGTCTTGCTGATTTTCGGATTTCCCCGGAGGATAGTGGCGCAAGCAAACCCCGCTCAGTTTCGTACGCAGGCGCGTCGAACAACAGGGCCACCGCCTGCCGGCCTCGACAAGGTCCACCACATCCTCTGGATCATTCAGGAGAATCGTAGCTTTGACAACTACTTCGGCACTTATCCGAAGGCGGACGGCATCCCGCCGGGGACTTGCTTGCCTGTCATGCCTGGATCAAAGAGGTGCATCAAGCCGTTCCACATGCCTCCAGGTCAGCCCGTTTGCGATCTGAGCCATGAGTGGGTGGCCGCCCACGCCGACTATGACAACGGTCGGATGGACGGCTTCATCTGGGCTGAGGGCACTCCCTTTGCGGTGGCCTATCTCGATCAACGCGATATTCCGAATTACTGGGATTATGCCAAGCACTTCACCCTTTGCGATTATTTCTTTTCGTCGCTCATGGGGCCGAGCGGTCCGAATCACCTCTATACGGTGGCCGCACAGTCGGACGGCCTGGTCGTGAATGCCGGCCTCAGGGGAGCCGAGGAATTACTGAACGAGCCAAACGGTCTCACCTTCGCGACGGTCATCGCGCTGTTGAAAAGGTCTAACGTTTCTTGGAAATATTACGTCGAGACGGTTCCTGCGCCAGCCGGGAGCCGAACAGGTGGTCTGAACTACCCTGACCCCAAGAAGTACAATATTTGGAACCCGCTGCCGGGCTTCAAAGCCATCCGCGACAATCCAGCCTTAATGGCCCATCTGGTCGACCAAAAAGAGTACTATCGTGACTTGAAGCACGGAACGCTGCCGGAAGTTTCCTGGCTGGTCCCGGCCGACCAGGACAGCGAGCATCCTCCCGAGCCTGCCGCGCCGGTGGCTCAAGGCATGTGGTACGTGACTCGGCTCATCAACGCACTCATGCGGAGCCGGTACTGGAACGATAGCGTGGTATTTTTGACGTGGGACGATTACGGGGGCTTTTACGATCACGAGCCGCCGCCGCAAGTGGACGCTTTTGGGTACGGGCCGCGCGTTCCAACCATCGTGATCTCGCCGTTTGCGCGGCCAGGGCATATCTCCCATTACACGTACGACTTCACGTCGATACTGAAATTCATTGAGGAGCGGTTTGATCTTCCGTCTCTGACCTGGCGGGATAAACATGCTGATGACATGCGGGACTGTTTTGACTTCGAACAGAATCCGAATCTGCCACTCGTCATTCCGGTTCCCTCTAACCTGCCTCCCTCAAGGCTGGGGGAGCCAACCTGGTGCCATTATCCCTATTCGGTGCGGATGCCATCGATTGTGGGTGGCTATTGGCCGGGAGGCCCGGCGCCCCGCTCGCATTAGAGACGAGACAGAGGATGGTGCGATCGGTAATCTCAAATTCGCTAGCAGGTTAAGGTGGTTTGTTAAAGTATGGGCAGTTGGCCGGGTCAGCCTCCGACAAACTGTGAATGCAGTGCCAAGATCGACAAGGAGGGCGCCGTGAAAAAGGGATGCCTCATTTTATTTTTCTTCGTTTTTATCAGCTATGTCGTATTGAATCTTTCGGGCCAGACCGCTCAGAGCGTTTACACTCCCACTCCTTTAGACCTTACAGCGCAGATTCAATCTCCGAAGCTCGAATCCCAACTGCACCATCCACTGCCTGAGGAGTACATCTGGGTGGAAACCCAGGAGGCGAGGCGCCGAGCGTTTGGGTATTTCGGAAGCACTCCGCGATGGATTTATTTTCGCCGGAGCTTTGACCTCACGAGCGTTCCGAGCATCGCAACGCTTTACGCCGCGGGGCCCGAGCGTATGCGCGTCTATCTGAACGGCCGGCTCTTGGCCCACGCGCGCCAGGGTTTGGACGCCAGAATCCGTCCTTATGTCTTGATTCTCGATGTCACCCAATCCCTCCGCGCCGGCCGCAATGTGCTCGCAGTGGCTGCTGCCGGTGGGCGGCTGGCTGTGAAAATCGTGCCGCGCCCGCAAGAGGTGAATGGGCCGGCCATTCTCATGAGCGGTAGCAACTGGAAATGCAGCACTCAGGAACAAAGCGGATGGGAGCAGCCTGGGTTTGACGAGAACGGCTGGCAAGCTGCCGATGTACTGGGAGGGATCGAAAGCAACATCAATTTCCTTCAGGCCAATCAGGACGCCGGCATGTATCGCTGGCCCGGCTATGACGGCATCTCTCCATTCTTGGCGCGTGTGCCGGTGCGAGCGGCGGCGACGTTGGACACCTTCGATGGGCTCGGCGCGTTTCATAACGTCGGAGTTCTTGCGGCAAAAGGCAACCAGCTCAGCGCTCCACCATCAGGCGATTTCGTAGTCGATTTGCCTCGCGCCGGAGCACTTGAAACCGAAGATCCCAGCCTGGTGCTTGATTTCGGCCGTGAATCGGCGGGCCGGATCGAAGTCATCTCGGATTCAAATTCACCCATGCGGCTCACCGTTCAATATGGGGAATCCCTGGGCGAGACCTTGCAGGAGCCTTACCTTGGCGTGGATGAACTTGGCGTTCCACCGCACGCCACCGCCTACGGTCCTAAAAGCGCCTTCCGTTACGCCAAGGTCACTTTTCTTGGCGGCTCATCTCCACTGCGTTTCAAAACGATCGAGCTGGACGACATCTATTACCCGGTGCGCTACCGCGGCTCGTTTGAATCTTCCGACCCGCTTGTCAACCGCATTTGGCAGTTGGGCGCTTACACGGCGCATCTCTGCATGCAGGACGACATCTGGGACGCTCCCAAGCGCGATCGGGCACGGTGGATGGGTGACCTCGACGTAAGCGGGCTCGTGATCGACGCCGTGTTTGCCGATCATTTCCTGATGCAACAGACGATGGATTACCTTATTCAAGACGCGGGTCAGCCGTTGGATCGCGACGTCAATGACATCCCGGGCTACTCGGCGTTCTGGGTTATGGGCGAAGCCGACTATTACCGGCACTTCGGCAATCTCAACTATTTACGTTCCATTCATCAGCCGCTTGTTCAGCTTCTTGACTATATGGCGAGCGAACTCGACGACCGCAGCGTTTTCACCAATCGCCATCACGCCTGGCCTTACGTGGATTGGTCGCCGGGCATGGCGCCTTCGTTTTATCGCGACCACGCGCCCCCGCTCAGCGAGATAGCACCGAATGCCCAGCGCGCCACGCAATTTGAGTTCTATGCAGCCTTTCGAGAAGGCGCATGGCTTCTGCGACAGATCGGAGATTCATCGAATGCTGATCGCTTTGCCGCAAAGGCTAAAGCAATTCGCAGCGCCGCCCTTCAAGATATGCTCGATTCGCAGTCCGGGACGTTTGGCGACCGCTGGCAGCCGAATGCCATGGCCATTTACTCGGGTCTCGCAGACAAGGCGCAAACGCAGACCATCTGGCAGAAGGTGCTCTCGCACCGCGATAAGTTTCGCATCACTCCCTATTACAATTTCTACGTCATCTCAGCTATGGCTTCGGCAGGTCACTACCGGCATGCCTTGGACTGGATTCGCAAATATTGGGGAGGCATGGTGCGCCGAGGGGCAACGAGCACGTGGGAGGCATACTACCTGGGGCTACCTATGCGAGGATGGCATCGGCGGCTGCGCGCCGACTACGGCCAGGGTTATTTCGTAAGTTTGGCCCATGGTTGGTCCAGCGGGCCGACGATATGGCTCATGCAGTACATTTTGGGAATCAAGCCCACGGCGCCTGGGTTCACACAGGTTGCGATTCGCCCCGAACTTGCCGGGCTTGAGTGGGCCAAAGGGACTGAGCCCACGCCGCAAGGCCTGATCAAAGTGGACTACCGCCGCGCTTCCAGCGGCTTAACCGCTACTCTCGATTTGCCGCCCGGCACGCGTGCAACCGTTTCCATGCCGGTCACTCAGGGCGAAACTGCGATCCTGGTGAACGGACGCACGGAGTCCGGTACTTCAGCAGAGGGTGGACGGCGTGCCATGATTCATCTCAATGCCCCGGGGCACTACATTTTGACGTCAAAATAACGGGAATGTTACCGCTATCCTGAACTACAAATGCCGAGCCATGTTTCCCCGGTTGCCTTGATGGACTCGAGATTTGAGGCACCCGTTGGCATGGCGTTATGATTCGCCCGAAACCGCTGCTCGTTTAGACAGCCATGGTTCAATATTGGCCCTGCACCGTGTAATCACCTGGCGCATTCACCTGAAGCGTTCTCGCAGCGGGCTTGCCGTTCAGGGTCACGGATAAAGGTCTCTTTCCGTTCCGCTCCGGCAGGATCACGCGCGCAACCTCGTGCTCAGGATTATGAACGTGAAGCACAAAGCGCGGGTCTGCTTGCCCACCCTCCCATTTCCAGTCTACCCGAACCGGGCCGTGGACCGTGGGAACGGTTCCCTTGGCCCATTCGAGGCCAGCCGGGTGAGGGGCGACGTCGTAGTTGGCGTATCCGGGCCTAGTGGGCCGCACGCCAAGGATGAGCGTGGTGAGGAAGTATGTGGGCGCGGCGCTCCAGGCATGGCAGGAAGTGCCAACAGCCTGCACGAAGTTTTCCCAAAACGTATCGTTGCCAACTTTGGCCATCGGGCCCCACAGCCTCTCGATGATGTCGCGCACCGCGCTTGCCCGGCCGTACTTCGCGAGCGCCGAAAGCACAAAGTACGTGCCATAGGTCTGCGCTTGAACGATGTCCTGGTTGGGAGCGGGCGGCCGCGCCGGACTCTCAAAACCCGAAGTCTGCGGATTAAAAGTCTGGTGTTCGATGCGCGCGGGGTTTGTGATTTTGTCGAGGATGCCGCCGATGCGGTCTTGTGGAGCAAAACCGTAGTTCACCGCGTCGGCATTGGCAAGCTGGCCGAGCTGCGCGCTCTGGCGTCCGTGATCCCACGCATCCACGTAGAGACCGAGCGTCGGACTCCAGAAACGCTGGTTGAAGGTGGCGTGAATTCGCTCCGAATCGTTGCGGAAAATTCCGGCATGAAACGTATCACCGGCAACGCCCGCGAGTTCCGCCGCATTATCGAGCGTGCGGGCGTACAACGCGTTCAGGATGGAACTCTCGCCGCGACTGTCAGGATTCGACCAGTCGAGGAAATTCCAATAGGGGACGCGATCCAGCAGGCCATCCGGCTGCGGGAATCCCTGAAACCACATCATGGCTCGGACAACGCTCGGGTAAAGCCGCAGCACAAAATTCTTGTCTCCGGTCACCATGTAGTAGTTCTGAAGCGCATTGATGAAGGAAAAGATGTAGGAATCAATTAACATCGTGGAATTTCCGCCCATACAACTCACCATAGGAATCGCCCCGTCGCGCCATTGGTCGCGCGCGGCGTCTAACAGGAATTTGCGGGCGATGTCAAGCGTGCCGTTGGCCACGGAATTGACCCGCAGCTCGATCTCCCCGTCTCCAAGCCACTGGTGCTGCTCACGCGAGGGGCAATCCATGGTGCCATCGAGCGTGCAGAGTTGGAACGTGTACGCGCCCATTTGCCAGAGCTTGGTCAGCAGAGCACTGGAACTTTCAAAGGAGCCGGCGTGATCCAACTTTGCCGTGCTGAAGCGCAGCATCACGCGAAAGCGGAGCGGCGCGCTCAGGTCAGGGAATGACACCTCTACGAAACGGACTGCGTGCCAGCCCCACATCGTCCAGTGCTGCGAGCCGGAGCCGATCCAGTATTGAGCCACGTAGTTCCCGCCTGGCTTGTCGGCTGTAATGTCGTCGTGGTCCATCATTTCGCTCCAACCAATATTCATTACGGCGGGATGCGAGCTATCCACGCTGAATTGCAAATATCCGTCCATTTCCCGGCCCAGATCCAGAATAACGTAAGGAACGTGTCCCGGAGACGCCGGCTGAATTTCCGCCATCGCGGAGGACGACGCATTTGTCAAGGCGCTTTCATCTTGCAAGACGGAGGGCTGAGGTTCGTTCTTCTCCTCAGCCATGTTATGGCCAAGCGTGGAGAGAGCGCTCGGTCCCAACAGACTGAAGAGGCCGCGTGAAGTGGGAGCAGGAAAAGTGCCGGCGGCCACCACTTTCGCCGGTGCCACTTCGCGTTCCACGGGATAAGCCATGGGGCGCGGGACGAGGTGCGTATAAGGCGCGAGAGGCGGCGAGCTCGAGCGCGAAAAAAAACTCCCCAGCGTTGTCGCCGGCACCCAACCGCTGTCGTTAAACCTGGGTTCTGTCCAGCCCTTCACGACCCGCGCCGTGTGATACACCTCAATGTCCGCCAGCGATTCATTGACGCGGGGCGTATCCCAATCCCAGGCGTGATCTTCCGTCGCCTTCCAGGTTGTGTCGGTCTTGATGATCTTTTCCTGCCCTGCCTCCTTCATGTCAAGCTGACAGAGAAGCTCACCGTGGACTCGGCTTGCGAAGAAACTAGGCAAGCCTCTGGGGTATGGGGGAACATACCAAGCCATATCCTCGCCGTACCACCGTACCTCAACCGCAATCACGTTCAGGCCGGCGCGCAGTTTCGGCGCGACGTCAAAACCGTCATAGTAAAACCAATAGTGAGGCGAGCGCGCGGGCCCCTGGCCGACGTAAGCTCCATTCACGTAAAGACGGTAACGGCTGTCCGCGAAGATGGCGAGTTGCGCCGTCGTCGGAGATTGCTGAAGAGTGAATGTCTTTCGGAAAAGAATAAATTGGTTTTTGTGCGGCGCGATCGCATTGGTCGATGGCCAAATCCAGTCCGCGGTCCAGTGGATATTGGGCTGGGCGCCGGCGGGAATTACGCAGAGCAGCCACATCATCGCCGTTAGCAGGATAGAGCGCAGGACAGGAAGTTTACTCATCGTCTTTGGAACTCCTTCGATTGAGCTTTCTTATTTGCTGGCACAGGGGAGGCATTATATCTCAACGCACGAACCGCAATTCGAATTTCTGCGAATTGGCCGGAGGGCGTAACCATTTGTCACGCTGAGCGCAGCGAAGAATCCCCATATTTATACATGTCGGGATTCTTCGTCGTCCCGAAGCATTGCATCGGAACTCCTCAGCTTTGATGATGCAGGGCGAAATCGGTAGGCCTTGTATCAGGGGACGACTGAAGTCGTGCCCTAATACAGCAGTTCACCTAACCTAGTATCGTTAAAGATGTCTGCGCGTATTACCGTTGCAGAGGTTACTTGGTCACGGTCTGCGGCGCCCGGCCCGGCACCTTGGTTTTGGCGGCGTTGATCCGATTAACTGCCGCCAGCTCATCTTGCCCTTCTTTCACATGACCCGCGCGAATCAGGACTTGTCCGAGCCAGTAGTGCGGCTTCGCATCGTTGGGCATTCGCCGGACGGCTTGGCGCAGGAAGCTGATCGACTTTTGGTAGTTTCCGAGTTCTTCGTAAGCTTGGCCGAGCCCGAGATATGCCAGAGAGTAAGTGGGATCAAGCTGGAGTGCCTTCTTGAGGTAAGGCAGGGCTTGGTGCGCGTTCGCTCGCCTCAGCCAGATGTCTCCCAGGTAATAGTACGGCGGAGCAAAGCTCGGGTCGATGCGGGTTTCATCTTCAAGGGGCGCAACCGCCTCCGCGTAGTGCTGCCACCTCCAGTAAAGGTAACCGAGCAAGAAGTGAAGCTCCGGAGCAAGCGGGGCCGCTGCAATGGCCCTCTTCAACTCTTGTTCCGCTTGCTGGGGTCTGCCTTCAGTGTCCTCGGCTTCGCCCAGCATCTCAAAGACGAATGGCGAATCCGGATGAGTTTTAATTAAGCGCGCTGCCGCCTGGAACGATTTCCCCCGTTGTCCGACGTTCCGATAGTCATTAAACAAGAGGAAGAGGACATGTTCGTCGTCTGGTTTTTCCCGTTGGACTAGGGCGAGTTGCTCAACCGACGCATGCCATTGCTTCAGCTCGAAATAACAAGTGCCAAGCAAGAGCCGCGCGTCATCGGTGTGCTGCTGGGACCCAATGCCCTGGGTAAGAGGCGCAAGCGCTGCTTTGCAGTCCCCCGCTTTGAATAGAGCAAGGCCTAAATTGAAACTGACGGCGGGATCATCCCGTCTCAAGCGATGAGCACTCAGAAAGGCGTTCGCTGCATGGCGGAAATCACCCTGTTTGAAGTACACGACGCCCAAATTGTCGTAGGCAGCCACCGAACTGGGATCAATCCGAAGGCCAATTTGATATTCGCGCGCAGCCTCCTCTAACTTGCCTTCCTTTGCGAACAGGCTCGCGCGCTCAAAGTGCCGTGCCGCCTCCTGGCGCACATTGCTTTGTAAGCCGTAGGTCGAAGCACAGATGGCCGCCAACATCACAGCCATCACAAAACGGCGGCAGCCAAACTCGACCATCACCTAAGCGCCCAACGGACGATAGTAACGGCTGCGGAGGGGAGCTTCGCGAAGCACGATGGCTTGGAGGAAGAAGTAAACGTCTGCGAGATACCCTTCATATCCGCAAGGCTTGCCCGTCCAGGTGGTCCAGTCGATTCCATCAGGGAACTTATTTTGCACGCCATCCTGGAATTTCCCTTTCTTTTGCCGGAGCAGCATATCGTAGAGCATGTGATCCGCCTTCTCAGGTTCTCCAATCACGTAATGGGCAGCAAGGAAGTGCAAAATCTGGCCGGCCGTGATGCCGCCGTTCATATAGATTTCAAACGTGTCTGTCCCATCCTCCTTTTTAGGGCAGCCCAAAGAGTCCGGAAGCAAATAATCGCCGCGATGGATGGGAGTCAGTACGCATGGCAAGCCCAGATCGAAACGCTCAAACCCAACCTCGTGGATCTTTTCCCACAGGCGCGCCAAAATTTGCTTGCCTTGTCGAGGCTCAATTAGCCCGTACTCTATCGCTAAGCCATTCACCACCGGGGTGGCATAATCGTGGAGTTTTCCGTTGGCGTCTTTCCACCAGCCCAACCAGCCTGTTTTAGGATTGTAGAGAGCCTTTGTATAGGCCGCTTTCAATTTGTTTGCCAGCCGGTTGTAGCGGGCAGCCGGCCCGTTGCGTCCCAACCGGGATTCCAGATCGGCAAGGCATCGCCAGGCACGGTAGATCAATGCGTTCGTATAGCCATCCTTGTGACCCGAATTCACCGCGTCCCACCACGAACAACCGCGCGCGGGTTGGAAAAGCGTGTTCGGATTACCGCTCTGGAGAGCCTCTACCAAACCGTCGCCATCCACGTCGCGCCGCGCCAGATAGTCCGCGATGAATTCCAGGCGTTCGCGCCGCCGCTCGAGCCAGTCGTTATCGCCGGTGGCTTCCACGTAGTCCCAAGCGGTCAGAATGGGACCGGTGTTCGCGTCAAGGAAAGTCTTATAGTTCCAGTAACCCGTCACAACGCCATCGGCAGAAGTGCGCTGATCCATCCACCAATCGGCGGACTCGCGCGCCAAGCGTGCAACGGAAATTCCAGGCGCGATCTCCGGAGTCCAAAAGGCTGCGTCTGCATAGAACGGCAGCGCCATGCTGCACGGGTCGCTGATGACGTTGTTGGCCAGGATTCCGGCTGGGCTGCTGAAGGGCCTGTTCGCTTCACCCCATTTTGCGGTTGATTGCCAGGCGTTAAACCATCCCCGGCGCGCCATCAGCCACAAATGTTCATCCTGCATTTCCTCCGGCGGATCGAGCCGAATTGGATGGAGGCTGATTCGAACGCCGTGTTTCGGCAAGGGCGTCGGCAATTCAAGAATCAAATTGACTGTGTGATTCTTCCTGCTGCCCTCAAGTCGTCCTTTGAGCTCTGAGTGCTTCCGGCCGGAAAGCAGCATCTGGCCGAAGTCCGGAGCGCTCACGACGGCGGGCAGCAGCAAACTGCGGTCTTCGTTCCACGCACTGGGCAGCACCGTGGTGGGAGTAACGCGCGGGTCGAAAGGAAAGAGCAACTCAACTCCGGTCACCTCGTGATGGCCCCGCGCATGAGGGGAGACGACGAAGGTCAAGTAGCCGCCTGTGGCCTCCATGCGCCAAAGTAGATCGAACCCCGGCGCGACGCGGATTCGGTAATGGGTCCTTCCCGGCGCTGGGGACGAAGCTTCCGATGGGAACGTTTCCGCCGGGTGCCATTGGCCTCCTGTCTGAATCCGCAGCGTGACGCCGCTGCCGGCGCGCAGCAGATTTTCAAGCGAGCGGCCACCACCTTCCGTATCCCACGAAACGAATTTCACAAGGGGACGCTCGCGGTCAGGAATCATTCGCAAAACCGGGTTGCTTCCTTGCCAGTGACGCACTATTCCCCGCTTCGCTGCCGCCTCCGAAGCGGCCACTGCTCCACAGGTGGCCAATTCGATGAACGCGCGCCGGCTGATGAGAGGTGGTTTCAATTCGTTGTTCCTTGAGAACTATTGTCGCGTGCGGCCGGGCTAACCGCTTGGCGCATTTCGCGCAGGACCTCTTCTCTTTGGCTGTATTCCACCGCATGATACTTTTGGAACGATTGCATGGCCTCTTGCCCTTCCTTCTTCTTTCCTAGAACAAAGTTCGCTCGCGCTAGCATCCAATAAGCGGAAGCCCGGTCAGGCTCAATCTCCAGCGATCTCTCCAGTTCCTCCTTGGCTTCGAGATAATCCTTGGCCCTGAAGAAAGCCCGGCCTAATTCGTAGTGGGCCAAGCCATAGGACGGGAACAATTGGAGACTGGTTCTGAGCTGGGTCTCCGCTTGCGGCAATCTGTTTTCAGCCATCAACAGCATACCGTAAAAACAGTGATAGAAAGGATTGTTGGGTTTCAAACGAAGCGCTTGCCCGAAAGCCTGTTGGGCCTTTGGAAATTTGGCCAGTGCAAACTCTGAAAGCGCGAGCAGGAAAAAAGCACGGTCGTAAGCGGGATTGAGCCGGAGGGCTAATTGCTCGTATTCCGCTGCCTCGCTCAGATCACCTGCAATAAAATAGCTGAGGCCCATGCTATAGGGAATTTGAGGAATCTTCGGGGCGATGCGCCGAGCCCGGCTCAAGACTTCGACGGCTTTCTTTTGCTGTCCGTACTTCTGGTAATACCGGGCGAGAGTTAAATCGAACTCGGGCGAGTTTCCGAAGCGCTGCAAGCCCGCCTGGGCAGTCGCAAAAGCCCGGTCGGTCAGACCGGACTCCAGGTAAGCGCGGGTGAGATTGATGCAGACTTCCGGCTGGCCAGGAAGCGCTCGACTTGTCTCCACGAAGAAGGGGATCGCCTCGCGTGGTTTCTTTTCCGCGAAAAGGACAACTCCAAGATTGTATGCCGAGTTTACAGAGCGCGGATCAAGCGCAAGGGACTGACGAAGTTCTTTTTCTGCCGCCGCCGTGTTTCCCAGCTTGAAGTCCGTTACGCCTAAGTAGAAGAAAGCCTCGGCTGAACGCGGTTCTCTGGCAGTAGCCCGAAGAAAGTCATCTCGTGCTTTTGCCAAGTCGCCTTTCTGAAGCGATGCGACTCCCTCTCGAAGGTATTCTCTTTCAGTAGAGGGTGACCTCCCAATCGCAGACGCAGCAACGGTCGTAGAAAAGAGCACTCCGGCACAAAAGATTAGCGCTGACCTTCCACCCATTACGCTTGCGTTGTTTGGAGTGCGGCAGCAAGCCGTCGCGCTCCCAAAAAGTGACATACGGGCGATTTTACATCGCCATAAGCCTCCTGACTAGAACTGAAATTGCAGTGCGAACTCAAGCTGGCGCGGCTCGAGCGCGCCGGTCACCGCGCCAAAATTGGGAGATCCAAGCCCTGTACTTAGCGTGTCGAAGCTGACGTGGTTCCAGATATTGAACGCCTCAGCCCTGAACTGCAAGCTGGCGCGTTCCCCGATCGGGAAGCTCTTATAAACGGCCCAGTTCCAGGTGTCTTCGCCGGGGCCACGAATCATACCCGGTGCGCAGTTACCGAAAAAGCCGAAAGCTGGAGCGGCAAAAGAACTGGTGCCGAACCAACTGTTGAGCGTTTTCGAATACGTGATCGGCGCAGTACAATTTGGCCGGGTCGCTAACCCATTCGTGCTCGTTGACATTCCCGGCGTCAGGAAAAATCCGCTCTGGATCACCGTTATTCCGGAGAATGTCCAATTGCCGAGCGCGTCACCCACCAAGCCGGTCCGACCGCTCAGGAAGGGTATGTTCCAGACGTAACCCGACGTGAAGACCTGCGTCCGATCGTAGCCGGGCTCGCCGTATTCCGCTTCGAAGTTGCGCGAATTTTGCGCCCCGGCGCTCGTCTGCCGGGCATCGAACCCACCGGTGGCCACATCCGTCAGGCTTTTCTCGTACGTATACGCGGTTGTTAGGAATAAGTGTTTCGCGGCCCGGTATCGGAACCCGACCTGGAGTGAATTGTAATTCCCGGTCCCGTAAAAGCCCGCCGCATTAGCCCCCGTAATACCATCCCATCCTTGGAAAGGACGGGTGATATCCGAGGAGACTAGCCCGGCGTTGAGACAGGGGTCAAACTGGAACCCTCCGGACGAGATGGTCTGTCCCGGCTGGAGACAGGCAGGATTGTTGATCGAAGGAGCCGAGACAGGAAGCGGAAAGTTCATGTCGATGTTCCCCGGAAGATCTCTCATCGCTGTCCCGACGTAAGCCACGCTCAGGACGCCGCGCGTAGACAACTGTTGCTCGACCGTCAAATTCCACGTCTGCGTCTGCGTCGGATACCACGTAGCGCCCGGAACG
>JAKAWG010000063.1 GCA_021817045.1 Acidobacteriota bacterium
GCGTTGGCTGGATTCTGCGCCATTCTCGGCATTAGCCGGACGCGACTCACGGCATTCTAGTTGTGTCCCCGCGAAAATGCAACCGCTATTTAGCGTGGTCTCCGCCCGGCCTGCGGCGCTGCTTCGAAGGGACATTGCCGTCGGCGGAGTTGTGGATCGGCTTCAGGGTATCCCATCACCCAAGCACGACGGTCACACATGGCACGCAGACTGCTTCTACGGCAAGCCGACTACGCAGCCAGTTGGTTGAAGGCGGACTGGCGATAGCGTCTGGTTTACTGCCCGGGCAGATTCGCGCCTCGCAGCTTTGGGCGGTTTCCGAACCTCACAAGGAGACTGACGTGGTCAAAACAGGCATGTCATCCCAGGTTCGTCCTTCGAGTTTTCGCCCCGCCTTCTTCTTTTTCGTTCCGCCCCATTGTTTGAAAAAGAACGGAACGCGGGCACCCACGCACCGATCCCTAATTTCCAAAACCCACGACGGGTCCATGGGCCGGGCTCCGGGGCCGGATTCGCCGCCCACAATCACCCAGTTGATGCCTTCGAGATTCAAGCCGGGCAGCGGCCCCAGTAACGGTTCGAGAGACAGGAATTTGATCATGGCGCCGGTCCCTCGGAGGTGATCGATACGGGAAGTGTATCGGAGGCTCTCAACACTGACACCCATCCAGATGTGTGGCTTCCAGGGAAGGATCGGAGAAAGTTCCTGGAGCCGGTCCGAGCGCTTGGTGAGAACTTGGAATTTGTGCCAGTCGGCGCGAGACATGACTTCGAAGGTTTTGAGAATGAATTCCACAGGAACGTCATTGTGGAACAGGTCGCTCATGGAATTCACGAAGATGGTCTGGGGCTTCTTCCAGTTCAGCGGAAGTTCGAGGGCGTCCTCGTGCAGGGTCAAGTCAAAACCGTCCGCGTAATTCGGCTGGCCCATGGCTTTCAGGCGCAGCGCCATCCGCTCGGCATAGCAGTGCTTACAACCTGTGCTGACCTTTGTGCAACCGGTCAGCGGGTTCCAGGTGGATTCCGTCCACTCAATCGCCGATGCCAGTGCCATTTCTCACCTCTAGGTCAGAACTCGAAAGTCCGTTGGTCTGAACTGTAATGCAAGACCTCATCCCAGAACTGGTACGCCCGCTGATGTCGCGAAAAGAGGGCGAGCCTGTACAAAGGTAGATTCCTCTCATCCGACCGCACCTGTCGCATCCTATCCCACGATACAGGCAAATACTCCAACTTTTCCATTTCGCGGGAGTATTCTTCTGCGAGAAACCGGGGGAAACTAATTCTCTGATTTTCTGCAGCTCTCCAGCTTTGGCGCCAACCCGGTAAGCCCAGGAATTTCTCGACTTTCGAGCTCCTCGGACTCAGGTATCGTTTAATATTCCGGTTGGCGTCCTGGTGGAGGGCAAGCAGGCACAGAAAATCAATGTGGTATGCGGACAGCCTCTTTACCGTCGAGAACCTTATGGAGATATCGTATGGATCGACGAAACAGAAGGTCAAGACGCCGCCACCCGTCGAAGGCGAGGGAATTTGTGCACAAATCTCCTCGACCTTTTCGTTGCAGTCGCCGAGTACGAAACTTGCATCGGCTTTGGGCGACAGCCGGTTGACGCGTGCTCGTAGCGCTTCAAGGAGGGCAGGTTGACTCTCGCAGAATATGAATTTGTCGAAAGGGTTGGGAACACCCAGAGCTAGAAGGGGCGAACTCACCATCATTCGACCGGTGCTTCTTACACGTACGAACCCGGGCCCAGAATACAGATCAATGTAGACTCTGGTGGGCCATTTGTTCTTCATGCCGGTCGAAAAAAGTCGGTCGTACAGTCCTACGAGGGCGTATTTGTCCTCTGCCCACGCTCCCACGTCCGAGTATGGGAGTCCGTCGTCCTCAGCTATTATCTCGACCATTGCCGACGTTTGGCCCGGAGACGATGTGCAGTGCCGCTCGCTAAGTCGTAGCGGCCTGAGCACCCCGCAACGTGATGCCTAAGAGACCGGAGGTCTGGAGCAGACATAAACGAAATTAAATCCTGCGTGCGCCGCATGGAATTCACACGTCCCGCTATCCATACGAATACATAAGCGAATACAAAGCGAAAGTCAACTGTTGCGCAACTTGTGACTAGCCGCCGGACGGTCGAGGCGACCTCGCAGTATCTTGGTCCTAACGGGCTATACGGGGATGTTGCTGCCCTTGGTTCGGAGCGTGTCGTTGCCGCCTGGGAGAGTGAGCTGGTGTCAGAACTCAAGGTGTGCTGTAGCGGCGGCGTCTCGCCGGCGGTAATCGGCGCGCCGCTAGAGAAAACGTTGAAAAACCCCGGTAGCAACGCCGAGTGAGCTACGAGCGGAAGGTGCCGGCAGCGGTCACTTCCGATATTGCTCATCGCTGACCTTTTCCATCCAATCGACCGCCTTGCCGTCGAGCCTTTCCTGAATGGCGATGTGCGTCATGGCCGTTGCCGGCGCGGCGCCATGCCAGTGCTTCTCGCCGGGCGAAAACCAGACCACATCACCGGGACGGATTTCTTCGATCGGGCCACCTTCGCGCTGGACCCAGCCGCAGCCAACCGTCACGATAAGAGTCTGACCGAGTGGATGCGTGTGCCATGCTGTCCGCGCGCCGGGCTCGAAGGTTACGCTGGCGCATTGAACTAATGCCGGATCGGGCGCCTGAAATAGTGGATCGATCCGCACCGTGCCAGTGAACCACTCTGACGGTCCCTTTACCGACGCTTGCGAGCCAACTTTCTTGATTTCCATATTTTGTATTCCCTCACCTGATTATTTCCTGTTCGGAATGGTGGGCAGAAGGCCCATGTACTACTCAGATTCACAGTACACCCCAAATTTAGCCTCTGGCGGGGCTGATCGATCTTTTCCTGCTATCCGTAGGTTCTATTCACCGTGTCCCGCTTCGCGGGACCTGCACACAGCCAGCGCGCCGCCGTTAAGTTAGCGCCTATGAGCTCTTCCCTTTACCGGCCCGTCATTTTCTCCAGCTTTTCGGGGTATCGAGCGCCTTGCACCGTGATCGTAGAGGCGGCGCTATCGATCTCGCGAAGATCGTCCAGCGTGAGTTCGATGGACACGGCGCCGATGTTCTCCTCCAGGCGATGCAGCTTCGTCGTGCCTGGGATCGGAACGATCCATGGCTTTTGGGCCAGAAGCCAGGCGAGCGCAATCTGAGCGGGCGTCGCCTTCTTCCGTGCCGCGATGCTGCCGAGCAGATGAGTCAACGCCTGATTCGCCTTGAGAGCCTCCGGGGTGAAGCGAGGCAGGATGCTACGGAAGTCGGAGCTGTCGAACTTTGAGTTTTCGTCGATCTTGCCCGTAAGAAAGCCCTTGCCCAATGGGCTGTAAGGAACGAAGCCGATGCCGAGTTTCTCGAGAGTTGGCAACACTTCCTCTTCAGGGCGCCTCCACCACAGCGAGTATTCGCTCTGCAGGGCAGTGAGCGGCTGGACGGCGTGTGCGCGACGGATCGTTTGAACACCCGCTTCCGAAAGGCCGAAGTGCTTGACCTTGCCTTGCTGGATCAGGCCCTTCACCGCTCCCGCTACGTCTTCAATCGGAACGTTCGGGTCAACGCGATGCTGATATAGCAAGTCGATTGTTTCAACTTTGAGGCGCTTGAGCGACCCTTCCACGGCCTGCCTGATGTGCTCCGGACGGCTGTTCAAACCTGGCGGGCCCTTCATCCCGCGCGGGTCAAAATCAGGATTGAGGTCGAACCCGAACTTCGTGGCGATGACCACTTGTCTCCGGAATGGAGCAAGGGCTTCGCCCACGAGTTCTTCGTTAATGTACGGACCATAGACTTCGGCTGTGTCAAAGAAGGTGACGCCGCGTTCAAAGGCGGCCCGCAGAAGAGACGTCATCTCCTGCTTGTCTTTGGGCGGGCCGTAGGAAAAGCTCATTCCCATACAGCCGAGTCCGATGGCCGAGACTTCCAAGTTGCTATTTCCGAGTTTGCGCTTTTGCATGGTTCCTCCTTCGAGTGGAAGTATAGTCTGGTTACACGCCAAGCTTGTGCCGATTCCGCTGAAATTCTTGCCAGATCCTCCAAAGCTCTACCGGGAAACGCCGGAGATGAAGGGCCGACGACGGATTGCCGCGTCGTTCAGTCGGCGGGCGTTCCCTTGACTTTGGACCGTGCGCTCAATAGAATTTTGGGGTAAAGAGGCGAGGAGGCAAGTATGGGGAGGCATGTGTGCGGCCAGAGTTCCCAGATGGTGGAGCGGGAGGTACGTCGCTGGCGGCTGCCGGTCGCGATCTTTCTTGCCGTCGCCGCGCTCACGGCGGCTCGGCCGATGCTTCATGCCCGGGGCAAACACCAGAAGCTGACCAGGCAGGAAAAGCGTCGGGAAAAGGCCATCCGCAAGGAAATGGAAAGCCCGTACAAGGCATGGCTCAGCGGGCCGATTTCTTACGTTATTACACCTCAGGAGCGGGCGGCTTTTAAGAAGCTGACCACCGATGACGAGCGCGAGCAATTCATCGAAGCGTTCTGGGAGCGCCGCAACCCCAACCCTGGCGATCCGGAGAACGAATTCAAAGAGGAATTCTACCGCCGCGTCGCTTATGCGAACGAGCACTTCGCTTCCGGCATTCCGGGCTGGCGGACGGATCGCGGCCGCATCTATATAACCTGGGGTCCGCCGGATGAGATTTCGAACCACGATTCGGGTGGTGAGTACGTTGCGAACCCTAATGATATGCCTTATATGGGGCCGGGCAGCGATGTAATGACGACCTATCCCTTCGAGGACTGGTACTACCACTATATTCCCGGCATCGGCGAAAACGTCAAGCTGGAGTTCGTGGACCCGACGATGACGGGCGAATTTCACCTGACCATGAACCCATGCGAAAAGGACGCCATGGCGGAAGTTCCGGGCGACATGACCGGATGCCAAGGCCCTGTCTCCATCGGTCCCATCTTCGATCCGAATTCCGTGATCAATCCAGCCCAACTGGGCGGGGGAAGTAGCGGCTCGATGAGCAGCATGGTGACCACGAACCTCAGTATGGAGGATGGGAACTATGACGAATTCACCCAGTTAGACACATACGCGAAAATCTTCCAGCCTCCGCCGATAAAGTTCAACGACCTGCGCACCATGGTCACTCACCGCATTACCGCACAGTTGCTTCCGTTCAAGGTCCGGACGGATTTCGTCCGTCTGACCTCCGATGAGATTCTGGTGCCGATCACCATTCAAGTGAACGACAACGACCTCGAATTTGTGAATAAGAATGGCGTGATGGCCGCCAAGATGGATATTTATCTCCAGTTGAGCACTCTCAGCGGCCGCATCGCCAATACCTACGAGCGCACTCTGGAGTTGGACGTGCCAAAGGACGACTTCAAAGCGTACGTCACCCATAAGGCCGTTTTTCAAGACATCGTGCCCTTGATGCCCGGCCGTTACAAGTTAAGCGCCGTCCTGAAGGATGACAACAGCGGGCACATCGGGAGCTTGGACATCGGCGAGCTGGTCCCCAATTATCCTAACGGCTCGCTGGAACACAGCTCCCTCATCCTGGCCGACCTCATCCAGCAGGTGCCTACCACGGATGTTGGCACCGGACCCTTTGTGATTGGGAGCACGAAGGTGCGGCCGAGCGTCGGCGACACTTTTACCCGCCAGCAGAACTTGGGTATCTACATGCAGGTTTATAACTTGGCTCTCAGCCCCAAGACGCACCGTCCCGACGCTAATATCCAATATGAATTGCTCAAGGACGGTAAATCTGTCTTCACGGCTAACGAAAATGCCGCCGATATCAAGGATGCGTCCAGCCAGTTGACCATCGAAAAGACCATGCCCCTCAAGCCACTCACGCCCGGCCATTACACGGTGGCGATCAAGGTAACGGACAACATCAAAAAGAAGACCGTGGATCCGACAGCGTCATTTACCTTGAACCAGTGAAGCGGCGCAAGCCTCCGGACGACCGTCGTGCCGCAGCAAGCCCGCACCTTTGTCGTGTCGGGCTGGGTAATCCAGGTAGCGCAGCGTCGACCCGTCGGAGTTGCACTCCAGAAACCAACCGCCGGTCATCGCGATTCCGAAAGGATGTGAGGTGAAGATGCCGAGACTTGCTAACGGAACCGTAGCGCCGGACTTCGAACTTGCAGCAACGGACGGAAAGAAACACGCGCTTAAGCAGTCCCTGGGGGACGGGCCGGTCCTGACCGCGTTTTTCAAAGTTTCCTGCCCTACGTGCCAATTTACCTTTCCGTTCCTCGAAAGACTTTATCAGCAAATTCGCGAGAGTGGCGGCCGCATCTGGGGTATTTCTCAGGACGGGAAGGAAGATAGCGCGCGCTTCGCCACGCGATATGGCGTCACGTTTCCGATCTTAATCGATGAGAAGCCTTACCCGCTGTCGAGACGGTACGGACTGGAGTGCGTCCCCTCCCTTTTTCTGATCGTGGCAGACCAGACCGTGCAGGTGAGCGGCGACGGCTTTTCGAAGGCGGACCTGGCTGAAATACAGCGGCGGCTGGCGGAGGATCTCTCCATCACTCCACCCCCACTGTTCCGGGCGGGCGAAAAGGTTCCCGAATATAAGCCGGGCTGAGGCTCCAAAGGTTAGCCCCGGTCCGGGGTGATTGGATTCAGACTTGCGCCCGGCATCATGTGCCTTTTCCGCGCGGCGTGCATCTGAACTCTATGGAGGGCGCGGTCCATGTGACGGAGACGGATTACGGCAGCGTCCAGGACCGCAGGAAAGATAACTTTAATGTGGAACAACTTGAAAACAACGGTTTTACTGGCCGGACTTACGGGCGTTCTGCTCGCAATCGGCCAGCTTTGGGGCGGACGCCAGGGCATGACGTTAGCGTTGATTTTTGCTGCCGCCATGAACCTGGGAAGCTATTTCTTTTCGGATAAGATCGCGCTGGCGTCAAGCAACGCCCAGCCAATTTCCCGGGACGAGGCGCCCCGGCTTTACGCTATTGTTGAGCGTCTCGCGGCAAAGGCTAAAATTCCTGTGCCGAAGATTTACCTGATTCCCACTGATTCACCGAACGCCTTTGCGACAGGGCGCAACCCCAATCACGCATCGGTGGCCGTGACGCGCGGAATCCTCGATCTGTGTAACGATGAAGAGATTGAGGGTGTCCTCGCGCACGAACTTGGCCACGTCCACAATCGCGATATCCTGATCAGCGCCGTTGTGGCCACCATCGCCGGAGCCATCACTTTTATAGCGCAGATGGTGATGTGGGCGGAAATGTTCGGCGGGTTCGGAGGAGGCCGGGAGGACGATCGCGGTGGCGTGTTTTCCGCCCTCGCAATGATGATTGTGGCTCCGCTCGCCGCTACCCTAATCCAACTGGCCATTTCCCGCTCTCGGGAGTATGAAGCGGATTCGACCGGGGCGCACATCACCGGCAACCCGCAGGGTCTGGCCCGCGCGCTCGAGAAAATCGAGCAGTGGTCCAAGCGGGTGCCAATGCAGGTGTCGCCTTCTATGGCTCACATGTTCATCATGAAGCCTCAGACACGCGGCGCATTTTTCGCCAATCTCTTTTCCACCCATCCGCCCATCGAGAAACGGATCCAGCGGTTGCTGAGCGGGAATTACTGAGGTTTTACGGAGATCGCAAGAAAGTTCTTGACAGCCCCCCTTCATTTTTATAATATTAGCTCATCAAATAACTCCCGGCCCCTGGGGGCTCCTACTTTGTAAGGAGTGTCGGCGGGCGCGCCTTTTCACAAGCACGGTTGTCTTTCTGAGCGGACTAACTGAGTTTGTGTATCCCTCCACTTAACGGACGCAGCGTCCAAGCGTAGAAGTGTTTTCACAAGTCCGGCGTAGCATCGTGTTTCGCAGGTTGACGCCAATGCCGCAGGCGCGGTATTTTTCCGAATGCAATCCCGGCTGCCGGCAGGGAGGGCCTTCTGGACGGCGGCACACAGAAAGGCGCAAATGAAACTGCATCACGTTATCGAAGCGCAGCAGTTCGACCAGGCCACGCTGCTCGAATTATTCGACGCTAGCCGGCGCATGGAAGAGGTGGCGCGCAACGGCGGCATCTCCGACTACCACAACCGCATCATGGCCACGCTTTTCTACGAGCCGTCGACACGTACGCGGTTTTCGTTCGAGGCGGCCATGCACCGCCTGGGCGGCCGGGTAATCACGACCGAGAACGCGGCGGAATTCTCCTCAGTTTCTAAGGGCGAAACGCTGGAGGACACCATCCGCATCATTAACGGCTATGCCGATCTTATCGTCATCCGGCACTTCGAGGTGGGTGCGGCACAGCGGGCCGCCGCCGTATCACGGGTGCCCGTCATCAACGCGGGCGACGGTGTGGGGCAGCATCCCACCCAGGCGCTGCTCGACCTTTACACCATTCAAAAGGAGACGGGCGGGATAGACGGGTTGACGATCGCCATGGTCGGCGACCTGGCTCAGGGGCGCACCGCGCGCTCTCTGGCTTACCTGCTGGGGAAATTCGCGGACGTTAAGGTCTATTTCGTCGCGCCTCCGCTGCTCAAGATGAAAGCGGATATTCTCGCGTATCTTCGCGAACGGCAGGTGGAATACTCGGAGGAGACGGACCTTGAAAAGGTGCTGCCGAAAGTCCGCGTGGTCTATCAAACGCGCGTGCAAAAAGAGCGCTTCGGCGACCGAATCGCCGACTACGACAAGTGCCGGGGAATGTACATACTCACAGGAGAGAGTTTGAAACTCTTGGACAAGAAGGCTATCATCTTGCATCCCTTGCCGCGAATTGACGAAATTACCATGGAGGTCGATGACGACCCGAGGGCGGCGTATTTCCGGCAAGCGCAGAACGGACTTTATGTGCGGATGGCGCTCCTCCAGATGCTGCTCGGTCCGCCAGGCAGCCGGTGAGGCAGGGTGAAAGCCAGAAGGGGCGGGCGACCCGAAGCGCGTAGTACTTTCGTACCGGTACTATCGCGCCATACATTATTCAGCCGATTAAGGCGAAGCTGATGCAGAGAATGATAGACGTGAAGTTAAACGGAGGGAGTAGAGATCATGCTCATCGGCGAACGAATTCGGACACTTCGGGAACAGAAGGGGTTGTCACAGGGGGACATCGAAAAGGCCAGTGGCCTGTTGCGCTGCTATATCTCACGAGTAGAGCACGGGCACACCGTGCCCTCGCTTGATACCCTGGAGCGGTTTGCTGCCGCCCTGAACGTGCCTCTGTACAAGCTGTTTTATTCTGGAGAGAATCCGCCGCTCACGCTCAACCTGTCGCAACGGCGAACGCTGGAAGAGCTGGCGGAAGAAGATGGCGAAAGAGGATCCGAGGCGCGCTTTCTACTGAAGCTTCGAACCCTACTGGAAAAGATGGTCGAAACGGACCGTGCTTTCCTGCTCGATTTCGCCAAAAAACTGGCGACGCGCTAACAGGCCGCGCGGAGAACCGATGCTGTGGTTCCAGGTCACGCTCGCTCTCCGCTCTTGAACACGGTCCATGGTCCGGCGATCATGTCGTGCAGGAGCGGTGATTGCCACGCGTATTCGGGATGGGCCTTGAGGAACGGGGCAACCACGAAATTCTCGCCGCACGGGTGGCCGCGCCTCGCATAAAAGCTCATGGCAGCGGTCATCCGGCTGTCGGTGGCTTTCCCTGTGACGGAACCGGCGGGATCGTACGGCTTCCAACCAAAGATTCTCTCACCATGCCGCGAGACATCTCCATGGCCGCAGAGGGTGCGGGTGTCCGGCCGGACGCTCTTTTCGTAAGTGTCGTAATGGTCGGCGAGGAAGCGCCGCGCGAGCTGGAGGTCAATCTGTCCCTTGTATTGCTTCACCAACTGCTCCCAGCGGACGCGGCGGGCGTTGGGCGATGAGGAAAGGTCGTGGGGATCGAACGTCGTATCCTCCGCGAGCACTCGCGGATCGCGCGCGAAATTCGAGCCGACGTAACATCCATCCTTAGTGCGCCAGACCCGCCAAGCCTTCAAACCCAGCTCGAACTGCGCGATCTCGCCCGTTTTGCGATCTCCCAGCAGCCAGTCGTTGGCGTAACCGCCGTTGTTGGCGTCGAGCATGATGTGGACGTACTCGTCAATCGACGAAGCGTACTGCATGGCCTTGCGCGAGCGGACGAACTCGGGTTTGCCGTCTGGATTCCAGCCGTGAAACTGAGTGATGGTAGTCTCCGTAATCATCAGGCCGGCCTCGTTGATCCCGAAATCGTCGTCGCTCGTGATGACGCCCGGGAAGCCGTCCATCAGGATGCGGTGTCCGTGCTGCGGTGCAATGTCAAAGATGATGTTCCAGCGTTCCCCGTGGAGGTAGCTGGTCCAACAACTGTGGGCGATCACTATCTGACCGTCCTTCGTGTAACTCGACGTGGCAACAAATGCGCTGCAATTGCCGGGACTGACCGGGCGTTTGCCCGGCGTTGACTTGTGCCTCGCGTCGTACCACGGGACGTAATAATCCGCAAGCTCCTCCATGGCGTTCAGCCAGATCACGTCATCCAGGTCCATTCGTACACCACGGCTCGCGAGGCCTTGTTGGATTCCTTCGAGCTCTTCCTGGTATTCCGCATCGACCTTGGACCAGAGCATCTCCCGCGCGGCGCGGCGAAAGAAATCCCGCGACTTTCCCGTACCGCGAAGGTTTGTAAACTCAACGGCTTTGAACGCGTCAGCGATTTCGGGCGCCAGCAGATGGCCGTGCTGGAAGCCGACCTCGGACGGGGTTCCTTGCATGTGGATATAAATCCAGCGGTCGCGCGAAAAGCGATAGGCGCCTTTGAGCCGCGGGTCGCGCATTGCCGCGTCACTGCGCCCGATAAGATCATTCCCAAGCCACGCCGCAAGGCCGCCTGCACCGGCCAGTTTCAATAGATTCGAATTGAATTCGCGCCGCTTCATTGGTCTCCTTGTCTCAAAATCGGGCGTCGCTTATATCTTCTGTCGCGATGTCTCATTCACAATCGGTGCTCGCCGCTGGGCAGCCGATGCGGCGGCGAGGCCTTAGCCTGCTTTCAAAACTTCTGCAGCCGCAGTGTAGCCGCTCTTGACTGCGCTTTCAATGGTGGCCGGCAACCCGGTGCGCGTCCAATCACCAGCAAGGAACAAACCTCGGACCGGCGTCGTGGCGGCAGGACGAGCGCGGACCGCCTCGGCGGTAGGGGAAACGGTGGCGAAGCGCTCCTTGATAATCAGCGAATGAACCAGGCGCGCATCCTGCGCGGCCGGGAGGAACTGCCGGAGCTCGGCTAGCGCCAGAGAGACCAACTCGTCCTTTTCGCGCTGGATGTGGTCGTGGGCGCCACTGATGACAAGACTCACATAGTGGCCCCCGTCGGCGAGGATTTTGCCTTTGTTGAAAAGCCATTGAATGGTCGCGCCTCGGAGACCTGCAAACTCAAGATCGGTCACTTCCCGGTCGAACCAGAGATTCAGCGAAATGATCGGAGCCGGGCGCATACTCGGGAGTCCGGGGAAGAACCGAGCGATCACCTCCTTCGGCAATAGTCGCACTAGCTGAAATGGCGGCACACTGGAGATGACGGTGTTCGCTTCGATGACCGAGCCATCGGCTGACTGAATGCCTTTGACTTCCGGCGACGCCGCATTGCCTTCAGCCGCAAGCTGGAACGCAGTGACGTCGCGTGCCGTCTCGACGCTGCCCTGCCTTGCCCGGATGAATGCAGCCGCTGCTTCCGTGTAACAAGCGCTCAGACCTTGCGAAGCGAGGCCGATCCGGGAGTCGTCGGCGGCATTGAACAGCGCCAGACGCAGCACCGGTTCGAAAACAGCGGCGGCTGCGATCTGGGGATCTTCGTTGAGCGCCGCGATGCAGAGCAGGTCCCAGAAGTTTCTTCGCAGCCTGGCGGACTGCCCAAGCCGCTCCATCCACTCATCCACTGTGAGCCTTTCAAAATCCGGCGGTCTGCCGCCGCCTCGTGTTCTCAGGGCTCTTCCAAGCCGCAAGACCTGAAGCTTTTCGCTCACGCTGAAGCTATCCGAGCGCAAAACGCCGGCCAGGAGGTGCCAGGTTGCGGGAAGGCGCGGGCATACCAGTGACGTTTTTCCTACCTTCGTGTCAAGGAAGGTGACCGAGAGGCGAGGCTGGAAGCGGATGCGATCCTGAGTGCCAATAGACTTGAGGAAACGCAGCGTATCATGGTAGCACCCCATGAAAATGTGCTGGCCGTTGTCCACCACGGAGTTGGTGGGAGCGTAATCAAAGGAGCGGGCGCGTCCGCCCAGGTACGGTTTCTGCTCGAT
Source organism: Acidobacteriota bacterium (assembly GCA_021817045.1). Taxonomy (GTDB): domain Bacteria; phylum Acidobacteriota; class Terriglobia; order UBA7540; family UBA7540; genus RH2-MAG17b. The sequence goes on from JAKAWG010000063.1 coordinate 12,252, forward strand.
CAGGCGTACGCGGCGGCCCGCTTCCGCCAGCGCCACGCCAGCCGTGAGACCCGCGAAACCTCCGCCAATGATGAGGATCTCTTCCGCCACGATGACTGGAACCTTTAAGGCGGTCTACAGCGGGCGCTGCCAGTCTGCACCCAAGTAGACCGTCAGGGCAGTCCAGAACTTTAGCGGCCGGGAGAGGCGAACGCGCGAGCCAAAAACATTATAGGACCGGCCCTCTATCTTCTCTAGCAAGCGCCAGTAAATGGCCGCCATAATTTTCGCCGCGATCATCGAGCGCTGGTCTTCGACAGGGAATATGCGCCACGCCTCGTCGAAGAGGGCGCGAGCCCGCGCAGCCTCAAATTGCATCAGATTTACGAAAGACGGACTGTAGCGACCCTCCGTGAACTGCCGAAAATCCACGCCAAAGCGCTCAAGATCTTCGGCGGGCAAATAAACTCTTCCCCGGCGTGCGTCGCTTTGCACGTCGCGCAGGATGTTGACCATTTGTAGCGCCTTGCCAAGCGTTACCGCGAAATCGCGCGTTCGTGGGTTGCGATAACCGAAGATCTCGATCGAAATCAGGCCGATGGTACTTGCGACGTGGTAGCAGTAAATTTCGAGATCCGAGAAAGTTCTGTATCGCACGGGAGAGGGCCAGGGTTGAAGATCCAGTTCGAGGCCAAGGAGTAGATCGTCGAACGGCTGGCGGGGAATGTGGTACCGATAAATGGCTTCGGCAAGCGCCTGAAGTTGAGGACTGTCTAGCTCGGACATGTTGCCGTTGTAACAGGCGTCGAGCGATGCGCGGTAACGGCTGATTTTCAGCGCCGCGGCTGCCGGATCGCGTTCAGCGTCAGCCGCATCGTCCCCGGCGCGCGCAAAGGCATACACCGCTTCGATGGCACGGCGCTTCTCAGGAAGAAGGAAGAGGAACGAATAATAGAAATTGGTCATGCTCGCGTTCGTGAAGCGTTTATGCATCCGGGGCGCGCGGCCAGGCGCGCGGCTGGCGTCCAAGATGAGGAGCATTGTCTCTACGAAAGTTCCCGTTTCGGCTCGAGCGCGGCAGTCAGAGCTGCCGGTCTTCGCCAGGATTGGATGTAAAGCCGTACAAAATCAGCCGCTGTAAGAGCCGGACGGCGGCTGAAAACATCGTAATCAACGGCACGGAGCTTTGCAAGAATGGTCGTTCCACCCAGCCAGGTCAGCCGCAACTGGCGGCGCAGCTTCGTACCCACCCGCTCGGGGAGCGGCCGTCCCCGCTCAAAAAGCAAGGCTGTGCGATCCACTTCGAGACTCATTAGAGCGCGCCACGCAGAAGCTTTCGCGGGACGCCCGGCAGCGAGATACCTCTTGAGAGCTTCAACTGAAAGTCCGAAGCGTGCCAAGTCGTCGAGTGGCAGGTAAATCCGGTCGCGGGCAAGGTCCACGGCCACATCCTGCCAGAAGTTGGCAAGTTGCAGCGCCGTGCAAATGTAGTCCGACAGCGCAAATAGCTCCGAATCGCGATAGTCAAACAATTCAAGCACGAGCCGCCCAACCGGGTTCGCGGAGCGGCTGGAATAATCCAGCAACGAGTCGAAAGTGGGATGGCGGTTCATTCGGACGTCTTGCTCGAAGGCCTTCAGCAAGTTGTCCAGGTTGATGAAACTAAGCTTGTAACGACGGGCTGCGTCACCCAGGGCGAGAAAAACAGGATGGTGGATTTTTTCCGGTGGCTCGCTGAAGCACTCTTCGAGCTGCCCGCGCCATCCGCCAATCGCAGCCAGGCGCTCTTCCGGCTCAAGAGATCGGTCGCGGCCCGGCTCGTCGGCAAAATCATCCGCAGCGCGCGCAAAGGCGTAGATCGCGGCTAAGGCGTCGCGCTTATCCCTCGGCACGAGCCGGGAGGCGGTGGGGAAGTTCTCATAATGCTCCCGGCTGATCCTGCGGCATTCCGCATACGCCGCCTTAACCTGCTCCTGATGTTCCATGACTGATGCCGGACCGCCCATCGCGTCCATTCTACTCAATGACAAAGCACAAAGCTTTCCGTTGACGCGACCTCGTATTTACTACATAGCAATATAGGTCGCAGGCCGTTCCCCCTCAGCGGTCACGCAGTGCTGGTATGCCCCTTCGCAAATCACCCACGCGCACTCCTGCCTTGTTGGCTGCTAACCGTGCCAATGCCCGCAAGTCCACTGGTCCCCGTACTCCCCAAGGCAAGGCTCGTTCGGCCTTCAACGGCCTCAAGCATGGCGGCCGTGCGGTGGTGTTGAAGAAGAGGCTTATGGAGTTCGGAGACCGAGAGTACCTCTGGTTCTACTCGAGCATCGTCCGAGCGTTCAGCCTCGCTTCCGGCCGCTGCCTGCTTTCCCAGGCCCAGGTTGAGCGGCTCGCCATGGCGGTCTGGTGCAGGGCCTGGAAGTTGGCCGGCGTGCGCCCGAAGCCGGAATCGCCTTTGTTATCAATCTATCAGCAGGCGAGGGTAGACCAATTCAGGATTCGGATCGAGGAACGTTTGCACCGAGCTGGACTCGTGTTCTGGCGGCAGCGACGTAGGTACTGGACGCTGAAACAGGTGATGCAGATGGTGTTTGGCAACGAACCGATCGAGCGTCGTCGGCACTGGAAGCCGGAAGATGGCTGGCGCGCCCGGAAGTTGCGGCTTCTGCCGCCGAGCAAGTTGGTAATTCTAGAATTTGAAAAGCGCATGAGGCGGCGAGCGGCACGGCGATAACGGTGTACCATCGAAATTCTTCATACGTGCTGAGCTTCAGGTAGCGTCTCAGTTTGACGTAGGGTCGGATCTACACCGCCCTTTGGTTCGCCACTACAAAATCAAACTGAGACAGCAGCGAGATTCGAATGCGCAGCGTGCTCGTTTCCCACAGAAAAGGCAGCATGTTAAACTGTGAGAGCAATGCGAGAAGCATTCCTGGACCGGCTTGAAAAGCGCGTTGTGGTCGCAGACGGAGCCATGGGAACGATGCTTTACTCCAAGGGCGTCTCCTTCAACCGCTGCCTCGATGAATTGAATGTGAGCCAGCCGCAGCTTGTCAAGGAAGTTCATCTCGGATACGTCAAGGCGGGTGCGGAGATCATTGAAACGAACACTTTCGGAGCCAACCGTGCGCGCCTCGCAAAGTATGACTTGGCGGACAGAGTCCGCGAAATTGCCCTGGCCGGCGCGCGCGTGGCACGGGAGATTGCGGGCGATGATCTCTACGTGGCCGGAGCTGTTGGTCCCCTTGGCCTTCAATTGGAACCGCTTGGCCCGACTTCACTACGCGAAGGGCGCGCCATCTTCTGCGAGCAGATCTCAGCCCTGGCCGAAGGCGGGGTTGATGTGATCGTTCTTGAGACCATGGTGGACCTGAACGAGGCCCGCCAAGCTCTGGCTGCGGCGCGTGAAGTGTGCAAGCTTCCGGTCGTGGCGCAGATGACGATTCAGGAGGACGGTCACACGCCCACGGGCGCATCACCCGAAGACTTCGCGCAGCGGCTGGATGAGTGGGGCGCGGATGTAATCGGCCTCAACTGTAGCGTGGGTCCGGCCGGCGTGCTTGACGCTATTGAGCGCATGGCCAAGGTCACGGGCCGCAAGCTTTCCGCTCAGCCGAATGCCGGCCTTCCACGCACAGTCGAGGGGCGAAGCGTCTACCTGTGCGCGCCGGACTACATGGCGAAGTACGCGCGCCGCTTCATCAGTCTGGGCGTGCGGCTTGTGGGCGGCTGCTGCGGGACCACCCCGGAACACATTCGAGCCATTAAAAGGGCCGTCCGCCTGGCAAGCCCGCTCCGCTCGCGCGCGGTCGTGGAAGTGCATGAAAGCAGGAACCTGGCCTTGGAACCCGAGCCGGTCGAGAAGCGGTCCAGGCTTGGCGCCAAACTTGTCAACAAGGAATTCCCCGTTCTGGTCGAAGTGGTCCCGCCGAAAGGGTGGGATGCGACTCGTGAAATCGAAGGGGCTGCATATCTGCGGAATCAGGGGATCGACGCTGCGAGTGTGCCGGACGGTTCAGGAGGGACAGCCCGCATGAGCGCGCAGTCGCTGGCAGCGCTCATCCAACAGCGGACGGAGCTTGAAGCAGTCTTGCAGTATAGCTGCCGCGGCCGAAACGTGGTTACCATCCAATCGGATTTGCTTGGCGCGCACGCGCTGGGACTCGCGAACATTTTGGCAGTCACGGGCGAGCGGGCCCAGTTGCAAGCACACCCCGGCGCAACAGCCGTCTTTGACGTGGATTCGATCGGCTTGGTCAACATCCTGAACTATCTTAACCGGGGTCTCGATGCTTCCGGCAACCCGTTAGGGGCGCAGACCGCCTTCGTGACTGGAGTTCGCGTGAACCCGGCTGCGCTCAACCTGGACGAAGAAGTTCGACGGTTTGAATACAAGGTGGAGGCGGGAGCGAATTTTGCAGTGACGATGCCTGTTTTTGAGACGGAAGGGCTGGCACGCTTCCTCAAGCGCATTGAGGTAGGTGGCGCGCCGCCCGTTCCTATTCTGGCAGGGATTTTTACTCTTGCTAGCTACCGCAACGCGGAATTTTTGAATAACGAAGTGCCCGGCATGTCCGTTCCAGGGCACATTCTGGAGCGCATGCGGCGCGCGGATACTGGCGATCGAGCGCGGGCCGAGGGCCTGAAGATCGCGCAGGAGACGCTGCTTGAAGTGCGCAGCATGGTCCAGGGGGCTCAAATTAGTGTGCCCTTTGGACGGTACGCGATGGCGGTGGAGGTAGCTGAGGTTCTGGGAGGAGCGGTGGCTCGGCAAGAGTAGTCACGGTTTGTGTGATCCCGCCAGCCTTCGGCAAGTCGCCGAAAAACGTCTTACGTGGCCCAAGGCGCAAAATCCGGGAAGACAGAAAGCTTCGAAAAGAACCTTGAGAGGCTGGAAGCTATTGTCGCGCAACTCGAGGGCGCTGACCTTTCCCTCGAGAAGGCCATGCAGCTTTACGAAGAAGGGATGCAACTCTCCGCAGCGTGTCGGAAACAATTGGAAGAAGCCGAGGGCCGGGTCGAAATCCTGAAAAAGCGCGCCGCGGGCGCGATTGAGGCCGAGCCTTTCCTGCCTGAGGAGAATGAGAACGAATGAAGGAAACCCCAGGGGATCAGCACTCGCCATGGTTACGACGAACCTGAGCACAGAATCAAGTTCGAGCATCCGGCGGTATCTGCAACGCCGGCGAGAAGAAGTGGATGAGGAACTCGACAGATTACTGCCCGGCCCGGAAGAGTTTCCTGAATCCGTGCACCGGGCGATAAGGCACTCAGTCTTCGCCGGAGGCAAGCGACTCCGTCCGATCCTCTGCATCGAGGCTGCCCGCTTGTTCGGCGGTGACGAGGCTCCAATCCAGCGGCGCGCCTGCGCCCTCGAAATGATCCACACCTATTCGCTGATTCACGACGACCTCCCGGCTTTGGATAACGACGATTTGCGCCGCGGGAAGCCGACGTGCCACCGCGCCTTCGGGGAAGCAATCGCCATTCTGGCGGGCGACGCGCTTCTGACGCTGGCGTTTGAGGTGATGGCGGCCCCTGGTCCGCCCGCGGACGGGATAAAGTTACGCGCCATTCAGGAGTTGACCAGGGCGATTGGGACGCGCGACGGCATGGTCGGAGGGCAAGTGGCTGATCTTGAAGCGGAAGCCGGTAAAGTAGACGCCGCGCGGCTGGACTACATCCATTCAAGCAAGACGGGGGCTCTTATCCGCTTCGCCGCCCGAGCCGGCGCGCTTTACGCGGGAGCGGAGGGAGATGACCTAGCCCGCGTGACCCGCTACGGTGAAAACATCGGTTTGGCGTTCCAGATTGCCGATGACTTGCTCGACGAGTCCAGCTCGACGGAAGAGTTGGGCAAGACGGCGGGCAAAGATCATGAGCAGCACAAGGCCACTTATCCGGCGTTTTATGGGATTGAAGGGTCTCGCCGCAGAGCGCAGCAGTTGGTTGAGAACGCTTGCCGGGAAATCGAGCCTTACGGAGAGCGCGCCGAAACACTGCGCGAACTGGCCTATTATTTGATCGAGAGGACGTCGTAGGACCATCTGACCAGACCGGCACTAGCGAGCATGGTTTTCGATGGAGGGACTACGGAGGCATGATCAGAGATGGAATACCAATATCTTACCCAGATTAACTCGCCAGCAGATCTCAAGAACCTCCCACGTGCGGCGCTACCGAATGTGGCCGAGGAGCTGCGCGATTACCTCATCAGCGTTGTGTCACGGGTAGGAGGACACCTGGCATCCAGCCTGGGAGCCGTCGAGCTAACGCTGGCGCTGCACTACACTTTCGACGCGCCGCGCGACAAAATCGTGTGGGATGTGGGGCATCAAGCTTATGGTCACAAGATTATCACCGGCCGCCGGGATCGTTTTCCCACCCTGCGTCAATATGGAGGCATCTCTGGCTTCCCGTCGCGCGCCGAAAGCCCGTACGATGCTTTCAACGTCGCCCACGCCTGCACGGCGATTTCGGGTGCGCTCGGGATGGCCGTGGCGCGAGACCTCAAGGGAGAGGATTTTCACGTGATCGCTGTAGTAGGCGATGCGGGTCTGACGGGTGGTGTCGCTCTGGAAGGCATCAACAATCTCGGCAATCTCAAGAAAAAAGTGCTGGTTATCTTGAATGATAACGAGATGTCTATATCTCCGAACGTTGGCGCCATAGCAGGCTACCTGAACCGGATCGTGCACGGGCAGCCTTATCACCGCCTGACTCAAGAGGCTGAAAAAATGATCCTCACGGTCCCCCGCATCGGTCCGCGTCTGCTGCGCCTCTCCCGGGACATTCTTGAGTCTGCCAAGACGCTGCTGATTCCCGGCATGGTGTTTGAGGAATTGGGATTCGACTATGTCGGACCAGTGAACGGGCACAACGTCGATGAACTGCTGGATGTCTTGGCGCGTGTCAAAAGCAATCCGGGGCCGACCCTGCTGCACGTTGTCACGCAGAAGGGCAAAGGCTACCCGCACGCCGAAAAGCTGCCGATGAAGTATCACGGCGTGACGCAGTTCGACGTTTCAACCGGGATCTTTCACAAGGGGCCCGCAGCCGCGCCCAGTTACACCTCGATCTTCGGCAGGACCGCCTGCGAATTGGCGGAAAAAGACCGCCGGGTGGTGGCTATCACGGCGGCCATGTGCGAGGGCACAGGACTTGGCGATTTCGCGAAGAAGTTGCCGTCGCGTTTTTTCGACGTGGGGATCGCCGAGCAGCACGCCGTAAACTTTGCTGCCGGACTTGCCTGTGAAGGCATGAGGCCCATCGCGGCGATTTACTCGACGTTCCTGCAGCGTGCCTACGACCAGCTTTATCACGAAATTTGCCTCATGCAGCTTCCCGTCACGCTGGCGCTTGACCGCGCCGGCATCGTCGGGGCCGACGGCCCCACGCACCACGGCCTTTACGATCTCGTCTATCTGACGGCGCTGCCGGGGATGACGGTGATGGCGCCGAAGGACGAAAACGAACTGCGTCATATGCTCTATACCGCGGTCGAGCTCGGCGCTCCGGCTGCCGTGCGGTACCCGCGCGGGAACGGCCTCGGCGTGGCCCTGGATACGGATTTCAAGCGCCTGGAAATTGGCAAGGCGGAAATTCTGCGCGACGGCGGCGACGTCGCTATCCTGGCTCTTGGCAGCATGGTATATCCGTGCTTGGAAGCCGCTTCGCGCCTGGAAGCCGAGGGCATTCGCTCCACCGTCATCAACGCTCGTTTTGCGAAGCCGCTGGACGAAGAATTGTTTTGCGTGCTAGCAGCGGAAAAGCAGTTTCTGGTCACCGCCGAAGAAGGAACGCAGGCAGGCGGCTTCGGGGCAAACGTCGCCGCTATGCTGCAAGATCGCAAGATTCCTGCGAGCATTCTCCGTATCGCCGTGCCGGACCGCATTGTGCCGCATGGTGCGCCGAGCCTCTTGCACGCGAAATATGGGATCGACGTGGACGGCATCGTCGAGCGCATCAAGAACTACGCTGAGGAATACCCCGCACAATCGAATATTCGCTACCATTCCGTAGGAGGTTCTTGAAAGTTCGCGGCGCTTTTCAGTCGCGTGCCGCAGGAAGCTGCGCTTTGCTCTCAGGCGATTCATGGCTGCGGAACGCAGAGTACGGCTCGACCGCCTGCTCGTGGAGCGGGGAATTGCATCATCGCGCGAAAAGGCACAAGCGATGATTTTGGCTGGCCAAGTGCTCGTGGACGGTCAAAAGAAGGAAAAGTGTGGTGCGGGTGTGGAGGCGGAAGCGGAGTTGCGCATCCTCGGCGAAGAGCCCAGGTACGTCAGCCGCGCCGGGACGAAACTTGAGGCCGCTCTGGATTATTTCGCGATCGATCCGGGCGGGAAAATTTGCCTGGATGTCGGCGCTTCCACCGGTGGCTTCACCCATTGCCTGCTCGAGCGCGGCGCGGCGAAAGTGATCGCCGTGGATGTGGGCACCAATCAACTGGACTGGAAAATCCGGCGCGACCCGCGTGTGCTCGCGCTCGAGAAGACCAACGCTCGCACCCTCGGCCTAGCGCAAACAGGCTCGCGCGCAAGCCTCGTAACAATGGATGTTTCCTTTATCTCCTCCGCGCTCATTCTCCCTGCCCTGCCGCCCCTGATGAATCCTGGCGCCGAAATCCTGGTCCTCGTGAAACCTCAATTCGAAGCTGGCCGCGAGCAGGTTGGCAAGGGAGGGATCGTCCGCGACTCCGAAGTTCAGCGCCAGTGCGTGGATAAGGTGACGACCCGACTCGTGGAATTAGGTTTCAAGTTGAGCGGGTCGACACCAAGCGTTCTGCCCGGCGCCAGAGGAAACCGTGAGTTTTTCGTGGCCGCCACGTTGCCATAAGCGCCATTACGTTACCGTTTATAATAACCGCTGTTGGTTTCGACAAAGCTCTTCCACTTCTCGGGCAGATCTTCCTGAGGGAAAATGGCCGAGACGGGGCAAACCGGCACGCATGCGCCGCAATCAATGCACTCGACGGGGTCAATGTAGAGTTGGTTGACATCGGCGAAAGTGGCCTCGTCCTTGCGCGGATGAATGCAATCTACGGGGCATACGTCCACACAAGCGGTATCTTTCGTGTTGATGCAAGGTTCAGCAATTATGTAAGCCATTCTTCCTCCTGAAGGTCTGGGATGGGTGCGTTTCACCCGAGCACATTTTAGTGTAATTCCGCGAGGCTGCACGGGCGACGACTTAAGTCGCGCCGGAGCAGCGCAACTTCCTTCGCGCCGGCTGTTATCGACGCCCACGGAGCCTATTGAGATTCGCAAAGGATAGTGACATCGTTTTGTGTAGCGGCGCTCTCTGAGCGCCGGAAAGCCGGCGGTCGGAGACCGCCGCCACAGCAATAGTAGTCACTATATTTTGCGAGCCTCTGTAGTAACCTCGCGCGCACCTTTCGGGCCATGAGTAACTCCGAGGCTGAGCACGACGAGCGGGCCGTTTTGGCGGCGAATGCGGCATTTTACCACGCGCTCGAAAAACGTGATTTGGGACAAATGGGCGCTGCCTGGTGGCACGACGATTGGGTGCAATGCCTGCACCCCAGTTGGCCGCTCGTTCGCGGCTGGGAGGAAGTGCTGCAAAGTTGGGCGGAAATCTTCCGCTCTGTTTCGCAATTGAATGTTTCCGTCACGCGTCCGCTGGTTCGCGTACTTGGGGAAGCGGCCTGGGTTTCCTGTATTGAGCAAGTTACAACCGCTTTGGAGGGAGACTTCGCGAGCGTCCGTGTCGAGGCGACGAACATTTTTGCCCGGCGCCGTGGGCACTGGAAGATGGTGCATCGCCACACGACTCCGCTTCCAGGTAGCGGTTTCGTAGAGCCCAGTCGTAGCGTGCAGTGAGCGCCAAGCCCGTCCACCTTTGAGACGGCGAGGGGGTGGCGCGAACCCGTGTGTGACGCGAAAGAGATGAGAGCATCGTTGCGTAAGGTCATCGCTAACGAAAGAGGGCTAAGACGCTTATGAAACGCATCGGTTGGGTACTGTTTATTCTCGTCGCCGTGGTTGGCGCGGCGAATGGGGCAGCTTCCGGCAAACAGACGGCGAATCCGCTGGTTGATGAGCTAGAAAGTTCCAATCCCGCGATCCGCGCCAAGGCAGCGCAACAACTTGGCCAATCTGGGGACCCGTCCGTTGTACCGGCTCTGGCGAAAGCCTTGTCTGACCCGAGCACGAAGGTTCGGCGGCAGGTCATCGTGGCGCTGTCCCGGCTGCACACCGCATCGGCACTTCACGCGCTCCTGTTTGCGACGAAAGACGGCGATCCGGGGGTTCGAACTCTTGCGGTGCGGGCCGCCGTGGACTGGTATAGGGGCATTATCCCTTCGGTCGGATTCGGTGGAATGATCAAGCGGAGCTACCGCAGCACGATGCAATCTTTCCAAGGCGGCAGCACCCACGTCAGCCCTGGGACGCCCGTCGATCCGGAAGTGATCTCGGCGCTCGAGGCCGCCACAGAAGATACACGTTCGATCGAGGCCGCGCGGGAAGCCGCGCACGGGCTTGGCGTGCTGTTGGCGCATCCCGCTGTCCCGGTCCTCGTCAAGGCAGCTCACACGCCCGATGCTGATCTCGCCACGAACGCCCTCAACTCGCTTTCCGAGATCAAAGACGTGTCCGCCGGTCCCGACCTCATCGATCTGCTTGATTCACCCAGCAAGAGTGTGCGCCAGGCTGCCTGCGTTACGGTCGGAATCCTGCGGACGTGCTCGGCCGTCCCCAAGCTGGAGCAGATTTACCAAAACGATGCCGACGCCGACGTACGCAGAGCGGCTTTGCACGGCTTGGCCTTCATCGGTGATCCATCCTCCTATGCGATTTTCACCAAGGCTCTGTGGAGTCAGAACAAGCAGGAGCGAACTTATAGCGCTGAGGGCCTTGCCAGGGCGCGCGATCCGAAAGCCATGGCTGACCTCAATAAGCGTCTGCAAGTCGAAAAGAACGCCGGCGTAAGACTTGCGATTCGCTTTGCGCAGACCTCGATCGGCGACTCGTCGAGCCTCAAGTATCTGGTTAATTCCCTCAGCTCCCGATCTTACGGAGAAGTGGCGCAGAGCTACCTCATTGAACTCGCGCGCAGGAAGAATATCCTGACCGCGCTCTATCCCTACTTGCATGATGGCAATGCTGACGTCCGCCGCCGACTTTGTAACGTCCTGGCATACTCTGGTGACGCTTCAAGCCTTCCCGAGCTTCACCCTCTCGCCGGGGATCGTAACGGCGACGTGGCCGCGGCCGCGCTCCGCGCGGAGCGTGCCATCCGTGCTCGCGCCCATGCGGGCTAATCTAACAGGCTGTTGAGTGTGATGACCTGAGTCGGAACAGATTCATTTTAACAGGCTGCATTGAATGGCCAAGACGGAGCTGAAATGTGTCAACCATCTCGTTGTGCTTGCGTGCTTCTCTTCATCGTTTTGTCTGGCATTTCCGCCTACCCATTTCATGCGTACCGTATTCGCTCCAGAGCCATCAGCGTGACGCTCGACTCCAAAGGACAAGTCGCATCCGTAAGTCTTGGACCCAAGAAAATTAGGCGTCGGGTCTTGGGGTGGACGGAAATTCAGGGGTGCAACATTGAAGGGCATGTCACGGCTAACAAATTGGACAACGGGGGGTGGCAGTTCGAAAAAAAGCTGCTGTGCCAGGTCCATGGGAGCCATGAGCTTCTTCTTGAGGAACGGTTTTCTCCGACCCAAGAGTCCATTCGGTGGCAAATTCAGCTAGTCGAAAGGGGCCCTAGCTCTTCTCCGTGGAGTACTCCCATAGAAACCCATCTGAAATGGTTGGACGTGAGGCAAGCAAAATTCTGGACAACTTGGGGAGATGATTCGCCGGAAACCTCAGGGGCCAATGCTGGGCTCATTATCAGCGAGCGGACGCCGAGAAAGGAAACCCTGGACGATTACTTTGAGCCTCGTTGGAAGGATCCTCTCGTGCCGAGAGGTTTCCGGAATATTGAACTTTGGTACGGAGGTCACCCTTACCTTGAAGGTGGATTTTCGATTCCGATTGCCACAGTTCTGGAAAAAGATAGCGATATTGGTATGAGCCTAGCCCTCTCGCCCCGAGATACGGTCATTGATCTGAGACTGACGACGATGCCCGACGGTCTTATCACATTTTCGAGATTTTACAACCGCCTAGGCGGCCGTGAGCCGGTTCGTTTTTCCATGGATTTGATCGGCCATGCAGCCGATTGGCGGCCTGCTCTGGGCTGGATGGTAAGAAATTACCCGAACTATTTCAAACCCCGTGGAGATCAAGTACGGAAATTGTACGGGCTTGGAACATATTCAGGCTATCAAGGACCCCTGGACCAGGAAAAGCTGCACAAGATGGACTTCAAAGTCAATTGGAACGCTCATTGGGGCTTTCCTTATCAGGGCATGTTCCTGCCGCCCCTTAAGAAAGGAGCGCCTGAGGCTTGGACCTACAGGGGAAGACAGAACTCAGCTCGTATGAAAAACGACTACTGTGAGAGCATGAGGAAAATGGGTTTTTATGTTCTGTCCTACTTTAACGTGACTGAATTTGGAGACAGTTCCGTCTGGAATTTTACGCCCACCCCGGTCGCGCCGGATACTCCTGACCTTTGGAAGTCTCCGAAGGAGTTTCTTTACACCAAGATTGCGGATGGCATCGTGTATTTCTCGGATGGTAAGCCGATCAGGGCCTGGGCTGGCATCGAAATGGATCCCGGAGGGAAAGACTACCAAAATAACCTGCTGGAGCAAGCAAAGGCAATCAGGGACGATCTTCCCGCGTGCTCGGGAATCGCTATTGATGAGATGTACGATCTTGCCCGCTTCAATCACCGGGCTGATGACGGCGTCACTTGGATTAATGGGCACGCGGTTCGAGCTTTGACAATCTCATGGAAAGAATTAATGGCGAAACTCGAGCCAATGATGATGCAGAAGGATAAGCCCGTTTTTGGCAACACGCTGCTCAAGAGGCTCGATCTGATGAACCACCTCGATGGGATTTTTGCTGAGCAGGGGGACCAGGGCAATGAAATGAACTTGGACGCATTCCTTTCGGTTCTCAAGCCGGACATTGAATGGGTGACCTCCAAATCCCGCCTACGAGTGCACCCCAATCGTTTTCTGCAGAGCTACCTGTTTATGGGCACCTTTCCGGAGGCGCCTTATCCGGGGGGCAATCACTCGATACGCCCCGCTCCCTGGGTCGACAAATTCTACTTGGATTACGGTCCCTTATTCAAAGCCATAGATCAGCGAAGGTGGGTCTTCGTTCCCCACGTCCTTGAAGTTGAAAATGATACGGCGAAAGCCAACATTTTCAAGGTTCCTGGCGGATACGCAATCGCGATTTGCTTTGGCGGGAAAGCTCCGAGTGCCGCGATCACCGTCAAGGGGTTGTCAAATCTCGAGACGGCCAATTACAAGTTCATTAATCCGGGCGATCAAGAGTGGACAAACCTCAAGCCATCGTTGAGAGAAAATCAGGCGGATGTTCAGGTCCCGCTCAAACGAGGATGCGCAATGGTCCGAATCGAAACGCGCGGAGGAAAAAGCTGACTATGGCGTTCAGAGCTTTTCCACGTATGACGATTTCTTCGACGAACACATTCCCCGGGGAGGTGTTTGTCCGGATCCTTGAGGGTTTCAGGGCGCGGAACCCGTGTAACACGTCCTTCCATTCATCTTGAAGTTTGCTTGAAGCGACGGCGAAGCAAGCCGCGCACAGCGGGTACGGACGGCGGCACTTGGACCAAGCAGAGATGAGTGACAGCCACGGCTGTCCAAATTAGGGCAAACGTGAGGTAAACTCGCCGCTACAAAACCAAACTGAGTCGCCACCTTAATTTCCGAGCGTCATTGACCCGTCGTTTGTTTATTGTTAGAGTTTTGTTTTTGCAGAAAGCGCTTCGGTGATCCGCTCTATCGCAATTGACGGCGGTTGAGACGCGAATTCCCGAATCATTAACAGGAGGGCCGGTGGCGAGTCAGACAAACGGAACGATTGCGATCCTGACCGGAGGCGGTGACTGCCCTGGTCTGAACGCGGTAATTCGCGCGGTAGTGCGGAGGGCCGAGCAGCTTGGTTACAGTGTGCTGGGCATCAAAAACGGGTGGCTCGGTTTGGTGAAAGGACTTGCCGAACCTCTGGATCTTCCTTCCGTTTCGGGCATCCTTCCGCGCGGCGGCACGATTCTGGGCACGTCGCGCACGAATCCGCTGAAAGCTGAGGAGGATAAGAAGAAGGTCTTCGAAAACATGAAGTCGTTGAAGATCGATTACTTGGTCGCTGTAGGCGGAGACGACACTCTGGGCGTGGCGCGCGCGCTTGCCGCGGACGGCCTGAAGGTGGTGGGCGTGCCGAAGACCATAGACAACGACATCCTGGGAACCGACCAGACTTTTGGATTTGACACCGCGGTGCAAATCGTTACCGAAGCGATTGACCGGCTGCACACCACCGCCGAATCTCATCAGCGCGTGATGGTGGTGGAAGTGATGGGCCGCCACACCGGCTGGATCGCGACGATCGGCGGGCTGGCCGGCGGCGCGGACTGCATCCTCATCCCGGAGCGCCCCCTGACCATCGAGGAGATTTGCGCGATCCTGAAGCGCCGCCACCAGCGGGGGCGATTGTTCTCCATCGTTGTGGTTGCCGAAGGCTTCAAGTTGGCGGGCTCGGACGAATTGATGGTGAAGGATCAGAAACTGGACGCGTTCGGCCACGTTCAACTTGGAGGCATCGGCGACAAAGTCGCGCAGGGCATCGAAAGGCTCACGGGCTACGAAACGCGCGTCACCGTACTCGGCCACGTGCAGCGTGGCGGGACGCCCACGGCGTACGACCGCGTGCTTGGCACTCGCTACGGCGTGAAGGCGGTGGACCTGATTCACCAGGGCAGGACCGGCATGATGGTTCGACTCGAAGGCAACCGCATCACGGAAATTCCCCTGTCAAAGGCCATGACGGAGCTTAAGTACGTGGATGAGGAATGGATCAAAACGGCCGAAATTTTCTACGGGTAGCGTTTCCCCCTCACCCTGTCCCTCGCCCCGCGAGCGGTAAGGGCGACTGCGGGCGGCGCACCAACATTTTTCTTACACCCCCTCCCCGCGAGCGGGGCGAGGGTGGACCGCGTAGCGGGCCGGGTGAAAGGCTGACCGGCTGGGAGGCGGGGATGGCACCGGCGTTCGACTACTACCAGTCAAATCGGCAGGATTTTCTGCAAGGCCTCATTCGCTGGCTCGAAATTCCCAGCATCAGTGCGCTGCCGGAACACAAGGCGGACGTGCGGCGCGCAGCCGAGTTCGTGGCTGAAGAATTCCGCTCGATGGGCATGGCGCCGGTCGAGATCATTGAGGGAGGCGACGCCCGCCACCCGCTGGTTTATGCGGAATGGTCCGGCGCGCCCGGCAAACCTACTCTGCTTCTTTACGGGCACTACGACGTCCAGCCGCCCGATCCGCTCGAGGAATGGTCCTCGCCGCCCTTCGAGCCCTCCGTCCGCAACGAAAACGTTTACGCTCGCGGTTCGTCCGACGACAAGGGCCAGACTTATCTGCTGGTGAAGGCCGTTGAGGGGTACCTGAAAGGCGAAGGGCGCCTGCCGGTGAACGTCAAGTTCCTCATCGAAGGCGAAGAGGAAGTGGGCGGCGAACATATCGAAGCATTCGTGCCGCAGAACACAACCAAGCTGCGCTCCGACGCGGCGGTCATTTGCGACACGGAGATGTTTGCGCCCGAGCTTCCAACGCTGACCACGGGCCTGCGCGGACTTGTTTACACGGAGGTTGAGGCTCGGGGTGCGGCACACGATCTCCATTCCGGCATGTACGGTGGAGCCGCGCCGAACCCCTTCCAGGCCCTCGCAGAAATCATCGCCGGGCTGAAGGGGCGGGACGGGAGGATTCGTATCCCCGGGTTCTACAAGCGGGTGCAGAAGCCCAGCGCCAAAGAGCTTGCGGCGTGGAAGCGGCTGCCGTTTAAGGAAAAGGAGTTTCTGAACAAAGAAGTCGGCTCGCCGGCGCTTACCGGCGAGAGGAGTTATTCCGTGCTCGAGCGGCTCTGGGCGCGGCCAACGCTTGAAGTTCACGGCATCCGCGGCGGCTTTACGGGGGACGGGGCAAAGACGGTGATTCCCGCCGCCGCCACGGCTAAGATCAGCATGAGGCTGGTTCCGGCCATGGATCCGAAAGAAGTGGTCCGGCAGTTCACCGCTTACGTCAAGAAGCTGACGCCACCGGGCATCCGCACCACCGTCCGCCTCCTCAGCACAGCGCCTGCCTCCGTCGTGAGCACGGACAATCGTTATATCGAAGCAGCGGCAGAGGCCATGGAGCAGGTTTTCAAGAAAAAAACCGTCTACATGCGCTCCGGCGGATCGATCCCGATTGCCGGCCTCTTCGCGCAACACCTGAAAACTCCTGTCGTCATGATGGGATTCGGCTTGCCTGACGATAATCTTCACGCTCCTAACGAAAAGTTCCACTTGCCTAACTTCTATCGCGGCATCGAAGCCGTCGGCCACTTCTTCGAACTGCTCGGCAGGTGAGCAGGCGACCGATGGCTGCGAACGCTGATCGCTATTGGAAATGGCTGGAACTGGCCTCGATACGCGGCCAGAAGCCATAGTGTATGCGCCGCCCCGAATTAAATCTCTATCTAGGTCGTCAAATTGGTATGAGGTCCTCACCGGCCAAAGCGGAAATCATAAATTACCCCTCTAGCAAAACAATTGTCTGATTTGTCTCACGCGTCTCCACTGTCTCATCCGGGTGAGTCATGATGTCCGGGAGTGTGGTTCCGGCCGAGCGCCTAGACTGCCGGCCGGAGCGGGAGGGATTATGTCCGAGAAGGCGCCTAGTGAGGCGGAGGGTGAATCGTTTGAGCGGCTGTCCGACGGCGGTGAGGATGCCGAATCTGCGGCAAATCGAGAGGTGAGCGATCTCGACGACCAGCCTGGCGCTTCATCCTCCCCGGGCCGGCGGCAGGCAAAGGGTCAGCGCGCGCGAACGCCCGTAAATCAACCGGCCCGCGCACGCGGCGCGGCAAGGCGCGCTCGCGGATGAACGGTCTGAAGCACGGCCTGTCCAGCCACGCCCGCACCCTGTTGGAATCCATGGAAGCCCTGGGCGAAAATCCGAGCGAGTTCCAGGACTTGCTCGGGAGTCTGATCCGCTCTTTGCGGCCCGCCAACGCTGCCGAGATGATCTTGGTGGAGGACGTCGCCTCGCTGATCTGGCGGAAGGCGCGTCTAGATCGCATCCAGCAGGGGCTGTGCGAGCAAAACCTGCGGACGCTCGAGCGCGAGCGGCAGCGTCGTGCCTGCGAAGTAGGCCTCGAGAGCGTTGACACTTCCCAGGCCGAAGTCCTGCGCTCGGGACTGCGCGGCCTGAAGGATTCGCCGGGGAAGTTCAGCGAAATGATGGTCTGCC
>JAKAWG010000150.1 GCA_021817045.1 Acidobacteriota bacterium
CCCTTCGGCGTCTGAACGGACTCCACGAGGAGGTGATGGGTGTAGGTCTTGCCTTTGTAGAGGCGCTCGGCCTTGCGGAGATACATTAGCCACTAGACATACGATGCCTCGCTGTAAATGTCAAGAGCAATTGCAAAATGATTAGTCACTATTTTGCCGTTTTCGCGGAGTCCAGGTTGAAAACAAGCCACTCGTTGCCTGCGTCCGCCCCTTTTCCCCTGGATCAGCAGAAAAAGTGTGGAAGTTGGGCTAACCATCGTTCCAGTTCCGGCAGCGTCAGAGTGGCACGATCTTCGGAATCGTAGGAACCCTTTTCGCTGGTGTTCGAGAACGTAGTGCTGGGAAGGAGATGCACCGCTCCCATCATCGTTCCGGTCAGGCGTTCGATGTGTCCACCGAGGTGAGGCTGGCGGCGCGGTCGGTGTTCGATGGAAATGGAGTCTTCCTGGCCGCCTCGCATCAAGGCCTCGGAGTGAAATCTCTTGGCGTTGTCCACGTGGATTACGCGCGGCAGACCGGACATGGGCCAATCGAGGTTCTGTAATTCGCGGTCGGCGAGGTAGAAGGTTTGGGCAGAACCGCGTGAGAGAGCACGAGCGAAACCGACAGGCCGGAAGGATTTTCCAAGGAAACGCTAAAACCCAGGACCGCCCGGCTGGCGATATCTACAGCGAGGGTGAGCCACGGTCGGCCGATCCACAGTCGATGCTCACGGTCCACCACCATCACATCCACCAGCGCGTGGTCAATCTGGACGACATCCAACGGGAAGTCTAGATGCAGTGTGGAGACGCCGACCGCTCCGAACTTATCCCCCGCTCGTTTGGGCCCTTGCCGTTTCGCCATAGCATAACGAGGATCAAGTTCGTTGACGCGCCGGACTACGGTGAGATAATTCGGAGCAGGGAGTTGATGCTCCGCAAAGCGGAGCCGCACTTCTTGGAAGAGGGCTGCCAACGAAGGCCATTCCGGCACCAGATAGAAACCCTTGATGCAGGCTGTGAGCAGATCTTCTCGCGCTTTGTCCAGGAATCTTGTGTGGTCCCCGTGCCCCCGCTTCCAAGGAAGAAGCGATGAAGTTTTGGGCCGCTGCCGGAAACGATTCAGTAGCTTGTAGAGGACACTCCTTCCCACATTAAGCCGAAACATGGCCTGAGCCAAGCAGTCCCGGTTGAGTTACAGTTCTTCAGCCAAGGGGCGGACAATCGCTTCGCGGTAAAGGGCAAGCCCCCAGTCAGCTTTCGAAGCGGTTTCCCATTCTCGCCGTCTCTGCATCTAAAGCCGGGACAAAATTCTGGCCACGGCTTATCCTGGGTTTACGTACAGCAGTCCGGGATTTCAGTACAATGAAACTTCTGTTAAATTCTAGAAAAATGTTTAGAATCAGCGACGGCTGTCCAGGCTTAAAGTGCAGCGCGACACCTTCCACTGGCCCGAAAATCAGCTAAACGAATCTGGCAGGCGTCAGTTCGAATCGTCATGCATGCCGACCGCCCAATTCCGTACCCTTTGCGGCAGATCACAAAGCGGTGAAGATGGAAGTCCGTCCAATTGAAGGCAATTTGGAGGATGTAATGAAGATCGGCAATAATGCTGTGGCTGCGAACGAGAGCCCTGCGCCAGACGGGAGGGTTAATGCCCCGGAAAAGGAAGTGAAGTTGAGCGATCTCACTTGGATCGCCGCTCTCTGCCACAACGGGCCAAGCTTAGCAACCTTCCCATTCGCTGTCAGCACCCGGTTTTTCCCGGACTCCGATATTTGCACTCCCATTTGGTATCATCTGGGTTTTCGTATCTGTCCATCGTGGGTCTCCTTTTCGTGCGCTTTTGGGGTCCACGTTTAGGAGGTTCCTCGATGGACTGCCGTAACTGCCAAGCTTTTACTGCCACCCCGACAGAGCCGGGGAACTCCCGGTGAATTAAGTGTTGAGAGGAGACACATGCGCGACTCGTCAAATGCTCAGTCACATGACATGACTCGGCGGCAAATGCTTCAGCTCACGGGAGGACTCGGAGCGAAGCTGGCTCTGGATAAAACCAGCCGCGACCCGCAGGCCGGTGCTATTTCTGCCACTGAATCCGCCAATTTGCTCCTGGTCGATTTGGGTGGCGATACGTGGACGATGCGACAGGAAGGAAAATCGGATTCCATGCGGGCGACCGTGCCCGGCAGCACCTATACGAATCTCTTGCAGGCAGGCGAGATACCCAATCCCTTTTTCGGCGAGAACAATGAAAAGGTCCAGTGGGTGGCAGATAATAACTGGATTTTTCATCGCACTTTTCAAGCAGATAAACTGCTATTGGCCAAGCGGCACGTGCAGTTGGTATGTCACGGCTTGGACACGTTGGCAACCGTATGGCTCAACGGACGCAAGATCGGCCGCACGGACAATATGTTTCGCGAATGGACTTTCGACATCAGGCGGTACGTCCGAAAGGGAACGAATCACCTCCGCCTTCTTTTCGACACGCTGGGACCTTACGTGGAATCGCATCGAAAAGCGTACAAGGAGCGCTATGGCATTGACTTGGACAACCCGCGCTCGTGGGTACGTAAAGCGCCCTACATGTGGGGTTGGGATTGGTGTCATCCCGTGCTGACGCAAGGCATCTGGAAGAAGATCGAGATTCTTGGGTTTGACTCACGAATCGGCGACCTTGGCATCCTTCAGACTCATCGATCGGATGGCAGCGTGCATCTGGAAATTCACACCACTGCCCTTGGGAACTCTTCACGTACGTCGGTGCGGACCCAAGTGTCGTTGGCCGGGGCAGTGGTTGGGAGCGCGGTCGGACCGGTCGCCGATGGCGCCGCTGTGTCGTACCTCGTGATATCCAAGCCACAGCTTTGGTGGCCCAGCGGAATCGGCGATCAACCGCTTTACACCGTGACAGCGGAATTAATTGGTGCGACTGGCGAAACGATGGACACGGCGAGCCAGCGCATCGGCCTCCGGAAAATCGAAGTCCTGCCTCCGAAAGATGGCGTGGCCATGCACGTGCGCATCAACGGCGTTCCGGTCTTCGTCAAAGGCGCGGACTGGATACCCAGTGACAATATGCCGACGCGAGTGACTCCGGAAATTCTTCACTGGTATGTGACGCGGGCGGTGGAATGCAACTTTAATTTCATCCGCCTCTGGGGCGGAGGCTATTACGAAGAAGACGAGTTGTTCAATCTATGCGACGAGTTGGGCATAATGCTTCAGTTCGAGTTCAAGTTTGCGAACGCCAGCTACCCGGTGCAAGACGATGCTTGGATGGAAAACTTGAAGATGGAAATCGAACAGCAGACTCGCCGGTGTCGAAACCATCCTTCCATCGTGATCTGGAGCGGCAACAACGAAATTGGCTATTTCGACGGCTACTATCAAATTTTTCGCCACACGATAGGCGACATCGTAAATCGTCTCTTGCCAGGCGCTTTTTACGAGGTGGGAAGCGGCGCTCACGGCAGCGGCGACATTCATACCTGGGGCGTCTGGCACGGTAATCAGCCGGTGGAATCGTACCGCAAAATCGAAGGCTTCGTCACAGAATTCGGCATGCAATCGCTTCCCGTTCCCCAAACCGTTCGCGCCTATACTGATGCGACCGACCGCCGAAGCGTCCATTCCCCCGTTATGCGCTATCACGAGCTGGACGGGAGCGGTCACGGAATTGGCATCATCATGCATTACACAGAAGCCAATTTTGGCAAGGCGCCGGGCAATTTCGATGACACCGTGTGGCTGACCGAGCTCAATCAGGCCTGGAGCATACGTTACGGCGTGGAGCATTGGCGACGAGAGATGCCTCGATCGATGGCGGCGACGATCTGGCAATATAACGACTGCTGGCCTGGCGCGACTTGGTCTATGGTCGACTATTATCGCCGCTGGAAAGCCGTGCAATACCAAGCAAAGCATTTCTTTGCACCTATCCTGGTCAGCGGCATAGCCAACCCACAGACAGGTCATGCTGAACTTTGGGTCACAAGCGACCGGCAGAAAGACGTATTGGGCGAATTGCAATGGGTTGTGACCGACCTGAAAGGCAGCACGCTCAGGCGAGGCACCAAGCAGATTGATGTCCTGGCGCGCTCGAGCCGCAAAGCTGAAACACTCGATCTCGCTGACTTGGTGGGCACCAACGGAGCGGTGAGCCCGTTGGTTTGGGCCGAAGTGATGGTCGGCGGGCGGAGCGCCGCGGAAAATGCTCTGTTTTTCGGCCGGCCGGTGGAATTGAAACTGGAGAAACCGAACGTCACCATTCAAGCAAGTGGCGGCGACCAGCAGTATTACGTATTGGTGGATACAAACGTTCCAGCCCTCTGGGCTTGGGCGAATTTGAGCGGAGCCGAGGCGCGATATTCAGACAACTTCATCCACCTACGGCCCGGCCAAGTACGGGAGATTCACATCACGCTCGCGAAACCCATGACTCCATTCGATTTCCGCCGAAAGCTCCGAGTGCGCAGTGTTTACGATATCGCCCCGGACATGCGCTCCTTATGAGGCCTGAACCTAGCCGAGTTCGTTTGCGCCTGGTAGCCTGGATCGTACTGATTGGCGCTGTAAGCTAATTGAACAGGGTACACATCTCTATTGCGGACCACACCATGGCCGAGGAATTTCATTTCACCAACCCCGAGCTCGGCTTAGTCTTGTCCGCGTTTACGATCGGCTACGGAGGCTTCTAACTCGTCGGAGGGTGGGCCGTGGGCGAGAGCAGCAGGAACCCAGTGGTCTCCAGGGTATAGTCTTTTAAGAACCCTCCTTTTAGTTATACCAGGTTACCAATCAGGCCAGAAGTATGTAGACATAACCGAGCTACAGGGCCGGATACTGAGGATCGGGCATGAGAAAGAATCTTTGAACCACGCCCGGCGATTTCTGGAGGCTGCGCAGCCGACGGCCGAGATAGCTTCTCAGATGATCGACTTCCTGCAGGAGGGCATGCCCGACCCCGTGGTGCTTGACGTGATTCCACACCGGTTCGTCCGGATGCAGCTCCGGCGAGGAGGGCGGCAGGTAGAAGAGCCGCAGCTTTCCCTTCGTCGAGGCGACGTAGGCACGAACCGCGCGAGACCGATGAACCGGATGGCCGTCCACGATCAGAAAAATCCGCTGCGGGAGAGGGGGCATCAACCGCTTCAGAAATTGCACGTAGCGCGACGCGTTGAGCTTGCCTTTCACCACCATGAAGCGCAACTCGCCGCGGGCGCTCACCGCCGCAATCAGGTGCATGCCAAAACGCTGCCCGGTCGCCGGAACCTGGGGCGTCTGTCCACGCACTCCCCCTGTCGTGCCGGGGTGATAATCCGAGCGCACCCCGGCTTCGTCACCGAAGAATATCGCGGCTCCGGCCCGCTTCGCCAACGCTCGGATGGCCGGATATTCATGCCGGCGCCACG
>JAKAWG010000151.1 GCA_021817045.1 Acidobacteriota bacterium
TTCGAGCCATTCCTTGGGCAGATAAAGCTTCCAGACCAAGGGGCAACTGGCTTCGGCGCTCGACCAGTGCAGGCTCACCGCAACCTGGCAGTTGGTGATTTTGCCCAGCGTGCCACAATACTGTCGTGCCACGCCGACCGAGTGCTGCCCGGCCTTGGAAAATGAGGTTTCGTCAATGATCCAGACTTCCGCGTCACTGAGAAGATCCACCACCTTGCGCGCCAAGCGGCGCTGGACTTCTTCGACGGCCCAGGGACTCTGTCCCACGAACTGACGCAGGGCCTGAACGTCGGCGCCTTCCATGCGGCTGGCCATCGGCTCGATCGACTTCCGCTCTCCATCCAGGAGCAAGCCCCGTACGTAGATGCGTGCCCAATGTTGTCGTTCGCTACGCCCCATCGGTTCGAGCAGGTCTTCAAGAAAATGCGTCAACCGGGCCTCGAGCCCTTTCAAGGTTTGCGGCTTCATGCTGCCAAGGTAACAGATATCGCTCAGAGACTCAAGCACGACTTAACCTAGTATTACTAGAACACGGGTAACCAATCCGAGTCTGGCGGGGCATCGTAAAGCTGGCACTTGAAAGAAGGAACGGATGGCGGTAAGCCGACTGTTGCGAAAGCGGACGATATTCTTGCGCTTCTGCTCGACCTGATCGAGAAAAGCTAAGATCTGTGGCGCGTCAAGGTCTTCCAACGAGTGGGCTGCCTCGGATGAATCCTGAAGCGAAGGAGACTTGACGGACACCTAAATCATACGCTCACACCAGACAGAGGTTCTCCGCGTCAGCTATTTTTCGATGTCGCACTCGTCATCGGGATATGGAAAAATAAGCCATTGCGCAGTGGCCCAGTTATTCAGGAACAGGCGTGGAAGAGGCCCACGTGGGCCATACGGGTGTGATGAACTCACGATCTGACAACAAGTCTCTAAGGTCGGTTCTTGTCGGATGGTGTTAAGCGAGCATCTGGGCAGAGCGCAACGCCGGAGGAAGTCGTGCATGGCGGATTTCTCAGTTGTTTCGCCAGACTACGCCTAATCTGAACTAATTGAAGTGCGTATCGAGCAAGGGAGTTGAAAACATGAATAGGCGGGGCTTCGTCAGCAACGTTGCAATTACGGGAAGCTCGGTGCTTTTGTTTGGGCAGGAGCTCGCGGCGGGCGAGAAAGAATCAGAGCAGGAAGACTCAAGTAGCGTGGCCTCCTCCGGCGAAGTGGGCAGGAGCCCGGCACCGCGCGAAATAACGGTCGCCGGGTTGCAAATCCTGGCTTCCAAGGATGTTCAGGCCAACGAGAGGACGATTCATCGCGCCATCGATCACGCGGCGGGCGTCAAGGCTGATTTCCTGCTAACGCCGGAAGGAAGTCTGTCAGGATATTATTGGGGGAATTATCCTGATTTCGATCGGGTGACGGTGGCCGAGGCCGTCGCACGCGTGGCGCAGCACGCGAAGCAAGTACACGTGGGTCTGCTTCTAGGCACTTGCTACAAAGACATGGAACCCGAAGTGCCGAAACGCTTCGCACACGACTGGGGTGGGCCGGCCAGACTGCATGAATATTGTTATGACCAGGTCCGGGTGTACGCGCCGAGCGGGGCGTATTTGGGGGCTTACTCGAAAATTCTCCTGTGCAGTTCACTCTGGCATCCCGGAACCGGAGAAATCCAGCACAACGTGCAAGGGAGGCTGCGCACCTTTACCTGGAATGAAATCTGTTTTGGAGTGCTGATTTGTAACGACCTTTGGGCTACTCCCGGTGCCACCACCACACCCAATCCATATCTCGCCTGGCAGTTGAGAATGATGGGCGCCCAGGTGATTTTCCACGCTGTCGGGACTGCGGGTACACCCGACTTATATCGTGCGTACCAGGAATCGAACCAGTCTTTGTGGGCGATGACGCTCCACATTCCTATCGTTACCACCAACGCCAACGACGGTAAAACACCCTCGAATTGCCGTGCCGGAGTGATTAACGCCCAAGGCAAGCGAGTTTACACTGCTCCCGATATTGGCGAGCAGTTTTTCACGTGCAAAGTCTTGATCCCGGCGTGACCGCCCGTGATCGGAACCGGGTACTGGTGGAAGGCATCAGAAACCCGGGAGTCACGCCACTTTCTCTTGCACTCGGAATAATGGGAACTACTACCGAAACACGTCTTCCAGTTCGCCATTCAGGGCCTTGGTCCGCGTTTGCAAAGGCAGGTGCGCTCTGCGGAGTGTCCAGTGCATCTGTTGCTTCTCGAAGAATCTCCGGCTCACCCTCTGTCTTTGACCCGTTAGACAGGGTTCGAGCAAGCGGTTGGTTCGATGTCTTATCGCGGGAATGGCACATATCATAGTCCCGAGGAGGTGTTTAATTGGCTTCGATCACGAGGCGAGACTTTTTCGTAAAAATGGGCGCGGCGCCGGCGGCATTATATGGAACCGGCAGAGCGGAGCTGGGATTCTCAGCCCCGTGGAAAGGTGGAGAGGTAAGAAACAAAACGTTTCAGTTGTTCTTGTCGCCGAAAAAAGGGCTTCGGAACACACGACTTGTCCACGCCTCCAGCGGCTTGCGACTGGCCGACGGCGATTACCGCTATTCCTTCGGCCGGCCTGACTTTCGAGAGAGTTCCGTCACGCGCGGAGCGGATGGTTCCATCCGTGTGTCGTTACAGGGCTCCGCACTCGGCGGCTGGGTGGAAGCGCGTCATGAATTTCACCTACCCGCACAGAACCCATGGATTGAGGAACAGATAACCGTCGCGAACCACGGATCCTATCCCCTGGATCTTTCCCGCAGCCGATGCGGGTTCGTTCTTCCCCTTCGCATATCGGATGGTTTAACGACCGGCAAGTGGGCTAAATTTAAAGTCATCGCAATTCCATACCGGCGAGAGCCGAACGGGTATCAAAAACAATACGCTGATTTTCCCCTCTCCCAGTTGCTAACGGAGCCATACTCATCAGAGCTTTGGACCCAAGAGACAACCGTGACACCCGCTTACGCCTCCGAAGGATGGGCGTGGACTGATAGCAAGCAAGGTTTCCTGCTAACCAAATACAGCCAGGAAGGCATGGAATGGTCCCTGCTAGATCGGATCCCGGGACCAAGCAACGAGACAAGCCTAAGGTGGGGTGGATACGGAATCTATCGCGGAAATCCGGAGCACGGAGCTTGGTTGCTTCCAGGGGAGTCGCACCGTTTCGGGATCACACGCCTGACGGCCTACGAAGGAGGAATGCTGGAAGGCTTTTATGCATTTCGGCAGGAGATGACCGCTCGAGGTCATGGATGTCCCGAGAACTATAATCCTCCTGTCCACTGGAACGAACTCTACGATAATAAGCTTTGGTGGCTGCCGGACGATGAGCAGGATAACCCCACAATGCGGAAGAAGTACTATACGCTTGCGGACATGAAAGAGGAAGCCGCCAAGGCCAAGGCTATCGGCTGCGAAGCGCTTTACATGGATCCCGGCTGGGATACGAGTTTCGGGTCCAAGATTTGGGATACAGCTCGGTTAGGCCCGTACCCCTTCTTTACCAGGATGCTTCGGGAAGAGTATGGCCTGAAATCCGCCCTCCATACACCTCTCTCCGGCTGGTGCGATCCCACCTCGTATCCTCAAGAGATGTATCGCATGAACCGATTTGGTCAACGGCTGAAATGGAACCGGGAGATGGGTTTTTTATCTTCTCCCCTGTGCGGAGCATCAACGCAGTATTTGGAAGAAACGGCCCGCCGATTAAAGGTGTTAGCAGAAGGTGGCGCGGCTTTTTTCATGTTCGATGGCACGATGTACCACGCGGAGTGTTGGGACCCGAACCATGGACATATAGTTCCTGCGCGCCGAGCGGAGCATGTACGTGGAATGTGCCGGCTGGCGCGCATGGTCCATGCTGAATATCCAAACGTATTGATCGAAATGCATGATCCAATGGTGGGAGGCTCAACTTTGCGCTATGCGCCGACCTACTACGGTCATGGAAAGGCTCCAGCAGATGAACAGTATGTTCACCCACTCGGTTTTGACTCCATTTGGGGTTTTGAACTGATGTGGAGTCCTATGGAAAATCTTCTAAGTGGGAAGTCCATCGCGCTTTATTATTACAATCTTGCCTATGGTCTGCCCATCTACCTTCACATCGATCTCCGGACAGATAACCGTAATGCTTTGTCTTTCTGGTGGTATGCATCGACGTGCCGCCACTTAGGCATTGGAGGAACGCCTAAAGACCCGGCTATCAACAAGGCACATTTTGAAGCGGTGGCCACATACCGAAGGCTTGAGCCATTCTTCAAAAGGGGGATATTTTACGGAATTGATGAGAGGACGCATGTTCACATTCATCCCAGTGAACCTGCAGCCGTAGTCAATGCTTTCAATCTCGAAGAGCATCCTACGCAAAAGGAGATCCGGTTTGTTCCTCAAGAATACGGTCTTGGCAACGGAAGCTCATGGCAGGTGTCTGGTGTCTCTTCTCGCCGAACTGACGGCGCCTATCTCCTGACCTTCAATATCCCCGCACTCGGTCACCGGATAGCGGAAATTTACCCCGCCTGATATTGCCTACGTCGCATGGTTCCGTGGCGGGCGACTGCTGCAGCTATTTTTTGAACGCCTTGTTGGCGTGTTGCAAGGTAAGCGTCCGCTCATTCTTTCAATCACCAAAAGTTTGGCTGTATTGAACCCAAGCTCAACATCGGCAAGTCGACAGAACCCACGCCACATGAACTTATTACCGGGCGGAGGATCATCAGCGCGGGCAAGATAGCCACCAAGTCGGGCCAACTTCGTGATGTATAAGGACAACGACCTGCTTGCGGCGCGATCAACCGCGCGATCCGGAACAAGATGCTCAAGCAGTTGGCGCTCGGCTTTGGAAAACACGTGGTCGGCGGGCATTGCTGAATTCGAACGGTTCAGCATGGTCATCCAGAAAAGCCTCCAACTCAGAATGGAGAAGACAGAGATCAGGTTCACAAACCGATCCGCTGTTCGCTCGATGTCTCCGCCTTGCAGCCTGACTTCAGGATTTTGTGGTAAGTTTCAACCTTCCAGTGGGCTGTCCCACTGATTAAGTTCGCCTTCCTCAGCAGTATCTATGGGTTGACTCCGGCTCGGGGAGGCGGCCAAGCGTGTGATAGAGCGCAACTTCCATGGCTTCAAAGGTGCGAAGACCATACGAACGTCTGGTGATCACTCGGATTTTGTTGTTCAGACCTTCAATCGCCCCGGCGGAAATCTCACCTTGGGCCCGAAACCAGTTCAGTAAGAGTGGCTCATGGGCGCGCAGCATCCGGGCGACTTTCTTCATCGGTTCCAGGCGGCTGCGCATTGCCCGCCAAGTCCAGTAGTCGAGAAACGCTCCGGCC
>JAKAWG010000152.1 GCA_021817045.1 Acidobacteriota bacterium
GCCCGCGCACCCGGTCGCTCGCTCCGGATGCAGACGCTCCAAGCCCTGCTGCTCGGCCTGAGTTTCAACTTGTACCGCTTGAAGCATCGCTACCTTTTCTTAAGGATGTCAACAGAGCCAAATGACTCCTAACCTATGTTTGGTTTTCCAACCTTGTCCCGCGACATTTGCTTCTTAACGCTGCGGATTTTGCCTTGGGTGGCGCATCACGCGTTCCGCGGCTCTTCTTATCTCACAAACTCCAACTGGAACACGGGCACTTGGAAAATATCATAGCCAACGACGTAAAACTCTCGGGCATCCGGATAGTCCTTGGCGATCCGCTCCAAGTCGAGGCCGCCGTGGAAGGTCGGAACGGACTTCGGCGCGCGGCTAAGGTCCAGTTTTTCTCCCAGTCTCTGCTTTGATGTCCAGTTGCCGAATTCCTCTCCGCTCGCGGCGATGAACTTGGCGAGATGCTGGCGCAGATCCATCACATCGAGCACATGAGTACTCTGCGGGTAGACAATCGCAACAAGGTTGGCGTCATCGTAGTTGTCGCCCGAGGGCAGCTTGTTCTTATACACCCGAAGTGAGTTGACGCTGTTCGCCGCAGGCAGAGAGGCCTGCCCCCACTGGCGGACCTTCCTTATGACCACTTGAGAGGAGGCGGCAATAGCCCTTCCCCACAGCCTGCGCCGCTCCCAAGTGCCCGGCAGGGATCCGGTGGCCCGGAGCAGCCCCAAGGCATTGGCTGTACCGTCCACATCGGCGTGGCTTTCCGAGGTGTAGAAGCTGAACCCCCCATCCGCAGGCCGGAAAAAACGGTAGCGCTCGATCAGATAGGTGCTCATTGCCGAGCGGGCAAGCGCTCTGTCGGACTCAGACAGGTGGCCCCACAGACGGGCGATCGTTTCGGCCCCCTGCGCTTGTTCCAGGCTCCAACCGTGCTGCTCTTCCGCGTTGTCGGGAACAGGTTCGCTCAACAGTTTCAGCAGGTTCCGTACCAACTTTCCGGCATAGCGGAGGGGGTACTGCTTGCTCAGATTCTCCCCATGCCTATCCAGCACAAGATGGAGGACATGATAGGTGGAGTTGGCATCGAGGTTCTGGCGCCACTTCGCAGGATTCCCAATTCGGCTTCCCCAGAATCCCGTGGCAGGATCCTGGGTCTGATAGAACCACTGACGCAATGCGTTCTTCCACGCGCCAGAAAAGCGGTAGAGACCGGCGCTCTCCAGTTCATCGAAGTAGGCCAGTTCGGAATCGGCCTCATATGGTCCGGGGCCTCCCAGCCGGGCCCACCTTTCCTTAAGGTAAAGATTGGAGTTCAGGAAGGCCCGAAGGTGCTCCGGCGCGCTGATCCGATCGAGAAAGCGAAGGGGGTACTTGAGCTTCAGGGGGCGGCCCGTCTGGCGGGCCAGGTCTTCCAGCGCATCGACCACGTTGAGGGTCGGCGAGATGTAGGTGAAATACGGATACCTGGGATCCATAAATGCGCCGGTCGTTGGATCCTGCTGGTCCAGCAGAAAGTCCATCATTTGCTGAGAAGAAGACCCGCTGGGCATCCTCACGAGTCCCTGCGTGGTTTCCATCTCCCAACGGATGCGCCGCAGCGTCGTGAAGGCTTTCAGGTAGCTGCCTGCGTTGAGGTAGTACTGGACGGCCACCATTTTGAACTCGAATTCGCCCATGTAGTAGCCTTGGGCCTTCAGTTCCGCGTTGCGCTTGAACATGCGGGGAACCGACTTGACAGCAGCGCGAACATAAAGACCCACAGCCAGCCCCGCAGCCGCGACGAGAGCAATTAGTATTGCGAGGAGGCGTTTCAGCGTGGCGTGCATCACCTTCTCATGCTTACTCGCATGTGGCGCATCGATCGCGCCGTTCGCGAACTGTGCGGTCACGGGCGATCACAAATAATGACTACGCCTGTATACACACCGTGTCCGTCAAATGCAAGCAAAGATTGGCACGAAACGATGGTGGACCTTGGCTCGCTGTGGCTCTGTTGACATCCTTGTTCCAACCGGAGAGAATTTTAGTGCGCCGGCCCCTGACAAGGGTTCGTTTGCTCGGAGGCAGCAAGCGCCATGGCGGAAGTTGGACTCTTGGCATTTGCCCGTGTTGCCATGGAAGTCGGGTGCGCGACATAGAAGTGGAGGTCAAGCGGCCCGTCGGCTCTCCCAGTAGTCCTCGGAGCGGCCGTTGAGGTGGCAGCAGCGCAGAGCCAGGATGGCGTTGGCTCCCCGGACGGCCCAGAACATGCCCGAGCGTTTCAGGCGGGAGCCGATCACTGTCTTGCAGCCCGCCTCGATGACGCCCGAGCCGACAAAGAGGTGTTGGCGGCGGAACTTGGGGTAGCGCATGCGCTCCGCGTTCCGCTCGAAATAGTCCGCCTCGGTGCGGAGCTTCTCCGCGACTTCGGGGTTTGTGGGTCGGATGGCGCGGAGCACGCGGACCAGCCTTTCGATTTTCCCCTTATCCAGCAGGCGCTTCTGATGAATCGTCATCCACGCTTTTTGCTTCACCGCATCATTCGGGTGTAGCGTGCGCGCGACCTCCCAGAGGTGCTGGCGAGCGTGATAGAGATCGACAATTTGCACGGCCCCGGGAAAGTGCTCAGCGGTCAGATTCCGGATCCACTCGGCCCCGTCGCCCATCACCACTTTCTTTTGGGCGCGGCTCCAGCCCCGCTTCCAGGCTTCCCGGTAAAGGCGTTGGCCAAACGCTGGGGCGGTTGCGATGGCGCCGGTATAGGTGGTGGAATCCGCATCGCGGATCGGGTAGCCCCTCTTGTCCCAAGTCGTCTGAGTGAATACACACCCCAATTTGACTTCCCGCGTACGGGCGGGTTGACCTTCGATCTTGCCGGGCCGACCCACCGTCTCCTTTTTCACCACCGGGACTCCCGCCCCATCCATTTGGACATACAGAATGGGAATCGGTTCGCCCGCCACGACGGGCAAGTCCCACTGCAGGGCCTTCCGGCTCTGTTCTCCCTGGCGCTGCGCAAGATCCTCGCCGATGGCCTCGGCCGTACGCTCCACGGATTTGGCGGTCACTTCCAGGCCCGCCAAAACCTCCATCTGTTCGCGCCCCTGATCAAAGGGCGCCTCCTGGCCTACCCTCGCCTGTATGCGGCGCACGCCCGGAGAAAACTCCGTCCTCTCAATGTCCAACTCGGCATCGACCGGGAACCGGCCGGCATGGCAATGCGGACACACGTAATAGGGACGCGACACTTCCACCGGACCCACCGCCGTCAGCACCGGCTTGGATCGCAACTCCCGGTCGTGCGCCTGCTGACCGC
Source organism: Acidobacteriota bacterium (assembly GCA_021817045.1). Classification (GTDB taxonomy): domain Bacteria; phylum Acidobacteriota; class Terriglobia; order UBA7540; family UBA7540; genus RH2-MAG17b. The sequence continues at coordinate 3,293 of JAKAWG010000152.1, forward strand.
AAGGACAAGGAATGCGGCGTTGTTCGGCGGCGGGAGCGGGGAATTGCAGAAGTTCGGTCAGGGCAGCAGCTCCGGCGCGGTGCAAGGCGGAGCGCATCGCCATCTCCACCGCCTCCAGGTCAAGCGCCTGGCCCTGACGCCGCTGGCTGAAGATCACCCGCAGCAAACGATCTACTTCCTGGGCGACTTCGTGATGGAGCGTTTCGGCCGTTTTTTTTCCCGCTCGCTCAGCTTCTCTTGGCCCTCCACGGGACGCAGCCGGCAAATCTTTTCGTTCACCTCCACCAGCCGCCGGCTGAGCGCCTGAAACCTGTGGAACTCCGCCACCTCGCGCTGCGCCTTGCGCAGGGCGGCGGGGCTGGAGAAAGTCTCCGAGATCGTCTTGCCCTGCTGCTTACGGGTCAGACGAAAATTCGGTCCATGGCCAGGTTGCCCCGGCTGATGGCAGCGGCAGTGGGCCTTCCCGCAACGGCCGATAATGCTGGTAATCGAACCCCGGCGGAAATCCCCCAAGCCCGCCATCTTCTGCACCACCTGAACCCTCTGACTTTCCAGTTGAGGAAGAGTTCCTGGCATAGGCCTCCTTGTCCTAACGTATTTACACGTTAGGATTAATACCACAAAAAAAGAAATTCTTCAAATCTCCACTTCTACGTCGCGCACCCGCGCGGGACTTGAAATTTTCAGATTGCCGGACAGAGGTATATACTTGTATCCGCCGTCTCCGCGACACTATAATTTCGAAGGGTGGGGGGACGATATGCATACAATTAACGCCCCAACCGAACGGCCCAAGACGACCGACCCGCGCTGGATGTTGGTCGCGCGGATGGTGGTGGACCACGTGGAGGAAGTCCACGAGCAGGAGGTCGGGCATAAGGTTTTCGGACGGACGCCGGGCTACGACACTGCCGCCGACAATATCGTCCGCGTTCACGCTTCGATGCTGCGCAAGCGGCTGGAACTGTACTTCGCCTCTGAGGGACGCGATGAGCCGCTGATCTTGGAGATTCCCAAGGGAAACTATGCTCCGATCTTCCACCCGCGGGGTGAGACGCCGCCCGCTTCGCCCGAACGCCGCTCAAGGGCCTGCGTTTCGAGAGCCTGGAAGAAGCCCAAGCCTACCTCGACCGCTGGGAAGCGCATTGGGCCGACACGCGCATCCACGGCACCGCCAAGCGGCAAGTCTCAGCCATGTTTGCCGAGGAGAAAGCGACGCTACTGCCCTTGCCGCTTGAGCCCTTCCGCTATTACCAGTACGGCCAGCGCACCGTGCATTTAGACGGCTGCGTGGAGGTCGAAGCTGCCTACTACGGCGCGCCGGCCGGCTGGATCGGCGCCTGGTCAACGTGCAGTGGAATGATCTCTACGTGCGCCTGCTCGATCCCCGCACCGGCCAACTCTTGCGCGAGCATATCCGCCAGAAACGGGGCGGCTATCGAATCAACCCGGAAGACTCCCCCCAGCGGATGTGATTGTCAACTGAAAATTCCCCAGTTTTTGACGCTTTAAAATTCCCCAGGCCTTGTCGTGCGGGGGCTGGGCTGGGGGGAGAGCCCAGCCGCCGGCCGCGCTGCTTCAGCTGGCCGGAGTGGCCGCAGCCTTGCTCAACACCCCAGCTTTTCTTTTATCCTTCAACCGATAGCTTTCACCCTTGATGTTGATGGTCGTCGAGTGGTGCAGCAGCCGATCCAGAATGGCGCTGGCAATCACATTGTCCTGGAAGATGCTCCCCCAGTCGCCGTAACTTTTATTGCTGGTCAGGATCATCGCCCCGTGCTCGTAGCGGTTGCTGACCAGTTGAAACAGGCAGGTGGCCCCGAACGGGTCTAGTAATACTCAGTTAAGTTCTACGAGGTGTCCGTGAACTCTGTAAGGCACCACGCGCAACATCCACTGAGTCTAATCAGCAGGGCAAGGAGCTGCCGGCGGACTCGAGGCAGGCTCCAGGTCGCACCAGAAGTTTTTTTTAAGGCGTGCCTGCTCGAAGCGGAGAAAGGCGTAGGCCATCGTCACCAAGCAGACGTGATGATGCCAGCCAAGCCACTGGCGGCCTTCGTAATGG
>JAKAWG010000064.1 GCA_021817045.1 Acidobacteriota bacterium
GCATCCGGAACGCTGACACGCTTGAGCGTCAACTCGGCACTGGCCGACCTGACGGCCGGCGCTACCTGGAGATTAGGACTTGTTTCCCCTTACGAGCGAAGGAAGCGGCGCGGCGTCAGCAAAGGGTCTTGATCGGGGCGGAGTCCCCGACTGAGTCGTCTTGAGAGCAAATGGGACGAACCACGGGCCGATAGAGCGTGTCACGCTCACAAGGCTCCTGGCCAGCTTCGCGGATGAGGCGGACGAGTTGCGGGCGGGTCATCACCTGGGGCGTAGTCGCCCCGGCATCGTGGTAAATCTTCTCTTCCACCACGGTTCCGTCCAGGTCGTCGGCTCCAAAGCGGAGCGCGACCTGGGCGACGCGTGCCGTCATCATGATCCAGTAAGCTTTGATATGCGGGAAATTGTCCAGCAACAGGCGCGCCACCGCGACGTTCTTTAGGTCGGTGAAGCCGGTGGTGTCGCGATAGCCCGTATCCTTGCCGAGTTCCGTATGGTCGGGATGGAACTTGAGCGGAATGAAGGCCTGGAAGCCGTGGGTTTCATCCTGTAGCTCGCGCAGGCGTATGAGATGATCGACGCGATCTTCGTCCGACTCGACGTGGCCGTAAAGCATGGTGGCATTCGAGTGCAGCCCCATCTGGTGCGCGGTGCGGTGTACACGGAGCCACATGGCAGCCCCGATTTTGTGATCGCAGATCTTTCGGCGCGTGGCGGGAGCGAAAATTTCCGCGCCGCCTCCGGGCAGCGAGCCAAGGCCCGCCTCTTTCAGCCGCTCGAGGACTTCTTTCACCGAAAGCCGGGCGATCCGGGTGTAATAGGCGACCTCGACCGCGGTGAACGCCTTCAGGTGAACGGTAGGGAACCGTTCTTTCAGGCCGCGAATCAAATCAACGTAGTAGCTGAAGGGAAGTTCGGGATGGAGGCCGCCGACAATGTGAAACTCGGTGATCGCTTCCGTCCAGCCCTGGCCTGCCGTACGGAACGCACCTTCGAGATCCATGGTGTACGCGCCCGCGGCATCCGGTTTGCGGCCGAACGCGCACAACCGGCAACTGGCCACGCACACGTTGGTTGGATTAATGTGGCGATTGACATTGAAGTACGTCCGTCGGCCGTGTCGTTTCTGCCGGACATGGTGAGCCAGATACCCGACCGCGAGCAGATCGGGGGAACGGAAGAGTGCCACGCCATCTTCAAACGTAAGGCGCTCACCGGCAAGCACTTTTTCGGTAATCGGAAGGAGGGCCGTATCCTCGCTGTTCAGTCTGTCGAAGAGCATATGGTCCTTTAACAAAACAGCGGCTCGGAGGTTTCATCTTAACGCCTGCTCAAGCCTCTAGGCAACGCCTCTGCTTGCAACATCGGGAACCTGCGATGGCAGCGAAAATGCCATGAGAAGGCCCTCGATCACCGCATGAATATTGGGCGGAGGACTTGACAAAAGGTTTACCATATAGTTTCGCAAGAGCTGACGGCGTCCGGACGGCGCCAAGCGAATGATGATGCAGGAGCAGCACGTAATCTGTATGATTCCGGCCGAGCCCAACCTGACAGAGCCGCGTCACGAAGCGGCTTTCTTTTACGGTCTTTTTCTGCGCGGCCATCCACTGCAAAAGCTGCGCGAAGACATTGACGTGCCCCCTAACGTTCTTGAGCGATGGCAGCGGCTGGCCAGCCACGATCCTTGGTATCAGGCCACAGTCGCACGGATGGTGAGCTACCGCAAGGAAGTTCTTGCTATCTTCGACTCGCTGGTTTTCCGCGAGATGGAAACCGCCGCACGATTACAATAGGCAGCTCTTCCCCTACCGCAACAGTCCTACCTCATACTGCAGCATAGCATTGGCGTCCTGGTAATCGTATCGGGCATTCACATCCTGAATTTCGGCCTGAGTTTCGCTGAGCTGGGCCTGGGTGAGGGCGACGATTGAAGCCAAGCCGAGGTTATATCGCCCCTGGGCCAGAGCCAAGGCGAGCTTTCCCTGATTCAACACCTGATCGGCCACCCCGATCCGTTGGTAAGCAGTGACGGCGTCCGCCCAAGCGGAACGAACGTCGCGAGCGATGCGCTCCTCTTCATTGCGCAGGTTCTCATCGGCGGCGCGGGCTTTCATCAGGGCCGCAGTGCGCTCAGCGGCAAAGAGGTGGCCGTTGAATACCGGCACCTCGACGTTCAGCGCCGCCCCTTCGTAGTGATCGGGAATGAAGCGAGGCAGCGTCACCTGGTCGACGGCCGGGATATAGCCCGCGACGCCTTCGGCGGCAACCGTGGGGTAAGAAAGGTCGCGCTCAGCGCGCTCGTATTTGAACGCCGACTCACGACTGAAACGCAGGCTGATGATCTCCGGCCGATTGCGCATAGCCTCGGCGACCAGGCCGGCAGAGGTTGGCGTCGGCGCGAGGGCCAACGGCGGCTTGACGAGTTCGTACTGCGGTGCGCTCTGCAAACCCATGGCGCGTGTGAACTGGGCCTGATCGATCTTCAGATTGTCTTCGGTTCTGATCTCCAGCAACTGGGCCTGGCCCAGGCTCACCTTGGCGAAGCTGAGGTCGAGGTCCGACCTCAGCTTGTTCTGCACCATTGCTTGCACCTGCTCGTAGACAACCTGGCGCTCCGCCACGGTCTGCTTGGCCACTCGCAGCAAGGCCTCGGCACGCAAAACCTCAAAAAAGGCGCGATTGACGGCGAGAAGGACATCGTATCGCGTCGCCTGGGTGTTTTGCTGACGGGCGCGCGCGGCCAGCCGAGAACTCGCCACCAGGTTTGGAGTGTGGCCGGAGTCGTAAATCAATTGGTCGACAGTGAGGCCGTTCCCTTCGTGGTTTATCAAACGCGAGGTGGAAAGGAAGCCGGCGCCGATGCGGGTGCCGCGATCCGCGGCCATGCCCGTCGCCGTGCCGTAAACCGTTGGGAAATAAGCCGAGCGGGCTTCCCGAACTTCTTGATTGGCCGCGAGGGCGTTGTAGTGTGCCGCGAAAATTTCCGGGTGGTGCTTGAGCGCGATCTGTTCGGCTTGTTGCAAAGTAATGGTGGGCGGGTTTTGTGCGCTCACACTCCCCACCCAGAGAGTCAGCAGGCAAAGGATTAGTCCGAATAGATTTATTTTCTTCATCAGTTATCCTTTCTCTACGCTAGTAGCTTCGGAAAGTTCCCGCCTCCGGTAAACAAGCAGGTAGGCCGCGGGAATGACGAAAATACTCAGAATCACAGACATCGTCACACCGCCGATAATCGATACCGCGAGCGGAGAATAAGCTTCGCTCCCAGGTTCCAGCTTGAAAGCCATGGGCAGCAAGCCCACCACGGTGGCTAACGAAGTCATCAAAATAGGCCGCAGGCGAATGCGGCAGGACTTTGCCACGGCCGCTGCTACGCTCTCGCCTTCCTCACGCAGGCGGTTGGCGAAATCGACGATGAGGATGCTGTTGGAGACCACCATGCCGGTCATCATCAGCACGCCCATAAGGGACTGGATGTTGAGTGACGTCCCTGTCAGGTACAGGATTACGAGGACTCCGGTCAGGCCGGTTGGGATGGCAAGCAGGATGAGGAAGGGGTCGATGAACGATCGGAATTGAGCAACCAGAATGAGATAAACGAGCAGGATGGCCAGAACAAGCCCGACGGCAAAACTCTTGAAAGAGCTTTCCATGGTGAGCACCAATCCGCGGACATTGATGCGGAAATTCCTGCTTGGCAGCTTGGTAGCGGCCACCAGTTTCTGGATGGCGTGATAGGGCCTGGAAAGATCCTCGCCTCTCGGTCTTACGTAAATATCTATGTCTCTCTCCAGTTGATAGTGGTCCACCTCAGTTGGCGTCGGGATCCTTTTGATCGTTGCGACCTGATCGAGATAGGTGGGCTGGACGAGGTGTGGGTCGTGCAGCGGCATCATCCTCAAGCCGGAAATGGACTTCACCATGCGATCAGGATATTGGACGGTCACAAAGTAGTTGTTGCCCGTTTTCGGATCGATCCAGTAATTCGGAGCGACCATCAGGTTGGAAGTCAGAGAGGTAATCACGTTGTCGACTACGCCCTTAGGTGTCAACCCAAGTTCGCTCGTCCTTGTTCGGTTAACGTTAATCATGAGGCCTGGGTAGTTCATGTCCTGGGGAATATACACGTCACTGATCGAAGGGAGCACCCGGATTTTATTGCTGAGTTGCTGGGCGATTTTAATGTCTTGATTCAGTCTCATGCCGCTGACTTGTACGTCTATCGGCGCGGGAGCGCCTTGGTTCAGAACCGAACTGATCAGGCCACCGGAATAGAAATACGTTTCCAGTTCCGGGAGCTGTTGGCGGATCTTTCGCCGGACCTCTCGCATATAGGTGAAGCTGCTGGTACTATGGTCTTCGGTAAGGCCAACCTGGACGAACGCGGTGTCCATTGCGGAGTTGGTGGTGAAGAGAGCTGAAAAATCGGGGAACACGCCAATGTTAGAAACGATCGTTTTCAGATCGTGCGGACTCACGGTATGCCTCACAATTTTCTCGACCTGCTTAACGTAGTCATTGGTTACTCCCAGCCGGGAGCCGCTGGGAGCCTTCACGTTAATGATGAACTGTCCCTGGTCCGTCCTGGGGAAGAAGGCGAAATTTAAGAGCGGATAAAGGGCGAGACTGAGCCCGAAGACGGCGATGAAACCCGCGAGGGTAATACTCGGGTATTTAAGCGTCTTCGCAACCCAGCGGTCGTAGCCGTCCAACACACGCTCAAACCTGGCATTGAAGGCGGCGTTAAAACGCTGGCCAAGGCTCTTGCGCTCTCTCGGATGCCCTTCCTCGTCGTGTGGGGCGAGCGGCCTGAGAATATTTGCGCAGTAGAGGGGCACCACGGATACGGCCACGAAGTAGGAGGCAATCAGGCATAGGGCGACGCCCATGGCGAGCGCCGTAAACAGGAACTTGCTGACGCCGTAAAGCAACGTCACGGGGAAGAACACGACGATGGTGGCGAGCGTAATGGCAAGGACTGCCAGCGCGACCTCATTGGTTCCTTCCTCGGAAGATTTCAAAGGAGGATCACCCAGTTCCATGTGACGGTAAATGTTCTCAAGGACAATCACGGAATTATCGATCAAGCGGGAAAAGGCGAGCGCGATACCGCTCAACAGCATGGCGTTAATCGAGCTTCCGTGAAGGTAAAGCAGGAAAAGAGCGGCGAGTACCGAGATGGGGATGGAGAGAAAGACAGCGGCTGTGGCACGCATACTCCCCAGAAAGATGAGTACCATAATCGCCGTCAGGAACAAGCCCATGCTTCCTTCGTCCATCACCGTGTGGATGGCCTGGCGGACGAACTTCGACTGGTCAAACACCACCATCGCCTTCATCTGTTTCGGAATGTCGCGGAGGTGTTGGATCGCCTTGCGAATGCCATCCACCACGGCAATGGTGTTCGTCTTTCCACCTTGCTTCATAACCGGCACATAGACGGATCGTTGCCCATCAACGCGAACAATTTCATATTGCAGATACGATCCGTCCACGGCTTTCCCGACGTCAGAAACGTAGACGTTCTTCTCCCCGTCCGTCTTCAAGACGACTTGGTTCAGCGTCTTGGGGTTGGCAACCTGGGAGTTGGTGTAAATGTTGTAGTCCAGGGGGCCGAGCCGCACATCGCCAGCAGGAAGAATGACGTTGGACGCGTTCACGGCACGGACAACATCCATGGGGCTCAGTCCTAAGGCTTGCAGCTTCAGGGGATCGACGTAGACCATGACCTGCCGGTATTTTCCACCGAAAGGGGGCGGCACGGTCGCTCCGGGAACGCCTGCGATCTGGTCCCGGATCTGGTACTCCAAATAATCGTGAAGCTGGGTTTCGTTCAAACCTCTCCCTTTGACAGTCAACATGCAGACGGGCAGAGTCGAGGCGCCCACGCTCAAAACCACCGGCGGCAAAGTACCTTCGGGTAAACGCCTCAAGTCTGCCATCGCCAGGTTAGAAATCTGAGTCACGTCAGCGTTAGGGTCGCTGCCGGGTGTGAAGTATACCTTGATCAAGCTCACCCCTGCCAGGGAACGAGATTCCATGTGGTCGATGTTGCTTCCCAGGGTGAAAAAGCGCTCGAACGTATTGGTGATGTCTGCCTCGATCTGCTCTGGGGGCATTCCGTTATAGAAAGTTGCGCACATGACCACGGGAATGTTGATAGGCGGAAACAGGTCGACGCCCATGCGGCCTACGCTCGTTATTCCCATCACGCACGCGATGAGACATATGACGATGATCAGGTATGGATGACGGATCGAAAATTTTGCCATGGGCTCCTTGCTCCGTATTCGATAAAGGTGACGAGACTCGTTCGTACTCCTTCAACGTCGGTGCCGCGTGCTACGCGCGCACCAGCGGATATGGGGTTTTCTTCTGTGCCTTTGACTCGCTAGGATACGTAAAGCACTGCGGGCCGAATCCAGATTGGGGGCGATCTAACGCCAAGACATCCGGTGGGGATATGGCACCGAAACGAAGGACGGTATCGAAATGCAGTGAGACGCACTAACGGGCCTAACCGTTCAGCCCAACGGATCGCCGCCTGGGAAAGACCTGGGGTACGAAGGTGGGGATGAGAAAAATCCGTCGAAACCGCTTGCGGCAGATCCCAACCACATCCGTTGCCACCCAGGCGAACATAATCACGGCGCGTTGCTTCGCCAGCCATAAGAAGTACAGTAGCGCATAGGATGAGTGAGGCGACGCAGGTATGAAAGCTCCGTGATTGAAAAGGACGACTCAAGCGCATTTTATTAACCCTGAGCGCTACTAGACGGTGCAACTTCTCTATTGCGGTATACCAGCAGGTAAGCCGCGGGAATAACAAAGATGCTGAGCACCACGGAAAACGTAACTCCACCGATAATGGCCAGCGCCAAGGGAGAATACGCTTCGCTACCCGGCTCAAGTTGAAGAGCCATCGGGATCAACCCGACGACGGTAGCCAGAGAGGTCATCAAAATCGGCCGGAGGCGGATGCGACAAGCGTAGGCCACAGCTTCCCGCACCGGCTTTTCCTCCATGGATTGCAGCCGCTTGGCGAAATCGACGATCAAGATCGTATTCGAAACTACCATGCCGGTCATCATCAGCACGCCCATCAAAGACTGAATGTTGACCGTTGTTCCGGTAAGGAACAAGATCAGCAAGACACCCGTCAAGCCTGTCGGGATGGCCAGAAGAATCAGAAACGGGTCCACGAACGACTTGAATTGCGCGACCAGGATGAGATAGACGAGTAAAATGGCTAGGATCAACCCGGTCGCAAAGCTGTGGAAGGAATTTTCCATCGTGATGACCAAGCCGCGAATGTTGACCCGGAAGTTTCGGCTGGGCAGCGGAGTCTGGGCGACGAGATTCTGGATGGCCTTGAGCGGCCGGGACAAGTCCTGTCCTCTGGGTTTTACGTAAATGTCGATTTCCCGCTCCAGCTTGTAGTGATCGACTTCCGTCGGCGACTTGATGCGTTTGATTGTTGCTAACTGATCCAAGTAAGTCGGTGCAACGAGATTGGGGTCGTGAACGGGCATGGTTTCCAAATCCGAGATCGAGCGAACGGTGCGGTCCGGATACTGCACGGAGACGAAATACTGGTTGCCGGACACGGGATCAATCCAATAGCCCGGTGCAATCATCTGATTCGAGGTCAAAGCCGTGATCACATTATCGATCACGTTTTTCGGCGTCAGACCCAGCTCGGCTACGCGCGTCCGATTGACGTTAATCTGCAGCGCCGGATAATCCATATCCTGCGGAATATACACATCGCTAATCGAAGGAAGCTGCCGGATCTTCCCCGCCAGTTCTTGGGCGATGTTCATGTCTTCGTTCAGCCGCATCCCGCTTACCTGGATGTCGATCGGCGCCGGCACACCCTGATTGAGTACCGATTCGATGAGCGAGCCGGAATGGAAGTACGTCCTCAGCTCCGGGAGTTGTTGCTTGACTCTGCGCCTCACTTCGTCCATATAAGTGAAGCTACTGACGCGATGATCTTCGTTAAGCCCCACCTGCACAAAAGCGGTGTGCATCGCCGCGTTGGGAGTGAAGAGAGATTCAAAGCCCGAGGTAATGCCAATATTGGAAACAATTGTTTGCAAATCGTGCGGCCTTACCGTGCGCCGGATGATCCCCTCGACTTGCTTGACGTAGTCTTCGGTCACCCCTACCCGTGTGCCGCTAGGCGCCTTCAGGTTGATCATGAACTGACCGGCGTCGACGCGCGGAAAGAAAGAAAATCCGAGCCAGGGATACACCATCAGGCTGAGGGCAAAAACCCCGATGAATCCGGCGATCACGGCGCGAGGGTGATCCAGCGCCTTCTGCACCCACCGCTCGTAGCTGTCCAGCATGCGCTCAAAGTGTCGGTTGAAGGCTTCGTAGAAGCGCTGCCCAAATGACTTGCGCCGAGCCATCTCCTCTGGTCCTTCTTCGCCGTGTCCTTCCAGCGGCTTCAATATCTTGGAGCAATAGAGGGGAACAACACCGACGGCCACAAAGTAAGAGCCCACGAGGGAGAGAACGACACCGGCAGCCAGCGCCGTGAAAAGGAATTTACTGACGCCGTAAAGCAGAGTAACCGGAAAAAAAACCACGATGGTGGCCAGCGTGATGGCGAGCACTGCCAGCGCTACCTCATCCGTCCCGGTCTCGGAAGCTTTGACGGGACCATCACCCAGCTCGAGGTGCCGATAAATGTTTTCGAGCACGATGACCGAGTTGTCGATGAGCCGGGAGAAGGCGAGCGCCAGGCCGCTGAGTAGCATCGCATTGATCGTGCTTCTGCCCAGATAAAGCATAAAGATTGCGGCCAGCACGGAGAGAGGAATGGAAAGAAATACGGCCGTGGTCGCACGCAGGCTGCCCAGGAAGAGAAGGATCATCAATCCGGTAAGGAAAAGCCCGATGCTACCTTCGTTGGCGACGGTGTGAAGCGCCTCGCGCACAAATTGCGACTGGTCGAACACCACCATCGCTTTCATCCGCTTCGGAATGTCACGGAGGTGCTTGATCGCATCGCGGATTCCATCCACAACTTTGATGGTGTTGGTGTTGCCACCCTGCTTCATCACACCCACGTAGGTCGAACGCTGCCCGTCAATGCGCACGATGTTGTACTGCAGCCAGGCGCCGTCCACGGCATGGCCTACGTCGGAGACGTAAACATTTCTTTCCCCAATGGTCTTGAGAACGACGCGGTTAAGCTGCTTCGCGTTGGCCACCTGAGCGTTGGTGTAAATGTTGTAATCCATAGGGCCGATCCGCAGGTCGCCGGCGGGCAGAATGAGATTAGACTGGTTCACCGCCCTCACCACGTCCATGGGATCAAGACCAAGAGCCTGAAGCTTGAGTGGGTCGACGTAAACCATTTCCATGCGGTACTTGCCGCCGAAGGGCGGCGGCACGGTGGCGCCCGGTACGCCAGCAATCTGGTCCCGGATTTCGTACTGCAAATAGTCGCGAAGCCGGGTCTCCGTCATCCCTTTGCCCTTCACCGCAAGCAGGCAAACCGGCAGAAAAGAGGCCGACGTTTCCAACACAACGGGCGGTAGCGTCCCTTCCGGAAGCCGACGGAGGTCCGCCATGGAGAGGTTAGAGATTTCCGTGACGTCGGCATTCGGATCGCTACCAGGAGTGAAGAAAATTTTGATCAGGCTGACACCCGGGAGGGAGCGCGATTCAATATAACCGATGTTGCTCCCAAGGGTGAAGAAACGCTCGAACGTGTTCGTGATGTCCGCTTCAACCTGGGCTGGAGGCATACCGGCATAAAACGTAGCGCAGGTGACCACCGGAATGTCAATGGGTGGAAACAAATCCACCGGCATGCGCACCGCGCTGGTAACGCCCATAACACAAATCACTAGGCAGATGACAATGATCAAATAAGGATGACGAATTGAAAATCTTGCCATGACTATCCGCCTCCGACCGCCGCAAGATTCGCGGGCTCCGGCTTTACTTTCTCGCCGGCTTGCAAGCTCCCGAACTCGCCGAACACCGCCATCTCGCCTTCATGCACGCCGGATAAAATCTGAACTGCAGTAGAGGTCTCGATGCCCAGTCGCACCTGCCGAGGCTCGATCTGATCCTCGCGGTTTACCACCAGGACGGTTCCCTGGCCGTGTTCGTGGATTTCGACGGCCTGAATCGGCAGCGTCAGCGCATTTTCGGCGCTTTTGACCGGAACCTGGACATAGGCGTACATTCCCGGAATGAGCACGTAGGCAGGATTCGGAACTTCCACTTCGGTGTGCATGGTCCGGGTCTCAAGGTTAATCTCATCGGAAATACGTGAGACCTTGCCCTGGAAAGTCCGCTTCAGCGACGGAACCTGTACATTGACGGCTTCACCAAGCTGAACGTCCTGAACGACTTGTTCAGGAACTGGAATAACGAGCCGGAGCAGATCGTTCTGCGAGAGGCGGCAAAGCGGAAGGCCGGTCGTGCTGGAAGAGGTTCCGGCCGGCAGCAGCGCGCCCGTATAGGCGTCCAGACGGGTCACCACGCCGTCGAACGGGGCGGTGATGAAGGAATAGTGGTACATGGCTTCGTCGCGCTGGAGCGTGGCCTTGTCCGCCGCTAACGCCTGCTGCGCCGCATCGAGCGCATCCTGGGCGGCGGAGACGCTTGCGGCCGCTTCCAGTTGCTTGCCGTGGGCCACATCCACTTCTTCCTGGGCCACAAGATCAGGCCGTCGCTTCTGCACGCCATAAAGCCGCCGGTAGGTGACATTGGCGACGAAATAAGCCGACTTTGCCCGGGTCAGTTCTTCCCGCGCCCGTTCCAGGTCCTTCTCATCGCGCACGACGGACGCTTTATCGCGCGTCACTTCAGCGTCCAATTGCGGCACTTCCAGCACGGCCATAAGCTGGCCCGTTCTCACATGGGTGCCCCAGTCGATGTAAAGCTTCTTGATGTAGCCGGAAACTTCAGCGTGAACGTTAATTTGCTGGTAAGGGATGAACTCTGAGGCAATTTGCAATTGGTTCGAAAGGTCTCGCTGCACCACCCGCACCACCGCTGCCGTAACCGCATCGCGCTGTTTGGTAGTTTCCGCTTGGCTCACCCCTGACCGGTTACAGGCGGACGTGATGGCGAGCATGCCGGCCAAAAGTCCGGCTGCCAGCACCACTCGACCGAGAAGGGCCGGGCGGATTGAAACTTTCGGGTAACTCATCGTCGTTGCTCCTGATGGTCGTGATTAATCAACCTTTCCGGGTTGTAGGTCATCTCGGCGTCCTTGATCGTCGCGCGAAGTTTGTTGAGCGAAAAGTCCGCCGCGCGGCAGCAGTCGATAACGCTGCGCTCGCGCTCTTGAAGGCAGGCAGCCACAGGTGGAATTTGCGGGGCAATCCCCCGGGGAATGGTCTGCACGCCGTGCCGGTCGCCATGGACCAGGTCGCCGGGGCGGACGCGCATGCCTCCGATCTCGACCGGCTCACCAAAATCGACGATGTGCGCGTAAGCGTGGGAAACGGAAACAAACCCCGCGAAGAAGTGGAAGCCCATGGCGCGCACTGCTCCGAGATCCCGCACAGCGCCGTTCGTTACGTACCCCACGCAGCCCAGAGCCTTGCAGACGGCCGCATGCACGTCGCCGACAAAGGCGCCCAGGCCAGGACTCGGATCGTTATCTGTCAAGACCAGCACCCGAGGCTCGGGAATCGAAAGCGCGTAATTCCACCACTCGTCTCGATCCGCGAACGTGAGCTTTTGCGGTGGAGGCAAAGAGGAAGCGATTGGGGGAGCAGCCGAGCGAATCCTGCCCGTCACGGCGTAGCCGAGCATGGGCGGAAGATCGTCAAAAATACAATGCAAGGCCGCAGGGTTAGCGAAACCTTCATTACGCAGGCGCACGTTGAACGACTCGATCGCCGTCGCTACGCTGCAGCCATCCAGTTGGCGCAGCGCCTCGAATTGCTTGGGTGTTAATGGGGCCTCCACGGAGATTCCTCCAGTGTAATGGAAATTTCGCTCGCGCCGCCCGGTGGAAAGACCAGTTTCACGGCCGAGCAGTGCTGCGGCAGATGAGAACGAGTGAGGCGGGTTAGACTTGAGGCGGACCACGAAGCGACTTAACAGTGACCGGAGCACCTGGGTATGGACGGGAAACGCACCCAGGCAGAATCTGGTCTCCAGCCCAATAATTCGGCTGGCCAAAGTTGATTAACACGACTACAGGTGTGGTCCCATGATGGAAGGCTACATGGGCGGCATCAATCGAGACCACGGGAGGGAGATCCCATCCTCGTCCGCCGTCCAGATGATACCGGCCCTTCCGTGCTTCTTCACCGAAAGCGAGCAGCCCCACAATCACCAGCAGAGCTGCGACGCTAACAAAAAGCAAGCCTTCCGAGTTATTCGGGCGCACGACTTTTCCGTTTTCCACAGTGACCAAGGTGCTGAAAAATGGTTTGAAGCCTGTCATTCCGGGCCCGTTGTGACTTGCCGGCACGGATCTGAGCGCAGCGAAGAACCGCACGGTGTACTAGGCGAGGAATCAGTCTCTCTTGACTTCAATAACTTGCGAACCTCTCCGTCGACTCCTCGGATCACGGATTCTAACCCGCTTTTCAGCAAACTGTCCAGGGGCTTGAGATGCCAGGGTGGATTCAAGCCTACAAAATTTGATGCGCCATTTTGGGCTTTTGTTGTCCCGAGCCGCCCGAAACATTTTTCGGTGGTGCGTGATTGGACCGTCGCGGCGGCTTGACCCCGCCATTGGTAAAGGTCGCACGCTGGCTCTATTTTTGAGCCACTCAGCATTTTTCAGTTGACGAGCGCTCCGCCCCCCTATACATTTAGCCTTTATTTCGTCCACTCCGGCAACGGCGTGGGCTTTCCGCGCGCCCCGTTCCATGCCTTGCGAAGGGAGAAACCGGCGATGAAAATTGGATTACTCACCGTCTTGTTCGCCAAGATGAGTTTGGATGACGTCATTAAGAAGATTAAGCCGCTCGGAATTCGCACCGTGGAGATCGGAACCGGGAACTACCCCGGCGACTCTCACCTGAAACTCGACTGGCTAAGCTCTGCTGCCAAGATTAACGAGTTCAAAGCCAAGCTCGACGACCAGGGAATCGCCATCAGCGCGCTCAGTTGCCACGGCAATCCGCTTCATCCTAACCAGCGCTTTGCCGAGAGCTGCAAAGAAACAAGCCGCAAGACCATTCTTATGGCAGAAAAACTGGGAGTAACCCGAGTCATCGATTTCTCCGGTTGCCCGGGTGACTCGGACTCTTCAAAATATCCGAATTGGGTTACCACGCCCTGGCCGCCAGATTATCTGGACGTGCTGAAATGGCAGTGGGAAAAGAAAGTGATCCCTTACTGGAAGAAGCATGCCAAGTTTGCCGAGGACCACGGAGTGAAGATCGCGATCGAAATGCACCCCGGCTTTGTCGCCTATTCGCCCCAAACGCTCCTGCGGCTGAGAGCGGAAGCTGGCCCCGCCCTTGGCTGCAATTTCGACCCGAGCCACATGTTTTGGCAAGGCATCGATCCCTGCATGGCGGTTCGCGCCCTCGGCGAGGCCGTCTTTCACGTCCACGCTAAAGATACCCGGCTCTACGAGGCCAACTACAAAGTCAACGGGGTGCTTGACACCAAGCCTTACCACGACGAGAAGAACCGCTCCTGGATTTTCCGCACCGTCGGATATGGCCACGGAGCCGAGTTCTGGACTGACTTTGTCTCCACGTTGCAAATGGTGGGCTATGACGATGTCCTCTCCATCGAGCACGAGGACAGCCTCATGTCCGTGGACGAAGGACTCAGCAAAGCAGTCGCTTTTCTCAATCAGGTTGTCATCAAAGAAAAACTCTCCGAGATGTGGTGGGCTTGACGAAGGGCATAGGTTACAGGTGAGAGCGAGAGTCTCCGGAAAGCCGAACAGGGGCACCGGCGCGAAACGGGGAAGATTGAATCGCATCGAGACCTTGTTATATGGCGCAAAGCTATGGGCTTAGCCGTAGAGGTCTATCGCCTGTCGGCGCGCTTCTCGCCACAAGGGAGATACAGGCGTACAGCACAAATCACGCGAGCCGTCGCATCTGTCCCCGCCAACATCGCGGAGAGGGGTGTACGCACTACTCGAAAGGATTATGCGAGCTTCCTGGCTATTGCCAAAGGTTCGTTGATGGAAACCGAAACTTTCGTGATGCTGGCAGTCAGGCTAGGATACTTGAGCGAAGCCGAAACAAGCCCTACGCTTGCTTTGATCACGGAGATTAATAAAATGCTCACGGCGCTTCGCAGTCGCCTGCTACAAGCTCCCGGCTGAAGTCCCTGTAACCTGTCACCTATAAGCTGTCACCCGGGAGGAGGATTATGCCTGAAATCAACGTCGCCCTGCTTGGCTACAAGTTCATGGGAAAAGCGCACTCGAATGCCTATCGTCAGGTGGGCCGTTTTTTTCCAGACAAGTACCAGTTCCGTATGAAGGTCATTTGCGGGCGCGATCGCGCGAGTGTGGGAGATGCGGCGCGTCTCTACGGTTGGGAGGAAGCGGAGACGGACTGGCGCCGCGTGATCGAGCGCGAGGACATCGATGTGGTCGATATTTCGACTCCCGGCAACCTGCACCGCCCGATGGCACTCGCGGCGGCGCGCGCCGGTAAGCAGATCATCTGTGAAAAACCGCTCGCTAACAACCTTGAAGAGGCCCGGCAGATGCTGAGGGCGGTTGAGCGCGCCGGCGTCAAGCACATGCTGATGCACAACTACCGCAAGATTCCGGCCGTGGCATACGCCAGTGAGTTGATCAAAGAAGGACGCTTGGGGACAATCTACCACTACCACGGTGCTTACCTTCAGGACTGGCTCATGGATCCTCAGTTTCCCCGCGTTTGGCGGCTGGAAAAACCTTTGGCTGGCAGCGGCGCGCTGGGCGACATCGGCTCGCACGCCGCCGATCTTGCTTTGTATTTGAACGGGGAGCTCACGTCAGTCACTGCTCAGATGACAACTTTCATTAAAGAGCGGCCCCTGGCGGAGGGTTCCGGAGGCAAGGCGCGCGCGAAGCGAAGCGCGGTCATGGGACGCGTCACCGTGGACGACGACGCCAATTTCCTGGCGCGATTCCGCAACGGCAGCGCGGGCGTCTTTGAATCCTCCCGCTTTTGCGGCGGCCGCCGCAATTACAACACCTTCCAGATTTATGGAAGCGGCGGCAGCCTGGCGTTCAACCTCGAGCGGATGAACGAGCTCGAATATTTTGACGCCACGGAAGATCGCGCCGGGCAAGGGTACAGAACCATTATGGTGACGGAAAAGGTGCATCCTTACGCGGGTGCCTGGTGGCCCCCCGGCCACATCATCGGATATGAGCACACGTTCGTTAACGCCTTGCACGATTTTTTGGTGGCGATGGAGGCGGACCGCTTGCCCGAGCCAAATTTTTACGATGGAGTGAAAGTGCAAGCCGTGCTCGACGCCGTCGAGCGATCCGCAAAATCCGGGCGATGGGAAAAGACACAAAAGCAGTGACAAGTGGGGAGTGATGGGTGAGAAGCTTGTCAGCCATCAGCTCTCAGCGATCAGCAAAACCTTCCGGCTGAAATCCGCTGGCTGACTCGGCTGGCTGAAGGCGCTTGCGCCTCGATGTAGCTATGGCGTACATGATGGGCATCGACGTCGGAACCACCGGAACGCGTGCGGTGATCGTGCGCCCGGATGGCCATGTGATGTCGGCCGCTACGGCGGATCATGAGCCGATGCGAATGCTCAGGCCCGGATGGGCGGAGCAAGAGCCGGAGGACTGGTGGCGGGCAGTGATCGCCTCGGTACGCGCCGCCATGCAGCAGGCAGGGCTCAAAGGCGCCGACGTTGAGGTGATCGGTCTTTCCGGCCAGATGCACGGCGTCAGCTTGCTTGACAAATCCGGCGCTGTGCTGCGTCCCGCCATCATTTGGGCGGACCAGCGCAGCCAGGAACAGTGTGACGCCATCACTACGAAGGTAGGCGCTGAGCGGCTGATCCGCTTGGTTTCAAACCCCGCGCTCACCGGATTCAGCGCGCCCAAGCTCCTATGGATTCGGGATCACGAGCCGGAGACATACGAGCGCGCCGCGCATTGCCTCCTGCCCAAGGATTACGCCCGCTTTCGCCTGACGGGCGAATTCGCCACCGACGTTTCCGATGCCTCGGGAACGCTGCTTTTTGACGTCGCGCATCGCCGCTGGTCGGAAGAAATGCTGGAATGCCTGCAAGTGGATCGCGCGCTGCTTCCCACCTCCTACGAATCCATCGAGGTCACCGGCCACGTTTCCAACGAGACGGCACTGCTCACCGGTCTGCGCGCGGGCACGCCCGTGGTGGCTGGCGCGGGTGACCAGGCGGCAAGCGCGGCGGGCAACGGGATCGTTTCCCCAGGCCTTACTTCCGCCACGATTGGCACTTCCGGGGTGATCTTCGCCTATACGGAGAGACCGAAGCTGGACCCGCAGGGCCGCATTCACACCTTCTGTCATGCAGCACCGGGAAAATGGCACGTCATGGGCGTGACGCAGGGAGCCGGCCTGTCTTTGCGCTGGTTTCGGGAGCAGATGGGAGAATCGGAGGCATGGTACGCCCGCCAGGTAGGCGTGGATCCCTATGAACTGCTGATCCGGGAAGCGCGCAAAATCCGGCCCGGAAGCGATGGCCTGCTTTTTCTTCCGTATTTGATGGGCGAGCGCACGCCACACCTCGACGCCCAGGCCCGTGGGATGTGGTTTGGTTTGACGGCGGCCCATACGCGCGGCCACCTAATCCGCGCCATCTTGGAAGGAGTGGCTTTCAGCTTGCGGGATTCGCTGGAGATTTTCAAGGAACTGAGCATACCGGTTCAACAGATCCGCTCCTCGGGAGGCGGCTCGCGCAGCTTTTTGTGGCGGCAGATTCAGGCGGATATTTACGGCTTTGACGTCGCCACGCTCCGGGAATCGGAAGGCTCGGCATTCGGCGCGGCGCTGCTCGCTGGGGTGGGTGCCGGAATTTATCGCTCGCTCGAAGAGGCAGCGCGCGAGGCAATCCAGGTGCGAGAATGCCTCGCCCCTGACCCCGCCAACATGAAGATTTACGACCAGCTTTACCCGCTCTACCGCCAGCTCTATCCGGCCGTCCGCGATCTGTCGCACGAGCTTGCGCGCTTAACCCAGCAAGCTTGACGGCAACGCGATTCTCCTGCGGCGGACAGGAAAATTCCATGGGAAAAGGTTCTTCCTCAACGCCAGACGCCTCTCGCGAAAAGATGCGAGCGGTGCGAAAGGTCAAGCAGCTCACCGTCTGGGTGGAAAGCGCACATGGCGGGCTCGCCCGGATTGGCAAGGCGCTGGCTGAGGCCAAAGTGAATATCGTTGCCTTCAGCGCCCACGGCGCCGGCCCCGACGGAACGGTACGTCTTGTTCTGAACAACACCGACAGGGCTCGAAAGGCGCTTGAGAAACTCGGCGTCAGGATTACCGAAGAGGAGGTGTTGCGCGTTACGATGCCTGATAAGCCGGGCCGCTTGGCGAAAATGGGCGCTCGGCTGGCTGCGGTGAAGATCAATATCGAATATGCCTACACGTCTTTGCCGCGCGACCCTCGACACGCTGACCTCGTGCTCGGCGTCTCCGATGTGACGGGCGCGGCCAAAGCTTTGCGGGATTTCTGAGGTTGCAGGAAAACGCGTCCGGCGTATCATGCCGGGGGGCAGGAGGCGACGAGGAATCAGCTTTTTCAGGGCGAGATTCCTCTCCCGCTTCGCGGGATCGGAATGACAGAGCTCGGGAGCGCTCTTCATCAGCCTCTCAAAAGGTGAATCATGAAAAGAACACAGCAGTTCCTCGGCAAGCTTAAGCTTCCGGCGCGAGACAATCATGAACTGAAGCCCAGCTCGCAGCGTTTTCCGGACGGCGGCCAGTTCCGCATTGAAATTCCCAGTTGCGAAGGGCCGCGCGTCTTCCGCGAGGTCCTGTCGGTGGCCAAAGGGCTGAAAGTTCCCATTCATCGCGTCAGCCAGGGCAGCGGCGTGTTGCTGCTGCCGAAAAGCGAGATCGCGGAGATGGCACGAATCGGGCGAGACAACCGGGTGGAGGTCTGCCTCTTCGTAGGGCCGCGTGCCACGTTTGAAACCGGAGCGCAGGCGGTCTCGAGCGCCGGTAAAGTGATTGGCCTGCAGCACCGGGGAGCAGATCAACTCGTCTACGCTGTGGAAGACGTCCGCTGGGCCTGCGAGCTTGGCATCCGCAGCGTCCTCCCCGCTGATCTCGGATTAATCTGGGTGCTGAACGAGATGAAGAAAAAGGGTGAGTTGCCCAAGAACCTGGTGATCAAAAGCTCGGTCACCTTGCCCGCAGCCAACCCCGCCACGGCCCACTTGTTCGAAGAAGCCGGGGTGAACACTTTGAACATTCCTACCGACCTTAGCCCTGCGCAGGTGGGAGCTATTCGCCAGGCCGTCAAACTGCCGATCGACATCTACGTCGAGGTTCCGGATAACTTCGGCGGATTCGTGCGCTACTACGAGTTGCCGCAACTGCTTACGGTGGCCGCGCCGATGTACCTGAAATTCGGCCTGCGCAACGCGCCTGACATTTATCCTTCCGGCGTTCACATCGAGCAGCTGGCCACGCTCATGGCCCGCGAACGCGTGCGCCGCGCGCGCATCGTCCTCGACTTGCTGGAGCGCTTTGCCCCAGAAATCAAAATCTCTCCTTTGGGAGGAAAGGACTTGGGGATTCCGGAAGTGTGAATTGGTCTGCGGGCCGCCCCGTCCGTGCCCGTCATTAGGGCGTTTTCGCCCTCACGACCCGCTGTTGCCAGCGACTGCTCCCGGTGGCTCCCGGCGCGCGGCGTGGGCGGTCTGATTGTGTTTGAACTGCTCGTAAACTTCCCGAATGGCGCCCGGCGCGAGCTCGAGCGCGCGAAGGTTGAATGCCGGAGACCGGAGTAGCTGGCGTTCAGCCTCCGACAGCGTCTCGCCCTGGCGTATGGCGCCCGCGACCCCCGCGCTGAGCCATTCCAGAAAACCACGGAAATTGGCCACACCGCTGCGAGAGTCCGGCGCGCCGTGACCCGGCACAAAGAGAGTTGCATTCCATTTCTCAAGGTCGGCGAGCGCGGTGATCCAGCGATTGATGTTCCGCGCACCAACTTCGGGCACATAGCCGTTCACGTAAAAATCTCCGAGAAACAGCACCCTTTCCCGCGGTAGGTAGGCCACCGCGTCGCCGGACGTCCCGCAATTCAGGCTGGTCACAAGGATCTCCTCGTTCCCAAGGCGAAACTTGGTGTCACCTTGGAATGTTTGCGTCGGAAGCGTGAAGTGGATGCCCCGCATGTGCGCCTGAAGCTCCGAATCGTATGACATTCGTTCGCGAAGCGACGTTGCGTAGGAGCGCATTTCACGAGCGGCGGCTGCAGTGGAAACGATGGTGGCGCGCTGCTCTGCAAAGACTTCGTTGCCCAGCATCTGGTCGCCCTGCGGACCCAGGTCGATCACCAGGCGGACGGGAAGGTCTGTGCGCTGCCGGATTTCGTACAAGATCTCGCGCGCATGAAAGGGATTGTTCGCGGTGTCGATCACCACCACGCCATCGCTGGTGATGATAAAACCGACGTTCACGGCTCGGCTGAACTGCGGGTCCCCGTTCTGATCCATGATGTCGTCGGGAAGCCAGAGGAATGTGTGCGGGGCGACTTCGCGCACGGTGTAATCCCCGAACACCGCCGGGCGGATACTGGGCGGGAAAAGTCCAATGACGGTGAAGAACACAAGCGGCGTGAAGAAACATCGTCTTAGCGGGGCAATCCCGACGGCCGGGCTGCAAAGATGGTTTGCCATTCAGAACCTGCGCTTAACATAATGGGAAAATGGGCGGCTGCGCAAGCTCTGGCGTCAAACATCGACGAAGACTTGCGCCCGCCAGCCGTTGCCGTTCCGCTCAAAAACCAACTGGTGATAGGTTACGGCCTTGACCAGCGTTTTCAAGCTGTGCCGCGCTGGGTTAAAACTCTCGCCTTTCGCGACGGCTGCGACGGAGGTTTCGCTCAAATTCTCAATCTCGAATCGGCCCGGCAGCCACCCTTCGGCGTCCTGATAATAGAGGATTTCGCTAAGCCAATTCACGAGCAAGCCGGCCAAGTCCGAAGCGTGCGCGATCAGGTGCAGGGAGCTTCGAAGTTCGATCGAGCTGAGATCGACTCGTAAATGAGTAAGAGCAAGCCCGGCGTTCGCGAAAGCTTCTTCACGCGTCGCGCCGAATGCCTCAAAGCCCACGTCGGCGGGGTGATCAAGAATCCGGAACGAACCGCTGCGCACGAAGAAAGTATAGCGCGGTCTTGTCCAGGTCGCCTTCGCCAGCCGGGCCGGTGACGCAGGAATTTGCCTTCGGAGAAAGCATCCGTTAGCATGAGCCGTGCTTCGAGGTCGCGGCAGAAGAAAATTTGCCGGCGAAGGCGTGGCTCATGGTTTCGGAACAGGGGGGTCTTACCTTGATCGAATCGATCGCGGCCGCCGTCGTGCTTGCCGCCGTTATTATCGTTTTGTCCCGCCTCAGCTCGTCATTGCGCCGCCAGGCGGTGGATCTAGACCGGACATGGTCCGACCTTCAGGTTCTCCTGAAGCGTCGGAGCGACGATCTCCCGCGCCTCGTGCAGACTTGTCGGAGCTACATGGAAGAAGAGCAAGAAATCCTCAAAAAAGTCATGCAAGCACGCGCCGCCTCGCTCAACGCGAAGACCGTTGAGAAAAGCGCTTCTGCCGACGCGGCCCTCCGCGCCGCCCTCGAAGTTCTGCTCAAACGCGCGGTTGATTTCCCGGAACTGAAGAACAGCGCGGCCTTTTCCCGTCTTCACGAAAGCCTTGTCGAAACGTGCGAGCGAATTGAGGAAGGGCGCGAGTTCTTCAACGAAAGCGTGCGCCGGTTCAACCTCCGGCTCAATCGCCCACCCGCATCGTGGCTCTCCCAGGCGATGAAGCTGCCGCATTGGCCGCTCTTTGAGTCCTCAAAGGCAGAATCAGCATGAATTCGAAAGATGGCGCGGAAAAAAAAGCCCGCCCCAATGAATCGGGGCGGGCCTTAGGGGAAAGGAGAAGAAACCTGCTACTTCTTCTTTTTGGCTTTCTTCTTTGCTGGCATCAGCGAAAAGGCCTCCTTCTCCATGGTGTCTGAGACTCAGGCGTAGCGCCACCCATTGGGGTTAGGCGCCTCGCTGCCACTATATCTAGTACGGATTGGCCGCGTTGTCAAGCAAAATCTGCGCGTTACCGATCATGGCTCGGCTTCGGATGAGCCGGTGGAAGGGCGAGTTCGCTGAAGACCGACTGTGCCACCATTTACGCCGGTGGCTGCGGAACTCCATCGGTCTGCGACAGGCCACATGAGCGTCAGCCGCTCAAAACCGCTTCTGATTTACGACGGCGACTGCGGATTCTGCCGCTTCTTCGTTTTTGACTGGCTGAGGCGTACGGGCGGACGCATTGACGCAGCACCGTTTCAAGAGGCCGCTGCCGAACACCCTGAAATCCCCCTCGAAGAATTCTGGCGTTCTGTCAAGCTGATCGAAACGGATGGCTCAGTTTCGAGCGCAGCGGAAGCCGTCTTTCGCGTGCTTGGCTACGCGCCAGGCTACGGCTGGCTGATATGGTTCTACCGGCACGTGCCCGGAGTTGCGCCCGTGAGCGACTGGGCATACCGCCTGGTCGCCGACCATCGCAATTTTTTCAGCAGAATCCTGGCCCTGGTTTGGGGACGCACGGCAGGTCCGCGTTCACATTTCCTCACCCGCTGGATATTTCTTCGCCTGCTCGGCCTGGTCTATTTGTTTGCGTTCGCCTCCCTCTACCCGCAGATTTTAGGCCTGGTGGGGTCGCACGGGATTTTGCCGGCGCACCATTTTATGGCGGTTGTCGCGCGGGACTTTGGGGCGAGGCGCTATCGGTTGTTTCCCAGTCTGACGTGGTTTGATTCGAGCGACGCCTTCCTGCGTTTCCTTGCCGGCGGAGGTGCGGCGCTTTCCATGTTGCTGATCCTTGGCGTGGCCCCGGGACCGGTCTTAGTGGTGCTGTGGGTGTTTTACGCCTCGCTGGTGACAGCGGGGCAGGGCTTCCTCTCCTTCCAGTGGGATGCCCTGCTGCTTGAGGCTGGGTTCCTGGCGATATTCTTTGCACCCTGGCAATTGCTCGAGCCGCACTGGAAAAGGGCGGATGCTTCGCAAGCCGCTCCATCAATCGCGCTTGTCTGGCTGCTGCGGTGGCTTTTGTTCCGTCTCGTGTTTCTTTCCGGCTGCGTGAAACTGCTGAGCCACGACCCGACGTGGCGCAACCTGACCGCGCTTGATTATCATTACGAGACTCAGCCCTTGCCCACGCCCCTGGCCTGGTACGCTTTTCAATTACCTAGATGGTTCCAGAAATTTTCCACCGGCTGCGTCTTCTTCATCGAACTCTTCGTCCCTTTTCTCATCTTTGCACCGCGCCGGGTTCGGTTATTGGGCTGCGGAGTGCTGGTCGGCTTTCAAATCCTGATCGCCGCCACCGGAAACTATGCCTTTTTCAACCTGCTTGCCGTCACGCTGTGCGTGCTTCTGCTCGACGACCAGGCCGTGCGCGGCGCTTTGCCTGCGCCGCTAGTCAGACGGCTTCTACCCGATGGGCCGGTACGCCAGCGATCTCGCGCCAGAAAGACCGCTCTGGCTGCGTTCACTTTCGGTATGGTGCTAGCGACTGGGAGCATGACTTGGTCGGCGCTGGCTGGGCCTCGCGCCACGCCGCGCCCAGTCATTAAGCTCGCCCACTGGATCGAGCCTATGCGGATCGTCAGTAATTACGGACTGTTCGCCGTCATGACAACGTCGCGTCCCGAGATCATTATCCAAGGAAGTGATGACGGCATTGCGTGGCAGGATTACGTGTTTAAGTACCAGCCCGGCAGGTTGAATGAGGCCCCGCGGTGGGTAGCCCCGTACCAGCCGCGGCTCGACTGGCAGATGTGGTTCGCCGCTCTCAGCAATTACCAGATGAATCCGTGGTTCGTGAACTTGATGGTTCGCCTGCTCGAAGGTTCGCCGGAAGTTCTCCGACTCTTCGCCCGCAATCCATTCCCCGGCGCTCCGCCACGTTACATTCGTGCCGTAGTTTACGACTATCACTTTACTCATTTCTCCGAGCGGCACGCAACGGGCGATTGGTGGCAAAGGAAGCTAGAGGGCAACTACTTTCCTATCGCAGGATTTCGCCGGCCATAGGACAAAAATACCTTCGAGACGCAGCGAGATTAGCCTGGAGCTGGCTCGGCGTCGATTCGCAACTTCTTGAACGGCATGATCGTGCAATGACGGGAGGACATTCTTACAGACTGGTTCGTCGCGGCCTTGTGTGACGCGGGTCACTGAAGGGGTGTGCATGTGTGGATAACTTAGGACCAACGGGCGAAGTGTTCACGCCGGGCCGAGGGAAAAAAGGCCAGGCTTTTCGGCCCGCAAACACAGTCCGCGATGCCACGTTGAGCGGAAGGCGACGCGATGGGTCTTAAGGTCAGTCGGCGGGAATTTTTCAAGCGTTCTACGGCGGCCACAGCCGTAGTGGCGACTTCATCCGCGGCCGCAGCCGGCCAGCATCCCGTTGGCTGGCGGGGCGCGACGCGGGTTGAAACCGTGGCCACGAATTGCGAAATGTGCTTCTGGCGGTGTGGCGCGCTCGCAGAGATTAAAGACGGCAAAGTTTTGAAGCTGGAGGGGAATCCGGAACATCCGCTGACTAAGGGTCGCCTGTGCGCGCGCGGCAACTCCGGCACAAAACTTCTTTACGATCCGGACCGCTTGAAAAATCCCATGATGCGCACTGGGGTGCGCGGCGAAGGCAAGTTCCGGCGTGTTTCCTGGAACGAGGCGCTGGACTTCCTGGCCTCGCGTCTGCTTGACATCAAAACCAAGTACGGACCGGAAAGCGTCGCCTTATTCCCACACGGCGTCGCGGCCACGTTCTTCACAACGTTAATGAGGGCCTACGGCTCCCCCAACAGCGCCGAGCCGGCGTTTGCGCAATGCCGCGGCCCGCGCGAAGTGGGTTATGCACTGACGTTTGGCCGGCCGCTTGGCTCGCCCGAGCCGGTTGATCTTGAGGAATCCAAGCTGATCGTTCTGATCGGTTCCCACATCGGCGAGAATGTCTTCACCTCACAAGTGACGGCGTTTGCGGAGGGGCTGGCTCGCGGGGCCAAGCTGATCGTCGTGGACCCACGCTTCTCGGTCGCCGCTTCGAAAGCAGATTGGTGGCTTCCCATTCGCCCAGGAACCGACATCGCACTCCTGTTGGCCTGGATGAACGTCCTGCTCGGTGAGGGCCTCTACGACAAAGAATACATCGGGCAGTATGCCGAAGGACTGCCTCAGCTTGAAGCGCACGTGCGTGAATTTACGCCAGAATGGGCGGAAGCGATTACGGAACTGCCGGCGCATAAGATTCGTGAAACGGCACGCGCGATGGGCGCGATGAAGCCGGCCGTGGCGCTGCACCCGGGCCGCCATACGAGTTGGTACGGAGATGATACGCAGCGTGCTAGGGCGATGGCGATCCTCACGGCCTTGCTGGGAAGCTGGGGGCGTAAGGGCGGGATTTTCCTGCCAACCGCGCTCAACGTCGGCAAGCCGGCGATCCCGCCCTTTCCCGAATCCAAGCGCGGTCGCGCGGACGGCGCCGGCACGCGTTTCCCATTCGCTTCTGAAGAGCAGGGAGTCACAAATGGCCTGGTAGACGCGACCGTAGAAGAAAAACCGTATCCCATTAAGGCATGGATCGTGTACGGCCAAAACGTGCTCCAAAGCATTCCGCAGCGTCCGAAAACGCACGAAGCCATCAATAAGCTCGATCTGATGGTGGTGGTGGACGTGCTGCCGATGGAGCAGATTTACTACGCCGACCTTGTGCTGCCGGAAGCGACCTATCTGGAGCGTTACGATTTCCCACAAATTGTCGAGAGCGCCAAGCGTCCCTATATCGCCTTGCGCCAGCCCGCGGTTTCTCCCCTTTACGAATCGAAGCCAGGCTGGTGGATCGCCAAACAAATGGCTCGCCGGCTGGGTCTCGAAGCTTACTTCCCTTGGGCGGGACCGGACGAACACTTGGAAACTCTGATACGCCCGCTTGGAATTGATCCGGCTGTGCTGCGCACGTGCGGCGCTGTGGCATATGAGGGCCGGCCCTACATCAAGGATCGCCTTCCCTCCGATGGCCAACTCTTTCCGACGCCAAGCGGCAAGATCGAGCTTTACTCGTCGATGCTCAAGCAAGCTGGCTTCGATCCGCTGCCGCGTTACACGTCCGTAGAGGATCCGCCGCCAGGATACTTCCGCTTGATATACGGGCGCGCGCCGGTACACTCGTTCGCGCGCACTCAAAATAACGCCTGGCTCGACGCTTTGATGCACGAAAACCAAGTCTGGCTGGCAACTGCCGCGGCCCGAGATTACGGGCTTGAGGACGGGGAGCGGGTGATTCTTGAGAACCAGGATGGCGCGCGCAGTTTACCGATTCGCGTGCGCATCACCGCCGGCATCCGTAAAGATTGTGCCTACATGGTGCACGGGTTCGGGCACAGGTCACGTGCTCTGGAACTCGCGTATCACCGCGGCGCCGCCGATACGCAACTGATGACTCGCGTCAAAGTGGATCCGATTATGGGCGGGACGGGACTGAGGGTCAATTTTGTGCGCATCGTTAAGAACGGCTAAGAGGTAACGAGCATGGCCCGCTATGCAATGGTCACCGATCTGAGGAAGTGCGTGGGCTGCCAAGCCTGCACGGTGGCGTGCAATTCCGAGTGGGAAGTTCCAACGGGCTACGCGCGCACGCACGTGAAGTTCACGGGAGTTGCGGGAACGTTTCCCAACCTGCTTTCCAGCTTCTTCGTTGCGCAGTGCAATCATTGCGATCATCCGGCTTGCATCGACCCCTGCCCCACGGGCGCCACGTACCAGGCTGAGAACGGAATCGTGATGGTGGACCGCAATCTTTGCATTGGCTGCGGCTACTGCGTGGAAGCCTGCCCGTACGACGCGCGTTACATCAATCCCGTTATCAAGAAGGTGGATAAATGCGACTTCTGTTCAAGCCGCATTGAGCGGGGACTCGAACCCGCCTGCGTAGCCACGTGTACCGCGCACGCCAAGTTCTACGGCGACCTCGAAGAGCCCAAGAGCGATGTCTACAAGATGGTTTACGAACAAGGGGCACGAAGGCTCGAAACTGCGCAAGTGGCCATTGGTCCGAACGTCTATTACCTGGGCAAGCCGGAGGAGGTTGATTTGGCTTTCGCCGCTTTCGCGCCGCATCCGCCGCGGCTGCCTCGTGCCGGAGAACTGTGGACCACGGTGCTGAGGCCGTTGGTGCTGGCCGCGATTGGAGCAACCTTCCTTGGACAGGCTGTCGCGTTCTTCCGCCAACTCGTTAAGGGTGAAGGCCTGTTCGAAGATGACGGAGAGCAATGATGGGGACTGAATCGATTCCCATGACGTCGATGCCGCCAACGGCCGATCAGGCCGAGCGAATGTCCCAACGGCAAATCAAGAAGCACCATGTCGCCATCATGCTGCTGCACTGGTTCAACGCGGCGGTGTGGCTGACGGAGCTTGCCACCGGGACAGCGTTGATCGTCTCGTCCCACTTCCGCGTGATGCCTTATTGGTACTTGAACATCGTCGACGGAATTTTCGGCGGTCGAGCCAATATGTTGCACTTTCACATCGCCGTGGGCGTGACGTGGATGGTGGTTTTCGCCGTTTACTTTACGTTCGGTTTCCGGACTTACGTCCGCACGAGAGTTCTACACGGCATCCCTATCCACGAATCGGGCACGTGGCGGCGATTCCTGGCCCTGCAGTGCATCCTTTTTCAGAACGAAGAAGTTTGTCTTAACGCTGACGACGTCCGTTGGCTGAAGATCCGCGCCCTTCGGATGCTCGGGCACAGTCAGGAACCGCTGCCTCCCCAGGGAATCTACAATGCCGGCCAGAAACTGTTCGCGTGGCTGGTCTATATGACAATTCCACTGATTATGGCAACCGGCCTGATCATGAGTTTTCACTTGATCAGCACCGGGGTGGTCCAGTGGGCGATCGTGCTACACTTCACCGCAGTTGGACTAGTTGTTTCCGGGCTGATGATTCACGTGTATATGGGCGCTGTTTTCCCGGAAGAAAAGCCTGCATTTTTTTCAATGATTACCGGCATGGTCAATGAGCTTTACGCATACCGGCACCATTTCAAGTGGTGGCGGGAGGTCAAGATGGAAGAGCAGGCCTGGGAGGAAAAGTTGGCGGGCGGGCCCGGAATTGCCGGCTCTCATCGCCTTACAAAAGTGAACGCCACACCCGCGCAAGAGGCGGAGGTTACCAATCCCTACTGCTCCATCACGGGCCATGGGAGCTTGTGGCGTCGCACCTTCCGAGCTCCTGCCTACTGGCCACCTTACGTGGCAGGCGTGGTCTTGGGCCTGGTCTTGCTGGCGACCTTTCTCTTTATGGGTCAAGGTCTCGGCGCCTCGGGCGGCTTCACACGCTATGTCGTGGCGCTCCTGGCCTGGGTTGCACCTTCGTATGCCGCTCACCATCCTTACTGGAGCAACTATTATCAGCCGGGGCAGTCGCCGCTGATCGCCTTCCTCGTGTTTGAGCTGATCGGCGTGGTGATTGGCGGGTTTGTATCCGGCTGGCTGGCGGGGCGAGTGAGGATTACGGTTGAGAAAGGGCCGCGCATCTCGCGGCGCAAGCGCTACGTGCTGGCGCTCGCCGGCGGCATCCTGACGGGTTACGGCGCGCGCCTTGCCCGCGGATGCACGAGCGGGCTTGCGCTTTCAGGCGGAGCGGTTCTTTCCGTGGGCGCCTTTGTCTTTATGTTAGGGGTCTTCGCCGCCGCCTTCATTGGAGCCTATTTCATGAGGAGGTGCTGGCTATGAGCGCGCCTTTTGCCGCAGCGTTTTCCCTGACGGCTTTTCTGATAACGTCGGTCGTGCTCGGGTTCTTCTTCGGCTTCACGCTCGAGCATGCTGGCTTTTCGAGCGCCCGGAAGCTATCCGCTCAGTTCTACTTCAAGGACTTTGCCGTGCTGAAAGTCATGTTTACGGCTATCGTCGTTGCCATGCTCGGCTTGGTCTATCTCGCGCTCGCCGGCTGGCTGGACATGAGCCAGATGTACGTGCCGGTGACGTTCCTGTGGCCGCAGCTTGCGGGAGGGTTGCTGCTCGGCGCCGGCTTTATCGTCGGCGGCTATTGACCAGGCACCTCGGCGGTGGCGGTCGCCATCGGAAAACTGGACGCTCTGTTCTTTATCGTGGGCATCTTGGCCGGCATATTCGTTTTCGGGTCAAGTGTGGGACACTTCGCCGCTTTTAACGTCTCGGGCCGCCTCGGCCCTCTCACTTTACCCCAGTGGCTGAATCTCAACTCTGGTCTTGTAGCTCTGGGTGTAGTCTTGATTGCTGTGGCTGCGTTCTGGGCTTCGGAGAAAAGCGAAGGAAGCTGGTCACTATTTTCCCGCCTCTATGGTAAATTCGTAAAGCATGGAGGGGAAAATGAACTTGAAAGTCACCCTGACCAGTAAGACCCTGGCTGCGGCTGTCGTCATCCTGCTGGCTGCCGTAGTGGCTCTCGCGGCTACGCTTGTTAAAGGGACGGGCGCCGGACCGGTTGATGCGCCCGCTCTGGCTCAGAAGATCGCCACGGAAAAGGATCAGGTAACACCGGGAGAACTGGCGCGCTGGATCATGGAGAAGAAGCAGGACTACTTGCTGGTGGACATCCGCGCGCCCTGGCAATACGATGACTACCACATCCCAACCGCTATCAACGTTCCCCTTTCAGAGCTTTTCGAATCGGCGGGCCTCGCAAAGCTTTCGCGTGGAAAGAAGGTCGTGCTTTATGGTCTCGGAGCCGGTCAGGCAGCGCAGGCTCAACTCCTGCTCAACTTGAAGGGATATGACGCGTATTCGCTGCAACAGGGCCTTGCGGCCTGGTGGCGCGACATCATGACGCCGGTCAGTTTGCAGCCAGGGTCCACATCTCCGGCTGGCTTCCGTCAGGCGAAACAAGTTCGCCAGTTTTTCATGGGAACGGCAAAGCCGGCTGCGGCCGCTCCGGCACAGGCTCCGGTGATTCCTCCCTCTACACCTCCAGCACAGTCACCAACTCACAAGAAGCGACTAAAACTCGGCAAAGGTTGTTCGTAGACAGGTGGGGTGAACCGCTCTGATGAGAGAATTTTGATGTTGACACTTTGTGCCGTTTTCATTGGGATTTC
>JAKAWG010000153.1 GCA_021817045.1 Acidobacteriota bacterium
GGGCGGAAATTGGGCGAGGGGAAAATTGGTCCGGCTTAATGTAGCGGCGTTATGCTGCCAGGTGGCGAGGTCAACTCGCCGCCAAACGGCCAAAACTACATCACTAACCAGGCGCGCCTGGCGAGGGGAATGCGGCGCGCCCATAACCTAATTATTATTAACACAATCTGTATAAATGTGTCAAGAGGCGTAGCCTAGGCTAGATCGTCTTCTCCAAGCCGCTAAGGAAACCGGCCCAAAAATTTGACGAAAATGCCACGAAAATTCGGAATTATGGCCTTGACAGGCCCAAACGCGAAAAAACTGTCTCATCTGTCTCACGCGTCTCCACTGTCTCAAGTCTCAGGTACATAATTAAGCAATGCCGGGCACTAACGTAGGTCTGGAATTCAGGCAGGATTCTGACGTAGTATTGCGGAGGAGAAACTCAGACAAGGAAGCTCGTTTTGATCTGGCCCGGGGTGGCGCCGCGGACGGACCGAATGCGGCCACGGATATGTGTACGAGGCCGGGGGCCGGAATGGAAAACGTTTTTGTCGCTGAGATGCCATTTAGCAAGCCTGAAGAGGTTTTGATAAGGGAGCGGCTGCTGGAGCCAAAGTGGCACGTCCGCCACGAACCTGCTATCGCCATCACTATCGGGCTTGCGACTATCATACTGATGGTTGTTTTTTGGTGGCTTCCGCATGTGGAGCGAGACTTGCGTAACAATCTTAGCGGCGATATTGACGCGCACATCAAAGCAAAAAACTTGGACAAGATTCCGCAAAGAATGGCAGCCGTGGAAGCGAGTCTAAGCGACATAAAGCCGCTGATCGACGAGTTGGTGACGGAAAAGATGAGGCGGAGTGCGAAGGTAGGCGAAAAGGAATTCAAGAGCACCTTGCCCGCCATATCTGGGGCCGTTTCAGTAGCCCTTAGAGACCATATACCAGTCCCGGCTGAAGCTGTTAAGGCCATAGGCGAAAAGGCACTCAAGCTCTCCACGGGAAATCAAGCAAGTTCTAAAATCGCTTGGAATGTCGTGCTTAATCTAGTTGCTTACCGTTCGACCATCAATATCCGACTAAAACCCAAGGGTCCGGTCGGCCCTCTCCAACCGGGCCTATGGAAATACCGTTACAATCCCGTCAGAGGGCTCCTGGTGCCGCATCTGTCATTTTTCCCGCAGGCTGGAGTTCCGACCGAGCAAGCGGCGAGATTCGACCACATAGGAACAAATCTGAATAAGAACATGCACTTCGCGCCAGCTCTTTTACTTGCCACGGGAGGGGCAACCCGACTGGACGGCATGGACATCGAGAATGTGATTTTCGAAGACGTTGAAATCCACTACGCGGGTGCTCCCCTCATTCTTAAGAATGTTGTCTTCATAAATTGCAAGTTCGTGATCGAAAATATTCCGTTTGGTAGGGAGCTCGGCCAGCAACTGTTAGCTTCGGGGACTATAAACTTCGATAATACGGCGTAAGCCGAGTGGCCGTTGCACCGCGTTTGTGCCGTGTCCTTTTTTCTCGCCGCGAGCGGGTAGCGCAGAGGTACGCGCAGTTTGCGTTCCTCTGCGGCTTCTCCTCTCAAATGCGCGTGCGCTCGTCGGTGGGCAGCGACACAGTGACGTGCCAGTGGTCAGGGAGAAACACCCAGGCGGTTAGAAGGAAGCCATGTTCGGCTCGGCGTTCGCCGATCACCGCCGCCACAGTAGCGAATTCCGACGGCGTGAGAATCCGCCGCCGGGGAAGCAGCCGGCACGTGACAAAGAACCAGCGGTCCGAGACCACCAGCCGTCGAAGTCGCGACATGCGCGCGATTATAGAAAGAGCCGCAGAGGAGGGCAAATTGCACCCACCTCTGCGCTACCCGCTTGCCCTTCCTCGCCAGCGCCTCGAAATGCGGTAGCCCTGGTCCTCTGCGTCGGCCAGCGCTGCATTCCAATCACCGCCGTGCTTTTCGACGAGCCGTTTGGCGGTATCTGCATCGAGGGCCGTCCTGTTGACACGGTCCAGGAGGGTACGGGCCAGATCCCCGCGAAACGCACGCAACAAATTCCATGCTGCATATAGAAATGCCGCCCAGACAAGAAGAGCCACCGCATCGAATCCAATTGCTTGAGCGCTTGTGGGGGCAATAAACCCTCCAGCGTTGTGGGTGATCGTTGGCAACCAGAGAACCAAGGCCGCCAAAGCGAAGGCAGCTATAGCAACGGCCTTCGTCCTTTTTGCTCTTTGTACCATGATGCATAATCCTCTAGTTCCGTCTAATTTCCGCACCCGGTTTTCTTTGGGCCGGACAGACCCGATAAACGTCTAGCGGGTAGCGCAGAGGTACGCGCAGTTTGCGTTCCTCTGCGGCTTCTCCCTTAAGGTCACGCCTCTCTCAAATGCGGGTGCGCTCGTCGGTGGGCAGCAGCACAGTGACGTGCCAGTGGTCGGGGAGAAACACCCAGGCGGTCAGAAGGAAGCCATGTTCGGCTCGGCGTTCGCCGCCAGAGTAGCGAATTCCGACGGCGTGAGAATCCGCCGCCGGGGAAGCAGCCGCCACGTGACAAAGAACCAGCGGTCCGAGACCACCAGCCGTCGAAGTCGCGACATGCGCGCGATTATAGAAAGAGCCGCAGAGGAGGGCAAACTGCACCCACCTCTGCGCTACCCGCTATTATGATTCTGAAATCAACGTCCCTTCATTGAAATCGTAGCTTCGAATAATATCCCCGTTCTTGTCGTAGAGCTCGAACCGAAGGTACGTGCCGCCGAAGGCAGTCCCGTAAAGGATCGTTTCTACGATCCAGATTTCATCGATGTGTGCCAGGTCAGGGAACGAGGCCCGCCTAGCCTCAATTTCCCGCACCATCATCTCCGGGAGCAGCTTCATGTGCTGCCGTTCAAGGAGGAGGATACGCTTGTCAGCCTTCGTGTTTACTAGCTTCGGCAGTTTCCTTCTCAACGCTTTTTCGATGACACGGCCCAGGTTCGCGTCCACCTGCTGTCTTCGAACGTGCAAAAGGCCGGGTTCGTCGGCGGAGCCACGTTTGAGCGGAGTAACCCTGACATTCAGGGTGATATTAAATGAAGGTTTGCCGGGTGGCCCGGTAACCTGGCAGGTGTGCTTGCCCCTCCCCAGGGGCAACGTCAAGCGGTTCGATTCGATCCAGACATGAACTGATTTGGCCATCGCCTTCCGCTCCGGCGGCGGCTGGTTGCGTAGGGCGCCAACCGGAACGAAGACTTCAAGCCAGCGGCCCGGGACTACCAAAGATGCGTCCTTCTCGATATCCAGAAACGCCGGCGCGAAAGACGCAAGATCCTCCTTCTCGCCGGCGAACGGTTCAATAATGGTGTGCTCGATGGCGAGCGTCCTGCCGTCAGGCGTTCTCGTCGCGAGCTGATCGACGGCTGGGTTTTTCCGGTCAATTGCATCCGGCTTTTTCACGTCTGCCTCAGCCCACGAACCATCCTCATAGCGCGAAAGGAAAAGCTTGATGAACGGATCTTCTCTCGTGGGCCTCATCCTAGCGAACCTCCCAATTTCGGCCAAGCGGGTAGCGCAGAGGTACGCGCAGTTTGCGTTCCTCTGCGGCTTCTCCTCTCAAATGCGCGTGCGCTCGTCGGTGGGCAGCGACACAGTGACGTGCCAGTGGTCGGGGAGAAACACCCAGGCGGTCAGCAGGAAGCCATGTTCGGCTCGGCGTTCGCCGATCACCACCGCCAGAGTAGCGAATTCCGACGGCGTCAGAATCCGCCGCCGGGGAAGCAGCCGGCACGTGACGAAGAACCAGCGGTCCGAGACCACCAGCCGTCGAAGTCGCGACATGCGCGCGATTATAGAAAGAGCCGCAGAGGAGGGCAACCTGCGCCCACCTCTGCGCTACCCGCTGAGGGGTCAATCACCGCACCCGAAAGCCGCCGACCGCAAAATCGGCGGTCCACGCTAGCCTGCGCCGCTCGCCTCGGGAACAGCCCCTGGGTCGCCATCGAAGACGGTCTTTCCCATCCGGCGAGCCACTTGCACCTCTTCAATCGCACCAGGAGATTCCGCTAGGAACAGAACCGCATCGCACAGCTCCAACCACGGCATGTCCCAACGGCGAACGTAGTCCTCTCGCGGAATTTGTACGCCAAGCTCTTGTGCCCTCTTGTCAATATAGTGAGTAAGGTGGGGCACGTACGGAAGATGCCCCTTCTGATAGAGCTTCAGCGAGGCATCGATTGCTGATCGGACATTGTCCAGGATTTTACACTCGGAGTCGGCTGTGTACGGGCCTGCGACGTAGATTCGAAGCGGTTGAATCCCCTTCTTTCTGAAGCGACCCAGCAGGGAGTCTTGTTTCGCGGATATCCAGACGGCGATTGAATCAGCGAAGGTTTTATGCCACTTTTGAAGTCGGTAGCTGACCGCGCCATCTATGCTCCCAAGGAGCAGGCACAACCAAGCGATATGGTTGGCGGGAGACAGAGCGTACCGCCCTACCAAGAACGCCGCGAGGAAGAAAATCGCCCACATAATTGTGACGCCGCCGCGCTTGCCAATCGGATGTTCGGTGATCACGATACAGTCCCAGCCCACGTATAGGACGAACACCCAAACGATAACGCCGAGCACAAGGATGGGATGGTCGATTTCGACGAGCATTCTGAAGTACAGGAAGAGCAAGACGATGTCAATCAAGAACCGGAGAAATCCTTGGACGGTTCGTATTTCAGGGTCCAGTGGTTCAGTGATGGGCTCACCGTCCGTCGCAGGCGCGCCTGCCATCATCTTGTGATAGCCGACCCAGCTTGCAACAACCACCGTGTTCGCTAGGACGAAAACCCATAGGTCCAAGGCATTCACGTTAGCGAAGAAATCGGCCACCCACGGTTTGCCTACAACGCCGGTGAGGCCAACTCCCACGACAACTGCGAACAGGATATCTATAAAGCTGAGGGCAACGGCCGGTCCCTTCTTCTTGCTCACTGGTTCCCCCTAACGTCGCGAGTGGGTTTTCTGCGTTTGGCTCCGTGGGCTGGCGCGGGCGCCCGTATTGTAGCGGGTAGCGCAGAGGTACGCGCAGTTTGCGTTCCTCTGCGGCTCCTTCCTTAAGATCACGGCTCCCTCAAATGCGGGTGCGCTCGTCGGTGGGCAGCGGCACAGTGACGTGCCAGTGGTCAGGGAGAAACACCCAGGCGGTCAGAAGGAAGCCATGTTCGGCTCGGCGTTCGCCGATCACCGCTGCCAGAGTAGCGAATTCCGACGGCGTGAGAATCCGCCGCCGGGGAAGCAGCCGGCACGTGATGAAGAACCAGCGGTCCGAGACCACCA
>JAKAWG010000154.1 GCA_021817045.1 Acidobacteriota bacterium
CCGCATATGGTCCCAGTAGCGGCCCGCCACTGAAAGGGTTGCACTCGGGCCCCGTGTTCGAGCCGGGTCCGTACATGCGCCGCGCGCGCCAAATCCTCGAAGCGTGCAGGCAAGAGCTTGGCGACGAGATCGGACTGATCCATGACGTGCACGAACGCGTCAGCCCGCACCAAGCCGTTCAATTTGCCAAGGAACTTGAACCCTACCGGCTGTTCTATCTGGAAGACGCGCTCTCGCCCGAAGACATCGACTATTTCCGCCAAATTCGCCAGCAGTGCGCGACGGCGCTGGCCATGGGCGAACTCTTCAACAACCCGCACGAGTGGCAGCCGCTGATTGCCGGGCGCCTGATCGATTACATCCGCGTTCACGTGTCGCAGGCCGGAGGCCTAACGCCAGCGCGCAAGATCGCGATCCTGGCGGAACAGTATGGCGTCAAGACTGCCTGGCACGGCCCTCCGGATGTCTCCCCAGTGGGCCACACCGCGCAGTTGCACCTTGATCTTGCCAGCACCAACTTCGGCATTCAGGAAGGCGGAATCATCCAAGGACTCGAGGCAGAGATTTTCAGGGGCTGTGCAACTTACAAAGACGGCTATTTGTGGGCCAGCGACGCGCCGGGGTGGGGAATAGAAGTGAATGAGCAACTCGCTGCCAGACATCCATTCCGCGCCGATCCCCTCAACGGCGGCTGGGGAGAAGTCCGCCGCTTCGACGGCACGATTATCAAGCAATGACCCTGCGCAGGCATACGTCCCGACATACGTGGAGAGCGAGGAAGTGCGGCGCAAGAGGACGACAGACCGGCCAGCTCTCCAAAGAAAGAAAAAGAGGGCGAGAATTTAATCCCGCCCTCTTGTCTACTGCCTTCTGGTTACAGCTCTCTGGTTAGTACATCCCGCCGCCCATGCCGCCTGGGCCCGGGGCGCCTGCGTGAGCTTTCTCTTCCTTTTCAGGAATCTCGCTCACCAGGGCTTCCGTGGTCAGCATCAGCGACGCGATGGATGCGGCGTTCTGCAGCGCCGTGCGGACGACCTTGGTGGGATCAATCACGCCTGCGTCAACGAGGTCAGCAAACGTTTCAGTTTGTGCGTTGAAGCCGTAGTTCGTGTTTTGATTGCTCCTCACCTTCTCGACCACCACCGCGCCTTCGTGGCCCGCGTTCTGAGCGATCATGCGCAGCGGCTCTTCGAGCGAGCGTTTGACGATGTCGATGCCGATCTGCTCATCGCCTTCGGCCTTGAGTTTGTCAAGAGAAGGAATGCAGCGGACGAGAGCAACGCCGCCGCCGGGCACGATGCCCTCTTCAACAGCAGCCTTGGTGGCGTGCATGGCGTCCTCGACGCGCGCCTTCTTTTCCTTCATCTCGGTCTCGGTCGCGGCGCCAACCTTGATCTGGGCTACACCGCCCACGAGCTTCGCCAGCCGCTCCTGGAGCTTTTCGCGATCGTAGTCTGACGTGGTCTCCTCAATCTGGGTCCGAATCTGCTTCACACGGCCCTCGATGTCGGAAGTCTTGCCAGAACCTTCGACGATGGTGGTATTGTCCTTGTCGATGGTGACTTTCTTGGCCTTGCCCAGGTCTTCCAATTTCACGTTCTCAAGCTTGATGCCCAGGTCTTCGGAAATGGCCTTGCCGCCGGTCAGGATGGCAATATCTTCCAGCATCGCCTTCCGCCGGTCGCCAAAGCCGGGAGCCTTCACCGCGGCGCACTGCAGCGTGCCGCGCAGTTTGTTGACCACGAGCGTCGCCAACGCTTCGCCTTCGACTTCCTCCGCGATGATCAGCAGCGGCTTGCCGGACTTGGCAATCTGCTCGAGCAGGGGCAGGAGGTCCTTCATCGAGCTGATCTTTTTCTCATGGATCAGAATGTAGGCGTTTTCGACCACGCACTCCATGCGCTCGGGATCGGTGACGAAGTAGGGCGAAAGGTATCCGCGGTCAAACTGCATTCCCTCGACCACTTCCAGCGTTGTCTCCATGGTCTTCGACTCTTCGACGGTGATGACGCCGTCCTTGCCCACCTTCTTCATCGCTTCGGCGATGATGGTGCCAATCGTGTGGTCATTGTTGGCGGAAACGGTGCCCACCTGAGCGATCATCGAGCTTTCCCTAACATCTTTGGAAAACTTCTCAAGGTCGCCCTTCACGTGCTTCCTGTTGCCGTCCTTACCGGTCTCATCGTATCCACAGATAGTGCGAACCGCGGTTTCAATGCCCCGCTTGACGGCCATCGGATTCGCGCCCGCGGCGATTGTCTTGGCACCCTCGCGGAATATCGCCTGGGCCAACACGGTCGCCGTCGTCGTGCCGTCGCCGGCCACGTCTGAGGTCTTGGAAGCCACTTCGCGCACCATCTGGGCGCCCATGTTCTCAAGCGGGTCCTTCAGCTCGATTTCCTTGGCCACCGTCACTCCGTCTTTGGTGATCGTAGGCGAGCCGAATTTCTTGTCGAGAACCACGTTGCGGCCCTTCGGGCCCAATGTTACCTTCACGGCGTCTGCCAGTTGGTTCACGCCGCGCAGAATCGCCCGGCGGCTTTCCTCGCCGTGTACGATCATCTTTGCGTTTGCCATCTTTCACTACCTCCAAAGTTTTATGATTTCTTTTCCTGACCGCCGCGCCGCGTTGACTGCCGCATGCCCGGCGCTGAAAATCGACCTACCTCTTTCCGCCCGCAGCGGATTGTTTCGCGCTCTCGATGACACCAAGAACTTCGTCTTCACGAAGAATGAGGTACTCTTGGTCGTCGATCTTGATCTCGCTTCCAGAATATTTTCCGAAAAGGATTCGGTCGCCCTTCTTCACATCCATCGGTATGACTTTCCCCTCTTCTGTTTTTTTGCCGTTTCCCGCCGCAATCACTTCTCCCTCTTGCGGCTTCTCTTTGGCCGTGTCCGGGATGATGATGCCTCCTTTAATGGCCTCCTTTTCCTCAATGCGCTTGACCAGAAGTCGGTCATGCAGTGGTCGAACAGTCATCTTGGTACTCTCCTTTCAGTCGAATAGCAATTGCTAAGATTGGCTGCTGATGAAGGGGAAGGCAAACCAGTTTTGCCTCCACGACCCGAGTCAGATTCTCCGCTAGCCCTCATGATGATGAATACTTGCTATCATCTGCCCATGGTAGGTGATCTGGTTAGCACTCAAGCCCTTCGAGTGCTAATTTACTGTTTGGACGGGGGACTTGTCAAGACCAAATATTACGCAGTAACGAGACCGGCCGCCCCCGAGCAAGTAGCGGAGCGTCTACGAGGTCGCTTCCTGACCGACGGCCACCCTGCGAGAGGCCACGGTGGCAAATCTCGTCAGCCGGCCTCACCGAGGAAGATACTCGGCCACCTCAAGGTGTCCCACCTTACTCTCTCTGAGGAAGAGGATCTCGTCTTCCGGCGAGGCACAGGCTGGAGCGCCCGCCCTCGGCGGTGCTTTGTACGTTTCCGTGATCTTTCCCGTGCCGGGGTCCGCCAGCGCAAGGACCTGGCTCGGCTGCGCGTTCTCGGCGCCCATGGGCTGCGAAAACCGCAGGAGGAGCGCGCCCTCGCTGGTCAGGCTCGCCTCGCTTGGTATCATGCCGGGCACTGGGGGGTTAATTACAACCCTGCGCAGAACGGTGCCGCCCGATGAGAGGACGTAAAGGCGGGCCGGGCTGCTCGCCCGGAAGAGGTATACGTTGCCGTCTGGCGACCCGAGCATGAACCCAAACATCACATCCAGGAACCAGGCGTTCATGGGCTTGTGGGGCGCCGTCGGAATCCCTTTGGCCCTGGCATTTCCGGGCGAGGTAGAGGCCCCCGGCCTAAAAACACGAACCTGCCCCATAGGCTTCGGCTTTACATCGTCCGGCAGAGTGAGCGGCCCCGCGTATCCGCCGCCGCGGTCGAAGATGCCTGTAAACACGCCGGTAGAGGGAGGCAGGCGGCCGGGGCTGTTCATCACAAGGCCGGTCATCAGCAGGTGTCCGTCGGGGAACACGGCCAGCCTGAATGGTTGCACATGAACGCCCTGAGGAAGCTGCAGCTTGATTACGGAGTCCACTGTCCCGTCGTCCTGGTACCTCACGACCATGGGAACGGGGAAGTTAGGAACGGCCTTTGGGCCGGGCTGCTGCCGGTAGGCTGCCAGCAGGCCGTAAACGCTCCCGTCGGGCTCCACATAGAAACCCTGCGACTGCACGAAGGCGTACCCTTCGGGCGTCGGGACATGGAATTGCACGACGCTCCTGGACGCCAGGGATATTCGCGTGAGGGGCAGCTTCGGGAGAGTAAAGCGATTCGGCAAAGCCGGGGAGTATCGTGCGTAAATGTTCCCGTCCGCATCGCACTGAACGCCCGCGACGATTGCCATGGGCGGCGGCGCCGAAAAGGGGACCCTCCCTGCCAGATAAAGCTGCCGCGCCGGCGGCGCCTCGCTGCGCTTACTCTGCGCAATGTTCGGGGAGACGTTGTGCGATTGCGGCTTGGCTGCGTAAGCAGCCAGGATTACGGAGAGCGCTGCCGCGATCGGCATAGAACAATACCGGAACGCTGTTCGGCGAAGCATGGCGTGGAACCTCCCTTCCGTCCAGACCAGAGTCGCTCCGGGAAATTTGGGTCTATGTTACCCCCTGGAGGGCCTGCTTTTCAAGCACGATTTTGCACCAGATCTGCGATCCCGCATCGAGGGTGCTTGATTCCGGCGCTCTCCACAGGCGCGGAGGGCGTGGGGGAGTGTTGTCAGACAGGGGATTCGGATTGCTGCGGGCAGATGAATCCTGACGAGCGATTGTAGCAGTACACCTAACTTTCCGGGAAGCCAAGGTCCAGTTTGAGCGCGAAGGCATGACGGTTGAGTAACCGGGGATTGGGGATGTACATCATGGCAGACCCGCCGGGTCCATTCGCTCCCCAATTGATTAGAGAATTATAACGTTGTTGATTCTAAAGGGCGATTAGGCTTCGTTCTGAAATTTTTGGTTCGCGCGTCTTCTTCCCCGCATCCTTCCATCTTCTGCATCACGATCACTGGGGAGATTCTATCATGCTGCGATGAGCCGATTGAGACGGATGAGACAGTTTTTTCGTTGCGGTCGCGGTGTCCGCTGACTTACGTCTGCAGGTGGATCCCAACCTAATCCACTGCCCGAGCGGCGGCCAAGTCCAAGTCATGTGTTTTCAGTTGGATATAGGAGTTGAAGCCCTACGCTGAAGGATTTCGATATAAACGTTCACCAGTGAAACGGCCGCGGGGGTTATGCCTGGGATACGAGACGCCTGGCCCAAGGTTATTGGTCTGAC
>JAKAWG010000155.1 GCA_021817045.1 Acidobacteriota bacterium
GCTCGACTGCCTTCCACTGCAACTTCCGTGAATACCGCTTCCGCTTCACTTTGCTCTCCTTCCCGAGCAAAATGTGCCCATCTCGCATGTCTCATTTCAAGGGTTCACTCCAGTTGGCGAGGTCGATCTTCGAACCACGAAGGGCAGGCACGAGGCCGAACATGATCGTTGTCAGTAAGGAAACTGCCGCGGTGAACAGCAGCGTCCGGCAATCCAGGTGCAACGTGTGCGCCATCTGCCTGCCGATGTCGTTGACATCGAATCCCGCGCGAAGCAGAGGAACTTTTCAAACCGACAACATGAGGCCCGCCGCTCCGCCGGCGATGCCGATGAGCAAGCTCTCGACGAGCAACTGCCGGATCAGGCGGATACGGTTTGCACCGACAGCAGACCTCACCGCCATTTCATGGGCACGCACCACCCCTCGCGCCAGCAGCAATCCCGCGATATTCGTGCAGGCGATTAACAAGACAAATCCGACCATCGCCATCAGCATCATTGGCCCAACTTCCACACCTTTTTTGGCGAAGAGCCGAAATTGTTTGCGCAAGTGGCCTGCTTTCAGCGCAGGTTCCTCGAAGCGAACAGAATAGTGACGAATAATTTTCAGTGCTACCTTGACATGCACAGAGTAGGGATTTATATGTAGTGGCTAATGTACATCCGCAAGACCCGGCGCGTTTTCAAGGGCAAGACCTACATCAACCACCTCCTGGTGGAATCCGTTCAGACTGCCCAAGGCCCATGGCAGCGCACCATCTGTTCGCTCGGCAGCTTGGAGCCGGCGACGTCCGAGGTGGCGATCCCGATCGAAGTGGACCACGTGGAGGTGGAGGAAGCGCGGGAGGCAGGCCCGGTGCGTGTCGGGCATCAGGTGTGGCGACAACTGGGCTTGGACGCCCTTCTCACTCGCGCCGAACTTTCCCCGCGCGCCTGCGCGTTGACGGAAGCGATGACCTTGAACCGCTTGATTGGGCCTTGCTCCGAACACGCCATGCCGGACTGGATTCGGAGCACGGCGCTGGGCGACATCCTGCGGGAAGATTTTTCCACGCTCATCGACGAGGCGCTGTACCGGAATCTGGACCGGCTGCATCCGCAGCGCGAACCCATCGAGCGCGAACTGGCGGGGCGGGAGAAGACGCTGTTCAATCTGGATGGTTCCATCCTTCTGTATGATCTGACCTCAACCTACTTCGAGGGCGAAGCAGCGCGCAACCCGCAGGCGAAGCGCGGCTACTGGCGCGATAAACGCCCCGACTGCAAGCAAGTGATGGTGGGCTTGGTGCTGGACCGCGACGGGTTCTCCAAGGCGCACGAAGTCTTCGATGGCAACACGCAAGATCGAGCGAGCCCGGACCTGATGCTTGATGCCTTGGAGAAACGGACGGGGAAGCGGCCAGGCACCACGGTGATTGTGGATCGGGGCATGGCGTACGGCGAGAACCTGGCGCAGATTCGCAAGCGCGGGCAGCACTACCTGGTGGCGGGACGGCAAGGGGAGCGGAACCAGTGGCTGGCCGAACTGGAGACCGAAGAGGGATGGGAAGAGATCGTGCGCGCGCCCTCGCCGCGGAATCCCTTTCAGAAGAAGACCCGCGTCCAGATCAAGCGCCAGCGGAACGGCGACGTGATTTACATCCTCTGCCGCAGCGAGGGGCGCGAAGAAAAAGATCGGGCCGTTCGCGAAAAGCAGGAAGCGAAGTTGCTCGCCGATTTGGCCAAGCTTCAGCAGCGCGTCGGTAAGGGGCAGTTGAGAGATGAGAGGATGACTCAGCAGGCCATCGGGCGACGGCGCAAGCGCTACCCGCGCGTGGCCCGCTCCTATGCCATCGATTATGAGGCGGTGGGGAAGAACCTGACCTGGCAAGAACTGGCCGAGAAGAAGGCGCTCGCCCAGAAGCTGGCCGGAAGCTATCTGCTCAAGACGGACCGGGAGGATCTGAGCGCGGATGAAATCTGGCGAGCCTACATCCTGCTGACTCGGGTGGAGGACGCCTTCCGGAAGATGAAAAGTCCACTGATGGAACGCCCGATTTTCCATCACCTGAAAAACCGGATGCAGACCCATATCTTCCTCTGCGTGCTCGCCTATCATCTGCTGGCGGCTATCGAGCACCGGTTCTTGCTGGCTGGAGTCCACACCTCGTGGTGGAGCTTGCGCCAACACCTCCGCACCCACCAGGTGGTCAGCGTCTTGTTGCACGAAACCCAAAGCGACCGGGTGCTGAGAATCCGCAAGGTCACGACGCCCGAATCCACGCATCGGGAAATCTATGCCACGCTCCGCA
Organism: Acidobacteriota bacterium; assembly: GCA_021817045.1. GTDB lineage: Bacteria > Acidobacteriota > Terriglobia > UBA7540 > UBA7540 > RH2-MAG17b. The sequence continues at coordinate 2,292 of JAKAWG010000155.1, forward strand.
TCCCGACCGAGGTCGTCAAACCCATCAAAACTTGGGTACGGCAAGCGGGTAGTGACGAAAAAAATCTTAAGCTATAGAAAATACAGGATTACACTCCAAAAAGCGTGAAAATTGGGCTAACAGAAAGGGCGTTAACGTGGGCGATGTGACGAAGGACCTGCAAGATCTGACGGCGCTTGGCAACACACGATCGGAGATCATTATTCCTGTACTGAATAGAGCGTATATCGGTTAACAACATGGGGATGAATCTCAGCGGGAAGATTGCTCTGGTGACCGGTGCAAGTCGCGGTATCGGGCGTGCGATTGCTATCGCTCTGGCTCAAGCTGGCGTCGATGTCGCGGTGAACTATAGGGAGAACAAATCAGCCGCGGACGACGCGGTCGCTGCGATCACTCAGTCCGGCCGTCGGGCGCTGGCCTTTAGGGCGGATGTCTCTTCGCCCAACGAAGTCGAATCAATGCTCGCGACCATTACGAATCAGCTCGGTGAGGTCGCGATTCTCGTGAACAATGCGGGGGTGGCGCGGCCTCGGCGGACCGAAGATGTTGATCTCGCGACGTTCGACGAGGCCATCAACGTCAATTTGCGCTCGGCGTTTCTGGTCACGGCGGCCGCACTGCCCGCAATGCGCCGGAAGCAGTGGGGCCGGCTGATCTTCATCTCGTCGGTGGCCGCAAATATCGGTGGAGTTGTCGGCCCGCATTACGCTGCATCGAAGGCCGGCATGGTCGGCCTGATGCATTGGTATGGGTCGCAGCTCGCGAAGGAAGGAATCACGGCTAATGTCATTTCTCCTGCTTTGGTCGAAACCGATATGGTTCGAAGCAATCTACGAGCCAAGCCTGAATTGATTCCGGTTGGCCGGTTCGGTCTCCCCGAGGAGGTGGCTGAAGTCGCAGTTATGCTCGTACGAAATGGGTATATAACGGGACAGACGATCAACGTGAACGGCGGCCTTTATCCGACCTCGTGAACAAGCTAGAACGGCGCATCCTCGGTTTGAGCGTCGTCCTCAGGGAAAGGATTATCTTCGTCATTTCGGAACTGCGGGCTGTTCGCTTTCGGACCGTTCCCATTGTTGGCCGGTGAAAGCACCTGCATCCAGCGGGCAGTAATGTCGTGCGAATTTGTACTCATTGATTCGGCGAAGTCGAGCTAAGGCATTGAAAGGATGGAGCGGGGGACGGGGATCGAACCCGCGACGTCCAGCTTGGGAAAACGGGTGTAGATTGAAAACAAAAAACATGGGCGTCTATGGGGTTGATTTCCGACAGCGTAAAAGGCTTGATTTTCGCGGATTCCCTTTGCTCTCGCTCCAAATGTCGTAAAAATGTCGTAAGGCTTGGAGCGCGGCTGGTATGGTCCGTTCCCCAATTCCGCTGCCCGACCACGAAGCCCTCCGCCGTCAAGTTGAGAACTTCGCCAAGCGATTATCCCGCCGGTTTCCGCAAGTATTCCTGGATGGCTTCGCAGTCTCTGCCAAGGTAGGTGTGATACGGTGGCTCAGAGCGGCATTGCCGCCCCATCCAGGGCGACCGCGCAAGGCGAGCGTAACTCTCGCTTATGCCTTGAGGCGCAAGGGTGTAGCTTGGCCCAAAATCTACCCGCAGTGCATCCCCGGCCTTGCTGCGCTCAGGTGGGCGGAACGGCGCAAGGAAATTCGCCGCCTTCGTAACGCCTACCGTTACCGCTGCCGTCTCATGCGACGCCAGCGGAGCAAAAATTCCTCGACAATTTCCGACGCAGAAAAAAACTGAAGCACTTTATTTGCGCTCGCGGCCATGGGCATAGTAGGCGCATGAGGTGCTGAGATGAAGGCTCTGACCCGCGAGCAACTCGCCAAGCGCAAGGAAAAAGCCGTGCAGTTTGTCCGCGACGTTCGCCAGGATGACGAGCTGGCGGACGAAATCGAGGACGAAAGCCTTGAGGATTACGCGGAGCACCGGCGCATCCAGTTGGTCAATCCCAGCGCAAGGATTCCGCGAAAGAGTCCTGACATTTTGGAAAGGAGAACTAACACCATGGCCGTACCCACCCGACATGAATTGCAGGAACGCATTTCGGAATTGGAAGAGGAAAACGAGGAACTCCAATCCCGGCTTGATGAGATTGCGGACCTTGTCGCTCCCGAAGAAGAAGAACAGGACGAGGACGACCAGGGAAACGAATAGCGCGCCCGGTCTGCGGCGCGTCATGGCGAAAGCCGATTGGGCAGATCAGCGACCGGGCGAAGCGTTACCGTGTGCAGGCCCCGGAGTGCCGACCGTCCGGACCGCGTGTGTGCGCGTTTTGCGGCTCGACATCCAATGTTGAGGTGCATCACATTGACGGATTCGAGGAGCACGCGGAGCCGCGAAACCTGATTTGGGCTTGCCGGCGTTGCAACACGCGCATTGGGGTTGTGATGGCCCGCGTCGGCATAGGCCGGCGCACGCGGCAGATGAATCCCCAGGCCCAGGGCGCAAAATCTCTCGGCCAATGGCTTACGGCTGTACTCTCTATGAAAGGCGAATCAGACGCGATGCCCCCGGCCGCGGCCGTCGAGATGATCCACGCGACGCCGCCCGAACGCCGTTCGGAATTCGCGCGAAAAATCTGGGAGATTCGCCGGAGACGCGGGACTGACCGCCGATCATAATCGGCCCATGTCAGGGTATCACCAGCTCCGAGAAATGCGCTCTGTGGGCGACTGGGCGCGAAATTTCAGGTCATATAAATCGTTGAGCGGAAAAAACGTGCAAAAACATGGAAAAATCGCATTCCCGACCGGCGCTGAATCTTCAAAATTGCGCAAAAACACGTTGCAAAAACTTAGAAAAAATCGTTGAAAAACGCCTATGTCGCATGAATCTTGTTCGGTAAGTGAAGCCGCCCGCTTGCTTGGGCTTTCGGCCCCTACCGTTCGCCGCATGGCCGCAGACGGCGAGCTTGAGAGCTTCAAGAC
>JAKAWG010000156.1 GCA_021817045.1 Acidobacteriota bacterium
GGCGCCCCTGCTGCGCGAATGCCTGCCTTTGCGCCACCCAAATCTCAAGGCCATTGCCATACTATTCAATACTGCACAATATAGTTACGCAGCTTCCGCTCGGTCGCGCGTCGTTCCGTCATTGCCGCGCGCGGTGCGTCTCCCTTCGACTCCGCTTGCGCTCCGCTCAGGGCGGCGCCTCGATCCTCTCCCCCGGCCGGGGAGGGGGAGAGGAAAAGAGGGCGCCCCGTCTCTGTCACCCCCGCGCGCGGTGCTGACCGCACGGCAGCTTGCTCGACCAGCGGGAGCGCAATGCGGGGATGCGCGACGCGTCTGCCTGCCGCCATGCAATGGCCTGGCGCGCGCGAGGGGTCCCGGGGCCTTGCCGCGCCAGGCACTGGCTGCGCGCGAGGAATCGCGGACTGCGCCGGCGCGGCGCGGGCGAAAGCTCGAGCTTCTCGGCGCGCCAGCCGCCGTCCTCGGCGTGCTCAGGGCCGCCGAGGGACCCTTTGCGCGTGAGAACGACACGCCAAAGTAGCCCGGCAGGAATGAAACTGTCGCTATAATATGCAATCCTCAATAAGATAAGCCCTCCCTAAACCGTGATTCGTCGGATGGGCAACCGGCCGCGACGCCACTTTCCCAGAACCTCGAAGCCGGCGAAAAGGCCGCCGCCAACAGTCAGGCACCAACTACGAGGCTGTCAGCGGCTCAGCAGTCTCCAAATGGCAGCCGAAACACCGCCGCACCGTCAAACTCCAATTCGACCACCGTCGGAAACCGCACAGCGTCAACGGCGCGAGTTGAACAAAACGGAAGCAACCCGACGCAACGCTATTGACCCGACTCACGGTTCAGGAAGGCCAGCCAAAGGAGTGGATGTGACAGCCAACGTCCTTGCCGAACGTATCGAAAGCCGCATATTCCTTCTCCGCGGCCAGAAGGTCATGCTCAGCACCGACCTCGCCCACCTATACGATGTTGAGCCACGCCCACTCGTCCAAGCCGTCAAGCGGAACCTCGAACGCTTTCCTGCAGACTTCATGTTCCAGCTCGACGACGAGGAATTCCGCAGCTTGAAATCACAGATTGTGACTTCAAGTTTGATTTCGGAAGGGCTTTCGTCCTCAGTTTCGTGCGGATCCGAGTCCATGGCCTCAGAACCGTCAGCCGCCAAGGTTCTTCTTGGCCGACGGTTGCAAGAACGGCGTGCCCAGCCCCGGCCAAAAAGGCCGAATCAGGCCCCGTTCGCGCCAGTTAATCCCATCTCCGTTAGAAAGCGAGAAGCTGTCTTTCGCCAGCCTCGGTAACTTTCCGAGCGGCTGATCACCAAACACTCCTTGGTGCGGGTGATGGCCACAAAACAATTCCGCCGCTCCTCCTCCAGTTCGGCCGGCCGGGCCTTAGGCTGAAGGCTTTGCCAAGATGGCAAAACCGTCTCCGCTAAGCCGACCAAATAAACGTGATCGAACTCCAATCCTTTCGCTGCATGGACCGTAAGGAGAGCGACAGCCTCCGGGTCAGGTGGCGGCTCCTTTGGACGTAGCGCGAGCCCCTGAAGCAACTCCTCGAGTTCCGGCTCTCCTCCCTTCTCGGCCCGAATCGCGCGGAGCGCAGTCTCCCATGCGGCTTTGTCATCTTCGGCGTCCGTTACCACGCCCTCCGATGAATCGACGGTCCCCGGCAGCCAGACGAGTGCTTCCTTCATGACCGTCCGCCACGCTCCCCGAGACTGCACCAGGCGAAGCCCAAAGTCCGCAAGGCGCTGCGCTTCAGGCTCTGAGCACCCCTGCGCTGCCAGCGCCCACTGCTCAAGGAAGCTGCGCCCCGCGGCTTCCGCTTCCGCCGCAAGCAAGGCAGGGTCACACTCCATAGGAGCTATCCGATTGGCCGCGTCGACCATCATCGTGAAGACGTGCCGATCGCTCGGGCGTAATGCTTGCTCCAGACAAGCCTGAAGCCACGTGAACTGGGGAGAGATGAAACGATCACGCCGAGTCGCGATTGCAGCTTTAACTCCCTCCGCCCGGAGCGCCTTCAGTACGGGCTCAAGAATAGCTCGAGTACGCGCGAGCACGGCCGTCCGCCCCCAACTACCAGCTCCTGCCGCAGCTATCTCAACCGCGATGCCGGACGCCTCGTCAACGTCGGTCGCAAACACTCTCTGGCTGATTGCAGGGCAGTCATCGGCACGGGTAGCCAAGAGTAACGCCTTGCCTGGCGTTCTCTCGGCGTTGTGCGCGATAAGGCTGTTCGCTGCACGAACAACGTCCGGCGGACAGCGCCGATTTTCGACCAATTGAATCAGGCTGGGAGAGAACTGCTCACGGAATACTAGAATCTGCCTATAGCTGGCACCCGCCCATTGATAGATGATCTGGTCGTCGTCCGCCACAACGAACACGTTCTTGAAGTCACTTCCCGCGAGGAAGCGAACAAGCCTGTACTGAGCCGGTGAGGTATCTTGGAATTCATCAATGAGCCAGTACGGGTAAGACTGTCTAATTCGCGCAGCCACCGCTGGGACCTGATGGGCAAGCCGGCATGTGTCGAGGATCATGCCGTTGAAGTCCATGATGTTTCTGTCGCGCAGCGCGGCTTCATAGATCGTGTAGACGCGAGCGGCGCGTTCACCGTCTGACTGATCGTGAAAGCGACTGGCTGCTTTCGCTGGCCCTATCAAATTGCTGCGAAGCTGATCAATTGCTTTCAGCCAGCGGACATCTCTCTCCTCGACCGGTTCTCCCTTTGCAGTGGCTTCCCGAAGCGCGTCACGCAACAGTTCTTCGCGATCACTATCCTGGTCGTAGACGCCAAAATCGGGACGAATGCCCAGATGGGACCCATGCTGCCGCAGCACTTGAGCACAGAACGCATGAAAAGTTCCGATCAAGGTGGGATCGGTTAGACCCGGAACCAATCGCTCGACGCGAGTCCGCATTTCGTCTCCTGCCTTCGTCGTGAAGGTAAGGGCTAAGGTTCGAAAGTTGCGATTACGTGAACTGTCGAGGATTCGGGCAATGCGGGCCGTCAGAACGGTCGTCTTGCCTACCCCTGGACCGGCAAGGACTATGGCCGCCCCCTCGCCCCAATCTACGGCCACCTTTTGATTGAGGCTCAGACTCTCCAGCGCAGCAGCAAGTTCAGGAGTCATGCCCGGCCTCCCGGAGTCGGGTTATTAGGCCCACGAACGGTGCCGGCATGCGTGCAGCAAGTTGCGGATCACCAGCGACGCGAGACGCAAGTTTTCCCATGTAATCCGTCTTCCGGTTTTTCACTAGTCCGCGCAAGTCCGCTTCGGTACAACCGCGAGCGTGCCCGCAGCCCGCCTTTTCCAATACTTCGCGCAACAGCGCCTCATGACCGTCCGCGAACAGCTGGTCCTCCAGATTGTTTGGCGGCGGCAGCGTAACGAACTGACCACTCGTCCGTAAGTCATTCTCTCGAAAACCCCTCTCCCTGAGCTGGCTGAGAAATTTCGTGCTCTCGGCATCGCCATCGGCCAGAATGTTCCACGGAATTGCAAAAGCCTCGGCTAGCGCCGCATATATTCCCGGACTCCCCGCCTGCTGAAAGTCGATAACCGCGACACCATGCGCGTCGAGCGGCCAATCAAGGGCCTGACCGAGCGCGTGCAGCAGCAAGTAGTCCGACACGCCTTCGACCAGAATCCACCTACGAGCGAAGAAGATTTCGCCACGCATACGGCGCCCGTGGAAGCCGAGCTCCCGCTCGTCATCGGGAGAGACCATCACCCGGCATGAATGCCTGAGAGTATCAACCGCCGAACGCCGCGCAGCGCCAGTCGGATCTGCCCGATAGCAAGCCTTTAAGCGATCGGCGAGCGCTTCGTTGAACCAGAAGGTAGCGACAACACGCCCTCCCACCGAATCTTTCTCGAACATCGCACCGCTGTGTACGGCGAGCGATGCCACTTGGTCCGTCCATGGGAGATCTGAGACAATCCGGCGCGGGATCGCAGCGACCTCAGTGCTACCACCGCGCAAGCGTACCAAGCGAAGATCGTGGAGTGGGACATGCTGTGTGAAATACGGAGAGTGCGTGGCGATCAGTTTTTGACCCTTCAGCGCTAATATGTGCGGCAGCAGCGTTCGCGCCGCTTGTGGATGCAAGTGAGCTTCGGGCTCTTCGATCGCAAAGACCGCTTCGATGCCCGGACGTTCCGCCTCAGTCAGTTGCTGCAGCGCTGCAGCCTGCAGAAGGAAGATTACCGTCAAGCTCTGCAGGCCCTGACCATGGCTAGCGAGTGGCAACCAGGGCCAGAGATTCTCATTGCGCAACATGAGCCCGGTCCTCTGCAGCATAGCCTCGATCCCGAGAGGCAGCATGTTGAACTTGGCCGCTCCTGGGCCCTCTCCAATAGCGACTTGGGTAGCTTGTCCAATGCCTCGGGCGATTTCCGCCAAGTGGGGATCAGCAGCGATAAGACGAGAGTCCAGATCAGCGAGCGTCTTCAATGCTTCATTCTCGAGTTCATTCGGAATGCGGACGCTTCGTAACAGTCTGCCCCAATAGCTCGCGCGCGGGGTGAATTCATCTGGGGCATCGCGCAACGCGTTCAGCCAAAAAAGAGGCAAATACGCGAAGAAACCGGTCAGGTTCGTAGCTCGCTGTGCCTTGCCCGTCATAGGCTGACCTCCGGCATCCAAGAATTCCCACCGCGGGTCGAACGCCTCCTTGTCGGCGTTCCAGACACAGGCGACCCGCACCGTCACTCCATTTGTACCCCCTGGTAGTATGGTCATGACGTCTTCGAGCACAGCGACCATGTCGGCATCCCATACACCCACCTCCGGCTCTTCAAGCACAATGTCGATCGTCACCGGCGGCAGCGTCCGGGGATCGCCTTCATCATTTGCGCGATGGACATCGTGTTCTGTGAATCCGGTCCCGCGCTGACCCCAACGGCGAGTAAGCGCAATGCGAACCGCATCGAGGATAGCTGTCTTGCCCGAATTATTCGGGCCGATGAAAACCGTCGTGTCACCTATTGATACCTACAAAAGTAATGTCCTAGCAGAGGCGCAAAGAAAGCGGACTGTGCCGGATGAAGGAGCGCAGCAGGCCGGGTTTGTATTGGAGGGAGCGGACGTGTCGGCGGCCGGCGGCGGCGAG
>JAKAWG010000157.1 GCA_021817045.1 Acidobacteriota bacterium
GACGCACTGAGCCGTCTGAGGCCCGTAGGAAATCATGTTTCGAAAAGTTCTGATCGCCAACCGCGGCGAGATCGCTGTGCGGATCATTTGCGCTTGCAAGGAGCTGGGCGTGCGCACGGTTGCGGTGTATTCCGAAGCGGACCGTGACGCGCTGCACGTGCGCTTTGCGGACGAGGCCATCTGTATTGGGCCGGCTCGCAGCGCGGACAGCTACCTTAACATCGCCAGCATCATCTCAGCCGCGGAAATCTCCGACGCCGAAGCAATCCATCCCGGTTACGGCTTTCTTTCCGAAAACGCCCACTTCGCGGAGGTCTGCGAAACCTCCAAGATCACCTTCATCGGTCCGCGTCCAGAAGTGATTCGGTTGATGGGCGATAAGGACCTCGCACGGGAAAAGATGGCCGAACTCGGGCTGGCCGTGCTTCCAGGAAGTGGTGTGCTTAATTCGGCTGAGGAGGCGGAACGGGAAGCGAAGCGAGTCGGATATCCCATCATGATTAAGGCTGCGGCCGGTGGCGGGGGTCGCGGTATGCGCATTGTGCGCTCGGCGGACGAACTTTCGAGCGCTTTACAGACTGCGCAGGCAGAATCCGAGGCTGCATTTGGCTCACCAGGAGTCTATCTCGAAAAGTACGTCGCCTCGCCTCGGCACATCGAATTCCAGGTAATGGCGGACGAGCATGGCATGGTCACGCACCTCGGCGAGCGCGAATGTACGATTCAGCGCCGTCACCAGAAGCTGGTGGAAGAGTCCCCGTCCCCCGCGATGGACGCCGCGACGCGCCAGCAGATGGGTGGCCAGGTCTTAAGAGCTCTGGAGAAAATTGGCTATACGAACGCCGGCACGGTGGAATTCCTCATGGACGAGGAAGGCCGCCTCTATTTTCTGGAAATGAACACCCGAATTCAGGTGGAGCACGCAGTGACTGAGATGGTGACCGGCTTTGACCTTGTGAAGCAGCAGATTCGCGTCGCGGCCGGAGAGCGGCTAGGAGACGAGTGGAAGCGGACGACGCTGCGCGGGCACGCCATCGAGTGCCGCATTTGCGCCGAGGATCCCGAGACCTTCACCCCGTGCGCAGGCTTGGTAACCGGGCTGCACCTGCCTGGCGGGCCCGGCGTGCGCGTGGACCGCGCCGTCTACACGGAGTCGGTCATCCCTCCTTACTACGACTCGCTCATTGCGAAACTCATTTGCCACGGCAGCGACCGCAGCGAAGCGATCGCGCGCATGAAGCGCGCGCTCGAGATGTTCATCATCGAGGGAATCTCCACTTTAATTCCAGTACACGAAAGGATCATGGCGGACGGAGACTTCCGCGCCGGCCGTATGAGCACGCACTTCGTCGACCGTTTCCTGCAGGGCGAGAGCAAGGCGGAAGCAACGGCGGCAGGCAGAAGCTAACAGGCCGTGATGGGTGAGAAGAGAGCGATCAGCAATCAGCTCTCAGCGGTCATCCAGTCGATCCGGCACGGTCCAGTTTTTTTACTGACTGCTGATTGCTATGTCCTCGTCACTGCATTTCCCGCGTCTGTATGCAATCTTTGACGCGCAGCGGCTCGCTCCAGAGCCGGTGCCGGAAGTGGCCGAGAGCTTGCTCGCCGCAGGGGTGCGCATGTTCCAGTACCGCGACAAACACGGAGCTTCGCGGGCGGTTTACGACGCGAGTCAGCGGCTGGCCGCCTTCGCCCGGGATGCTGGGGCGATATTCATCGTGAACGATCGTGCCGACATTGCCTTGGCCGCCGGCGCTGATGGCGTACACCTCGGGCAGGACGATCTGCCCGCGTGTAAGGCCCGCAAGATTCTCTCTGCGGGGCAGATCATCGGCCTATCCACGCACTCGCTCGAGCAGGTCGAGCAGGCGAACCGCGAGCCCGTTGACTACGTGGCGTTCGGGCCCGTCTTCGCGACCCGCAGCAAGGAGCGTCCGGACCCGGTTGTGGGGTTGTCCGGGCTACGAGCGGCGAGGCAACTGACAAGCAAACCGCTTGTAGCGATTGGCGGAATTGATCTACGAAACGCGGGCCCGGCCCTTGAAGCGGGAGCGGACGCCGTGGCTGTCATTGACGCCCTCTTCTCTGCGCCGGATATTGCGGCGCGCGCCGGCGCGCTTCTGCAGGTCGTGGAGAATTACCGGGAAGGAGAAGCTGAATGAAAGGCTTGTTGGCGAAGAAGCCGCTCGACGTGATGCTTGCCGAAGCCTCGGAAACGGGTGAACACACACTCAAGCGGGCTCTTGGCCCCGTCAGTCTCATTACCCTCGGCATCGGAGCGGTTATTGGAACGGGAATTTTTGTGATGACCGGCCCGGTCGCCGCCACTGCCGCCGGCCCTGCCATCGTGCTTTCCTTCATCGTCGCCGGTATCGCTTGCGTCTTTGCCGGGCTATGTTACGCCGAATTCGCCGCGCTCATTCCCATCGCCGGCAGCTCTTACAGTTACGCCTACACCACTTTGGGTGAAATCGTGGCCTGGGTGATCGGCTGGGCCCTAGTCCTGGAATACGCGTTCGGCGCTGCAACGGTTGCCGTAGGGTGGAGCGGCTATGTCACCAGTCTGCTTGAGGATCTCAACATCCGCATTCCTCCCGCGGTGTCCGGCGCGCCGGGTACGACGTTGGTGCTCTATCGCGGGCGTTGGGAGCCGCTAGCCGCCCTCGAGAGCGAAATCCGATGCGCGGGTGCCGGTCTTCCTCACGCCACCGCCCGCTTCGATTTGTTGGCGCTTCTCGGCATCCTGCTAATGACGGCAATCCTGGTGAAGGGGATCAAAGAATCGGCCAACGTCAATACGGCCATCGTGATTGCGAAAGTTTCGGTACTGCTGATTTTCATTGGCCTTGGTATTGCGTTCCTAATGGGACATTTCCCATTAGGCGCCGCCCACTGGCACCCATTCATTCCTCCCAATAAAGGGCACTTCGGGGAGTTTGGCTGGAGCGGTGTTCTGAGGGGAGCGGGAATTATCTTCTTTGCCTATATCGGCTTCGACGCCGTCTCCACCGCCGCCCAGGAGGCTAGCCGCCCTCAGCGCGACATGCCAATCGGCATTCTCGGAACGCTGGCGATCTGTACGGTTCTGTATATTCTGGTAGCCATCGTCCTCACCGGTTTGGTTTCGTATACCCGCCTGAACGTGGCCGATCCCATTGCCGTCGGAGTGGACGTGACGGGTGTCCGCTGGGGCAGTTTCCTGGTCAAGATCGGCGCCATCGGGGGCTTGACCTCAACCATGTTGGTCATGTTGCTGGGCCAAAGCCGCGTCTTTTACACCATGGCGCGAGACGGGTTGCTGTGGAGCTGGGCCAGCAAAATTCATCCCAGGCTTCGTACACCCTATATCTCGACCACCGGCATCGGCGTCTGCGTAGCCCTGCTGGCTGCCACGCTGCCCATTTCCACGCTCGCTGAACTCACCAGCATCGGAACGCTCTTCGCTTTCACCATCGTCTGCGCTGGCGTCTGGGTGCTGCGCCGGGAGCGGCCTGATCTGCACCGGCCCTTTCGGGCTCCGTGGGTGCCCTTTACGCCGATCATGGGCATGGCGGTTTCCCTGCTCATGATGTTCGCGCTCCATCTGCTGACCTGGGAGGTTTTCCTCACCTGGCTGGTGATCGGCCTCGGTGTGTATTTCCTTTACAGTCGCAAGCACAGCAAGGTTCAGCAGTCGATCCACACCGGGGAAGCGGAAACCGAGGTCAGCCGGCCCTAACCTTATGAGGGTTTCCGCACCTTCATTCCTGACGACAGGTAGGCGCGGCTGGCAAAGACTCAATCAGCCTTCGAATTCCTGCCCAACTGTAAGGCCCGCCGCCCGGGCCAACAACGCTCCGCCCGCGCGCATCTGCGCTCCTGACTTTGGAAGTGGGTTGCAGCCTCCATCGCAAGACTTTATCAGGGCTCAACTCGATGTAATGCGAATCGAGCCGCCGCTGGCGCGCAGAAGCAGCGTTGGTCCACCCGAGCCGAGCGTGCCGTGCAAACTTGAACTCGAAATCTTGCCCTGTACGCGTAACGGCAGGTCGCTCGAGATAGAGCCTCCTGAAGTCGCGGCGTCAATATTGAGGTTCGCCCTGGGGTCGAGGCTCACTCGAATCGAGCCGCCGGAGGTTTCAAGCTCGCCTCCCTGGCTGTCACCCCGCGTGAGCATGGCCTGAATCGACCCACCCGAAGTGTGGGCGCTCACGCGGCCCGTTAAGCCGTTGATGCGAATTGGGCCGCCGCTGGTACGCGCTTCCAGAGACCCGTTCAAAGAATTCACGCGGATGGAGCCGCCCGAGGTGCCCAGATCGGCGTCGCCTGTTACGCCGCGGATATGGATGGCGCCTCCGGAGGTGCGTGCCAGAACGTTGCCACGAACGTCGGACGCGTCAATCAAGCCTCCGGATGTATACACATGCTGCTCGCCTTGAAGCGACGAGATCTCAACCGATCCGCCGCCGGTCCTGATGCTGAGTCGCGTTCGCTCCGGCACCTTAACATCAAACTTCAGATTGAGGTGTGAGGGCCAGTGAAAGAATTTCTTGCGTGCCGTCACCCGCGCCACGCCGTCGCTTGCCTCGAAATCAAAGTTGAACAGAGACTCCAGATCGTTACGGTTCGAAGTGACGACGATCCTGACGCCAGACACGCTCGAACCCGTCACGCTAACGCTGCCCGCGTCTGATACAAGCACAAATTCCCCGCCCGACGCGAGTGCGAGTGTCCTTTCAATGTGCGAATCCGCGCGCGCCATGACGCTGAGCGACATCAAGGCAACAATCAGCAAGCTTAGTCTTGTGATTTTCACAGTGTCCTCCCCTCGTCGTCGGCGCGTTGGGCCTTCTCGAGGCTGACGCGGGCAATGTCTGCCGCTTCGCTATGGGTGACGATGGTTGCGGAAATAGAAGGCATGAACGTTGCGCGCTTCGCCCGATCCGAGCGATTACGGCACACTTCAAGTGTTTCTTTAATTGGCCGTATCTTGGACAAACAAATTCCGGTTTTCAGCTCATTTCTTGCTCTAATCGTCTTGTTTTCTATAACTTTG
>JAKAWG010000006.1 GCA_021817045.1 Acidobacteriota bacterium
CAAACCATTGGCCCCATCGCCCACCGACTTTGCCGACTCATCTGGAAGGTTCTGCATCAGAGTGCCCGTTATCAGAAGTCGGGTCCGACCGTTAATCAGTGGTCGAAACAGAATCGCGCTGCGCGAATGATCCGCGAGCTCCGGAGCCTTGGTTGCCGGGTCGAACCCATCAACCCGCCAGTGCCTTCTCTGGCATGAACGAGCATTTTCGATCATCGGGATGTCACGAAGCGACATGAGCGACTGCTTTTTACCGAGCCGATTACAAAGTAGGTAGCGCGAACCGCCGTTTTTGCGGTCCACGCCGGTTCGATCGCAATCATGTCTGCAGCGTTGTAATGTCGCGGCGCGTCCAATTTGTGGCGTCCTTTTTCCTTCGGGCGGCGTTATCGGCCTCCTGGGCCAACAGACGCGGACCACAAAGATGGTCGTCCCCGCTATGCGCTTCTCCATAAAGATCGTTCCCGCTTTGTTTCCCACCTCACAAGCCAATTTACTTTTAGGACATTGCTTATAGCTTAGTCGTGTCCTAATCTCAGGTAGCGCCGGCCTTCAGGCCGGCACCTGCCGAGCGAAAGCTCGGCGCTACACCTGAAATTAGGACACTACTAACAAGGCGTTTTCGTTGACAGAGTGGGGTGCAGCTGAATATCCTCAACAATCGGGGCTGATCCTTATCCGACTGCGCCATCATGAAAAGCCGCTTCCGCTCTGCAAGCCTCTTCGCCGCCGTTCTCCTTGTGAGTTCTTCCGCCTTCGCGGCGCCTACCAAAATCACCGGCACACCCAATAACCGCCTGGCCGATGCCGTACTCAAGCGCCTGCTTTCGACCCCGTTGGGCCAGGCGGGACCGCGACTACATTACCAGGTCATTCTGCTCGATGACTTCCATCCCAACGCAATGACGAACACGCGCGGCAAGGTTTACATCACGAAGGGATTATTCCGACTCCTCGACGACGACCGCGGTGTGTGGGCCGCTGTCATCGGGCACGAGCTCGGTCATAACTTTCTCCAACACCCCGGCTGCCTGCCCCGCTTTGGAAAGCTCGTCAGAGCGGCGTACCAAAAGGCTCGCACGCAAGGTTACACCCTTGGCCCCGCCCGCCTTCCCGCTCTCCATCTAGGCGAAGGCATCTCTGTGGTCACGCGGGACCGCGAGGTGGAGGTGCAAGCTGACCTGATTGGCATGATGCTAATGGCTGAAGCCGGTTACCAGCCCGGTTTTGCCGTTCTTTTAGACCAGCGGCTGCGTCACGCGGTCGGAGGCGGGATGGGTCCTTTTACAATTTTTTCGCGCCATCCACGGCTTGAAACGCGGGAGCAGCACAGTCTGCACTACTACGATGAGGCGACCGACATCTTCCGATCGGACTGGCCGGACGCCGCCAAATCGCCCGGGGGCAACCTGCCGCCTTACGGCTCGATCGGGCGGTGGACGTTTTCGACGGCAAAAGGAGGCCAGCTTCTAGTTTTCGACGTTTCTTTCGAGGTACACAATGCGCGGGGCGCGCGAGTGAGAGTTGCGGCAGGCTTTATGCGCAATGGCCGGCTGGTCACCACCCATAACCCGGCTTACCGAATGGCGAATGGCATGATGCTGACCAATGTCTTGCTGCCGGGCGCAGCCTCTGAATCCAAGCAAGTCAGGCTTAGCGTGCCTCGCTCGGCGCTCGCCGCTTCCGGCCAGAAATTCCTGGCCGTGGTTTATCTCACAGCCGGCGGGCGGTATCTCGACGTCGCAAGCCGGGAAATCACGCTGCCAAAATAATGGTCGCACGCATCGCAAAATGCGCGACGGTTGGGCCGCCTCTTTTAAGGCGGCACATACCGGGCTGAAGCCCGGCTCTACTGAATCAAGGTTGGCTGGATGGGCTCCGCGCCGGCGTCCTCATCGGTACGCACAAGACACGCGGCGGCCACGCGGTCGTCTCCTTCAAGCGCGATCAGCCGAACTCCCTGCGCAGAACGTCCACTTTCGCGGATGGTGCTGGAATCCAGCCGCGTGATCTTTCCCTGCTGGCTGATAATCATCACTTCTGAATCCTCGGTGACGCTGAGCACGCCCACCACCTTGCCGTTGCGCTCCACGGTCTTCACATTGATCACGCCTTTGCCGGCTCGGGACTGCAGCCGGTATTCGGTGATGGCCGTGCGCTTGCCGTATCCCTTTTCTGTGACGGAGAGGATCAATTCCTTTTCTCCCACAATCTCCATTCCGACAATGAAGTCGCCCTTGGCGAGGTCCATGGAGTAAACACCGTAAGCGGCGCGGCCCATGTCACGGACGTCTTGCTCCGGAAAGCGGATGGCCATGCCTTCGTGCGTGGCAAGGAAAATAACGTCGCGGCCGGAGGTCAGCTTCGCCCCGATCAACTCATCGCCTTCTTCAATCTTCATCGCCACGATGCCGCGCGAGAGCGGCTTGGAAAATTCGGCAAGCCGGGTTTTCTTGATCAGACCCTGACGCGTCGCCAGCACCACATAGCCTGCGGCGGCGTATGCAGTACCGTCAACCTTGATTTCCTTTGGTTCGTCCACCAGTTCCTTGACGGCCAGCACGGCCGCAACCTTTTCTCCGTGCACGAGGTTGACGAGGTTCAGGATGTGCTTGCCTTTCCCGGCGGCGCCCACGTCCGGAATCTCGTAAACCTTCAGCCAGTAAACTTTTCCATTGTTCGTGAACACGAGGATGTAGCTATGGGTGGAGGCGACAAAGAGGTGCTCGACAATATCTTCCTCGCGAGTCTTCATCCCGATCCGTCCCTTTCCGCCGCGTCCTTGCTGGCGATAGGTGGTGAGTGGTGTGCGCTTGAGATAGCCTGAATGGGATACCGTGACCACCACATCCTCGACCGAGATCAGGTCCTCAAGCTTGATTTCGGCCTGTTCCTCGATGATCTGCGTTCGGCGGTCGTTTCCGAATTCTTTCTGCACCTGCTTGAGCTCGTCCACAATCACTTTTCGTAGTTCCTTGTCACTCCTAAGAATTTCCTGGTATCTCTCAATGTTTCTCTTCAGTTCTCCCAATTCCGTATGAATCTCTTCCGTGGAGAGTTGAGTAAGGCGGTGGAGTTGAAGCTCCAGGATGGCATCAACTTGGGCTGGTGAGAGACCGTCTCGACCGGAAACAAGTCCACGGTTCGGCGACCAAAAATAACCGAACCGGTAATGCGTGATGCGTCCGCCCTTGTCGCGCTTCAGGTTGGCATCCACGCCGGCAAGCCGGCGCAATTCCTGCTCTCGGATGGCGTTCCGGTTGACGGCACCCTCTGACGGATACTCCAGCCAGCCTTGATCGCTGAGGTTATGCTTGCTCCAGGTCAGGAGGTTCGTGCGGGCTTCGGCTTTAGACCTGCTGAGGCGTATGATCGCAATGACAAAGTCCAGATTGTCTAGGGCGATCTGCAGCCCTTCCAAGACGTGCTCCCGCTCCTGCGCCTTGCGCAGTTCGTAGGTTGTGCGCCGGCGCACTACCGTGACGCGGTGGTCGACGAAGAGTTGAATGGCTTCGATCAAGGAAAGGGTCCTCGGCTGGCCATTCACGATGGCGAGCAGGATCATGCCGAAGGTTTCCTGAAGCTGCGTGTGCTTATAGAGATTGTTGAGGACGACTTCCGGCTGCTCTCCGCGCTTGATTTCGACGACGATCCGCATGCCTTCGCGGTCCGATTCGTCGCGAATGTCGGAAATGCCCTCGATTTTCTTGTCTTGCACGAGTTGGGCGATGCGCTCGATCGTTTTGGCCTTATTCACCTGGAACGGGATTTCGGTGATGACGATCTGCTGCTTGTCTTTTGTGGGCCTTTCGATGGCCGCTTTGGCCCGCATGGTGAACTGCCCGCGTCCTGTGGCATAGGCTGACTGGATTCCCGACTTTCCATAGATGTAGGCGGCGGTGGGAAAATCGGGGCCAGGAACGAGGGCCAATACCTCCTCCAGGCGCGCTTGCGGCTTTTGAATAAGCAAAACGGTCGCGTCAATAATCTCCCGGAGGTTGTGCGGCGGGATTTTGGTGGCCATGCCCACGGCGATGCCGTCCGAGCCGTTGATCAGCAGATTGGGAACGCGCGTGGGCAGCACGAGAGGCTCTTCGGTCGATTCGTCAAAATTGGGAACAAAATCGACCGTTTCCTTCTCGATGTCGGCCAGCAACTCTTCGGCAATGCGCGCCAGGCGGCACTCGGTGTATCGGTAGGCGGCGGGAGGGTCGCCGTCTACGGAGCCGAAGTTGCCCTGGCCATCGATAAGCGGAAAGCGCATGTTGAAGTCTTGAGCCATGCGCACGAGTGTGTCATAAACGGCCGCGTCGCCGTGCGGGTGATACTTCTTAATCACTTCTCCCACCACGCCCGCGCACTTCGAGTATCGTTTGCTGGAACTGATGCCCTCCTTGTACATCGCGTAAAGAATGCGGCGATGCACGGGCTTCAGTCCGTCGCGGACGTCGGGCAGGGCGCGCCCGATGATCACGCTCATCGCGTAATCGAGATAGGAGCTGCGCATCTCGTCTTCGATGTTGACGGGAATCTGCCGGGAAGGAATCAGTTCCTGATCACCCACGGTAATTGGTCCTTTCTAAGGCCGAAAGACTTTCAGTTCGAGGCCACGGACGAATTCAAAACGCTTGCGGTTG
Source organism: Acidobacteriota bacterium (assembly GCA_021817045.1). Lineage (GTDB taxonomy): Bacteria > Acidobacteriota > Terriglobia > UBA7540 > UBA7540 > RH2-MAG17b. The sequence goes on from JAKAWG010000006.1 coordinate 4,638, forward strand.
CCGGTTGCAACGGATTCGTCCCTTTGCACGGCGGTCGCCGCGATCAGAACATCACTCGGGCCAGGCCGCCTTAACAGCGCGTAGCGCTCCATTAGCCGTTGAGCTTCTCCGCTGACACCTTCGCTGACGGAAATTACACCGGTGAACTGGTTCGCAAGTAAATCGTCGAGCCTTTCCCTCTCCGCGGCATCGCGGCAACCGTAGAGCAGTTCCAGGCGAAAAATTGCGGATAGGTTCCGTTCTCCAGCCGGGACGGAATCCGCAAACTCGATCGCGTTCGGGTGTCTTCGCAGTATCCAGACCAGGATGTCGGTGTCAAAACTCAATGCAGGTACCGAGGAGTCCGGATTTTGCGCAGCCAGGCGTGTACATCCTTCATGTCTTCGCGATCAGCCCACATGCCACAAGCGGGATGGTCGGGTATGCTTGGGGGCTACACAGCATTCAGCAGGGTGATTTTCGCCACCGGTTTGCCGCGGAGCGTCACGGTAACACTCCCAATCTGCTGAACCTTCTTCAAAATCTGGGAGGTTTTAAGGCGCAAGTCTTTCGCGGTCACTTCCCTAACGTCCCTGCGCTATTTCCGCGAAGTGTACACTTACAAGTATGCACTTCGATCTCCGCGACGGTCAGCCGTCTTTCACTCTTGCGGCCCTCCGGCCGCCTTGCGGCGCGTGGCGGTCCTGCGCCGAGTCGTTTTGCTGGTGCTCTTTGCAGAGCGGGTTTTGCGGGTTTTGGTCTCGGCGGGAGGCGCGGGTTCCGGCTGCTTGAAGGGAGGCTGGAGAGCTTCCAGCGCACCTTCTTGCGGCGCAAGCTGCGGAGACTCGGGCACGCCTGCTTCGTGCTCAGATTCAGACGGCGGTGCGGTGTCTACACTTTCCACAATCGTCACAGGCTCAACCTCGGGTTGAACCAGGGCTTCGGAAGCCGAGTCGACAGGTCGGCTGGAGGTCGGAACTGAGGCGTAGATTCGCCACGCCCCGTTATGGTCTCGTTGCAGCTTGAGCCATCCTTCGCGCTGGGCAGCATGGAGCAGGTCCAGCGTGCCGCGATAACCATATTGCCGCTCGTCAAAGTTTGAATCCAGGGCACGCAGTCGCCCGCGAATTTGCCGGATGTAAAGCGGGCGGCCAGGACTGCGTTCCGCGCCCGCCTCTACGGCTTGCCGCATCAGATCGAGCGCCCGCGCCTGCGACACAGACGAGAGCTCACTTTCCTCGCCTGCCGCGGCGGCCGGCGCTTCTCCTTCGGCTGCGCTTTCAGCCCCCGGCGACATAGCGGCAACGCTGCTGTCGGCAGAGGGCTCCACCGGCTCCACGAGGAAACCACGTTCGGTCTGGCGCAGCTGGGCCAGGCCGGCGCGGTCCACTTTCTGCATGAATTCGAGGAAGGACGTTGCACCGTAATCCCTCTCGCTGAATGTAGAATCGAGCTGCAGCAGAGTGCTCTTCAGTAGACCAAGCTGCGGCGCTACCCCCCGGTCGGCGAGAATCTTCAGGGCGCGCTGAATGTTGGGCAGCGCTTCGCTGAGCGATCTTGCCTCTGAGACCGCCCTGGAGCTTGCTTCGCCCCGCCTTGACGATCTGCCGCCGCGTCCGCCGCCGTCGCTCTTCAGCAGATTCTCGTACGCGACGAATTCCGTACAGTTTTTCTGGAGGATGTTGCTCGTGAAGGCTCGTCCGCCGATGACAAACACCTGCTTGTCATACTGCTTCAACTTTTCCACCAGGGCCATAAAGTCGCTGTCGCCGCCTACAATGGCAAAGGCGTTGATATGGTGCCGCGTGAAAGCCATCTCGAGCGCGTCGAGGGCCAAGTTGATGTCCGCCCCATTCTTGTCGCCGCGCGGTGTCACGCTTCGCTGCACCATCTGGATGGCGTGTTGCGTCATTTGGCGGCTGTGCTCCCCCGCCCGCGCCCAGTCGGCGTACGCAATCTTAGCCACCACCTCTCCGCGTTCTTTCAACGCTTCCAGCACCAAAGAGACGTCAAAATCCTTGCTCAGCGTATCCCTGACACCGATCTGAATGTTGTCGAAGTCAATAAAGACCGCGAGTTTCAATCGTTCCTCAGACAAAATACTCCCTCTCTTTTTCTAAGCGAGTTATCCGATCAAGCGGGCTCGTTTATGTATATTATACCGCATAAATCGGGAAATTCGCTCTCAGTGATTGGTTGGGTTTCCTGGGAAGAAACCTGCCATTTAGGGAGAAGGGATAACTGCAGCGGCTTGGCTGGAATAAGCGCTCTGGATACCTGCGGAATTCACTGCCGTCGCCACGTAATAGTAGGTTTGCCCGGCCGCGACCGTCGTGTCCGTGAATGTCGTACCGCTCACCAGTGCCGAATTTACCTTGGTGTACGGTCCCCCGGACGCGGTTCCGCGGTAGACGTCATACCCGACCACGCCGCTGGAAGTGCTTGCCAACCAACTCAGCGTAACTGAGTGCTGGTTCGCGCCCGTGGCCGAAAGCGTGACCAGGCTGGGCGAATCGGAGGCGTTGCTCACCACTGACAAGTCTCCACTCACGCTGCCGGCGGTCGAGGGGTCGAAGGTTACGCTGAAGCTGGTGTTCTGTCCGGCGGCTAAGGTCAGAGGCAGCGACGGGCCGTTCACGCTGACGCCAGCACCGGTGGCGGTGGCTTGCGAAATGGTGACGCTGCCAGTGCCGGTGTCGCTCGCCACCACTGGCAAGGTGCTGCTGCTCCCGATCGTGATGTTTCCAAAGCTGAGAGAGGTGGGCGCGACACTTAGCAAGGATGTTGCTGGTGTAGTTGTAGTCGTAGGTGTAGTTGTGGTAGACGTCGAGACAGTGGAAGTCTCTGAAGCGAATATGACATCGACCCAATAATTGCTGGAATCGTAGGTTTCCGTAGGGAAGCCGCTGCTGCCGTACTTGAAAACCGCGTTCGGTCCGTACGTTCCGCTGGCGGGTGAATGGAGCGGAGAGTTATTGTACTGAGCGGTGAAATAGGGACGGTTGAGCGCGTAATGCCCGTACGGGTCCCAGTAGGAGGCCACATAAATTGTGTTCGCTTTGATCGCCACAGGGGTTGCCAGGTTGACCTGCTGCCAGCCGGAACTGGTCTCGCTCGTGAACGTGGCACTGGAGAGAAGGTGGCCACTGCTGTCCCAAAGATGGGCGATGTGGGTGCCCGTGTTTCCAGGTCCCTTATAAAATCGGATGCCGGTGATGGAGCCCGCCACATCGGAATAGAACTTAACTCCGATTTCATAGGCTCTGCTATCCGAAAACGCTGCCGTGGCCGGTGAGGTATTGCCCCACAGGGTGCTGGTCGACGCAGGAGTGAATACGACATCGACCCAATAATTGCTGGAATCGTAGGTTTCCGTAGGGAACCCGCTGCTGCCGTACCTGAACACCGCGTTCGGTCCGTACGTTCCGCTGGCGGGTGAATGGAGCGGAGGATTGTTGTACTGAGTGGTGAAATAGGGACGGTTGAGCGCGTAATGCCCGTACGGGTCCCAGTAGGAGGCCACATAAATTGTGTTCGCTTTGATCGCCACAGGGGTTGCCAGGTTGACCTGCTGCCAGCCGGAACTGGTCTCACTCGTGAACGTGGCACTGGAGAGAAGGTGGCCGGAGCTGTCCCAAAGATGGGCGACGTGGGTTCCCGTGTTTCCAGGTCCCTTATAGAACCGGATGCCGGTGATGAACCCGGGCACATCGGAATAGAACTTGACGCCGATTTCATACGCATGGCTATCGGAAAACGCCGGCGTGGCCGGCGCGGTATTGCCCCACAACGTGCTGCATCGAGCTGCGCTCGGCACGCAGAGAGCGCCCAGCGATAGGAGGAGGCAGGCGATTCTAAATGGCGCGCGGCCTCGTCGTCGGATTTTCTCAGGTGTTGCGAAGAATGCGTCACGCGACCCTCCACCTGCTCGGGTTCCCGCTAAAGGCGAAAACAACGGTACCATGCGGAAGAATGGGCTCCAGAGAATTGACTTCGACCGCAGACACTCCCCAGGCCTCAGAGAAGGTTCAATCCGCTCTAGTAGACACTTTCACCGTTGCGGCAGATGGCGCGTAGTCCAGGCAGTGCTCAAGCTCTGGACATTTCCCCAGTTGCTTCGCGGCCACTGTCTCCGCATTCAGCTAATTCTGTCAGGGACTGCTTTGGTCTTGCAGGTCGAAGAAAGGGCTTTCTAGCGCGTTATTCCAATCCAACACTGTGTGCGCTTCTCAGCCCGTGACGACCAAGAACTTGTCAGCGTAACTCGGCAGGGACAATTCCGGTCACCCGATTCTTGTTGTGGGCCGCCAACCTAGTTTACCGAGGAACTTGCGATACCCGCTATTACGACCCAGCGTTATGTGTGTTGACGTTTGCCGTAACTACCAAGAAGCTACCGACTGTGCAGATCATGTGCCATTTTTTGTCAAATCGACAATCCATTGACTTGCAACGAGCTAGTTGCCTGGCAGGAAGGTAAACAGCGTAATTATTGCGCAACGGTGCGTAATAATTCCTTAGAGGTTCTAGGGTGATTACCTGATAGGCGAGCCGTCCTTAGCCCGATCGCCGCCGGTAGTGATAGAATCCTTCGTTTCCGATGGCGCAACGCAGGCGGCGTCAGTAGCTAGCCGTTCAAGAAGGAGGGAGCCTTCGGTGAGCAACGCTATCCGGATAGGCATGGCTGGGGCGCGGTTTGCAGCGCGATTTCATTGGTCCGGGTATCAGAAAGTTTACGGCGTGCCGGTGGAAGTCATCGGGGTCACGTCGAAAGTGCGCGATTCCCGTGAGGCGTTTGCCCGCGAATTCGGGGTCCGCTCATTCGATTCCTTTGACGCTCTCGCCGAGGCTTGCGACGTCATCGACATTTGTGCGCCTCCGGCAGCACACGAGCCGCTGGCAATTGCGGCTTTTCGGCTTGGAAAGCACGTGATGGTTGAAAAGCCCTTCACCGGCTATTACGGTCCGGGATCGGATTCTTTCCGAGGCGATGTCTTTCCGAAGGAGACGATGCTCCGTGAAGCGCTCGCCAGTTGCGATCGCATCCTGGCGGCGGCACGTGAGTCGGGAAAAATTCTAGCCTGCGCTGAAAATTGGGTTTACGCTCCCGCCATCCAGAAAGAGCGGGAAATCCTGGTGAAGAGCGGCGGCCAGATTCTCTGGATGGTCGGAGACGAATCGCACAGCGGGTCGCATTCCCCCTACTATGGCGTGTGGAAATTCAGCGGTGGTGGGTCGCTCGTGGGCAAGGGCTGCCATCCGCTGACCGCCGCGCTCAGCCTAAAGCGCTCGGAAGGTGAAGCGCGCGCGGGGAAGCCTCTCCGCCCGGCCACAGTGAGCGCACGCACCCACTCCATTACCCGCCTCAAGACTTATCGCGATGAAGGTTTTTTGCGTACCACGTACGACGACGTCGAAGACTACAGCCAGGTCCACTTGACGTTCGAAGACGGAACCGTCGCGGACATCTTCGCGAGCGAGCTCGTCCTGGGCGGAGTCCACAACTGGCTGGAAGTTTTCGCCAACAACCATCGCACCCGCTGTAATCTGAATCCGGTCGACGCGCTTGAAACTTACAATCCGCGCGAGGACCTGCTGAAGGACGTCTATTTGGTGGAAAAGATCGGTACCAAGCAAGGCTGGAGCCGCCCCGCGGCGGAAGAGGACTGGCAGCACGGCTATCCGCAGGAGTTTCAGGACTTCGCCGAATGCGTCCAACACCGGCGCCAGCCACTTTCGGGAGGTGAACTGGCGCGGGATACCATCGCCACTCTGTATAGCGCTTACGTCTCTGCGGAGCGATGCGGCGCGGAAATCAAGATACCGCTACCGTAAAGGTATGTGGATTCGAAGCCTCCCTTTTATGCGTTACGGCGTCATCTCTTTTGCGGCGGCGGCGCAACGCGGCGGATCCTGGGCGCCGTATACGGCAGGTATGGCAGCGGCAGTGACGGCGGGAAGGAGCATGGCGCCCCGCTCCGGAAGCGTAGCTTTGCCGGGACCGGAATGACTAGCGGAGGATTTGCCGCCTGGCTAAAATCGAAGCAGTCCAGCATGCCATTCGCCCGGTCGTCACGCGCCGTGAGGTGTCCCATCCCCCAGCGTTCCTCGATGAACTTCAAGACCGAGGTTAAATCGTAGGTCGTGTGCGCGATATACCCCGGCTTGGCGTACGGGGAAATGACAATCATGGGCACACGCGGTCCGTAGCCAAAGGCATCCACGACCGGAGGCTCGACATGATCGTAGAAGCCACCATAATCATCCCACGTAAGAAAGATGACGCTATCCGACCAGTAACGACTTGTCATTAGTGCGTTGATGAGCTTGGTGACGTACCACATTCCTGCGGCAATCGGGGAGGGCGGGTGCTCGCTGTCCTCGAAATACGGCACGATCCAGCAGACTTGCGGCAGCGTCCCTTGATCCAGGTCCCGGTAATATTCTTTCAAATCTTGCATGTGCGCCATGAGCGCCGGGTTGTCTCGAACCGCTTTGAATCCTGGCAATGGGTTCCAAAGGTTGTAGACGTCGGGAGCCGGGCTGAACACGCCGCCGTATTTCGTAAACTTGCTCGCCAGGGGAGCGGGAAGCGTTTGAACGTAATATTTCCAACTGAGCTTCGTCTTTTCGAACAAATTCACGATCGAGGCGAAGCTGAAACCGGCGGGGTCATCCAGAGTCTTTTCAAGTTCCTTGAGTGTTGCCACGTTGACAATGAGCCCGCCGGATTGAGCTGCGACGGTGTATACGTGGTTCGGGCCACTAGGTCCCAAGAGCGAAGAAAAGAATCGATCGCATAGGGTGAAATGCTCGGCATAGGACCAGTAGTTCGGAATATCGCGCCGGTCGTAATAGCCCATGGTGTAGGAGGTTCCCTCAGCCCAAACGAACCCGTCCATCTTGCCATTGTCATAAGCGGCGTGGGCTAAGGGCCACGCGTGCCCAAGATCACACGGAGGAGCTCCTGCCGGCATGTGGAAAGGCTTCACGCAGGCCTTGCTTCCGGGCATTTTAGGCAGACAGGTCGCGGGAGGAATGCCATCAACCCCTGGAAACGTGCCAAAGTAATTATCAAAGCTGTGATTCTCCTGGATGACCCATACGACGTGTTTGATCTTCTCCATTCCCGTGGGTGGCTGGGAACCCGATTGCTGCGGATGCGGGCTGGCCACTCCGTATCGACAGGCAATTGCTACCAGACAGACCAAGGCTGGCAACACCGTGCCTAGGCGAAGCCACAGGCTCAAGCGCATAGGAACACCTTCCCTGTTCAAAATTCGTAGCGCAAAGCAAACTCCACAATGTGAGGATCGAGCGCAGCGGTCACGTTACCGAAATTCTTAGCTCCAAAACCAGTTGAAACACCGCTGAAGTTTGTATGGTTAAATTATTACAGCAGCTATGATGTCAATGTCGTTACCTCGGCCTCGTCATCCTGGTATTCGGGTACCTCTTCGGTGGCTGGCTCTGAAACACCGCGCGCTATGGGCTTACCCATTGCCTGCTCAATGCGGTCCACTAATCTGGCCTCCCGAGCAGAGAAGAATTCAGTGAAATCGTCTCCGCGCAATTTGGTCGCGTCGACTAGGTGCGAAGCAAGGATCTCGTCCATACGTTCAGGCAATATTTCAGCGCTCCTCTCGATTCGGGGAAGATAAACGCTCGGAGCGTTTCCGCCAATCTGCCTATTTGTCTTAGCCGATAGGGGAGTTTTGTTCACAATGGAATCGCACCGACGAGGTTCGATTCCATTGCTGCGGCACCAATCCTGAGGGAAAATATGATGGATATCGATCTTGTCATCGAAATACATCTGCAGCCCAATCGCATCGCCGGTCCGGAAGTCTAGCCCACCCTCCCGCAACAGCAAGGCTGAGACGCCCTTGTATGCTGCGCTGTTTCGGCTCCGAAGTGTTAGTAAACGGGCGGGCGCAAAATTCGCATCGGCGATGGTCGAAGGTTCTGGTCCTCCGTCGATCCATTGGATCAGCTCAGGTACGTCCCGTGCAAAGCGAGTTTCGATGGCCCCGCCATAAAGTTCACCGAAAACACCGCACCAGTACCATCGGCCCAGCTTTTTCCTTACCCCATCTTGTTCCGCGCGCTCTCCCAAGATCGCCAGAGCGGCAGCCAGCGGCGTAAGCTGAGTCCGATAAGGCAGGTCGCGCGCATCAAAGACGTGTTGCGCGTGAAGGATGCGGATAGCATTCTTGAAACCTTTAGTAACTATCTCTGCCCACTTCTGGTAATCCAGCAGACTTAGTTCCAGAATCTCTTTGCGCTTACAACTAATACCGGGAGCATTGTCGGCACTCGTGCCGGCGTCCAGGGCCTCCAGTCGTTTCGCCCTGGTCGCCAGCAAGCTTATCGCCTGCAGGAAGTCCGTGTTCGCAATCGAAGTCAACACTTTATACTTGCGAAATCGTCGTTCCCGTGCCTCCCAATCGTGGCGCAGATCGAAATCATCAGCGGCATACGTGGCGGTGAGTAATTCGAAGACGTTGAGAGCAACGCCGCCGGTATTGACCTTCTCGAACACCTGACACACTGCGGCTTTGGGGGTCTCTTTCTTCAAAACTATCAATGGAATCTGGTATTGCTGGATTCGCTGTACTACGTTCTGAATAAGATCGTTCCACAAAGCCAAGCGCTCTTGCATATTGCCAGGATCTGCCTTCAAATAGGCCAACTGCCAACCGGTAAGGGCCTGGACGTCGAAAATGATGGACAATGGAAACAGGCTCGCTTTGCACTCCAGGTCCCGAGTGGAGTAGTCCTCTTCCGTCTCCCCTCGAAAATTCCGCCGCTGCTTATCTTCCGGCAAAGCAATGATCGCTTCCTCGCGATCGCCATTAGGGCTCAGCGCCTTACGAATATCGAGGTAATACCACCGGAGGATCTCGTTTCCGCGCGAATCCTTTGTTTTGACAGGCTCAATAGCGCATAGGGACCGGTACAAGGAGGTCAGACGCTGTTGTCCATCCAGAATAAGGCGTTCGGGCTCCACCTTGGACGGCAGCGCAACACCCTCGACCAATCGTGGTTTGAATCGAACTCCTGCTCCGCCTGTTTCCAGCATCATGACCGCGCCAATGGGATAAGACAGAGAGACACTGGCCAGAAGGCTCCGGATATGTTCGTCGTCCCAAATCCATCCTCGTTGAAAATCAGGCAACTGGGTCTTGCCCTTGTTGATACTCGACAACAAATCGCCCAAGCCCTCCTTGTCACTGCTGAATGTGGTTGCACCACTCATCAGGCACCCCTAGCGTAAAAATGAATGTCGGACCCAGTCCTAGTTTAGTTTGGACAGTGAACTAATGGCCTGCGCCAGCATGTGTTCCAGACTGCTCGTCTCCGAGACCGCATCGTCTGGGATGACCGCGTAGGGCCAAGGCTTGCCGCCCTGTTTCTGGTTCGCAGCTCCGCACCACTCCACTGCCGCCTGTGCCTTGCCTTTCACGCCTGGATCTCCTAGCTCGTTGCGCGCCTTAACTTCAATCAGGTACCGGTTCGTTCCTGTTTCAACAATGAAAAAAAGCAAGATACAGTGTTGTTCTTTGGTGGGGCGTGACGACAGCCATCCCTTCTTCCAAGAATCTCTTCAGCTCACAAGCGTTCCACTCGCGGCCATCGCCTGGACCTGGAATTGTGTTTTCGCGGGTTGCGCGCTCCAATCGCAGCGCGTCATCCCGATCGTAGAGCCCTCGCACTCTCAGATACGCTCGTCGATTCAGACTCCTGTGATAAGCATAGCGGAGGATCCACGCCTTGGCCGTCCCTCTCGAGCGGTCGAATACGTGTGCCACTTGATGGATTTCCAGAAATACCGTTTGTAAGACATCTTCTGCTTCGGCGGGGTCGCGCAGCACGTTCGAGGCAATACTCAGCAACTAGCCGGTGGTATCGGTCAAAAAGAACCGCCAGGGCGTCGTGACAGCCATGTGCGAGCGTGCCAATGAGGTCTTCGTCCGAGAGGCACTTTAGTTGAGAGTAGGAGCACGGACCTTTGACGCTGCCCAAATGGTTGTCCACCTCGCCCCCCTTCCGATGCCCAGCTCGCCAGGAACAATTGGGAGGATCAGTTAGTGACACAAACCAGTGACAGCGCGGCATTATATCATGAGAGGCCTATCCATTTCGGTCGTACGGGCGCGCGCCTCTCGGACCAATATTAGACGGCCTTAATGTGCCCTATCTTGTCAGGCGCGCTGACACTTCTTGTCACTAAACCTGGCGCTCGACGCGGAGAGAAATTCTAATGTCTCGGGCGGTTGCGTATTTTCATGATGTTATGTCGCAGAGCAGCAGGCGAGAGTGGCATCCTTTGTGCTGCACAAGTCTTGGTCTCCAAGCCAGAACTGCCGTCGAGCATGACCGGAGCGGCAAGGCCCGAGGGGGATGCTTCATGAGGCACCGAAACGCGGGTTTTTCGCTGATTGAGCTGCTGATCGTTGTGGCGATCATCCTCATCATTGCGGCCATCGCCATCCCCAACCTCCTGCGCAGCCGCATCGCCGCCAACCAAGCTTCTGCTGTTGCCAGTTGCCGGGGGATTTCGTCGTCCGAGTTAACTTACATGAACATGTACGATCAGGGTTACGCGGCGAGCCTCGCGGCTCTGGGGCCGCCCGCAGCGGGAACGTTGCCGACCCCTGCTGCCGCTGATCTCATTGACAGCTCGCTTGCCGGTGGCGTAAAGAGCGGGTATGCGTTCACCTACACGCCCGGGGAGCAGGATTCGCAAGGCCGCTATCAGGCCTATACAGTGAACGCCAACCCAGCCGACCCTGGTATTACCGGCACCCTCTATTTCTTCACGGATGCAAGCAACGTGATCCGGTTCAACGCGACTTCAGTTGCGTCTTCCTCAGATTCCCCAATCCAGTAAAGTGCCAGCTCTCGCGGCCATCCTCTCTACTAAGACGAAACCTGCACCGTGAAGGGCTGGGCAAGCTTAAAATCGAGCACCGTTTCGCTGGGAACATTCACAGCCTGCCCGTGCGTAACCACCTGCGTCGCAGCGCCCGCGCCGCCCCCCACCGCGGCGCCAATTGCTGCTCCCTTGCCTCCGCCAGCGATAGCGCCGATCAGGGCGCCGAGGCCCGCGCCTACGCCGGTTCGCTCCGCAGTCTGTGTGCCGCGCGACTTGCCCGCCACGGTGTAGTCAGACGTGGAAATCGGAATGACCTTGCCGTTCACTTCGAGCCCGGTGAGTTCCAAACGAAGTTCGGATTGGCCCAACATTCGCCCCGCTTGGCGGGACTCAGCCAGTTGCCCATAAACCTTTGCACCTTTCGGCGCCACCTGCTGCCCGCCGACCTCGATGGGCTGCTCAAGGCTTGCCGTAAACTTATCGCCAACGTGGTCCGTACGAGAATCTACCGTGTCAATCATGCGCACTTCGACTTCGGTTCCTGCCGGCACCGTGACAGAACTAGGAGCCGCCGCAGAGGCTTGCGGCGCGGATTGCTCCGGCGCGCTCTTTGGTTGTGCGGCGGCCGTGCCCCCTGAGCTACCGGAGCTTGCGAAGCTGATCATCATAATCTCGCTCACCGGGAAATACTGCACACTTCCGTTAACCAGAAAGCCCACCGAAGCTTTTGTTCCGCCCAGGTACTCTCCCTGAATAAGCTTTCCGGTTTTCAGTTGAAGTTGGTCCGCTCTGGCCGTCGAGACGGCAAGAAGGCCTGAAAAGATCAGCAGCGGGATGGCCAAAATCCCGATCGCTCGTTTCATGTGCCACCTCCCTTGTCTTTTTCTGCGCCCCTGAGGGCGCGGAAATTTCCCCCTCGCTACATGCTCCGCATTTAGGATGCTGCGAACGAACCGCCGAGCGCAACCGCTTCTCCGGTTTCGAAACTACCCGGCCTGTGGCTCCCCTCCTTCGTAAGGAGGAAACTGAGGCGTAGTTGAGCCGCGGCCTAGTCCCGGCGCGCGGAAAAGCGCCATGACCACCGAAGGGACGGCACAAACAAAAAGCCCGCGACAAGCGCTCGACGCTGCCGCGGGCTATAGGAAAGCCAACCGTTCAGAGGCGGTCGAGGCCGGCACCAGACCGCCCCTCAGTACTTCGGCACCGAAGGATCGACCTCGTCCGACCAGGCGAGGATGCCGCCTCGCAGGTTATGGATCTTGCGGAACCCGGACTTCATCAGGAAGTCTACCGCCTGGGCACTCCGCATTCCCGAGCGGCAATGCACCACGATCTCGTCTGCCGTATCCAGCTCGTGCATTCGCGCAGGAAGATCGCCGAGCGGTATGAGCTTGGCGCTGCGAATTTGGCAGATCTCGAACTCGTGCGGCTCCCGCACGTCGATGAGGACGGGACTGCGGTCCTCGTCCATCAGCGTCTTCAACTCTTCCGCGCTGATTTCGGGAACGCGCAGGTCAATTTCCTGCTCCTCACCTCGGATGCCACAGAACTCCTCGTAATCGATCAGTTCCGTGATTGTGGGATTCTTGCCGCAGATCGGGCAGTCTGGGTTTTTCCGCAGCTTCAGCTCTCGGAATCGCATTCCCAGCGCATCAAACAACAGCAGCCGGCCAATGAGCGGTTTTCCCTTACCGATAATCAGCTTGACCGTCTCAAGCGCCTGCAGGCAGCCCACAATTCCCGGCAGAACGCCGAGCACGCCGCCCTCCGCACAACTTGGTACGAGGCCCGGAGGAGGCGGCTCCGGATAGAGGCAGCGGTAGCACGGCCCCTCTTGGGCGTAAAAGACCGATGCCTGCCCTTCAAAGCGGAAGATGCTGCCGTACACGTTCGGTTTGCCAAGCAGAACGCAGGCGTCGTTAACCAGATAGCGCGTGGGGAAATTATCCGTGCCGTCCGCCACGATGTCGAAATCCTTGAAGATTTCGAGCGCATTTTCGGAGGTCAGCCGCGTCTCGTAAGGGACCACGTCCACGTTAGGATTAATCTCGCGGATCGCGTCGCGCGCCGATTCGAGCTTGGACCGCCCGACGTCGCTTGTGCCGTGAATGATCTGCCGCTGCAGGTTGGTGAAATCAACGGCGTCAAAATCCACTAGGCCCAGCGTGCCTACTCCTGCCGCTGCCAGGTACATCACAAGGGGCGCACCCAGTCCGCCCGCCCCGACGCATAGTACGCGCGCCTGCTTCAGCTTGAGCTGACCCTCCATTCCCACCTCCGGCATAATCAAGTGCCGGCTATAGCGGAGCACTTCATCCTTCGCAAGCCGCGCTGGCTCATTCATTGTCATGGTTGCCATAATTTTTCCTCACTCATGGGGCCGACCCCGTCAGAACGGAAACAGCAGACGGGCTCGCCCTGCAAGCGTTCGAATTGCTTAATTGTCTCGGGTGGAATGCGCCCGGGATTCCGGCTTCGGCCGGACCCAGGCTAGCTACAGATGCAGCGCAGGGTGTGCCCGCCCGCGATGGAGGGAACAATGCTGATGACGTCGTTCTCGTTCAGAGGAGTCTTGTCACTTTGCAGGTAACGGATATCTTCATCGTTCAGGTAAATATTTACAAAGCTTCGCAGTCTGCCCTCTTCATTGTAAAGGTGCTTACGCAGGCCCTCGTATTTTTTCGTCAGACCCACCAGCGCCTCAGCCACGGTAGCAGCTTCCAACTCTACGGCGTCCCGCTTCTCCGTATATTGCCGGAGCGGCATGGGGATAATCACCTTAACGGGCATTTAGTCTCCTTAGCACGCCTCCGGCGCTTGGCCGCTCGCTGCATCGTCTCGCGTCTTGCTCCCAGCTACTTCTACAGACTCCGCGTCAAAAGCCGAGCGATCTTCTCTTAGCATCCAGGAAGCGTAAACTCCAGGCCTGCCTGCCTCAACAGCTATAATAACATAAGAATACCACGGAAATGCATGGTCGCGGTCGTAGTCTGAAGGGCGCGCCGGATGATCGGGATGCGAGTGGTAAAACCCTAGAATCTCCAGCTTCCGCCTGCGAGCTTCCTGCTCGACCCTTCGCAAATCGTCCGGATCGATTAAAAACCGGTTTCGCTCGGATTCCCGATCCGGAGCCTCAAGCGGGAGCAATTCGTCGGCCCGCGCAGACCTTCCGCGCAAATTCACAAGCGCGGTGACTTCCCTAACCTCTTTCACGCTGTCCACTTCCTTGCCCACCAGGCAACCGCAGCACTCGTTCGGGTACTCGCGAGCGCTGTGACTACGGATGAGATCCAGTAGCTTCTCTGGGATACGCAGAGCCATGGAGCGTTTTTGGATGACGGCGTTAGGGCGGAGGTTACAAACCTTGCGCTTGAAGCGCGGATCGCGCTGTTCCAAGGGCGATCCTTGGAGCACTGCCCTGCGCTATTCCGTCCAGAAGCGCTCGCTCAGGTACTTGTCACCGCTATCCGAGAAGATCGTAACGATAACGCCTTCGCGGACCGCTTCCGCCAGCTTAAGCGCCGCCGCCATAGCTGCCCCGGCGGAAACGCCCACCAGCAATCCTTCCTCGCGCGCCAGGCGAAGCGTCACGGCGTACGCGTCCTCGGTTGAGATTTCGAGGTTTTCGTCTGCCACCGATGGGTCGTAAATGCCCGGCTGGATGGAGGTCGGCATATGCTTGAGTCCTTCCAGCCCGTGGAAGGGATCGTCCGGCTGGAAGGAGATACAGCGAATCGAGGGGTTCAACTCCTTCAGCCGCCGCCCCGTCCCCACGAAAGTTCCGCTTGTGCCGAGCCCGGCGACAAAGTGCGTGATGCGCCCGTCCGTCTGCTCAAAGATTTCCGGCGCCGTGGTTTCATAGTGTGCGCGCCAGTTGGCCGGGTTGTCATACTGATTGGCGTAAAAATACAGCTCCGGTTCCTCCATGGCCAGCTCGCGGACTTTCCGAATCGCGCCGTCCGAGCCTTCTACGGGACTCGTGTAGATGATTTCAGCGCCGTAAGCGGCCAGAATCTGCTTGCGCTCGAGCGACACGTTCCTGGGCATGCAGATTTTCAGCCGGTAGCCGCGCGCTGCGCAGATCATGGCATACGCGATGCCGGTGTTCCCGGACGTGGAATCGACCAGGATTTTGTCTTTGTTCATCAGGCCGGCGCGCTCGGCCTCGAGAATGATGTTCTTTGCCGGCCGGTCTTTGACTGAGCCCCCCGGATTGGCCCATTCGGCTTTGGCGTAAATTTCCACGCTCCGAAACTGCCGGGTAATCCGGCGGAAGCGAAGCAGTGGCGTATTGCCGATTAGAGACAGAACGTCCTGCGGGCCGGAGAGCGCCCGACCATTCTTCGCCACACTGATTCCCGCGTGAACTGTCATTAATTCAATACATTCGCATTATCAAGCGGGAAGTGTCAACTTATCGTGAGGCTGAGTCAGCTCAATTCTACTGACGCAGTTCAGGTCGTGCCAGCTTTTCTGGATCCAGTAGAAGACCGTCGTTTGGCCCGACCCAGGCGAGGCCGGCGGCCGAATCCGCACCAGGCCATCAACCCGCAAGCTGTCGAGACTCCGCAATCGAAAAGGCCGGATACGCTGGCTCAAATGGCCATTTGCGCAGCACGTATAATTTTCCCTCTCAGTGCGTATAATCTCCCCGCGGACGCTGCTCCATCCCGTAGGACGAGTCTCGCCTGAGGGCTCTCCGTGTTGTTACGGAGAGCCTTTTGGCCCGTTGATTCAGGAAGCATTACCGGGTCAAAAAGGAAGTTGACTTGCGGCGGCGTCTGGCGTATGTTCTAACCACTTGGCTCAAGCGGCCAGCGAAGGGTTTTTGCAGGGTCGCCCAGCCTCAGAAAGGACTCTCAGGTCGCGCGGGAAGGCGGTCCTTCCTACCGGCCATCTTCAAAATTAATCCACCTCAGAGGTAGAGGAAGGGTACGGCCATGAAATTTCCTTTCTCGCTGCCGGTAGTACGTCTGACTCTTTTTGCGCTATTTTGCAGTTTGCCAATCGCGGCGATGGGCGGCATTCCGCCCTCATCTCCCCCAGGCCCTTCAGGACCTGCCCAGCCTTCACAAGGCGACCCGTCCAGCATCGCGATTCCCGGCCCTTTGCGCTCCTTCTTGCGCATGGCCGGCATCAGTCAAAAGGCCTCGCCGAAGCAGGTGCTATCTCTTCTTGCGCGCAACGTGGAGATGGAAGGTTACGGCTGGCGCGGCAAGAAGCCTCAACCCACCGAATTTCTGAAACTGCTCAGAGGCTATCTGAACCACGCTCGGCAATTGCTCGTGCTGGCGGGGCCAAAAGGCGTGATTCACGTTGCGAATTGTGACCAGGCCCAGCCGCTGCTGAGCGTTCTCGGTTACCGGCTCCGAACGTCCTGCGGACCCCACACGTCCGTGGAAGCTGCGGATCCCAAGAAGGCTTTTCTGACCATCGATTCCGGGTTTCCCCTGACGAATCTTACGAGCACACTTCGTGGGAACAGGCCATTTGACTATACCTTTGAGACCACGCGCTTGCCTGTTTTATTGCGGGCGAGCGATTGGGTAAGCGTCGAAGAAGAACGGACCAGGAATAAGAAGAGCATCAACGGTCCGGACGATGTGGTGGATTCACTTGTCCGAGACCCCGCATTGGCGCGCCTTTACTGGGCCCTCGCCCGCATGGATGCCGGTACCACCTCCTATTTGGTACAAACGTTCGGACTGGAGAAACTTGTCTCCCTTGCTCCGGTACTCGACTTCTACGGGCGCCACATTTACGTCCGATCAGGGCGGGTGATCGTTCCGGGCGGAGTGAGCGCGGAGCGCCCGTGGAAGAAGCTCGTGGGAGCCAGTCCCGAGTCTCCAAGGGCGTTCCTTAGCCGCTTGCTTGAGAAGGACGACGGCTGGATGGCGGCTTATTTTGATGCCCTTTCCCGCGCCGACGCGCGACAGCAGGCCTATTTCACTTCACGTTCTCGCCTGCGCAACTTTTACCACGCGCTGCTAGGCCGCAAGGTTACTCCCAGCGCCGTGCGGCCTGTTTTCCGGCCGAACCCTGGCCTTGTGCTACTGGCAACCCGCCTTCGCCTGGACCGTGCGGGCCGACCGCGCCTACCTGGAAATCTGGCGGCTTGGAAGAGCATTTTCGAAGAACAACACAGGAACCACTCGAAGATCGTCCGAAGGTGGACTGCGCGGGCAGCGGGTTGGAAGAATCCCGATCAGCTTGTAGCGGCGATGGTTGCCCTTTCCCGAGTGGACTCGCAAGGTAATCCCCTAAATACGTTTCTCATGCTCAACGAGATCGATCGCGGACGATCTCGCTCCGAGCGCCTCAAGCCGCGAACCGTGGAATTGCTAGCGGAGCAATACCCGCGATTCGGCGACCAATATCGAATATTTGCGGAATTTCACGCCCTGAACGGCGGATCAATCAGCCGCTTTCTCGACGTGGCCGAAATCCTCGATGGCATCCACGACCGCGCGCTACGGGCCGACGCTGCAGGCATCTTTCAAGCCAACGTCGGACTTTGGCAGATCCTTGCGCGCCAGGGCCAGATTCCGGTCCGGAAGTGGAATTGGTCCTGGCAGCGGGTAGTTGATCCGTTCGCTCGCTTCCGTACTTCAGCCGAGCTTTTTGATGCCAGCCGAAAGTCCCTCCAGGCCCTTTTCCGTGCCGCCACTGGCAACTCCCGAGTCTCGCAGGATGAAATTGTCGCGCTGCTTTCAGGTCCCGAGGTGAAGAGTCCGGCTGGCGACCGCGTCCGGCAAGCGCTCGCCGCCAGAATCGACGCAGCTCTGGACGCCCAAAACCTCGTTTCGCTGGACACGCTTTTTGACCTGGGTGACGGCCTGAACCGGATGGCCCGAGGCAAATCCGCGCCCGGTGACATGATCCAACTGGCAGGACGGCTGAGGGAACTGAAGATGCCCAAACCGCTGTTTTCGAGCAGCGAAAGGGCGGAATGGGGTTACGGATACTATACCAACCCCCACATCCAGGGGGAGATGGCCACGAATCTGGCCAAGATTATAAGGTCACCACGCTCTTCCAAACAGCTTGCTGCTGCCCGCGGCGAACTCGTCCCGTTCTTGCGGGATACCTTGGTGGGACTGAATTACGCTTACTATCAGCCGCCCGGAGCAGACGTGCTTTACAATGATCCATTTTTCGTCCGGTCTCATGATTTTTCGGGAGAAGAGATTATTGGCGCGGATCAAACCTGGAAAACTCCGATCGTGTTTGGTCGCGGCTGGACGGCAGGCGGCGGCGCCCGCCTGGTGGGCTCGCTGGCTGACTTGCCGTATGTGCTGGCGGAGGTCGAACAGGATTTCATCGTGCCGCGAAACGTTCAGGCTCTCATCTGGGAGGACCTGGTTCCTACGCTTCTGACGGATTCGGTGGTGCCGCGCTGGTGGCATGTGACAGAAAACGAGCTTCAGGCGGTTACCCTGTACCAGCGCTTTGGGGAGCAGCTTGTAGCGCAAGCGGCGAAGGACCAGGAGGTTCGCTCGCAGGTGCTAAATATCTTGTCATCGCGCTTAGTGCCTCCTCGCTACGATGAAGTGGAAGCGGACGTCCATACGGGGCGCGTGCAAGACGCCGTTGCGAATTTGACGCCGGCGGTAAAGTTCTACCTAGCGGCCGACTTCAGACAGAAATTCTCAAAGGAAACCGCGAAATGGGGCGGAGCAGGACAGGAACTGGATGAGCTTGCGCATCGTGATCCGAAGGACGTTAATCCGTCGCGCCTGGCGAGGGATTTTGGAGTTCCGCATCCGGCGCTGGCCCAAACCTATGGTACCGGGCTGTTGAATGTGCAACCGCTCCCTACCTATATGGGCTATTCCAGCCGGCTCCTCGCCGAATCGTGGCAGTCGGATAATCTCTATTGGGCGCGCCTTGCGTACAAAAAGGGTTATCCGCCCGTCATGCTCAACCTGTTAGTTCCCGAACTGACGCGGCGCATGATCGCAAATATCTTTGCCACTGACCTGGAGGATAGGCAGGCGCTCCTCCGCGCCTTGCGGGAGACGGGGAAGCAGTTTCAGAGCGGTGAGCTTGCTTCAGTGCCCGGTATTAGCGCCGATTCGAGGCTGTGAGACTGTCTGAGACGCTTAAGATGAAGGAAACTCTGTAAGACGCTCTGCTATGATCGCGAAAGTAGCCTGAGCGGGAGAAAGGGAATTATAGCCATGCGCCGCCGTATATGCTTCCTCGCATTTCTAGGTGTGGTATCCGCAACAGCGAGCGGGGCGGCTCAGAACGCCGCCACCCGCCGTCACCTCATCATTCGTAGGACGGTCGATTTGGTGCAAATGGATGTGGCGGTCACGGACAAGAAGGGGCACTATATAACCGGCCTGCGCCCCTGGAATTTCGCCGTGTACGAAGACGGAATTCTGCAAAAGCTCAACACGTTCGGAGAGGAGAACGAAGCTCCGCGGAATGTAAGCGACTTCGTGCGGGGTAGCAGCCAAATAGCTCGCGCGGGAGGCGCGCAGCCCGTGATAACCACGGGAGCGGGCCACAGCGTTTTTATCCTCTTTGACACCAGTAATTACATGTATCGAGGGTTTGTGTTTGCGCAGGACGCCATCGGCCAATTCGTCCGCTCCCTCAATCCGACAGACCGGGTGGCGTTTTACTCCTATAGCCGCGACCTTTCGCGAGATGCCGTGCTCACCGTTAACCGCGACGTCGTTTTGCGGGGAGTTCGAAATACAGTGGCCGGAGACGACGCGGCGCTGTACGATAGCCTTCTGATAACGCTTAAGGACGCGGCCAACCTCACGGGTAGGAAGGTGGTCGTTGTCTTTTCTAATGGCCCTGACAACGCGAGCGTAATCGCCCCTGAAGACGTTCTCAACCTTGCGCAGTCGGAAGGCGTTCCAATCTATATGATCAGCACCCGCGCGGCGAAGAGCGACCCGGTCTCCTCCGCGGTTTTCGAGCGCGTGAGCACCGCGACGGGCGGCAAGGCCTATTTTGCCAAGAATTGGGAAGAGGAGCAGAAAGCATTTGCCTCGATCCGCGATGACTTGGCACACCTCTATTCGCTCAGCTACTACCCTCAACCCAATCCGAACCTTGGCTGGCGGAAAATTACCGTGAAACTCGTGGGCGTGCCGATCAAGAAATACCACATCCGCACAAGGACCGGATATTTCCCGGAAGCGGTTCGCCTGATGAACGAGACCGCCCAAGTCCAATAAGGCTCACCCAGGCAAGTCTGGGGCCGGCAGGCGCCCCACTGAGCTGGAAGCTCAAGAGGCCCGCGCATCCACGACGCTCTTTGGTGACGCCACGGCTTTTCGGGTGATACGGATGCGCTCAATCATTCCGGCGGATGCCTCCTCCACGCGAAATTCGAGGTTCTTCCACATCAGGACCTCGCCTTTCTCCGGAATCCTGTGAAACTGCTCCTGTAAGAAACCCGTCAGAGTTTTAGTTTCCGGAATCTCCGTCTGCAACAGCGAATTGATGTAGCGTCCCCGCGTTTCGCCGTGGGCGATGAGTTCGTCCCTCGCTACGCGCTTCACGAGATCGGGGACGACGTCCTTCTCGTCGATGATCTCTCCCACAAGCTCTTCGAGGCAGTCTTCGAGCGTCACGACGCCTGAAGCTTCGCCGTGCTCGTCAATCACGACCGCGAGATGCGTCCTCGCTTTCTGGAATTCGCGCAGGAGTTCGTCGACAAGGAGCTGCTCGGGGACCAGCAGGGGTTTCTTGGCAAAGGCTTTCATGGCCTTTTGGGATTCTCCGTTTTCCAGAGCGACCAGCAAATCGCGCTGGTGAACCACCCCGATGATGCCATCCAATGAGTCTCCACCAACCACGGGGATCCGCGAATACGTGGCTCCGACGATCTGGGGCTTCATCTCGGCGAGGGTCTTGTCCCCTTCAAAATAAAAGACCTGACCGCGTGGGGTCATGAGGTCACGAGCCGTGATGTCATTCAGCTTGAAGATTTGACGAATCATGGCCGCTTCATCGGGTTCAATGGTTCCCGACCTCTCCCCGAGCATTGCCATCGCCTCGATCTCCTCTTCGGAGACCTTCGAGGATTTTTCCGGGCTGACGAGCCCGGCAACATAGTAGCTGAACCGAATCAGCGGATTCAAAAGTCCGGAAATCACGCGTAGCGGCCTGGCCGTGCGAAGTGCGAGCGCCTCGGAGGTGCGCACGCCCACAATCTTGGGAACGAGCTCTGCGAACACAATCACCAGGATTGTGAAAGCAACCAAGAAGGCCGTGGCGGCGACTTCGCCAAACTTCTCGACGGCCAGCACGCCCACAATCCAGGCGGTGATAATTGTTACAACGTTTGAAAGGATAACCAAGGCGGAGAGAGGCCGCTGAATTTCTGATTTGAGCTTTTCGAGGACAGCCGCCCCCTTCTTGCCTTCCGCACGGGCGGCAACGACCCGCGATGGCGGAACCGCGAGAAGCGCCGCTTCAGCAGCCGAAATCAGGGCGCCAATCGCCACCGCGGCGAGAATGATAATTACCAGATCCAGCATCGCGAAGCGGCGCCGCCGGAACGCTCTAGGCGGCAACCTAAAAGAACCACACCCGACGCCTTTACAATATCATCTTTCCCTGCCCTCCGCAGGCACGGTGATGCACTTGACGCGAGCAGGGCTGCAACACAACACTGTTCACCTAGGAGCGCCGGCGGGCATCTTTTTGGCGGGTGCCTGATACGGGACGGCAGGCAAGGTAATTCTCAACCTTACTCAACAGTATTGGCCTGCCAAATATAGAGCGCAGACGCGGAAGCCTTGACCGGGAAGGGTCAGACATTGAAATCGCTCATCGTTAATGCCGACGATTTCGGTCGGTCGCGACAAGTGAACGCGGGCGTCTATCACGCGCACAAGCACGGGGTACTGACGAGCGCGAGCCTGATGGTGGCTGAGCCGGCTGCTGCGGAAGCCGCTGAACTTGGCCGCGACTGCCCGGCGCTCGACGTGGGCCTCCACATTGTTTCATGCAACGGCCGTAGCCTCCTTCCCGCATCCCGGCTGCACGGCGTGGTCGACGATCAAGGCCGCTTTCCCGCAAGCGAAGTTTGGGCGGGGCTTCGCTACGCGTTTCGCCCTAGCCTACGCGCGAGACTTCGCGACGAATTTCGCGCCCAGATTGAGCGTCACCTCTCGCTTATCGGCTACCTTCACCACCTGGATGGCCACCACAACTTGCACCTGCACCCCGCTCTGGCGGACATCCTCATCGACCTCGCCTCTGAATACAAAATCTCGTGCCTGCGTCTAGTGCGCGAGCCGATCTTCACTACGCTTCGCCTTGCGCCGGATCACGCGTCACGCAAATTGCGCGACCATCTGATTTTTCGGGTGCTCTCGGCGCGCGCCGCCAGGCGGATGCGCCCTCACGGTACGCTTGGGAATGACTGGACGTTCGGTTTCCACCAGACGGGCCGGTTAACAGAACGCTATCTCCTGGGTGTGCTCGCCCGTCTTCCCGAAGATAGCGTAACCGAGTTCTATTTCCATCCCGCCGTAGAAGCTGACGGCGAGCCGCCCATGTGGCCGTCGCAGGCTGCCGAAACCACGCTGCTCACGAAGGGAACTATCGCCGCTGCCTTGCAGGAGCATGGCATCGGCCTGACGACGTTCCGCGACCTCGCCCGGAAAGATTTGATGCGGTCTCTGCGCCTCTGAACGGAGCGCTGCCGCCATTTCCCAGGCGAGGTTGTAAATTGTTGAAGTGGAGAGGGTTGGTTTGACTCAGCTTGGCCCGGTCGCCTGACGGACGCGCCCAAAGCGCGTGAAATCGTATTCGGGATCAAGTTCGACCGTCCGCAGCCAGGCGTGCACGGCCTCGTGCAGTTCGCCCGTCTCGACGAAGCAGAAGCCGAGGGCGTGATGCACGAAAGCGCGCCGTGATTGATAAGCAAGCGCTTCGTTATACGCGGCCAGAGCGCCTCTCCAGTTCGCCAGATTAATGCATTGGTAGCCGCGCTCGCAAGCTCGAGCCCACGAGTCAAGTTTCGCGTCAGGCGGAGCCGAAACCGGCCATTCTGCCCTCAAGGCAAACAACTTGTTTGCGCACTCGCACAGGTTGTCTTGCGCCGGCGATTCGGAAAAGATTGCAACAGATTGAACCAAATCTCGAATGGCACGATTCAGGTCCGAGGCTCCGGGCTCCGGCAAATATAGCAGTTTCAAAGCGTTGCGATAGTATTCGCGGCTTTCAAGCAGCGATTCCGTCTTAATGAGAAATTCTTCGGCTTTGGCGTGCTCTGGATTCGCTTCCAGGGCGCGCCGGTAGCAGGCCGCGGCCTGTTCCAGTTGTCCGGTAGACCCGTAAGCGTTCCCCAATAAATAGTGCGACATGGGATTGGAGGGTTGGGCAGCAACGGAACGAGTCAGCGCTTCGATGGCCAGCGCGAGTTGTCGCGTCTCGAGATAGCAGAGCCCCAGTTGCTGCCAAGCTTCGCCGTTCATCGCGTCGTTCGTTGTGAGCGCGGTCAGGATTTCGATGGCGCGGAAAAAATCCGCGCTGTTGATCGCGTCGCAGGCCTGTTCCAGTTCCCGGGAGAAGTGGCTTTGCATTCGAATTCACACGTACCCTGGGCTCCGTTCGGGCCGGTTCTCACTCACTGCCTGTCGCGAATGAGGCAAACAGGGCGCGGTACTGCTCCATGGTAAGCGGCGGCGTTGCTACGGTCGCAAGGTTTTCCATCACGTGTGCGGCGGTACTCATGCCGACAAGGGCGGACGTTACTCCCGGGCTCGACCGCACGAACTGCAACGCGCGCTGCGCATCCGTAGTGAGCCGGGCGAAGCGCGCCGCGAGGTTTTCTGGCAACCCGCTGGCAAGCTGCCCTTGAAGAAGGCTGGCGCTTGCAAACACCAGGAGCCCGCGGGCGGCGGCGGACTGCATAAAAGGGACGGACCTGCCGTTAAGAGTCTGCGTGCGGCTCACGAGCGCCTCGGGCATCGCTAGATTCAGCGGGAGCTGCACGGCCCGGAAATGGTGATCGCTCCCGGCCGCTTCTTCCGCTGCGCGCAAAACTTCGTTCAAGTCCATGTGGTCCTTTGCTTCCGACCCGGCGCGGTAGGCGTTCCACGTGGCCGTGCCGTACGCCCGGATCTTGCCCGCCTCCACGGCTTCTTCCAACGCGGAAAAGGCGCTTTTGAGACGGCGGTAGAATTCCGCGCGCCCCACGCATCCCAATTGCGTTTCGGGATTATGAACGTAATAGAGGTCGATGGTCTCAAGCCCCAGGTTTGACCGGCTCGTCTCAATCTGGCGCGCCAGGTATTTGGGCGTCATCACATGGCAACCGGCTGCTACGTCCTGCTCGGAAGCGAGCCCGGAGCGGATCACCTGATCGTAAAAATAGGCCGCAGCGTTCGCCGGCTGGCTGCCGTCGAAGCTGAGAAAGCCACCCTTAGTCGCCACGAAGATTTCATCACGGGGGATTTTCCCTTCCGCGACCAGCTCCGCGATAGCCGCTCCGACGGAACGTTCGCTTCGCTGATGACGGTAGTTGATCGCGGTGTCGATTACGTTGATGCCCTGTTCGATTGCCAGCGTGACCGACTTGCGGTAGTGGAGATCAGAAACGTCGCCTAGTTCTCCAAGGTAGGTTCCGACTCCCAAGGAGGATAGCCATAGGCTTTGAGCTCGCCGAAAATGACCCGGCAGACGGGATGCGAAGCGAGCCCGGTAGCGCGCAGTACCTTCTTCCGTTGCGTGGCCTGGAATCAGCATTGGTCCCCTTCATCGCGAGGCGCCAAAGGCGGCGAATCTTGTTCGCCAGCTCGCACCAAAAAGATAGGGGTGGCGGCAGCATGCCTCACCTTGGTAATAGTTGAGCCATAAATGACGTCGCTCAGCAGCCGGTGGCCGTGAATGGCCATCGCAATCAAGTCGCAATGCTCTTCGCGGGCCGCCTTCAGAATCTCGTCCGCTGGATTTCCGGCAGCGTGCCGAGCTCTCGCGGTGAATCCTTGACCGTGCAGGTCCGCCTGAATCCGATCGAGATAGGCGCGATCTTCGTGAATCTCTTCCGAATCCGCTAGGTTCAAGTCGCTTTGCCATTGGGCCTTCCAACCGGTCGAGACGTGCAGCAGCAGGATTTCCGCTCGCGTCAGCGCGGCGAGTTGGCGCACATAGGAAAGTAGAACCGCGTCCCTCGGACTGTGATCCAAGGCGACCAGAATCTTCTTAAACATAATGCAACCTCGACCCCGATGCCAGCCTCCGCCGGCTCACTGCACCAGCGTCAAGTGAGGAAAATCAGCACCAAGAGATATGCGTTTAGAACGGCGATGAGCAAAGCGGCCACCCACGCCAATCCTTTGATCATTGGCGAATTGGTGAATTCGCCCATGATTTTCCGGTCTCCCGTTATCACCACCAGCGGAAACACGGCAAAGGGCAACTGAAGGCTCAGCACAACCTGGCTGAGAATCAGTAGCCGCGCCGTCCCCGCCTTTCCGTAAAGCGCGACGACGATAATCGCTGGAACAATGGCCATGAGACGCGTCAGGAGGCGTCGCAGCCATGGCGCGAGCCGGATGCTCAAAAAGCCTTCCATCACCACCTGCCCCGCGAGCGTTCCCGTAAGCGTGGAGTTTTGGCCGGAGCAAAGCAGAGCCAGCGCGAAGAGCAGGCTTGCTGCCGGAACGCCCAGTAACGGCGAAAGGGTATGGTAGGCATCCTGGATTTCCGCCATGTGACGCATACCATGGCGATAAAAGGTTGCCGCAGCCATGATGAGTATCGCCGCATTGATGAGAAACGCGAAATTCAATGCCACCAGGCAGTCGAGAAAATTATAGCGGATGGCCGTCCGCACGCCGTCGGAGCTATGTTCAATGGCACGCGTTTGCACCAGAGAGGAGTGCAGGTAGAGGTTGTGGGGCATGACGGTAGCACCCAGAATGCCGATGGAAATGTAAAGCATGTCGCGGTCAGTAAAAAGCTGGGGAGTGGGAAGCAGGCCGCCCAGGATGCCTCCCAGAGCGGGCTTAGCTACCAGAATCTCCACCAGATAGCACAGGCCGATCGTCCCGATGAGGACGAGCACCACGACTTCCAGGTACCGAAAGCCGCGATGCTGTAGATAGAGGATCGCAAGCACGTCGAAGGCCGTCAGGCAGACCCCCCACAGCAGCGGTATATGGAAGAGGAGGTTAAGGGCAATGGCGGACCCAATGACTTCGGCGAGGTCACAGGCAGCGATGGCCACCTCGGCCAGCACCCATAGGACGATCGTCGTTCCGCGGGAATAGCGATCCCGGCACGCCTGCGCCAAGTCATGCTGCGCGACGATCCCGAGCCGCGCTGCGAGCGTTTGCAGCAGCACGGCGATTAAATTGGCGATGAGCAAGATAAAGAGCAGTCGATAAGCGAACTGTGAGCCGCCCGCAATGTCGGTGGCCCAGTTGCCTGGATCCATGTATCCGACCGCGACGAGAAAGCCTGGTCCGGAAAACGCTAGCAACTTTCTCCAGAATCCGGCCTCGGGCACCGTGATCGAGCGGTGGACTTCGGGCAAAGAAACTGTGGAGGCGCCATTTTCGACCGGGCTCGAGCGCGGAGAATTCATCTGGCTGGCCTTAATTTTTACCTTCACATCGAATCATAGTCTGCTTCTTTTCTGCAACCGGCCATAGATCCGGCTTAATGGTAAAATAACAAATACCTTGAAGAACTCGAAGCTGCCCTTGATCTTGGTCGTAGCAATAGGGGTGGCGGGATGCCGAACGCACCAGCCGCAGGTTCGATTGGTGTATACGGAGATGGCTCCAACGAACTCTGTTGTCCTTCCTGCGGGACCTCCCGAGGTCTTGGTGGTTGCAAAGCCTGCTCCGCCGGTACAAGCCGAAGTTTCGCCGCGGCAGGCGCACGCCTCCAACCCGGTGCCGGAGACGGTCCGGCGTCGTGAGCGGCGACCAATCCAGGCACGGAAATCCGGGCCGCTTGCGGAACCGGCGCAGCCGAATGTCGCGGACTCGCCTCCGGCGCTTGAACCCGTTCGCAGTCTCCAGCAGCAAATCAGCCTCGAAGAGAGTATCCTGTCTCTTAGGTCGGCGGTGAGAGTCCGTATTCAGCGATTGGCACGGCAGCAGCTTTCAAGCGCGGACCAGAAGGCTCTCGACGACGCCAGGGTTTTTCTATCGCAAACCGACCAAGCCATAAAGGATGGGAATCTTCAAGAGTCCATGAACTTGGTACATAAAGCTGACCTCCTGGTAGCTGCCATCGAACGACGCCAATAGAAGCGCAATTCCCAAATAGTTAACTTGGCTGGAACCTTTTCGGGCTCGCCTGAATCCAAATAAATGGGAGAGGCGATGGGGAGGGGCTGCGTTTATGGTCCAGGTATTTACTTATGAGATAACAAAGCTACTGCTGGTTGTTCTGGGACTGGTTTATGTTGGCTCCGTTCTTTCGGGCTATTCCCTGGAGGGCTCGCACGGGCAATTGCGATTTGATCCCGCCGCCCCGGTCCATTCAAGCCAGCGTCTGCTGGTTTGGACCGGGATCAAAATCCTAGGTGCGGTAATTCGCTTCGTGCGATCAATGCTAAACGAGCTTTTTGCCGCTTCAGCCGAGGTCGGATCGTGGGTGGTTGATCAGTTCGGCCCCAAGGTACAACGGGAAGTTCGCTCGCGCTTCCTATGACCTGTTTTTGTTATTAGCTTGCCCCTCATTTTGCCGCCACGCCCCGGCGGCGCCTTTAAGCGCCTTCGGTTGACCAGCGATTAACGCACCTTGACAATTCCCCTAACGTCCTCCTATCATCACCAAAGAGGTCTAACGTGTTCGGTGCCGGATTTGAGGAAATCGGCTTCGTCCTGTTCATTGCCTTTCTACTGTTCGGGCCGAAAAAGCTCCCGGAAATCGCTCGCACGCTAGGTAAAGGGTTAAGCGAATTACGCCGGGCGCGTGACGAGCTGAAGTTCTCGCTAGAGGAAGAACTCAGAACCCTCGACGCAGAGCGGCATCAACTGGCGGAGGATGTCAGCAAAACTCTGGACATCGACCGGTATCAGATAGAAGATTCGGCCGAAGAAATCCCCGCTTATGGCCACCACACTACCGAACCCACCGTCGAAGAACACAAACCCTGAGGAAGAACTCAACGGCAAGCAGATGTCGTTCCTCGAGCACCTCGAGGAGCTACGTCAGCGGCTGATGCACAGCATCATCGGCATCGTGGCGGCGGCGGGCGTTTGCTTTGCCTTTCACCAGCGTATCTACGACTTCCTGGCCCAGCCGATTACGGGCACTTTGGCCCGGCTTCATCTTCACGCTTCCCTTGTGTACATCAACCCGGTTGATCCGTTTAATCTCTACATCAAGATCTCGTTGCTCGCCGGACTTTTTGTTGCCTGTCCCTACGTGCTTTACCAGATCTGGCTTTTTATTTCACCCGGGCTCTACCGGCACGAGAAGCGTTATATCTGGCCTTTCGTTCTGCTCACCAGCAGCCTCTTTATTGCCGGAGGCTTTTTCGCATGGCGCTTTGCCTTTCCCGCGGCGCTGGAATTTCTGGTCCGTTTCGGAGACAAGTTCACACCGATGATCGAGATCAACGAATACCTCGATCTTGCACTTCAGGTGATCGTGGCTGTGGGGTTGATCTTCGAGTTGCCGGTAGTCATCATGGTTCTTTCGTTCTTTGGCATCGTGACGCCCCGCTTTCTGTGGAAAAATCTCCGCTATGCAATTCTGATAACGGCGGTTCTGGCGGCGGCCATTATCCCCTCAAACGATCTGGCTTCCATTTTTATCGTCTGGATTCCGCTGGTGGCCCTGTACCTGCTAAGCATCCTGCTCTCCTGGCTGGTCTGGCTGCGACGCAAGAAGAAGGCTCAAATGGCCTGAATCTGCGTCTGTTGATCCATTTCATGAACAAACGTCTAGAAAGCTGGCGAGTGCTTGCCGCTTACTTCATCCTTTTCACCTGCGCGAGCGCTGCGTGTGCGCGCTCCGGAACAGGCGACTCCTTTAGCGGGGCGGAAGCTTTCGCCTACCTCCGGCGCGTGGTGGCGTTTGGCCCGCGGCCCCCAGGCTCGGCCGCTCTCGCTGCCTGCCGCCGGTGGGTAGTCCATGAATTGCAGCTTGATGGGTGCAAGGTCGAGCTCGATCCGTTCGTTGCTTCAACACCGGATGGCGAAATCCGCATGGTGAATATCATCGCCAAAATTCCCGGCTCAAGCCCTTCCGTCATCATGCTGGCGGGGCATTACGACACGAAGCTTGAAAAGCATTTTCGCTTCGTCGGCGCCAACGATGGCGGCTCAAGCACGGCGTTTCTGCTGGAGATGGCACGTGTACTTGGAAAGCAGAAACAGCGGGACACAATCTGGTTGGTCTTTTTTGATGGCGAAGAGGCAATTCGTTCCTGGTCGGCTACGGACGGAACCTATGGCAGCCGGCAGCTTGCGGCAAAGCTTACGTCTTCGGGTGAGCTCAGCCGAATTCGAGCCATGATCTTGGTGGATATGATTGCAGGAAAGCACCTCGAAATTCATCCTGACGCGGCTTCAACGCAGTGGCTTACCAAGTTGGTATTCCGTACGGCGCGGAGGCTGGGCTACGAAAAGTATTTTGCCAACAATCAGCCCACGGCGCTCGGAGATGACCACACGGCTTTCGTAAACGACGGCGTTTCCGCAGTGGATATCCTTGGTCCGGTCGGCCCGGTCGAGCTCGGTGACTTTTTTGGAATTGATTGGCACACCGCCGAAGACACTCTCGAACATTGCAGCCCCCACAGCCTGGAAATCGTGGGGCGCGTGGTGACTGCCGTGCTCGACGAGATCGAGCATTCTTCCGGTTCGCACTGACCGTCATACTCCCGCGCGCCTCGAGGGCCCCTATCGGGCATGAGCTTCGGGCACCGTATCCGGCCGGAAATAGACGCCGGTTTGCAGGGAAACGTAGGAGTGCTGTGGGGGCTCAGAATCATTACGGAGCGGAGCGTCGGCGCGATAGTGTACGCCACGGCTCTCTTTTCGCGCTAAAGCACAGCGGGTGATGAGGCGGGCCACTTCCAGGAGATTCCAAGTTTCAACGTAGGATCTGTCGGCGCGCGCGCGGTCAGGCCAGCGGATCGCGTTCAGCCGCTCGGCGGCCAGCTTGAGCTTCCGCTCGTCGCGGATGACGCCCACCTGGTCCCACATGAGGTTGCGAACGTCGCGAGCCACGGATTCGAGCTGCGCGCGCTCGGGAGCCGTAACCGAGCCGGCGAAATCCGCACCGGCGGAAGACGGCGGAGGCTCCCGCCGCGCGCTTAGTTTCCGGCCGGCGATCATAGCGGCAGCGGCGTGCGTCCCATAGATGAGGCCTTCCAGGAGTGCATTGTTTGCGAGCCGGCTCGCGCCATGCAAGCCGGTGGTTGCGGTCTCGCCGGCGGCGTAAAGTCCTTCGAGTGTGGTCGCGCCGTGCAGATCGGTTGCCACCCCGCCGACTGCAAAATGGGCGGCCGGACGCACCGGTACCAGGTCTGAGGCTATGTCGATGTTGCTCTCCAGGCAGGCAGCATAAACATCCGGAAAGCGAAGTTTAACCTCGCCTTCGTGGAGTTCTGTGAGGTCCAGGTAAACAAAGCTGCCGCGGCTTCGCTGGATTTCAGTGATAATGGCGCGTGAAACGACATCGGGCGGGGCCAGCTCGCCCGCTTCGTGGTACCTTGGCATGAAGCGGTCGAGTTCGAGGTTGCGGAGCTTTGCGCCTCTTTCCCGCAATGCCTCCGGAAGCACGACACGCGAACCACTGGCGGCTGGAAGAACGGTGGGATAAAACTGGATGAACTCCATGTCGGCTAGCAAAGCGCCAGCCCGGTAGGCCAGTGCTACGCCGGCACCGCAGGCCCCGGGAGGGTTCGTGGTTTCCGCATAAACCTGGCCCAACCCGCCCGTCGCCAGTAGCACCGCCGCGGCGCGAACCTTCCTGATCTGGCCGCTACTCTCATCGAGACAAGTCGCTCCACGCACGCAGCCACCCTGCACATGCAACTCGATCACCGTGCAATGACGCTTCGTGTGCAATGACTTGAGCGAGTTTGCCTTGGCCGTGAGTACCCGCAGGATTTCGCTGCCAATTGATCCTCCTCGCGCGCGCACGACGTTCGGCTGGCCGCGGGACGCAGTGGAGTGCTGCCTGAACTCGAAAGGAACTCCCCATTCGGCAAGCCGGCGAATTTCAAGCGCACCCTCTTCCACCAGAACCCGCACCGCCTCTTCACGGCACAGGCCGTCCCCTGCGCGAAGCGTCTCCCGGAAATGGAGGGTCATATCCTCCGTGTCTTCGCCCATGGCCACGGCAATGCCGCCGCGGGCATGATAGGTGGTGGATTGGGAGGTTGTTCCTTTCGACAGCAGGAGCACCGATCCGGCGCGCGCCAGCTCGATGGCAGCGCGCAGGCCAGCCACGCCACCGCCCACAACCAAAAAATCAGCCACCGACTCGCGGCTCGCTCCCTTCATGGCGTCAACCATCATAGGCTCGGCCCCCAGGCACCGCAACGCTCCCGCCGCAACAGCCGCCAGAGGAAGGCCGCATGCCTCGTGCAGCACCGCTTTACGAGCTCGGACAAGCACGAAGGAGTCCCAAATACGTACAGATGCGGCTATTGGGTTTGCCGACAGGCTTTGGTAAGCGCTTCCCGGGCCAATGAATACCCAGGGCATATTTGTAGCGCGGCCTCAAAGTGGTGGCGGGCTTTGGCGTAAAGCCCCTTGGCCATATAGGCCCGCCCGAGATTGTAGTGGGGGTAGTGATACGATTCATAGCGCCGGCTCTGCAATGCCTGCTCGAGCCAGGAAAGGGCCTCGTCGTACTGGCCGCGCTCGATGAGATAGGCGCCGATGTCATTGTATGGATTTCCGAACTCAGGATCTAACTGGATAGCTTTCTTGCACTCTTCGATCGCTTCGTCCAACTTTCCCTGGAAGTGATAGGTCCAGCCGAGGAAGGTATAAGCCTCAGCGGTGGGATGAAGCTTGAGCGAGCGTTTGTAAAGTTCGACCGCCATATCGTATTCGCCGCCCATTTGATATTGGTAGGCCTCTTTCAGCAGATTCCATGCCGCCTGGTGATGCTCGCCCTGCACAGCGCCTCCTACGCTGAACGACTCCATGAGTCTTAGATACACGGTCGCACGGGCGAAGGTCAAGCGCAATCTCGTCGGAAAAGACTTGGCGCAGGAGTATTGAATGTGGAGCTCGCGGTTAGCAAGAAGAAGCTCTTTGTCGCGAGCGCAAAGACTTACCTTGGGACCTCCCCTGAATGGCCCCCTCATAGGTCAGAGTACGGGGGAAGAAATAGCATCAACGTTGCGGCTAGCGCCATGGCGACCGAGAGAACGACCAACATGAAAGTATAAGACCCTGTCGAATCAAACGAGAATCCGAGCAAGACGGGACCGATGCTTGCAGCGAAGGCGTAGAACGTCCACGTGAGACCATACAGTGTCGAGAAGGATCGCAATCCGAAATACCTCTTCAGCAGATAAGGTGTAACATCCGCCTCGGCGCCCATTCCAATCCCGATGAGCCCGGCAGCCAGGTAACTGGTCAGTACGGCGGAGGCCCTCGCGAGCAGCAGAATGCCCGCGGCGGCGGGCAGGAGTGTCAGAAAAGCAACGCGCTGCGCACGAAACCGGTCAAGCAAACCACCTACCACTAGTCTGCCTCCCAGGCTCGCCGCTCCAAGAACGCCAAGGCCCAGCGCAGCCTCTTCTACGGAGATACCGCGGTCGGTCAATAGGGCGGACAAATGGGCCAAGACCCCGTTTATGCTAGCGGAATTCAAAACAAGGGAAGTAACAATCAACCAGAAGGGAAACGACGCCATTCCTCTTTGCCACGAATGGTCACCGAGGCCTGAGGAAGCTGGTCCGGAGCTCCTATCGGGCGCCTCGTAGACGTATCTCCAACTCAATGGTAGGCCTACAACCAGCGCCATGGTTCCCAGTAGGAAATAAGCCGTACGCCAGTTCCAATGGCTGATGAAGGCTTGAGCCAGTAATGGAAGAATCATCGAGCCCGCGCCCGATCCCGCCATCACGCCCGCCAGGGCTGTTCCGAGGCGTTGATAAAACCAGCTCGCGATTGCCCTGGAAAACGCCAATTGCGCGGCGCCGTTGCCCACGATGCCAAGCAGGATGCAGAGGCCGTAGAATTGCCATAGGTGGGAACGAAGAAAAGCTAGGCACAAGAATCCGGCGCCGAAAATGGTCATACATGGGAGAATGACGCGCCGAGGTTCAAAACGGTCCAGTAAGCGTCCGAGGATGGGAGAACAGACACCTACGGTGATCGCGGCGGCGGCAAAGCCTCCCGAAATCGCTTCGCGGCTCCATCCGAACTCCGAGCTAAGCGGCTTTAAGAAGACGCTGAAGGTATAGACAAACAACGAGCCGAAGCCGACCATCACGCTGAGGCTGGCCGCAACGACCACTTTCCAACCGTGATACCGCAGGTCGAATTCGTCGTACGCTGAGGCTACTTCGCTTCTGGCGGAGAGATTCATGTTGCACGGCGTGCGTCCCGATCTCGTCGGTCGTCGTGGACGCACCACCCATCCCGCGGGACGGCGCGGTTTGAGTCTCTCGCGATCAGTCCACTCGGATTTTCTGAATCACAATGGCGCGCGAGCCGCCCTTCTTGTAAACCTTCCCGATGACCATTACTCGTTTTCCGGCGTAGGGAAGGAGTCTGCTGTTCTGGCCCTGCGCGGGCGTTGTGTCCGAAATGGGCCAATAAATCGTGCCGTCATCAGCCAGAATCACCAGCGGCGAGCCGGCCTTGGCGCAGGCGATCGCGCACGCCGCGCTGATCGGTTTCTTAAGGTTCTTCGTGAAGGCGCAGGCTGAGTCAAGAACGTAGCCGCGGATCGTTTGGAGTTCCGGTGCAGACCGCGCAATCACAAGTCCCGGCCCCACGGCGATGAATACCGCCAACCTCAAAAATCTGATCAATCTCATAAGCCCTCCTCGTGTCCCGAATCAGAACTTGTTTGAAAAAATGATGCCTAGGCCACTGTCATTCTGATTCCAGTCCCGTGCCCCCTTCCGCCAACACCCTGATGCGCGGATCGCTTTCCCGCAAGTGCCGGAAGGCCTGGCGCACCAGAGCGTGATCTTCAACAAGAACGACCGTCACCGGGCTCAT
Source organism: Acidobacteriota bacterium (assembly GCA_021817045.1). GTDB lineage: Bacteria > Acidobacteriota > Terriglobia > UBA7540 > UBA7540 > RH2-MAG17b. The sequence goes on from JAKAWG010000006.1 coordinate 38,646, forward strand.
CGTCATTACAATCCAAGCTTCTGTGCGGCCAATTCAGTCCCGGCGATTCGAGCACGGATCTTCTCGAAGGCCAGCTCGCGTGAAGTCGACGTGTCATCGCCGAAAGGAGCAAATCCACAGTCGTCCGTCGTCCCGAGCTGGTGCATGGGGATGAATTCGGCGGCCTCGAGAACCCGGTCTCGGACTTCTTGCGGAGTTTCACTGCGAGAATTAATTGGATCGACGACGCCGATAAAGATCGTCTGATCTGCCCGCATACGGTGCCGGATTAAGCGGAGAACACGCACCCGGTCCTTCTCGCTCGCCAACTGGATGTAGAAGTTGCCAGCATTGAGCGTGAAGAGGCCGGGCAACAGACCCGCGTAATCGACATCGGCGCTGTGAGTTGCGTCCCAATCGCCGCCGGGGCAGGTATGGACGCCAATCTTGCGCCTTTCCGCAGCGGAAAAGTAACTGAGCACCTGGTTATTCAGATTGATGAATTGTTGAAGTAGCTGGCCCGAAGGGTCGAGTTTCAGGGAAAGCCGCGCCTCGGTGAAGTCGATCTGTACCGTGTGTGCTCCTTCATCGAGACACCCTCGGACATCTGCTACGGCTTCGCGAACGAGATCTTGCCGGAACTCTTCTTGAGGATATTCATCGATTCCGCCTTGCGGATAAAGAAGGCTCAACAGCGAAGCGGAAATGACCGCCTGCTTCAGAGGCCGCTTTGTGTATTGCCGGGCTCTCTTGAGAAAAGAAGCGGCGTGAGCCGCGTAACGGAATGGGCCGCGTGTGAGGCAGGGTAGTTGGCGCACATGCCCGTCAGCGAAGGGAACGGATACGCCATCAGGTGCCAGGTTGCGAAGGCCGTCGAGTGGATAGGTGGCAAAACTCGGTTTGGTCTGTTCGCCGTCGGTGATGATGGGCGATCCCGTGGCTTCAAAACGCTGGATCGTATCGCGCAGCGCGTCTTCGTAGATGGCACGGAGCTTCTCTTGTCCGAGATAGCCTTCCCGAAACCCCCTGATGGCTTCAATAAGCTGAGGCGGTCTCGGGATGCTCCCGATGGGTTCAGTTGGAATCGGCAAGTTTCAACCCTCCCTCTAACGGCGTAATCCGGAGCCGGAGCCTGCACGGTGACAGAGGCTTGGATGTAGCCGGGGTCTTTTGAAATCCGCCGCCGATTGATCAAGTTTTGCGGACGGATATTACCATCTGTCCTGCGTGCAGCAATCCCGTCCAGAAGCTCGGGAGAACAGCTCCCCATCAGAAGCTGATTCGGCCGCTGAGCTGGATTTCCCGCCCGGGATTCTGCGCCATCGTGATCGTGCCAAACTGCGGCGTATTAATGTACTGGTTCGGTTCTCCGAAATTAGACCGGTTCAAAGCGTTAAAAGCCTCAACACGGAAAGTGAGCTTAACCCGCTCGGTGATCGAAAATTGGCGTTGGAGCGCTTGATCGAGATCGACGAAGCCTGGTCCGAAAACGGTATTGACTCCGACATTGCCAAACGTGTAGGGCGGAGGAGCAACAAACGCTGCCGGGTTGAACCATTCCGCCGTCGTCCGCGTTCCCGCAGGGAAAAAGGACGCGCCCGTGACATTGGCGCGGATCGGGTTTTGACCCAGCAGCGTTCCGGCGTTGGCAGTGTCACCGAAAACTGAAATGGTAAATGGCATACCACTCTCGGCCGAAAAAATGCTGCCCAGACTCCAGCCGGTGGTCAGCCGACGGAGCAAACCAGGTGACCTCCATCCGGGCACGCTATAGACCAAGCTGGCTACGAAACGTTGAGGAACGTCCATCCCATTGAGCCCCTTTTCAGCCGCCAAATCTGAGTTGTTTTGCGGAATCGCCGGCTGCATCATGGCCGAGCGAAAGTCGGGAGCGTCGGTGAGGCTCTTCGACCAGGTATAATTCGTGAGAAACGTTAATCCATGCTGAAATTCCCGCCGCGCATCAATCCAACCCGCGTCGTACCAGCTATTGCCCGTATTTTCGAGGTAGTTGATGGCGGAAACGGGAAACGTGTCACTCTGGACGGCAAAGCCCTCGGGGTTGTCACCTGCGAAGGAAGTGCCGGGGAGGAAGGTGATGGTTTGAAACGGGCGACGCGGTTGAATGGGTCCCGGACCTGGCGGGGCGTTGTTGATCAAACGGGCGCGTTGCAAGTGGAAACCCCGCGAGCCCTGGTAACCCACTTCTAACACAACCTTGCCAGGCAACGCTTTTTGCAAGGTGAAGCTCCATTGGTTAATGTACTCGGGCGCACTGTGGGGTTGAAGTGCGGCAAAGCTCACAACCGTCTGACCTTGCACGGGGACGCCGAAATTAAAACCGAAGAGGCTGGGAATATAATTGTCGCTTTGTTGCGTTTGAGGAAATACGTAGGGCAGATTGTGGCGCTGATCGCACCAAGTGTTCATATCCACAGGAGTGTAGAACGTGCCGAATCCCCCACGCAGAACAATTCCCAGGCGACCGACCGTGTGGGCGAAACCGAAACGCGGAGCGAAATTCAGGGTGTTAGGGTACCACAGACCTCTCGGCATCCCGGCCTGTCCTCCCACAAAGGCATCGAGCTGCCCGTTTTGAAATACCAGATTTGCCCCAGGCTCGTCCAGATCAGAGAGCGCGCTCATATATTCGTAGCGCAGTCCCAGGTCGAGTGTGGTGGTCTGAGTTACGCGCCAGTCATCTTCGACGAACGCATTTCCGTACCACTGCCTGAGATTCATCGAGGGAACGCCGGCCTGGCGCTGCTTGACGACGGGGAGGCCGAGCAGGAAACTGGCCAGGCCGGAGCCGGTCCCGTCATTGGTGGCGGTTCGGGTGGTGAATCCATTGGTGAACTGGTAGTAGCCGCGACTTTCGAAGAACCCCCACATGGGCCAGAAAAAGGGCATGTAGCCACCGCCAATCTTCAGCGAGTGATGTCCCGTCTGCCGGCTCCAGGTGTCTTCTAAGTCCAGGAACGTATCCCAGTCGTGCACGGGCGTAGCGATGTACGAGTCGCCGATTGGGCTATAACCCTGTACGTTGAAATACGGCATGCCCCAGGCGCCTTTCCCTCCCCAGCCCACGCCTTCAATGCCGAGCTGCGCGACGTAGTTATGGGTGAAATTGTTTTGAGAATACTCGTGCATGGAAAGGCGCGACATGCCGAAGGAGAGATTGTTTATTGTCGTAGGCGAAAAAACGTGCGTATAGGAAACAGTCAGGTTTTGGGCGAGATTGTCATCGAACAAACCGAAGCCCGGCAGATTCACCGGCGTGAATCCGCTTTCGTGTTCGATAGAGTATCTGGTAAACAAGCTGTCGCCTGAACCAAAATTATGGTCAATTCTGAAGGTTCCCTGATCCCACGGCTGCGTAGCGGTCCGCACATCGAGGAAGTTGTTCGAGTCCGCTCCGCCCTGCCCGGGGCTCATGCCCATTCCTGCCCCGGCAGACGATGTGAGATTTGGCGAGGGAATAACTTGAAGCGCCTGAGATGCTACGGGACTGAGCAAGCTAGCGGGTATGACATTGCCAGGGAAAGCGGCACGGATGATCTGGGAATTACTTGAACTCACCGGCTCGGAAGGGTTGAAATTCGGGTTGGGAGAGGCGCTAAAGGGGTTGTAAATCGCGGTTCCGCTCTGACTAAAGTCGCCCATGCGTTCCATTGCTGTGGGCACCGTCTCAATCTGGTAAACCTGGTTACTGAAGCGAAAGCCTTCGTAGTTGGCAAAGAAAAAGGTCTTATCTTCTTGAATGGGGCCGCCCAGAGAGGCGCCGAACTGGTTTTGAACCAGATGCGGAACGTTCGACGCGTTCCAGACTCGCGCGTCCATCCCCGTGTTGCGCAGGTATTCATACACCGTACCGTGCCATTGGTTGGTGCCCGAGTGGGTAATCATATTGACTTGCGCCCCTCCAGCGCCGCCAAACTCTGCCGAATAGCTGCCGGTCTCTACTTTGAATTCTTGAAGGGCGTCTGGCGATGGGCTTAACGATAAAGTCCAGAAAGTTGGATCCGAATCCGTCGTCCCATCCAGCAAGTAATAGTTCGCGTTCGCGCGGTCCCCGGCGGCCGTGAACTCCGTTCCCTGGCCCGGACGCCAATAGAGCTGGTTTTGATTTCCGTCTTGGACCCCCATGTCCATGTTCGGAACAGCGGTGGGAGCAAGTATTGCCAAGTCCAAGATATGCCGGCCATCTAACGGGAGCTGCTTGGTTAGGGTAGGATCAATGACTTCCCCTAAAGTGGCGTCTGTGGTACGCAGTGGGGCGGGCGATCCCTTCACGATCACGTGTTGCGTTTCTTTTCCCACTTGCAGCTTCACGTCCAGGCGCAATGACTGATTGACCGCCAGCACAAGGCTGCGAATCTCCATCTGGAAGCCGGCTGCTTCCACCCTCAACTCGTAATCGCCCGGATTCAGGTCCGTAAATTCGTAAAGACCTTGGGAATTAGAGACCGTGCCGCGGTGGAAACCCGTGCCGGACGAAGTTAGAGCTAATCTGGCATGCGGTATGGTCTTCCCCTGAGCGTCCGCCACCTCTCCGCTCAGCGTCGCAAAATTAGCCTGAGCTAAACTGCTAGCCGCCATCGAGAAGACCAGTACCGCAACAGCCAGCCAACGCTTGGCGCAGGCGCTCCAATAGGTCAGGATTTCGCCATTCAGAGCGAATCTGCCGTTCAACTTCTGTCGGATGCAAAGCATATTGGGTAACCTCGTTTCCGATACAGAGTGCTGAACCAATGGGTTTCATCCTTCTCTTCCCACTCCCAGCGCGTCCGCAACGCGGTTGATGTAATTGAACCAGGAAGCAATGAGCGTAATCTGCAGAATCGCCTTGTCGTCAAATCCCGCCTGGCGCAAACCCTCATGATCGACGGGGCTGACCGTCGTGGCGTCTTTCGTCAGCTTGACGACATAGTCCAGCATCGTCCGCTCCGAGGGTGTAATTGGCGCCTGCGTATAGTCGGTCTCGAGCGCCCGAACCAGTTCTTCCTCCAGAGTAACTCGACGCAGAAACTCTGCGTGCGATTCGATTCAATAAACGCACCGGTTCGTGACCGAAACCATCGTGGCGATCATTTCGTGCTGCCGCCGGGCGAGCGGAAGCTCCGGCGACATCAGCGAGCCGAACGTGGCGAAAGCGTGGTAAAGAGCTTGCGGGATCAGGCTGTGCGAGGCGACAATTTGCGCTCCGCCCCCATCGGCAGGATGTACCGGTGTCGCGTATTCCTTCGGGTACAGCGCTTTTTGCCCTTCCAAGGCTTGCTTCAGACATTCATCGGCTTCTGACGGGGGAATCGTTCGAATCCAGGTCATTGCTTGTTACGCTCCTTTTCGTGATGTTTCAAAAGAGAAATTTCGCCGCCAACTGGATCAACCGCGGCTGGCCTGCACTCTGAATCTGCCCGAAACTCGGCGAGTTGATGTCGCTCACTGGCAGGCCAAAATTCGGGCGGTTTAAGAGATTGAAGCATTCCACACGAAACTGCAGCGTTCGCGACTCGCTGAATGCAACATTCTTGAAAAATGAGAAATCCCACTCGGCCAGCCCAGGTGCCTGCACCACGTTTCGCCCGGAGCTGCCAAATTGACCCGGCTGCGTGACTCGCTGGAACGCTTGAAGATTGAACCACTCCTGCGGCGTCTTGGGACCGTCGTTCGGGTTCGCGATCAGGTTCGGCCGGTCGCTGAAGAAGCCGGAGATTTCCGGCGATTGCCCCTGAAGCGACGGATCGCTCGAATCGTAAACGGTGAAGGGCGTTCCGGTCGACGCGGTAAAAATGCCGTTCACTTGCCAGCCGCCCAACGCGCGTTCGTACCAGTTGCGCGGTTGCTTCCCGAACGGTATCTGCCAGATGTAACTCAGCACGAGTCGGTGCCGGGCGTCGAAAAGCGACCGGCCGTACTCAGCCTCCAGATCGAACGGGTTCTGCGCAAGGTCGTTCTCGCCGGCCACGTTCTGGGGTGATGAGCCCGTGATGTTCAACGAGGACGCGTCGTCGAGCGTCTTCGAATACGTGTAAGACGCCAGGAATTCCAGGCCGCGCGCGAACCGCCTCTGCAGGCTCGCCTGGAGCGCGTTATAGTCAGAATTTGCAATCCCGGAGATCAACCCGACGGAGCCATAGACGCAGTTCGCGGGCTGAGCGAGCGTGCAGCCGGAATAGGGCCGGCGCTGGTTGACGTTGGCTTCCGTCGATTGTCCGGGAACGTAGGTGGCCGGATTATCCTCGACGAAGCGCGGCAAGTGCGTGCCCTTAGTTCCCACATAGCCTACGTCCAAAAGCCAGCTTTGGCCAAAAGAACGCTCGACCGTGAAGTTCCAATCCTGAGCGTAAGGAAGGCTTAAGTTTGGATCCAGCGTGAGCAGGGTCAGCGTCTGGGGATTGGCGAAAGTGGGTGCGAAGGGATTGAGACCTGTGGGCAAGGGATTGCCAAAGCTCGAGGGTGGCTCTTCTTGGATCGTCTTAAACCACGGCGGAGCGCTGATGGGCGCCTGCACCGGCCCGGCCCCGCCGTTGTAGTATGGGTCGTAAAAAATTCCGTAAGCTGACCGGATTGACCATCGCCCGCTTCCGGTTGGATCCCATGCCAGCCCGAATCTTGGCGCGAAGCCGCGATAGTCGGTATGGATCAACCCGGCAGGTACTCCCGGATCGCCGGGGTACAGCAGGCCGACGGGCGCGCTCGGCATCACTTGCGACTGAATGCCTGGCTCAAATAAAGCCGTCTTGTTGCCGAGCACCGAATACGGAACGGGTAGTTCGTAACGCAGTCCTGCATTCACCGTCAAGCGTGACGTCAGCTTGTAGCCGTCCTCGGCGTAAAGATCAAAACGGTTGCCTCGGAGCCCGCGCGGCAGATCTCCGCCCCCCTGAAGAAATACAACCGGCTGCCCGAACAAGAAACTGGCAAAGGCGTCGCTCACGGGGAAAGGTGCAAAAACAAAAAAACCGTTCGAGGCGATGCCTAGCAGGTAATTAATCTGCTCGCGCTGGAAGCCGCCGCCGAACTTAACGTCATGGGTGCCGTGAATCCAGTCAAGAGAATCGGTCGCGGAAAAAGTGTTTTCGTATGAGTCGTTCGGTCCGGTAATCGGATTCCCTACCGAAGCGTAGCCTTCAATTTCGACGAAGGGCGGTCCCGCCTGGCTTGCAAGCGTTGGGGAGTATTGGAATCCGAGAGAAGAGATCGGCGTATGGTTCTGCGCTTCATCAAACAGGAGTTTGTTCCTCAAAAACGAGAATTCGGCCAAATTCACAGCAGTCGCTGAAAATGAGTGTGTCTCTTCGACCGCCGCATTTTGAGCCCGGAAGTCTTCGCCCACCGGAAAACCGGGAACATTGGCGCCCGAAACTGAAAGCGGGTCAAGCTGCGATCCGTTCGAAAACATGTAACGCACAAACACCGAGTCACGCGGCGACAGATACCGATCGACCCGCAGGCCGAACTGATCGGAGTCGTTTCTGAGCGTTTGCGTGGTGATGAACTGATTCGCGCCGTCGTTCGGGAGCGGATAGAACTGGAGGACTGCCTGGGAAATGGGGTTGATGAAAGGAAGTTGGTTGTTGGGAAACGGCTGGCCTGTGAATTCGTTAATGAGCGGCGCCACTTGTCCGGTCAAGGGATTCACTGCCTGGGAAAAATCTCCCTGGCGCTCGGCAACTGAGGGCACGGTGGCTGCCTGTGTTTCGCCCTGCCGGTTGCGAAGACCTTCGTAATAGGCAAAAAAGAACATCTTGTTGTGTTCAATCGGCCCGCCCAAGGTTCCGCCAAACTGATTTTGTTTGTAGGGCTCGACATTTTGGGAGAAGAAATTTCGCGTATCGAGCCCGTCATTTCTCAGGAATTCCCAAACGTCGCCGTGAAATTGATTGGTGCCGGAACGCGTGACGATATTGGTTGTCGAGCCGGCGTTATTGCCAAACTCTGCGGGGGCCGTGTTGGTGAGGATGCGAAATTCAGCAATGGCGTCGGGCGGGGGTTCGAGCACGAACCCGGCGTTGACGAGGTTATAGTTCTCGACGCCATCGATCAGAAACTCGTTAGACTCCGGTCGCTGGCCATTTACGGCATAGGATTGCCCGGAGCGAAGCGTGCCTCCGGCTTTGAGCAAGCCGGGCGTCAGCGGGGCATCACCCGGCAGCAGCAGCCCGAGTTGCGTGAAATTGCGGCCGTTCAAAGGCAAATCAAGGATTTCCTCGCCGCGCACAGTCTCTCCCAAGTCGTTGGTGGTCTGCACCAGTGGCGCGTTGGCTCTTACGTTGACGGCTTGGCGCTCCGTGCCCACAGAGAGTTGAACGCGCACAGTCGCCACTTGATCGACGCCAAGAACGATTCCTTCCTGCTGGTAATGCTTGAAACCTGACTTCGCGACTTGCAAGCGGTAGGGTCCGACCGGAAGAAGGACCAGAAGATAATTTCCTTGTCCGTCGGTCCGAGTCTGGCGTGTGAATCCGGTTTCAAGCTGAGTGGCTCGCACGCGCGCGTGCGGCACCCGCGCCCCACTCGCGTCGGTCACGGTGCCACGAATGCTTCCGCTCACTCCCTGCGCAGCGAGACGACCGCCAGCAAGTGCGATGAAAAGTACGAAGAGTGCAAACGTCCAAGGGTTTCGGAGCTTTGTCATGTTTTCTGCCTTGGCTTCTCTCATCGCTGTCCCGAAAAATCTCCTTGATTGGTCATTCCCGCGAAAGCGGGAATCCAGTTCGCTGGACCCCCTCCTGCGCAGGGCTGACGAAAAGGGTGACTTTCATCGCCGTGGGTAGGCCGGAGGCCCTTGTGCCGCTCGAGAGGGTGGGACAAGCCTCTGAAGTACTTTGGCCATCTCGGCGGGATGGAAGCCATAGGGTCCAGCCCGGCTCTTGTAAGCCACGCGGCCGGAGCGGTCAATGACGTAGAGGCGATCTGGCCACGCCGTATACGCCCGCTCCGTGCTATCCTGCATGTCGTCCACAAGCGCCGGAACGTGGATTCCCAGCCTAACCACGCAGGTGTCCGCGGTGGCATCGCGTTCACCAAAAGTCTTCGCGCTTGCCACCAAGATGTGCTGTTTGAGGTTGCTTGGCATTTCCCAGCCGTCTGTCGGATGTGCCTCTTCGATGTAGACTACAAAGAACGCTGCGCGGTCCTTGTACTTCTGGTACAACCGGTTAAGCGCGGGAACCTCCCGGCGAAAGGGCGGTCAAGTGTAACTTCCGAAGATCAGCACCACCGGTTCTTTTCCGCGCAGCGAAGAAAGACGCACGATGGCGGAGCAATCCTTGGTTTTTAGCGCGAAATCCGGCGCCATCTCTCCGACCTTAAGGTTGCCCTTGCGCGCAGTGAGCCACATGGGCTCAAACGGAAACACCCAGAAAGTGACGGCCGGCAGCTTTGACATGATCCGCCCGAATACACTTGGAGGTTGCCGCATCGCCCAGTACAAGCCAGCCAGCAGGGCTATGTAAACAGCGAACAAAACGACCGCGCACTTGAAAAGAATTCGCATTGCAGCTTGTAAACACGCCCCCAGGGACATCCTGCTCACACCGAGAGGTTCTGCCGACCCTTGCCAAGTCTCGCTGCCGCAGAAGGCCTTACCTTCATGGCCCTGCATGCCTCAACGGTTCGGCAAACAATTGGAACCCGGGTCCCCATCACAACGAGGGCTGGCGCGTTGGCCGACCCATTGAGGAATCTGTTTTTTGTTCCGCCGATTGCAAAGTACAAGCAGATTCCCTTCGCTCCGCTCAGGACAGGCTCTCGCTGCGCTCGGTATGACACCGCGCCGAAATGTTCTTTAGGAAAGGGCTGGGACGTTTGTCCTAATGCTTTTGAGCTTAAATGCTCTCTCCAACACCGAAACAGTCTATTTTTGCGGGTGCTGGCCGTCAATAGCTCATCTGCACTAACGAACTACATAAAATGAATTAGAAGGTCCGGAATTTCTTCAGGGGGCAACATGCGCAAAGCCTCCGGTGCCTTAAGGAGACTCAACCAAGGTTAGTGTCCCCATCGAGGATGGATGAAACCCTCGTCTGCAGGTCTCAGGCAGCCTTGATTACGACGGTTGAGGGCATATTAGATACTATTTGACAGGGGTGTGAGGCGGCGTCATAATTTCCGCCGCTACTCTTGTGCCACTCAACGCGGAGATAGGAGAATCCCGGTCAACATCCAAGCCCCTCGCGTGGTGGCTAGCGATCCTGCTGGGACTCTCTTTAACCATCAATTTCATTGACCGGCTCGTTCTCGCGACGATCGCGCCCACACTTTTCTCTGTTTTGCACCTCACGGCCACGGAGTACTCTTATATCGTCTTTGCCTTCATGCTCGGCATGACGCTCGGTCAAATTCCTGCCGGCGTCTTGATTGACCGGGTCGGGGTTAGGACCGGGCTGGCAAGTATTTTTGCGGGCTGGTCATTCAGCAATATGGCGCAAGCCATCGCACGCACGGTAGCTGAGTTTAGCGGGTTGCGTTTCCTGATGGGTTTTTTTGAATGCGGCAATTACTCGGCAGGGGTAAAGAGCGTTGGTGAAATTTTCCGTGACGACGAGCGAGCGTTGGCTCTCGGTGTTTTCAATAGCGGCAGCCTTCTGGGTTCGGTCGTGGCGCCGCCGCTGGTCGTTTACATCGCTCATCACTTCGGCTGGCGCCATGCTTTCTTTCTTCCCTCTCTCGCCGGCCTTGCCTGGATTCCACTGTGGCTTCAGTCTTCCCGGTCTGCAAGGGGACTTCGCTTACCGCAGTCGCAACACCGCGTAGAGGGCAACAAAGGTATCACCGTCGGCCGCCTGCTCCGGCTTCGCCAAACCTGGGGAGTCATCCTGATGCGGGCGTTTTCGGGTCCCCTGTCGCAATTCTACTGGTACTGGCTTCCACTCTACTTCGTCCGCGGTCGCGGAATGAAGATGCAGACGATGGCAGGCTTGGTCAGTCTGTCGTACCTGGTGGGCGGGTTCGGCCAGCTTGGCGGCGGCTATTTTTCCGGCTTCCTGATTCATCGCGGCACAAGCCTGGACCGCGCGCGAAAAGTGACGTTCACGATTGGGGCGGTACTCGCCGGCCTGTGTACGCTGCTGGCTCCCATTACTCGCGGTTCGTTGGATGCGGCGCTCGCCGTGGGAATGGGCATTTTTGGCGTGAACGTCATGTCGAACCATGTCATTGCGATCATTACGGACGTATTCCCTGACAATACGCTCGCGCGCGTCACAGGGGTAACAGGCGTGGGAGAAGGAGTGATCGACATGGCCATGACCCTGCTCACGGGTATCGTGATCCAGCGTTTCTCCTGGTTTCCAGTATTCGCGGTAGCATCCTTGATGCCCTTGGGCGCTCTCGCTGGCCTCTATTTGAAAGTTCGCACGTGCCAGCCTGTCACCATTGAATAGCAGGGCGAGCATACCTCGCCCATCAACTAACCGGCGACCTAGAGCCGCCGCTACACCACCATCAGGAGGCATTCATGACAAGACGGGAGTTTGCATCAATGCTGGCCGCGGCCGGCATCACTTTAACGCGTGACCAGAAGGCGTCCGCGCAGGTCGGCGCGGGAACTGAGACCAAAGGGGCGGCGCGGAAGCCGGCAACGGCAAACGGCGCCGGCTACCGCAATCCCAGCCTTCCCATCGAACAGCGCGCGGCGGATTTGTTGCCCCTGATGACGCTCGAGGAGAAAGTCGAGCAGTTGAGGGGCGGCCGCACCTCGATCTACGGCATTCTCGATCCGACAGGAAAGCTCACGGATCAAGACATTCAGGGCAATTTCCGGCAGATTTATGACATGCAGTCGCGCAAGACGCCTTACGATCAGGCTGTCCTTCGGAACGCTCTGCAACGATACGCGGTGGAAAAGACGCGACTAGGCATCCCGCAGATTTTTCAGGATGAGGCGCTGCACGGCTATACGGCGGCGGGCGCCACGAGTTTCCCCCAAGCGATTGCCTTGGGCAGCACTTGGGACCCCGACCTGCTCCAAAGAGTGTTCACCGCCGCGGCCGACGAAGCAGCGTCGGCGGGGATCAACCAGGTTTTTGCTCCGGTTCTCAATCTGGCACGCGACCCGCGCTGGGGCCGGACCGAAGAAACCTACGGAGAGGATCCTCATTTAATTGCCCGCCTCAGCGTTGCAGCCATTAAGGGGTTGCAGGGGCAGAATTTCATGATTGACCGGCACCACGTGCTGTCTACCGCAAAACACTTTGCCGCTCTCGGCCAGCCGTACGGCGGCCGCAACACAGCGCCGGCGAACTACTCGGAGCGCGTGCTGCGCGAAGCGTTCCTGGTACCGTTCCGCGCGGCGGTCGAAGAAGCGCAGGTGGGAAGCGTAATGGCCGCCTACTGCGAGATCAACGGCGGCGTGCCCTGCCATATTAATCATTGGCTGTTGGAAGATATTTTGCGCGGCGAATGGAGATTTCGCGGCTACGTGACCTCAGACGGCGGCGGGCTCGAGATGCTGACCAACACGCATCACGTCGCCGCCGACTACGCCGGAGCAGCGCGTATGGCGCTCAAGGCCGGAGTTGATTACGACCGCTCGGAAGGCTCCGTCTATGCGACGTTAGCGGACCAGGTGCGTGCGGGCAAAATTCCGGAAAGCGAAGTGGACCGTGCCGTCGCGAGAATCCTGGCAACAAAGTTCCGCCTGGGCCTGTTCGAAAACCCCTACGTGGATCCCGACTACGCTCAGCGAATCACCAACTGCGAAGCGCACCGCAAGCTGGCGCTTGAAGCCGCGCAGAAGGCTATCGTGCTCTTAAAGAATGAAAGCAGCCTGCTGCCGCTCGACTTGAAGAAATTCAAGACCATTGCCGTGATCGGCCCGGACGCAGCCGCCGTACACCTGGGCGGTTACAGCCGGCCGCCGGGCGGCCCGGGCGTCAGCATTTTGGAAGGCATTCGCGAACGCGCTGGGTCATCAGCTCGCGTGGTCTACGCCGAAGGTTGCCAAATCACGGTCGAGGCGGATGGCAAAGTCGAACTCCCCAATCCAAGAACCCAGAGAGCAAGCATCCGCGCCGCGGCCGAGGTCGCGCGCAAAGCGGATGTAGCCATTCTGGTCCTCGGGGGCAATGAAGCCACATGCCATGAGGCGGGAATAGACTTCCCGGGCGACCGGGCTTCGCTCGACATGACTGGCCTTCAAACGCAGTTGGTCCGCTCGGTCGTAGAAACTGGAACTCCCACAGTGGTCTTCTTAATTAATGGCCGGCCGCTTTCCATCAACTACGTGGCCGAACACGTGCCAGCCATTCTGGAAGGGTGGTACCTGGGCCAGGAAGGTGGCACAGCCGCAGCCCAAGTGCTCTTCGGTGATGTAAACCCCGGCGGAAAGCTGCCGATCACCTTTCCGCGCTCAGTGGGCGAGTTGCCGGCTTACTACTACCACAAACCTTCGGCTAACGTGCCATACCTTTTCGAGAAGCGAGGCCCGCTTTTCGCTTTTGGCCACGGCCTAAGCTACACCACCTTCAAGTTTTCCAACTTCAGCTTGTCGCACGCTCGAATCGCTTCCGAGGGCGAGACAACCGTCAGCGTCGATGTGACCAATACAGGCGCGCGCGAAGGTGACGAGGTGGCGCAACTTTATATCCGGGACAAGGTCAGCAGTGTGACACGGCCAGTCAGGGAGCTGAGGGGGTTTCGGAGGATTCATTTGAAGCCGGGCGAGACGCAGATGGTTCATTTCAAGCTGACGCCCGCCGAGCTTGGATTTTACGACGTGGACATGCACTGGGTTGTGGAACCAGGCACGTTCGACATCATGGCCGGTTCGAGTTCCGTGCCCTCGATCAGCGCCTCGCTGGAGGTCGTTTCAGCCTAAGTTCAGCGCGCAGCCACGGCGCCGGGTTTGTACCGTGGGTTTTTCTGCGCCGCGACTTGCCCACGTCCGCTATCACAGGCCGAAATTCGTCCGCCGTCAGAGGAGCGGGTGTGCGGCGAAAATTGACTGAGGCAATCATGACTCGATCCACGGTGAACAAACGGTGGACGCGTGACACGGGCCGATTTCGTATACCCAAAAATCTACGGCACAAACCGGCGCCGCGACTACCCGCTTCGGTTTGACTTTGTAGCGGTGGGCTTCACGCCGCCAGGCGTGGCCGGGCCCGCCCACCGACCTTTTCTAAATTGGCCGCTTTGGATCGGCGACGTCGCATCATCGAGTCAATGGCGAAGCTCCGCTACGCGGCACGACGAAGAAGCTGACAATTTCCTGAAAGCACTGTAGTTAGGTTCGTCTGATCTTCGGAAACGACCGAGTCGAAGACCTCTTTTCGGCCACCTTCAGACGGTTCCTGCCGGTCTTGGAAAAAAACTGTCTCACTTGTCTCACCTGTCTCCACTGTCTCATTTGAGGGGTATAGAGTGTTTCTTGTCGCCGCCCGCCCGGCGATGTTTTGCTGCAGCCGGCCCGCCCCCGGTTGCCGCTCACCCGGTCCGATGGCTCGGGTGCTTTGAAACTGAATGCCGCTCCGCCGCTCGGCGCGGTGATGCGCAAGCGGGGATTTTGGAAGATGGTCCCTGATACGAGGAAGTTTCTCCCAGCTATATTGTTTCTGGCGCTCCTTCCGCTGACTGTTCGTGCCCAAGCGACAGTCACGATCAATCTGGGTTCGACCGTTGGGACCAGCAACCCCGATGTGTTTGGGGGAAGTGACGCCGGCACCCTAGGTGCGTCTCAGATTTCGACACTGGCTAACGTGGGCATGACCAACATTCGCGTGGATTACTGGATAAGCCGCACGGACGTAAACCAAATCGTTCCCGATACCATCACCCTATCACAGTATGATTCTGCGCTGGCGAGCGGATGTCCCTCGGGAAGCGTATGCGATCCGAGCACCTGGAATTGGCATCCGTCAACTCCGTGGGCAGGCTCAAACAGCGCCCAATTGAACATACTGGGCCTCATGTCATACGGCGTATCTTGGGACAGCGCAGGCTGCAATGGGATATGGTGCGGGCCACCAACCACTTCCGATGGCTGGACTGACTATGAAGACATTGTGAAGAAGATTTACCAGCATTATGGTCCCGTAAAGATGGTTGAAGTGTGGAACGAGCCGGACGGGAGTTGGTTCTGGCAGGTCAGTCCGTCCGACTATGCCACTTTGTACTACCACGTCGCTCAGGCCATCCGCAGCGTGGACAGCAAGGTGATGATCGGCGGTCCGGTAGCCTCCAGCCCCAGCGCCACCGACAGTTACCTTGACGCCCTTCATGCAGACAGCAGCATACCTTCGAGCTGGATCAACTTTATCTCCTATCATAACTACGCCAGCAGCCCGACCGCCGAGACTGCCGCGGTGCGGGATTACGCACGGAACTATTGGCCTAACATTCCAGTCTACGTGACCGAGTGGAATGAGAGTTCCAGTTGCTCGTCCGCAACCGATCTGACTGGAGATGCTTCCACTTCCGTGGGTTGGTTCGGTTCTCGCCTGATTAATCTGTTCTCGCTTGGTTTAGGCGCTGACTATTTTTCTACCGATCTTACCAGTGCGGGATGCATCGCTTGGAATTATTCTTCGCAGACATTGCTTCCCAAGATGTATGTCTATTACCTCATGAACAAACAACTTGGATTGGGCAGCGGTGCCGCAAGCCTCAAGTCAACGTCCGTCAGTGGTTTGACAGACGCCGCAGGTGCAATTAATGCAGCGGGCGATCCAGTAGCAGTATTGGGGAATTACGGAAGCGCGCAAAATGTCAGCGTGACCCTTACGGGTCTTGCCAATGGGACGTATTACCTCCAAACGTTCCTCGCCGACTACGGGAGCAACCACGCACAAAGTTCTGTAGAGAAGACGAATGTTTCCGTGACCAACGGGCAACTGACTCACACCGTTGCCATGACAGCCGATTCCACGGCTGGAGTCATTTTATATTCGATCGGATCGGCACTTGATCCTCCGACAGATTTAACTGCAACACCGCATTAGAGGACGAATAGGTGAAGAGACTCCTTCCAATCGTAGCGCTTTCCCTTCTGTTTCCACTTGGATTGCAGGCACAGTCCGTGCCAGTAGACTGCTCAAGTGGGAGTTGCCGATGGGCGCAGTTCAGCGCGTCCCGCCCGACCCGGGACATTCGCTCGGACTCGCCCAGCGGATCGGGTGGTCCTTTGCTCTTGCAAGCACAGGGACCGCGAGGCCAGTGCCACCAATCGGGAATTGGAGAGGTCATACCAATAGGCGGGAACGGGGCCTGCCATGCCCTCAATCGGGAATTGGACAGAGGCGCCACCGGCCGGAAGTCCTCAAATCGGGAATTGGACGGCACCGGCTTCAATCCGCAATCGCGACGTTTCGCATACCGTAAGCCTTCTCCCAACGCAGAACGGCCACCCATTCGGGATGCGAGTCACAACTTCAACGCGTTCGTGGTGGAACCGAACTACAACGGCTCCTGGGGCACGGTCACGGAAACCGTCGGACGCAACTCTCTCCGCGGCCCGGGCTTCTTTCAGTGGGATTTCTCCTTGATGAAGAACTTCCACGTCACCGAGAGGGTGACCTCGCAATTCCGGACTGATATTTTCAACTTGTTGAACCGCCCGAATTTCTACCAACTCGACGGCGGCATCTGCACGGGCAATCCCAACTTCGGCAAGGTCGGCCAAACAGTCGCCGACGGGCTGGGAACCCAGGTCGGCACGGGGACTGCGCGGCAGGTTCAGCTTGCCCTGAAGCTGCTCTTCTAAGAAATGATCGCTTCCGTCAGGCGCTCGCACGCGTTAACAGCCGCCGGCATTGGGCTGTTGTTTTTGACCGTCTTCTTAGGCGGCGGATGCGGCTCCCAGCATGCGAGCGCAGCACCCCGAAGTCTTCCAGGCGCTTGGTTTCCTTATCAACAAGGCTGGCTCGGCGGTGACGGGGCTTATTCGATACCGCTCGGTGGAGACCGCAGCCTTTGGATTTTCGGGGACACCTTAACTGGCGCCGCGACCGCAACCTCCCGCAAACAAGCAACGGGATTTACCCACAACTCGATCGCGATCTCGACGTGCCCACTCCGGCGTGACTGTACCTTCCGCTACTACTGGGCAGGGATGAACACCTCAAAGCCCAAGCCAGTCTTTTCTGCCAAAGGAAGCGACTGGTACTGGCCAATGGATGGCTTCGTCTATCACGGGACACTCTATGAAGCGCTGATGCAAATGCACGCGACCGGCGCCGGGGGTGCGTCTGGATTCGCTTATAGTGGCGTTCAACTGGCTTCCATCAAGAATTACACTGCACCGCCAAGCCGATGGTCCGTGAGCTATCAAAAGCTCAATACAGGAGGAACTGCGATTCCCGGAGTGTCTATCGTCGTGCGGGAAGGGCCCGACGGGAATCCGGACCCTTCCAATCCTCACGGAGCCAACTACGCCTATTTCTTCTCTCTCGTCGGAAATAAAAGGATCTCGAAGCACCTGGCCCTGCTTCGCCTGCTGCTCAGCGAGCTCGCTCGGGCCGCGCGCCCTGGAAACGCCCCTTGGGAATATCTCACGTCAGGCGCAACCTGGCGGCCTTGGCCAAAGGACGATACGGCCCTGCCGAGCGATAATGCCGCAGTGCTCAAGCCTGGCGCGAGTGAGATGACGATTCGCTATCACAGATTCACGAATCAGTGGATCGCAGTTTTTCCGGTTGGGATGGCGAAAGCGGCTTACTACTGCATTTCACCGCCAATCAAGGGTCCTGGGGGACCACCCGAGAAGCTTTATGCCTATCCTGAGATGAAGTCCCCGAATCCTAACTACACTCGCCATGTTTTCTGCTACGTGGCCAGAGAGCATATCGAGCTTGAAGCTCCCGGCCAGATCTTCTTTACTTACGCGTGCAACTCCACACAGGAAAAAGAAATCATCGACAACATGAATCTGTATCACCCCGTCGTGGTCACCCGGCCGCTGCCCCACCGGTGAGGACGCATCGTCATTCTGAACGGTCCATGAGCCTTCAGCCCGCTGATTGCGGCTGAAAACCAGCGTCGCAGAAAATTTCCCTTGACAATCTCAAATAATTAGTATTAATTGTTTAGTATGAGAGCGCCAAGCCGGACACTCACGGAACAGGAACTCGAGATCATGAAAATCATCTGGCGGTTAGAGCGTGCAACGGTGCGCGACGTGTACGAGGCTTTGCGAGAGCGCCGCAAGATCGCCTATACGACCGTCATGACCATGATGAACATTCTGGAGGGGAAGAAATATCTCAAAAAGCGGACCGCGGAGCGAGCTTTCGTGTATCAGGCTACACGGCCGCGCAGCGAAGTGATCAGGGCTATGGTGGGGGATTTCGTGGACCGAGTTTTCAACGGCTCCGCAGAACCACTTCTTGTACATCTTGTCCAGGATCGCCGGTTATCGCAAAAGGACCTTAAGAAGATCGCGCGAGCGATTCGAGAGGGCGACTGATGTACACGCTCTGGCTGGCAGACCTCGCATCGTACTGGCTCCAGGTGGCCGCACTGGTTGCGGCGGGAAGCTCTGCGGCCGCGTTGTTGCGCCTTCGAGAGCCCCGTGTGGCGCTTGCGTATTGGCAGGGGCTGCTGGCAGCGTGCCTGCTGCTTCCCGCCGTCCAGCCCTGGCAGCGCGTGGCAGCAGTCTCGGCGCGCAGCACCGTGACCACCATCTTCCGTATCGCCGGTGGAGTCAGCGAGTCGCCTGCGCTCTTATCTCCGCTCGGAACTTGGGTTTTATTGGTGCTGGCGGCGGGTGTGGCGCTGGGGTTGCTACGCCTGGCGTTAGGGCTTGCCAGGCTCAACCGTTATCGGCGAGAGGCACGCCCGATCGTTCCCCTGCCGAAGGCGATCCGCGAGGCACAGGCACTTGTGGGCGTTGCGCCGGCATTCTATTTCTCCGAGCGTGCGAGCGTGCCGGTCACATTCGGCTGGCGAATTCCTGCGGTGATCCTGCCGGAGCGGTTCGAGGGTATGGCCGAGGGTCAGCAGCGCGCCATCGCGTGCCACGAACTGCTGCACGTGGCGAGGCACCACTGGCTGGTGAATCTCATGGAGGAACTCGCCCGGACGCTCTTCTGGTTTCAACCCGCCGTGTGGTGGCTGGTGGGAAACATCCGGCTCAGCCGCGAGCAGGTGGTGGACCGCGCCGTGGTGGAACTGACCGGGGCGCACAAGCCATATCTGCACGCCCTGCTTGAAATGGCAGGCGCTGCAAGCACCGAGCCCCTGTCGGCGCCGCTTTTCCTGAATGAAAATCAGTTGCCGCAGCGCGTCGCGCTGCTGGTTAAGGAGGTTCGTATGTCCAGGTCGAGGCTCATTGCATCGTTGTTGACCGCATTGGCCGCGCTCGTGGTGGCGGGTGGGTTGGCTGTGCGCGCTTTCCCGCTCACGGTTGCGGCGAAGCCTATCGCCGCGCCAGTTTTGACATCTAAAGGCATCGGAAAGGTTTATAAAGCAGGGGGCAAAGTGAAGGCTCCAGTTCTCATCTACCATGTTGCTCCTGCGTATCCACCCGCGGAGAAAAAGGCGAAAATTCAGGGAACTGATGTCCTATGGGCGGTGATCAATGCGAAGGGCCATGTCGTAAGTGTGGGTGTGATAAAGTCATTGCGGCCCGATTTCGACGAGGTTGCCGAGAAAGCCATACGCAGATGGAGGTTTAAGCCTGCCACCCGCAATGGCAAGGCGGTGGCGGTAAAGATAATGATCGAAACCACTTTCCGCTTGTTCTAAAGCCCGACTTAGCTGCCTTTCAGTCGGTGACTTTGAGCACGGCGAGAAAGGCGTCCTGCGGGATGTCCACGCGTCCCACGCGTTTCATTCGTTTTTTCCCTTCCTTCTGTTTTTCCAAGAGCTTCCTCTTGCGGGTGACGTCGCCGCCATAGCACTTTGCTAGCACGTTCTTACGGATGGGCGGGACGTTTTCGCGCGCGATGATCTTGGCGCCAATGCTCGCCTGGATGGCCACCTCGAAGAGTTGGCGCGGGATCAGCTTGCGCATCCTTTCGCAAAGCCCCCGGGCGCGAGCGTAAGCCTGATCGCGGTGGGCGATGAATGACAATGCGTCGACCGGCTCGCCGGCAACGAGCAGGTCCACCTTTACCAGGTCGGACGCCCAGAATCCTGAGAGGTGGTAATCGAGCGAGGCGTACCCGCGCGAGGCGCCCTTCAGCCGGTCGTAAAAATCCAGAACGATCTCGTTCAGGGGCAAGTCATATGTGAGCAGCACACGCTTCTCGGAGACGTATTCAAAGCCCTTTTGCACGCCGCGCTTCTCCTCGAGCAGTTTCAGGATGCCGCCCAAGTAGTCGTCTTGAGTGAAAATGAGCGCGGTGATGACGGGTTCTTCGATCTTGGCGATGTCTCCTGCGGACGGGAACTTGCTGGGCGTTTCCACCGGGAGCTCCTCACCGGTTTTGGTGGTGACGCGGTAACGGACGCTCGGGGCGGTGGTGATGAGGTCCAGGTTGAACTCGCGCTCGAGCCGCTCCTGAATGATTTCCTTGTGCAGCAGGCCCAGGAAACCGCACCGAAATCCGAAACCGAGCGCGGTCGAAGTTTCGGGCTCATAGAAGAAAGAGGAGTCGTTCAAGCGCAGCTTTTCGAGCGCATCGCGGAGGTTTTCGTAAGCGGAGGCCTCGACCGGATAGAGCCCAGCGAAGACCATCGGTTTGATTTCCTCGAAACCGGGCAGTGGCTCCGAAGCCGGCCGAAGATGATCCGTAATCGTGTCGCCGATGCGCGTATCCGCCACACGCTTGATGTTGGCGACGATCAACCCTACTTCGCCCGCTCGCAGCTCATCCACGTGCAAAGGCTTCGGGGTGAGGACGCCGAGGTCTTCCACCGTGTAAACCTGCTGGTTCGACCACAGGCGAATTGTGGTTCCGACGCGAAGCGCGCCCTCGACCACGCGAGCCAGCACGATGACACCCCGGTAGCTGTCGTACCAGGAATCGAAGATCAGAGCGCGCAGCGGAGCTTCCGCCGAGCCTTTTGGGGGCGGTATGCGCTTGACGACAGCTTCCAGAACTTCCGGCACGCCCGTGCCCTGCTTGGCGCTGATGAGCAGCGCGTCGCGCGGATCGAGAGCCAGGGCGGTTTCCATCTGGCGCTTGGCCATTTCAACGTCAGCGCCGGGCAGGTCGATTTTGTTGATGACCGGAATAATTTCCAGCTTGTTGTGCATGGCAAGCTGGGCGTTGGCTAACGTCTGCGCTTCGACGCCCTGCGAGGCGTCTACCACCAGCAGCGCCCCTTCGCAGGCCGAAAGGCTGCGCGAAACTTCGTAAGAAAAATCTACGTGGCCGGGCGTGTCAATGAGATTAAGCTGATAGGTATTTCCGTCGTGCGCGTTGTAAAGCAGCCGCACGGCGTGCGCTTTAATGGTGATGCCACGCTCGCGCTCCAAGTCCATCGAGTCCAGCACCTGCTCGGCCATCTCGCGCTTCGAGAGCGCCCCGGTCAGTTCAAGCAGGCGGTCAGCCAGCGTTGATTTGCCATGATCGATGTGCGCTACGATGCAGAAATTGCGGATAAATCGAGGGTCAGCCATGAAGAACTTTTGTTGCTCGGGCAGGAGGAGAGCCGCAAGCCGGAGCGCCACCGACTCGGAGTGGTTGAGCCGCGCCAGCAAACTTCCGAAGCCTTTGAAAATTTAACAAAAGCGCTCCATACTGTCAAGTTTGGCGTTGCTCGACCGCGAACCAACGATGGCTTACGAAAGTGTGCTTTACGAAAAGCGTCAAGGCATAGCTTACGCGACGGTGAACCGCCCCGAGAAGCTGAACGCGCTGAATCGCGCCGTGCTCGTGGAACTGAGAGATTGCCTTGACGACACGCGGGAAGACGCTGACGTACGTGCCGTGATTCTCGCCGGCGCGGGCAGAAGCGCTTTTGTCGCCGGCGCGGACGTGAGCGAAATCGCGGAGTGCGACGCGGCAACGGGCACGCAATTTTCCCGTCGTGGCCAGGAACTGATGAACTTCATTGAGGGTCTCGAAAAGCCGGTGATCGCCGCCGTCCACGGCTACGCGCTAGGCGGGGGCTGCGAGCTGGCGATGGCGTGTACGCTGCGCGTCGCTTCCGAAACGGCCCGCTTCGGCCTGCCCGAAGTCAAGCTCGGCATCATCCCGGGCTACGGCGGGACGCAGCGGCTGGCGCGGCTCGTGGGCAAGGGCCATGCTTTGGAAATGATCCTTACCGGCGAACCGATCACGGCACAGGAGGCTTACCGCATCGGATTGGTGAACCTCGTCGTGCCTGAAGACAAGCTGAGGACGTCGGCCGAAGGGGTGGCGCGTAAGATTGCAGCTAATCCGGCGAGCGCGGTCGCGCTGGCCATGCGGGCCGTTCAGCACGGCCTTGAGACCACGGTGAGCGAAGGCGAGTTTGTGGAGGCGGCGCTGTTTGGACTTTGCTGTGCCACAGAAGACATGAAAGAAGGGACGCGCGCCTTCCTGGAAAAGCGGCCGCCGAAGTTCACAGGTCGCTGAGCGCCCATAATGACCCATGCCTTCCAGACGAAAAGCGCGGGAACTGGCGTTACAGATGCTCTTCCAATGGGACCTTGGACACAATGCGCCGGGCGAGGTCATTACGACATTCCTTGAGCCACGCAAGCTCGATCCGGAGACGGAAGCGTTCGCGCGATCGTTGTTTGAAGGCGCAGTGCGCGAGGCGGACTCGCTCGACGCTCTGCTTCGCGCTCACGCTGACCGCTGGCGGCTGGAGCGCATGGCGGCGGTCGACCGCAACATCCTGCGTCTGGCGCTCTACGAGCTGTTGCGAGTTCCGGAAAATCCTCCGGCGGTGGTTTTCGATGAAGCTCTGGAGCTTGCGCGGCGCTTTTCGACTCCGGAGTCGGTACAGTTTGTGAATGGAGTACTCGAAGGCGCGCGTAAGGCGCAGGAAAAGGAAGGCTGAGAGTGCGCGAACCTTGTGGTAAGGCGTTGCGGGTTGTGGGCTAAAGAGTCTGTGTGACAACTCTGAGCCCGAACGTAGAATCAATGACTTACAGAAGGTGTGATCCTTGTAACTTATGGATTCTTCGTCGCCAAGTTTAGTTGTCCCCCACACTCTAAGGCTGCCTCTAGGTCAAACTGAGACACTTCCGCATTGTGGTGAACGTTTACAACCAGCGTAATCGGCGGCTAGAATAAGGATTGTATTTGCGCAGCTGCTGCCCGCGAGCGCCTGCTCCGGATCTCCCTGATCTTTTATGGCTGAAGTCACTGTCATATACCCTGGATCGTTTGACCCGATCACGAACGGTCACCTCGATATGATTGAGCGCGGAAGCCGCTTGTTTGACCACTTGATCGTGGCGGTACTCACGAACATTGAAAAGCAGCCCTTGTTTGCCGTGAGCGAGCGTGTGGAGATGCTCGCGGAGGTGACGCGAGGAATCCCAAACGTTTCTGTTGACACCTTCAGCGGCCTTCTCGTGGACTACTCGCACGCGAAGAGAGCGCGGGCGATCCTGCGCGGCGTGCGGGCTTTTTCCGACTACGAATACGAGCTCCAGATGGCGCTGATGAATCGCAAGCTTGCGCCAGCCCTCGAAACGGTGTTCATGATGCCGGTCGAGTCGTTTTTGTACCTGAGCTCGCGGATGGTGAAGCAGGTGTATCAGCTCGGCGGCTCAGTGGCAGGGCTCGTGCCGCCGGTGGTGGAACAAAGGCTGCGGGAAAAGTTTCCGGATCGTGCCGTAGTTGAAGGCTGAGAACGGCGGCCCGGAATTAATGAAGAAAGGCAAGGTGTTGTGATGGAATTTTCTAAAAGGATCGGCAGGATTTCAGTTTCTCCCACGCTGGCTGTGGTGCAGAAGGCCACCAAGCTGAAGGCCGCGGGCGTGGACGTGGTGGACTTTGGAGCCGGAGAGCCGGATTTCCCGACGCCGGACAACATCAAGCGCGCTGCCATCGACGCCATCCACGCCAACTTCACCAAATACACGCCGACGGGCGGAACGAAGGAGCTGAAGGAAGCGATCGTCGCGCGCCACGCAGAGGATTTTGGTTCGAATTACTCCCCTCAAGAGTGCCTGGTGACGGTGGGGGGCAAACAAGCCATCTTTGAGGCCGCGGCCGCGCTTATCAATCACGGCGACGAGGTGATCCTGCCGGTTCCCTACTGGGTTTCGTTTCTGGACATCGTCAATTACTCGGGCGGCAAGCTGGTTTTTCTCGAAACGAAGGAGAGCGAAAACTTCGCCGTGCGTGCAGGGGCCGTCGAGCGCCTGGTAACGCCCAAGACCAAGCTGCTGATCGTCAATTCGCCTAACAATCCCACCGGCGCCGTCGTTCCGCCTGAAGAGATGGAGAAGCTGCTGGCGCTGGCCAAACGGCGTGGCTTCATTCTGATGTCGGACGAGTGCTACTGCCACTTCCTTTATGACGGCCAGAAGCCGTTTTCGCTGGGAACTTCGAAGGATCGCGAGAACCTTATCCTCGTAGGGTCGCTTTCGAAGACCTATTCGATGACAGGCTGGCGCGTGGGCTATGCGCTGGGCGCCGCGCCCTTGATGAGCGCGATGCTCAACTTGCAGAGCCACTCCACTTCTAATCCCACGTCGATCGCGCAGAAGGCGGCGGTAGAAGCGCTGCGTGGTCCGCAGGATTCCGTGCGTGAGATGCTGGCCGAATACGGCCGGCGGCGCACACGCATTGTGACCGGACTGCGTGCCATTCCGGGCGTCGAGTGCGTCATGCCGGAAGGCGCTTTCTACGTCTATCCGAACGTGGCCGGGGCGCTCGCAACGGCTGGTTGGGAAGATTCCACGCCTCTAGCTGCCCGCCTGCTTGAGGAAACGCACGTGGCTCTTGTGCCGGGGCCTGCTTTTGGCACCCGGGAGCACGTGCGCATTTCTTACGCCGCGTCCCAGGAGCAGATCGACGAAGGCTTGCGAAGGTTGCGGCAATTCATCTCCAAGCTCGCCCCGGCTTATGCCCAAGCTCGATAGCCCGTTACAGCTCTCCCCAGTCTTCAAGCCGAAGATCTGGGGGAAGCGCAACCTTGAACCTCTCTACCCGGACTTCTGGACAACCTGGAGAGGGCGAACCGTCGGCATCCGCTACCCCCACCGCGAAGGACTGGAAGGGCAGCCGATTGGCGAGGTCTGGCTGACGGACGATGAAGCCGAGTTCAGCACCGGGCCTCTCGCCGGTCTCAAGCTGGCTGACGCGTGCAAACAATACGGGGAAGAGTTGTGCGGCAAGGGAGCCACCGGCCGCTTCCCGGTGCTCGCGAAATTCCTCTTCACGAGCGACTGGCTTTCCGTGCAGGTGCATCCGGACGACCAGTACGCGGCGCGGCGGGAGTCCGGCAGCCTTGGGAAGTGCGAGATGTGGTATATCGTCGCGGCCGAGCCGGACGCCGCTTTTTTGCTTGGCCTTAAGCGCGGCGTCACCAAGCCGGATTTCGCGTCCGCGCTGGAAGCGGGAAAGCCCGTCGGCCTGCTCAACCGCTTCAGCCCGGTCCCTGGCGAAGCGATATTCGTCCCGCCGGGAACGATACATGCCCTCGGGCCGGGGCTAACGCTTTTCGAGGCCGAGGAAAATTCCGACGTCACGTATCGGCTGAACGATTTTGGCAGATTAGGGACCGATGGCAAGCCACGGGCGCTCCACCTCGAAAAGGGGCTGGAGATTACGCGACCGGAATTTGCACCATTGCGTGACCTGCCTCATCTTGAGTTCCGGGAAAATTACGGCACTCGGCGATTCGTGCTTGCCTGCTCGTATTTTGCGGTGGAAGAGGTCACGCTTCGCAGCATTGCCACTTGCGCCGGGGCGCGAGAGCAGGTCGAGGCTCTTACCGTGATCGCCGGCGAGGGGCGCGTCGAAACATCCGCCGGATGGTACGCTTACCGGCCGGGACACGTCTGGCTGATTCCTCCCGGCGTGAAATCCTACCGCCTGGTTCCTGAAGAGGAGAGCCGCCTGCTGAAATTTTACGTGCCCGACCTGGACCTCGATTTCCGCCAGCCGCTGGCCGCTGGCGGAATCCCCGAAGAGCAGGTGAGTCGGATCGTGTTTGCGTGACGCTTTGTCGCTGGGTGGCGTATACATGCCGACTTTTGGCATGTATGCGACCTGGAACAGTCGCAGACTTCGAAAAAAACGATGTCTGCCACCCACGACTTTCGCCAGCCGCTGGCCGCGAAGAAATTGGCCGGAGTGGAAATCGGCAAAATCGCCTTTGGGTGAATTCTGATGGCGCTTACTGCTTCTCTCACCCAACCTCGCCGCGCGTCACCCTTCGATCACGCTTATGCCGTGATTCTGGCTGGCGGCAGCGGCACGCGCTTCTGGCCTCTCAGCCGCAGGAAACGTCCGAAGCAGTTGTTGAACTTATTTGGCGCACGGACGCTCCTTGAGGAGACGGCGGCAAGGATTCGAGATCTAATCCCGCCCGAGCGGACTTACGTTTTCACCAACCACAGAATTCGCGATGAAGTGCGCCGCCAGCTTCGGGCCGTGCCAGGGAGGCAGATCGTCGCCGAGCCCGCCAGCCGCAACACCGCGCCAACTATAGGGCTTGCGGCTCACGAGATCCTTCGGCACGATCCCGAAGGAATTATGGTGGTGCTTCCTTCGGATCACGTGATCACCAAACCAGCCATCTTCCACCGTGCCCTAGCCGCCGGTTGCAACTGGGCGCGCGAACCGGGCCGTTCGGTGCTCATCGGCCTGAAGCCGACGTGCCCGGAAACGGGTTATGGCTATATTCGGTTGGGCAAGCTTGCCTCCGGCCCCCGGAGCCTTGGGATTTTCCAAGTCCTGCAGTTTACGGAGAAACCCGATTCCGCCACCGCGCGGCGTTACGTGCGCGCGGGAAATTACCTTTGGAATGGCGGCATGTTCATCTGGCGCGCTTCGACTCTCATCGCCAATCTGGAGCGCCTTCAGCCGGACTTGGCCGCCGGCTTGTGCCGCTTGGCCGAGGCGGGTGGCATCCGGCCGGAAGCTGCGCTCAAACGCTTGTACCCGCGCCTCGCGAACATCTCCATTGATTACGCCGTCATGGAAAAGGCTCCGGACGTTTTCGCCGTCGCCGCCGACATCGGCTGGAGCGATGTGGGAAGTTGGGCGGCAGCCTACGAGTTGATCGGCAAGGACGGTGCAGGAAACGTGAGGCCGCCAGCGGCTTTCCTTCTGGATTCGCGGGGCAACTTGATCGTGTCAAAGGGAAAATTCGTCGCCGCGGTCGGTGTGGAAGACCTGGTGATCGTCGAGACCGAGGACGCGCTGCTCGTCTGCGCGCGGGACCACTCGCAGGATGTTGGAAAAATTGTGCGGGAACTGGAAGAAAAAGGGAGTGAGAAGCTGCTGTAATGGCCAACAACATTCATTTTGGCACGGACGGCTGGCGCGGCGTGATTGGCGAAGACTTCATCTTCGCCAATGTAAGGCGCGTGGCGGCAGCGACTGCTCGCTACCTGCGCGTGCAGGGTGAAGGGGCCCGGCAGATTGTGGTGGGTTATGACACGCGTTTTCTCTCCGCGGACAGCGCCGGCGCCGTGGCGGAGGTGCTGGCTGCGCAGGGAATTCCAGTGAAGATTGCAGACCGCGCCACGCCCACGCCGGCTGTGAGCTTTGCTGTGGTCCAGCGCAAAGCAGCCGGAGCGGTCATGATCACGGCCAGCCACAATCCCAGCCGGTGGAACGGGATCAAATTCAAGGCCGCTTACGGCGGCTCCGCTGCGCCCGCAATTGTAAAGAAGATCGAGGACTACTTGAGCCAGTCGGAAACGTCGCCTTTCCCGGGCGCGCCGATCGCGCCCATCGAGTCAGTGGATCTCGTCAGCCCTTACCTGAAGCGAATTCGCGAGCTCGCTAGCCTTGATCGAATTCGCGCTTCGGGTTTGCGCTTTGTCATTGATCCCATGTATGGCGCGGCGCGCGGCGTGATTGCGCGTCTTTTTGACGAAGCCCGCATCCCTTACCGCGAGATTCACGGCGAGCACAACCCCTTGTTCCCGGGACTAAATCCCGAGCCGATCCAGCCGCACGTTTCCGACCTGCGCCAGGCGGTGATCTCTGGCAGCTTCCAAGCCGGTTTTGCCACCGACGGTGACGCCGACCGCGTGGGAGCCATCGACCGCACTGGCGCCTTCATTGATTCGCACAAGATTTTCTCTCTGCTGCTCAAACACCTGGTCGAAAGCCGCGGACGGCGAGGCGAAGTGGTGCGCACTTTTTCCACCACGCAGATGATTGATAAGATCGCTCGCAAGCACGATCTGCCCCTGCATGTCACGCCTATCGGTTTCAAATACATCTGCGAACTTATGCTCACGCGGGACGTGCTGATTGGAGGCGAGGAGAGCGGCGGCATCGCCATCAAGGATCACCTGCCGGAGCGCGACGGCATTCTCAACTCGCTATTGCTTGCCGAACTGATGGCTGAACGCGGGCGAACCCTCGGGGAAATGGTGGAAGAGCTGAACAACGAATACGGACCACACTATTACGGGCGGGTGGACCTGGAAATCGACCGACCCGCCATCGATCGCACGCTTCGCCTTGCCGCCACGCGACAAATCCCCAGTGTGGCCGACGAGACCGTTACGGCCGTCGAGGATCTTGACGGAATCAAAATGCGCTTCGGGGATTCAGCATGGCTGATGGTTCGCGCCTCGGGCACCGAAAACCTGTTGCGCATTTACGCCGAAGCGCCTTCGCCCGCCCTCGTTAATCAACTGCTCGATGAGATGAAGCAGATCGCCGAGGGCGCCCGTTAGCGAGAATTACAAAATGGAGGGGCCGTTTTCTTTGTACCTGTCGCGCCGGTGTCTTCACCGCGATTTGCGGCTCTGAGGACAGCGCCGCTACAGCCGGCGTTGTCACGGTAATCCGTATTTCAACTTTCGCCGCCTTTTTCTGCCGTCGCTTGAGCCTGCGATGCGCGCAGATGAGCGGCGGCGCGGTGAAGCCTGGCGACCACCGCAGCTTGGCCGAGCGCCGTCATCACCTCGAACAAGCCTGGCGCCACGCCCTGCCCCGTAAGGGCCACGCGGCAAGCGTTGATCAGCAAGCCTGCCTTTACGCCTTTTGCGTCCGCGGCCGCCCGCAGACAGTGCTCGGTGGATTCGAGATCGAACGGAGAGAGTTGAGCTAAATCGGAGGCCAGCGCTTCAAGCAAGCTGGCTACCGCCGGATCCTTCCAGAATTTCCTAGCGGCTTCCGGATCGTAGCCGAAAACTTCCGTGAAGAAGGCTCGACCTGGACCGGAGAAATCCTTCAGGTTACGGGCCCGAGTTTGCAGCAGGGAAACGGCCTTTTCGAAGCGCTCGCGCCCGCCGCCGGCGAACTCCGCGCGCCAGAGCCCTGCGGACTGTAGTTCGCTCTCAACGCATTGCAGAAGCCGGTCAGCAGGAAGATGGCGCAGGATTTCGCTGTTCATCCAAGCGAGTTTTTCCAGGTCGAAGACGGCGTTGGATTTAGACACAGCGTCCAGCGAAAACGAGCGTGCCATTTCATCGAGCGGCATGATTTCCCGCTGTTCGGGGGGCGTCCAGCCGAGCAGGGCGAGAAAATTCACCAGCGCTTCGGGCAAAATCCCCTGCTCGCGGTAAGCCCCTACCGAGGTCGCGCCGTGACGCTTGGAAAGGCGCTGGCGGTCAGGTCCAAGGATGAGCGGCAGATGCGCAAAAACGGGCGGGCAAGCGCCGAGGGCCTGATAGACCAGAATCTGCTTGGGAGTGTTGGAGATGTGGTCAGCGCCGCGGACGACGTGGGTGATCTTCATGTCGAGGTCGTCCACGACGACTCCCAGGTGATAGGTCGGCTGCCCGTCGGAGCGAAGGAGAACGAAATCTTCCATTTCACTGTGCGCCAGGGAAATGGGACCGAAGACTCGATCCACGAACTCGGTAGACCCTTCCTCGGGAACGCGAAAGCGCAGCGCGGCGGGCTGTCCTGATGAGAGCCGGCGAGAGCGTTCATCTTCCGGCAGGGTGCGGCAGCGACCGTCGTATTTCCAAGCTCGCCGCTCAGATGCAGCCAGTTCTCGCCTTTTTTGCAATTCTTCAGCGGTGCAAAAGCACGGATAAGCGTGGCTTTCGCGCTCGAGCTGCGCGGCGACTTCGCGATAGCGGCGGATTCGCTGCGATTGGAAAAACGGGCCCTCTTCCCAAGTCAGGCCAAGCCACCGGAGGCTTTCGAGAATCGCCGTCACGAGCTCCGGGCGGGAGCGGTCGGCGTCTGTGTCTTCGATGCGAAGGACAAAGACACCACCCTCCCGCCGCGCGAAAAGCCAGTTGTAAAGGGCCGTGCGCGCGCCGCCCACGTGCAGGAAGCCCGTCGGGGAAGGCGCGAAACGCACACGAACAGGAGCAGCCATCGAATTCGCTTTCGTTTCCGGCGTGCCGCCCAGAAGGATCGTGCAGCGTCCCGGTCTGTTTTTGTAGCGGCGAGTTTACCTCACCAAGTGGCGACCTAAGGCCGCCGCTACTGAGGCACTTGCAAGCAGCGCCGCGGGTTACACAAAGTGTTATTGTATGCCAGTCTCCCTGCGCATGGATTTTCTCTTTGACGCGGATGCTGGTTTGGTGTCAAATAGAGGATGTTTATGGCGGAGAAGAGAGGTTCTCTGCAGACACATATCCCAATGGGGGTTTGGCGCATGAGATATGCTTTGATCCTTCTCATGGCGGGCTTGCTGACGCCCTTAACATGTTCGTGGCTCAGAGCGCAGAACCAGCTCACTCCTCAAGACCAACAGGCTCTCCAGAACGATCTCAATCAAATCACGATTCCCGAAGGCACGGAGTTCAAGCTTCAGTTGCACACTTCCATCGATTCGAAAACGTCGCACGTCGGCGACCGGGTGATTTGCACGCTGATTGAGCCGGTCATGGTGGAGGACATTAATGTGCTGCCGAAGGGCGTGCGGATTTACGGGCACGTTTCAGAAGTGAAGCACGCGAAGCATCGCGGCAAAGGCGGGAAATTGGACCTCGAGTTCGACAGCATCGAGATGCCGAACGGCGAAAAGGTGGCGATTCTGGGCTCGCTCACTGAAGTGTTTTCAAGCACAGGTGACGGCAGCTACGATGTCGGGCCGGAAGGCGATTTGACCGGCGGCGGTGCCTCCCACAAGAAACAACTCGCCATCTTCGGCGCGCCGACCGCGGGAGCCGCGCTGGCTGGCGGCCTCGGGCCGGGCATCGCCGTGGGCGTAGCCAGCGGCGTGGCCGCGATGGTGATTCCCAAGGGCAAGCAGGCGCAGTTGCTGGCTGGGTCGTTAATCGGCATGCGGCTCGATGAGGACGTTACAATTACTCTTCCTCCCGGCACCATGAGCAAGGACGCAGGTCTAGGGTCGGGCGAATAAGCTACCGCTGCGTCGGGAAATGGCGTTGACCGTAGCGCCCACCTTCACGTCGGCAAGCGCCGAGCTAAGGCTCGGCGCTACGAAGAGATCGTTGCGCGAACATTAGTAACCGTATTTGCGTAACGCAACGCTACTCCGTACCCGCCCAT
The DNA here is from genome assembly GCA_021817045.1 of Acidobacteriota bacterium. Classification (GTDB taxonomy): domain Bacteria; phylum Acidobacteriota; class Terriglobia; order UBA7540; family UBA7540; genus RH2-MAG17b. The sequence continues at coordinate 70,070 of JAKAWG010000006.1, forward strand.
CCTCGGGCCCGGTCGAGAGCTTTTCGCCAGCCCGAATAAAGCTCTTCCCGGCGGGCGGAGTTGAGTGTGGGTTCAAAACGCCGCGCGTGGAAACCAGGCGATGCGGAGCGTGGTTCCGCAAGCTGGCACTCCAGGTCTTCGTCATCCTTCCAGAAGCCCGTCCCGCAGCCCGCGAGCAGCGCTGCTCCCAGCGCGGTTGACTCGCTCACCGCCGCGCGTTCCACCGGAACGCCCAGAATATCCGCCTGGAACTGGCAGAGAAAGGCGTTGGCGGCAGCACCGCCGTCAACCCGCAGGAAGTCCGGCCTCAATGCCGAATCTTCTTCCATGCAGTCGAGCGCATCGCGCGTCTGATAAGCCATGGATTCCAGCGCCGCGCGCGCCAGGTGATTGCGATTGCTCGCGCGCGTCAAGCCCAGGATAGCGCCGCGGGCATAGGCGTCCCAGTGCGGCGCTCCGAGACCGACAAAGGCGGGAACAAAATAGACGCCTCCCGCGTCCGGAACGGAAAGGGCCATCGCTTCAGTTTCCGCCGCCGAGCTGATGAGGCGAAGTTCGTCGCGCAGCCACTGTACAGCCGCTCCGGCGATAAAAATGCTTCCTTCGAGGGCATAGAAGGTTGCGCCGTTGCGCTGCCAGGCAATGGTCGTGAGCAAGCCGCTGCGGGAGGGAATCGGGTGCGTGCCCGTGTTCATGAGCAAAAAACAGCCGGTGCCGTAGGTGTTCTTCACGCTCCCGGACTTCAAGCATCGCTGGCCAAATAGCGAGGCTTGCTGGTCGCCGGCGATGCCGGCAATGGGAACGGCTTTCCCGAACAGCGTGGTCTCGCCCGCGATGCCGCTTGACGGCACGACGCGGGGAAGAAGACGGCGAGGAATCCGGAAATAACGCAGAAGCTCATCGTCCCACTCGAGCGTGTGAATGTTGAAGAGTTGCGTCCGCGAGGCGTTGGAAGCGTCCGTCGCGTGAACGCGTCCATGCGTAAGCTTCCAGATCAGCCAACTGTCCACCGTGCCGCAGGCCAACTCACCCTGGGCAGCCCGCTCGCGCGCCCGCGGGAGGTGATCAAGCAGCCAGGCGATTTTTGCGGCCGAAAAATAAGGGTCGGCCACGAGCCCGGTCTTTGCTTGCAGCGTCGGCTCAAAGCCTTCTTTCTTTATGCGGTCGCAATCGCCCGCGGTCCGGCGGCACTGCCAGACGATGGCGCGACTGAGTGGCTGCGAACTTTCGCGCTCCCACAGCACCACGGTTTCGCGCTGATTCGTAATGCCGATGGCCACAATATTCTCAGGTCCAACTCCCGCAGCCTTCATCGCCTGCCCGGCCGCATCCCATTGCGTCTCCCAGATCTCATCGGCGTCGTGCTCGACCCATGCCGGCTGCGGGTAGTACTGCGGCAGCTCGCGGTTGGCCAGCGAGGCCACCCGCCCCGCCTTGTCGAACAGCACCGCGCGTGAGTTCGTAGTTCCCTGGTCGAGAGCTAATATGTACTGACGGCTCATGACTTCGCTCTATGTGCCTTCCACCCGAACGTTCGCTTGCCCCTCATCACTCTTCGCGGAGCGAGCAAGCCCAAATCGTTTTTCCTGCCACCTGTCACCTATAACCTCTATTCGTACCTCAGCGCCACCATCTTGGCGGCATATGCCGGCCCTGGCCAGCGCTTCGTCGTTAGCTTACAGATGGGGAGGGGAGCAATTTCCTGACGCCTTCGAGAACGCCTTCGAGTACCAACCGCCTGAGTTCAGGTAGGGTGATGTGCGCGACCACGCCCCGCGACGTCTTTGACAGGCCCAGGCCTGTGAGCCGCGGGAGTCCCTGGCTATCACCCTTCAAGTGAAAATCGAAGTGTAAGGCTTCATGCGCGACGTCGCAGCGAACGTCATACAGCTTGTCAACAGCCTCGCTCCAGTTCAGGAACCGCGCCGGGCCCAGCTTGAGCGCCCTCGAAAGGCAGTCTCGGTGTCTGTCCAGGCAAACCTCACCGAAAAATTGCCGGACAAATCCCCTGGATTGCCCCTCACCTTTGAAGCCAAATACCATCTTCGCTACGGCCTCTGCCGCTATCAGATAAAAGAATATCTGGATCGAATCCCGGCCGGCAGCGACCTCTTCTATCCGGTCCGCGAGCCAAAGCATACGACCGCCCTGCTGCAGCGCTATTTTAGCGGCGGCGGCCGGACCCTTGAGGGACGTCACCCGTTCAACGAAGGCTGCCGCGCCCGACCGTGGCTGAAAAGCCGGAGAGTAGAATTCGACCCAATCGATGTTGTCAATGTGCATGCGGTTTGGCGACCGTGGATTCTCCGGCGCCACGTGGCAGAAAATCTACCCTTGGGATTCGGCCTTCCTCTTCTCGCCCGCCGCGAGTAGTCGCGCCTCGGCCAGATCAATACGGGCCTTGCGGCCGTGCTTTTGCAGGAGGTACAAAAGCTCGCTGCCGCTCAACAGGGTGATGGGCTTTCCTTTCGCGAATTCGTAGGCATCGGCTCCATAGTCCGCTGTCGTAACGAGGATTCCCTTGTTTGCGCCCTCGTTGAGAATGGTTCCGTACAGGTCACGAACTGCCGACACGCTGACGGTGTCCGTGTACCGCTTGGCCTGGATGACTATCTTCCCTCCGCGGATTGCGTCAGGGTCAAACGCCACGGCATCGACGCCGTGGTCTCTGCTCGCGCGGGTGATCTTCACCTCGCCTCCCTCTCGGCTGAACTCCTTCTCGAAAATGTCTCTGATGGGCTGCTCGAAATCTTCCCAATCCATAGCGGCAAGATTTGTCGTGCCGTCGAGCGCGTCTATGACGGGCCGTGCCGTGATGAAGCGCTTATCCTCCCGACTTATCTGCAGGATCGGCCTCACCGGAGACATCGCCGCAAGCTTTGCCCCGGAGATCCCCTTGAGCTTCCTGAAACAAGCCTTCGGGTCTACCTCCGCCAGATTGAGCTCAAGGAACTCTTTCCTGGTCGCCTGGACAGTCAAGACACACGGATGTACGGGTTGGCCTGTTGCCTTGTCCACAGACGTGACCCAGCCGTTGAATACGACCGAATCGAGCGCCCCGGCTTCGTCAAACCGGAAAAGCTCGTAAATCGTGCGCAACGCGACTTGGTAAAGGGAAGACTCATACAATTGCTCCGCTTGCGTCCGTGCCATCGGCACCGGGATGAGCCTCTGCTGCGCGGCAACGTATCTGTATGCCTTCACAGACGGCAGTGCCTCTCTGCTGGGTAGCTCATAGTCAACGGCAACGGTGCGGTTTTCGCGGATGTAGTCCAGCTCGAATGTTTGCGGGAATGTGTCAGGATGCTCTGTCGGTGTGCTGGTGCTGTCAGACGGCTCGGCCAGCGCGATTTCTGGAATTGAAGCAGCGAGGCGGGGGTAGGGCGAGGTTTCGAGAGCCAACTGCCAGACTCCCGTAAGAATCTCGGGGTCGCAGGCCCTGTAAGCTGCCCCTTGCTCGTCCACCAGCGCGTTGTGACGCGCCTGCTTGGCCAGCCAGTCTTCCTTCTTCCGCTCCCACTTGGATTTTGACACTTCCCATCGGGCGTGCGCCTCCTTGAAGCGCCCTTCTGCCTCGGCCCTCTTCCGCTCTCCAATCGAGGGGACGAGGCGACTGGCGAAACCGAGGTGTGGCAGGTACGACTCGCGGGTGGGTTCGGCCGGGGTCGGCTCCGGGTACGAGGAATGATCCTTCGGCCATTCCCTCGTGTATTTTGCCGCTAGCCCGTCCCGGAGTATGGAGCGCACCAAGGCGATTTCCTCTTGCACTTGCGCCGTCAGCCGCTCCGCCCTTTGCTTCGTATGAGGGTGGAGAATGTGGGTCAGCGACATGTTGGACAGGTTGAGCTGCGCACTTCCCCCTGCTACCGTTGGCGGGCCCGCGGGCGACCATCCGTTCCATTCAGCGGCTGCCTTCTCGGCGTCTTCTCGGGTGGCCGCAGCCACGATGCAGTCCCGCCCCGAAAACGGGTAAATGAGCCGCACCACCCACATAGTCCCTCCTCAAAACAATTAGGCCCCGGCGTTATCTGCGCGGCAGATTCTTCGCCGCTCTTTTCCTTGAACAGCACGTTATAGCTGGCGTTGGAATTGAAAGGCGGGTCTAGATAGATCAGATCGATGGACTGCTCCGGGACATCTGCCCGCAGCACTTCCAAGTTATCGCCAAAATAAAGGGTGTTCTTCCCGTCGTCCAAGTCCCCTCGCTCTCGTTCTGCGCCATACTATGACAGGCAGCAGGATCAAGGCAAGACGTCGTGCGCTTGCAGCCACTCCGTCGGCAGGCAAGGTGTGGTTGTCTCCTGTCACAGTGACTCGTGGCGTAATTCAGCTTCGAAGGAGCGGCCTAATGGAGCCCAGGGCAACAGCCCTGGGCTGTAATGTTACGCCGCTTCGCTACCTAAACTTCGGGCGAGCTTGCCGGATGGCCGCTATCGCGGCTCGTGAGAGCCGCTTTGACTCGGCGACGGGCCATACCAGTGTGTGAGTGTCCAGCAGGACCACCGGAGCGCCTCCCAGCTCTCCGGAGGCTCGATGGGAGATTCGATATCGCTCACGATCCTAACGACACACTCAAGAGGTCCGGTGAAGTCGTCCGCCGCGTCGTCAGGAGGAACCAGCTTCGCCGCCGGCCGCCCGCGCTTTGTAATGAGAACAGGCTGTCTTGTGGAGCTCACTTCGTCCATCACCGAAAGGCAGTGGGTTTTGAACTCTGCCGCAGAAAGTTTCTTCAGAGTCACATTTTCATGTCTATGATCACACTATAATAATCGTTTCCCCCGCGAGCCAACTGCCCTGCCAGACCGGAAGCCGGCAGCGGAGCCTGCCCTGAGACGCCATAAGCCTGCGGCTCGCCACTGCGCATCGAAACAGCCTGGATTCCCGCTCTCGCGGGAATGACCGACACCGTCACCCCCGCGGAGGCGGGGTCCAGTTCCTTGCAGAGAAGCCCTTTGTTTTCAACGACGGGATCGGCCATTTCACGGCAGGTAGTGGAACCGCACGCGGAGTGGTTGGGAACTTGCAAAAAACTGTCTCACTTGTCTCATCTGTCTCCACTCTCTCATTCGGATGTGCCATCATAATGTAGTGCGTCTAACGGATGCTTACTTGTGCTGAAGGCTTTGGACTGCGGCGGCTTGCCGCCGCTTTAACCCAGGCCAGCAAGCTCTCGCACTCCAAAACCGGCGCCTTGATACGGAAACGAATTTGCGACGCGTCGCAGCAGAAGTGATGAATTCTGAATTGCGAGTTATAAATTGTAGGCCGCCTTCGTAACTCATTAGTTGGAGCTCCGCATGGGTTCTGTAAGTCCACAGTTTTGGAGAAGGCGGCATTCTTGCCTGAGCGTGCCGGCATGGAGAAGGCAAAGAGCGTAAAAAAGAATGTTTAGGGGGGTTCACGATATATCTAGTTGAAAACAAAGGATAATTAGAGGAACAATTTAGGAACAAACTCCCCGAATCCATGTATCTGGCTGAATCTAAAAGAGTAATCATTGAGATTGTTCCACGAGATTAAAGTTGTAGAAAGCAATAAGGTTAGTAAGTAAAACCGGGCGAAAAGCCGAGTTTGTTTTTTGATGAATGCAGTCCGACAGCCACAACCAAGGCGAGGCGTTCCGTGCTACCAAATCTAGGACTCTTAACAGCGCGCAAGGACCTCACTGAATTGAGCTTGTGGATTTGCCATTCGCATTTATTGGGGTAGTATCTCAATTTGACCTAGAGGCGACGTGGGGCCGCCTTTTGGCGAGGTAAACTCGCCGCTACGAAATCAAACTGAGACACCACCTTTGTCGGCTTGCGTTTGTTGAGCGGCTTCCCAATAATTGAGATGAGCAACTGAAATCTGTAATGGCAACGCAGCGCCATCCTTTGACCGAGCCCAAACCCGCGTACACGAACGGGCGGCAGCTTGCCCAGCACATTTTCATGGCGTCGCTGGCGATGGTTGACGTCCGGCGCGCCATGTTACGCAAGCTGCAATTTACGCGCGGCGAACTGAGCGGGGACGGAGTGACGGTCTCCGTTTCCAAGCCTCCGCGTGTGATTGCTTTCGGCAAGGCGGCGGTGCGAATGGCAGCGGCGCTTGACGAAATCCTGGGTGGAATCGTGGAATCGGGTCTTGTGGTGGCTCCGGCTGAGCCAGCGAAGAAGCTAGACCGCTTCCGCTATGTTGTAGGCGGGCATCCTTATCCAACGGAAGGCAGCATTGAAGGCGCGCGGGCTGCGCTTGAACTGGTTTCGGGGCTCACACCGGACGACTTGGTCATCTTCCTCGTTTCGGGCGGCGGCTCCGCGCTGTTTGAGAGCCCGCTCTATTCGGATATAACCCTTGCCAACTTGGTGGAATTCAACCGCGTGCTCGTGACGGGCGACCTGCCTATTGAACAGATGAACGTTCTGCGCAAGCATCTGTCGGCGGTGAAGGGCGGGCGGTTGGCCGTGGCGGCGAGTCCGGCCCGCCAGTTCACCATTTATATTTCCGACGTTCCGGAGGGTGCGCCTTCGATGGTGTCTTCGGGAGCGACTTTTCCGGACGAATCGACGCGCGATCAATGTTACGAACTCGCAGAACGTCATGAACTGGCGGCGAAGTTTCCGGCTGGCATTCGGGAGCGGTTCGAAAGCCGCCTGCTTGAAGAGACTCCGAAGCCCGGCGACGAGTGCTTCAGCCGCTCGAGCTACTTTTGTCTGTTATCCAACCGCGATGTCGTGGAGGCGGCCGCGGCGCTTGCCAGCGAAGCGGGCTTTTACGCGGAAATCGATTCCGCTGTCTGGGACGCAGACTACAAACAAGTGGCCGAAAGCGCGCTGGCGTCGCTCGACCGCTGTGTGGCGGCACATCCCGAGCGGTCCGTTTGCTTAATTGTGGGCGGTGAAGTCATTTGTGCGGTCACCGGTCACGGCATTGGCGGGCGCAATCTTTCTTTTACTCTCTACGCAGCTGAAAAAATCGAGAGCCGGCGGCGCGTCGTACTGAGCGGCGCCACCGACGGGCGCGACGGCAACAGTCCTTCGAGTGGCGCGGTGGCGGATGGAAACACGGTCGCCCGCGCCCGCGCCTTTGGAATGGGCGCCGGCTCGTATCTGGCCGAAAGCGACGCTTATCATTTCTTTCGGACGCTCGGCGACACCATTGAAACCGGTTTTACGGACAATAACGTGCGTGACCTGCGGCTGCTGATGAGCTTTGAGTAGCAGCACCGGCTGTAGCGGCGACGTCTGAACCACCCCTGATTCTCCTCCTTGGTAAGCAGGGGAAGCCGCGGGGGGGTGGTTTGAACACGGCGTTACAACCGTAACATCAGGAATCCATGCAGGAGGAATATTGTGGCGCAATCTATAGGTTTTATAGGATTGGGAATTATGGGCCAGCCAATGGCCCTCAATCTCCTCAAGGCCGGATACGCCGTGACGGTTTTCAACCGGACGCAAAGCAAGGCAAAGCCGCTCGAGCAAAAAGGCGCGCGTGTGGCGGCCAGCCCGGCTGAAGCGGCGCGGGATGCGGACTTCGTGATGACCATTGTTAGCGATTCGGCAGCGATGGAGGAAGTCGTGCTGGGCAGGAAAGGAGTGCTGGAGACGCTGCGCCCCGGCGCGGTGCTCATTGATTCCAGCACGATCAGCCCGGTTGTCAGCCGGAAACTCGCGTGTCACGTGGCGGGTAAGAGCGCGGAGATGCTGGACGCTCCGGTGACCGGCAGCAAGCACGGCGCGGAAAAGGGTGAGCTCACCTTCATGGTTGGCGGAGAACGCCGGACGTTCGACCGAGTCATGCCCATTCTCCAAGTGCTCGGCAAGAAGCATATCTATTGCGGGCTGCACGGCGCGGGATCGTCGGCCAAACTAGCGCAAAACGCCATCCAGGCAACCACGCTCGAGATTTTCTGCGAGGGGTTTGTCCTGGCAACAAAGGCGGGGGTGAAGCCGGAAGCGATGTTCGAGATCATCCAGTCCAGCCTGGCGCGAGCTAGCCTGACGGATTTCAAGGCCCCCTTCATCTTCAAGGGCGATTTCACGACGTACTTCCCTCTCAAGTGGATGCACAAAGACCTGGAGCTTGCGATGGAAGCCGCCTACGCTCAGGGCGTCGCGATGCCGGCCACGGCGGCCGTCAAGGAAGTGTACGGGGCCGCCAAGGCTAAAGAGGGCCGCGGCGATCAGGACTATGCGGCGGTGATCACTTTTCTGGAAGAAATCGCCGGCGTTAGGGTGCGGACAGGAGGAGCCGCCGCAAGCGCGTGAGGCGGCCGCTGGCGCTTTGCGACAGCACGGGGCCCAGCATTCGTGAGTGTGAAGGAGGGCGTTCGTTATAAGGAGCCGCTTAACGTCTGTCGTAAGCCAGAGCCACCCGACATTGTTGGATCGCTTCATTCGTCAGCCGCAATGCCCGGACGCGATGTCCGCCGAAATCGCGGGCACCGTGCCTGAGATCTTGGCGTGCGCTTATCAACGCTCTGAGCGCCATGCGGATCGCGGGATGGGGCTCGGGCGATCCAACTCCAGCCGCCATTGCTGGTCTCGGCAAGGGCCTTAGCGCAGCCGCCAGCCTGGAGCGAAATAGTGGAAATGCGAGAAGCATTACGAGGACCAGAGCCACCGGCAGGGTGGTCGCCTTTCTGTTCACCCGACCCTCCTCAAAATATAGATTTTGATTGCCCGGGCACCGCGAAATGGGAATCTTATTCGGAGCGCCATTATAGCATTGACCACAGAACTTCTAACCGGGCGGGTTCCAATACGGCTTTGTTACCGAAGACGGGGCAACAGTGCGGAAGTTGTGGCCAAGAAACGGCTCGGTCGCCCTCCGTAGCAGGAGTGTACCGACCAAAAGTAAGCAAAGCACTGCACAAGAGAAGGCAAACCTTTCTATGAATCTTCCTGAATTTCGGAACGAGCCCTTAAGCGATTTTAGGGGCAACCCGGAGCACGAGCGGAGAATGCGCGAGGCGCTCAAGGAAACTTCCAAAGAGCTAGGGCGCGAGTACTCGCTCGTCATTGGCGGAGAGCGGCTAAGCACGGCACAGACCTTCAAGTCGTTCAATCCGGCTAGGAAACACCAGGTCGTGGGAAGTTTTTCCTCGGCCTCGCCGGAGTTGGCGAACCGGGCCTTGGAAGCGGCTGGGGAGGCGTTTCGCTCGTGGAGTCGCGCTTCCACCGAGGCTCGCGTCAAGGTGTTGCTCGAATTAGCGCGCATCTTGCGCGAGCGGAAGTTTTCCTTCGCATCGTGGCTGGTGTACGAAGTCGGAAAGACGTGGCCGGAGGCCGACGCCGACGTAGCCGAGGCGATTGACTATGCGGAATTTTACGCCCGCGAGGCGTTGCGCCTCGCGAAGGCGCATCCGCTGGTTCCCGTGCCGGGGGAACGCAACGCCTTGCGCTACGTTCCGCTCGGCGCGGGCGTTGTGATCTCCCCGTGGAATTTCCCGCTAGCCATTACCGCCGGAATGACGCTGGCCTCGATCGTGACTGGTAATACGGTGGTGCTCAAACCCTCGAGCGATGCGCCCGCTGTAGCCTACAAGTTCTTTGCAACGCTTGAAGAAGCGGAGATGCCGGCCGGGGTGGTGAATTTTCTTCCCGGACCGGGCGGGAGCGCGGGCGACACCTTGGTCAGCGATCCGCGCACGCGCTTCGTTGCTTTTACAGGCTCGAAAGACGTGGGTCTGCGCATCGGCGAAACCGCCGCCAAGCGTGCTCCCGGACAGCTTTGGGTGAAGCGCACCGTGCTTGAGATGGGAGGAAAGGATTCGATCGTCGTGGATAGCGAGACGGACCTCGATCTTGCGGTTGAGGGCGTCGCGGTCTCCGCGTTCGGTTTTCAGGGGCAGAAATGCTCTGCCTGCTCGCGCGCCATCGTGGTCGAAAAAGTCTACGACGCCTTCCTGTCCATGCTGAAAGAACGGGTGGAAAAAATTCGTGTAGGGCCGCCGGAAGACCCGGAGAGCGATATGGGGCCGGTGATCAATGCCGCGGCAAAGAAGTCGATCCTCAACTACATTGAAATCGGAAAGCAGGAAGGCCGCCTCCTCACGGGCGGAGGCGAGGGATCCACGTCCGGCTTTTACATCGAGCCCACCGTCATCGCGGACGTGCCGCCCAAAGGCCGGATCGCCCAGGAAGAAATTTTCGGCCCTGTTCTCGCCGTGATTCGCGTTTCAAACTTCGACGAGGCGCTCGAAATTGCCAACAACACTGAGTACGGCCTCACCGGCGCGGTTTACACCAAGAACCGCAGAAAACTCGAACAGGCGGCGGAAGAGTTCCATGTGGGCAACCTCTATTTCAACCGCAAGTGTACCGGGGCGATGGTGGGCGCACACCCGTTCGGCGGCTTCAATATGTCCGGGACGGACTCAAAGGCGGGCGGGCAGGACTACCTGCTGTTGTTCACACAGGCGAAAACCCTCTCGGAAAAGCTGTCGCCGTGAGCGAACCACCGGGAGAGGGCGGGTTAGCGCACATGCAGGGAGATGGGGCGGGGATGGTTGTGTGTATCTTGTTGGCAAGAGGACCGCTATTCTTTGCTATTTTGCGCTTGACAAGCCGCCCCCTCCCGCGCTAGAGTAGTTGAGGTATTGAACTATACAAATAGTTGACAAAGTGGCCGCCTTCGGGCGGCCTTTTTATTCTGACTACCACCGGAGTTTCACGCGGGCCAATTCTCCACTACGGATTTCCAGCATTTTTGCATTTCCTCCCGGTAATCTTCATACAAATTACTCGCCTCCCGGAAGTCTCGGAGCCCTCTGATGGAGGCCCCTTCCTGGTCGGTGAACTCAGCTAGTCGGAGATCCTCCCATAACGCTCCCCTATGCGCATGGATTGCACGGAGGAACTCGGGAGAGTGGGTCGCCACCATAAGCTGAACTGCCAGACGACCCTCTTCGGCGTGGGCAAATTTCCTCAGAACCTCGAAGCGGCCCGCCAGTAGCAGGGGGTGCAATCCATTCTCTGGTTCCTCCAAACACACAATCATGGGCGCGTCACCAGCGGTGTATAACCGCCAGAACAGAAACGTGGCAAGCAACACGCCGTCCGATTCTTGGGGCGCCGGCAGCAGGTCCTGGCTCCTATAAGTCATAAAAGTCAGCCTCACACCTTGCCTCTCGGTATTGAAGCCGATGGTTCGGATGTGAGGAAACACGCGACAAACGGCCTTTTCGATAGCCTCAAATATTTCGCGTTTGCTGCCCTGAATCGCTTGAAGTTCCGCGGCTAAACCGTAGCCGTTCTCGCTAACGGAGATTCTACGTCCTGCCTCGGCGGGGAGGCTTACAAAACGCGCAATATCGTTAGCGCTCGGCCTGTAGCGAAACGCTTGGCCGAATTTCTTACTGAAGCGTAGAATGGGCTCGATCACCGGCCGACTTTTCGAGTCGTTAACAAATGGATTGACGAGGTACCGCAACGTTGCCCGCAAGGGCGCCCTGTGAACCCTGGCATCTCCTCTCTCGGTCGGGTGACTAAATTCATGGTCCTCGTCCACCTCAATCCGGTCGTCACCTGCGATCATTCGCTCACGAGTGACACTCCAGCCTTCGATTCCCTTGGCCATCTCGAGCGTGTAGCTTGGCTCACCACCGTCATCATCGAGCCATACGTGGAATTTGATCGGCAGCCCCGAATTTCCTTGCCACACTATCGAGTCGAAGGTCACTCCGGGCTCCATCTGGAAATCTCCGGTTCTGAATCCCCGCAGCGGAACTCCATTCAAGAGTCTTGAGAGCGTGGTGAGGGCCTTGAAGATCGCGGACTTTCCTGAGCCGTTCTTGCCAACAAACACGGTCAATGGCCCGAGGTCCACGGTCACGTCGCGGAGCGACATAAAATTCTCTATATGAACTTTGCGTATCACGATTTGCTCCGAAAGGCGGATTCAGTGTATCGTTTTTGCCTGTCCTCGAAGAGAAGTTTGGCTGCCGCTCAATCCACCAAGCCTTCTTCTTCGTACTGTGTTTTCAGCTTTGCAACAACACCTGGATCCGCGAGCGTTGTTGTGTCGCCGAGCACCTGTCCTTCGGCGATGTCGCGCAGCAGCCGTCGCATGATTTTAGCGCTGCGGGTCTTCGGAAGCTCCAAGGTGAAAAAGACATCGTCGGGCCGGGCCAGGGCGCCGATCTTGCGCGCCACGTGCTCGCGCAGCTCGTGCTTCAGCTTGTCGCTGGCAGTCACGCCTTCCTTGAGCGTCACGAAGGCGGCGATGCCTTGTCCTTTAACCTCGTGCGTTTTTCCGATGACGGCAGCCTCCGCGACGGCGTCGTGGTCCACCAGGGCGCTTTCCACCTCGAACGTGGAAATACGGTGGCCGGAAACGTTCATCACGTCGTCCACGCGCCCGAGCAGCCAGAAATAGCCGTCAGCATCGACCTTGGCGCCGTCGCCGGTGAAGTATTTGCCGGGAAATCTCGACCAGTATTGCCGTTCGTAGCGTTCAGGGTCGCCGTAAATGGTGCGGAACATGGCCGGCCACGGGCGCGTGAGCACCAGATAACCTCCTCCGCCCGGGCCAACAGGTCGCCCTCTTTCGTCCAGGACCTCGGCCTCGATGCCGGGGAAAGGCTTCGTCGCTGAGCCAGGCTTGGTCGCTGTGAGGCCGGGCAAGGGCGAAATCAGAATCATGCCGGTTTCGGTCTGCCACCACGTATCGACGATCGGGCAGCGCTCGCGGCCGATGTTTTTGTGATACCACATCCACGCTTCGGGATTGATCGGCTCGCCGACCGTGCCAAGCACTCGCAAGGAAGAAAGGTCGTGCTGGTTCGGCCAATCCGTCCCCCAGCGCATGAAAGTGCGAATAGCCGTGGGCGCGGTATAAAGGATATTCACTCCGTACTTGGCAACGATCTGCCAGAAGCGGCCGCGGTCAGGATAATCCAGGCTGCCTTCATACATCAGGCTGGTGCAACCGTTCGCAAGCGGACCGTAAACAATATAAGAATGGCCGGTTACCCAGCCGATGTCCGCCGTACACCAGTAAACGTCGCTTTCTTTCACGTCGAAAATCGCGCGATGTGTTACCGACGTCCCGAGCAGATAACCTGCCGAAGTGTGTACAACGCCTTTGGGCTTGCCCGTAGTGCCGCTTGTGTAAAGGATGTAGAGCACATCTTCCGAATCCATGGCTTCGGGCGCGCACTGGTCCTGAGCCTTGTCCACGAGGTCGTGCCACCAAAGGTCCCGGGGCCGCTGCATCGCGCACGGAGCCTTATCGCCCACGCGCCGGAGCACGATGACTTTTTCGACGCTTGGAGCGCCCCGCAGCGCCTCGTCGGCGTTCGCCTTGAGCAGCACCACATTGCCGCGGCGCCAGGCGCCGTCTGCCGTAACCAGCACCTTCGCTTGCGCATCGTTGATTCGCTCGCGCAGCGACTCCGCGGAAAAACCTCCAAACACCACGCTGTGCGGCGCGCCGATCTTGGCGCAAGCCAGCAGGGTGACGGGCAATTCCGGCGTCATGCCCATGTATACGGCTACGCGATCGCCTTTCTTGACGCCGAGAGATTTCAGCGCGTTCGCGCAGCGGTTCACTTCACGCTCGAGCGCGCCGAACGTCAAGACCCGCGAGTCGCCCGGCTCGCCTTCCCAGATGATCGCCGCCTTATCCCGGCGCGTCGAAGCTGCGTGACGGTCAACGCAGTTGTAAGTAACGTTCAGCTTGCCGCCCACAAACCACTTCGCCGCGGGCGGCTTCCAATCAAGAACTTTGTCCCACCGCTTGATCCACGCGAGGCTTTCCGCCCTTTCGGCCCAGAAGCTTTCGACGTCTTTCCGCGCGCGTTCGTAGACGAACGCGTCGTTCCAATTCGCTTGTTTCCGAAATTCCTGAGTCGGGGGATAGAGGCGCGTTTCTTCCAAAAGCGCTTCCAGTCGTTCTCGCTGGGCTTGAGCTTTGTTCGCCATCTTCAGCTCTCCTTATGCCTGCCGATAGGCCTCGTCCAGCAGCTCAACGACATGCAAAACGCGCCGGCGAGGATTGGAGCTGGCAGCGACGCCAGCTCGCATTTGCAGCAGGCAGCCTGTGTTCGCTGTCACGATCAGCTCCGCTCCGGTTTCATCCACGCGGCGCATCTTGGCAGCGAGCAGCGGCGCGGCCATCTCCGGGTGAAGGACATTATAAACGCCTGCGCTGCCGCAACAAATGTCCGGTTCTTTCATCTCGATCAGCTCGATGCCCGGGACGGCCCCGATCAACTGGCGCGGCGCCTTGCGGATACGCTGGGCGTGAAGCAGGTGGCACGGGTCTTGGTAGGTGGCGCGAACGCGTTGGGGAGCTAGACCCGTATTGAGTTCGGCCCCTGCCAGAAATTCCGTCACGTCCTTCACGCGCGCGCTGAAGAGCTCGGCGGCAGCGAGGTGCTCTTGACTGCCGTGCTCAAAAAGCCCGGGATACTCTTTCAACACCGAACCGCAGCCGGCGGAATTCGTGACGATGGCATCGAAGGGTTCTCGTGCAAAGGCTCGAATATTGCGCACGGCCATGGCGCGGGCCAAATCCCGCAGACCGGCGTGGACGCAGAGCGCGCCGCAGCAGCCTTGATCTTTGGGAACCACGACTTCGCATCCGTTTCGCGCCAGCACTCGTACGGTGGCTTCGTTCAGTCTCGCAAACGCCAGATTCGCAATGCACCCGGAAAGAAACGCGACCCGGTAGCGGCGCGTGCCGATGGCCGGCGTCACCGTGCCCACGCGAAAGAACGGATTTTCCACGCGCGGCGCCAGACGCGCGGCCTTTTCCACATTAGCGGGCAGCACTTTGAGCAGGCGCGAGGCAAGCACGAACTGTTCGAGGCCGGAGCGCTGATACAGGCTCATCAGCTTGCCAACAGCGCGCAAGCGGCTTGGATAGGGAAGCAGCTCGCGGAAAAAGAGCCTGCGCAGGAACGTTGCGCCCGGCCCGCGGTGATAGGAGCGCTCAATCTGGCCGCGTGCCGCCTCAATCAGACGGCCGTAATGCACTCCGGAAGGGCAGGCCGTCTCGCAGGACCGGCAGTCGAGGCACAAATCCATGTGGCGCACAAAGCTATCGCCGAGCGCCAGCCGTCCTCGCTCGACCTGAATCATCTGGTATATGCGCCCACGCGGAGAATCCATTTCGTGGCCAAGCACGCGGTAAGTGGGGCAACTGTTCAGGCACAGCCCGCACTGAATGCACTTCGAGTAATCCTCCCAGCGGGGCGCTTCGCCGGGACCATAGCCGCTCGGACGGGATGGAGATTCTTGGCGCATTCGGTTTACAGGGGATCACATCAGACGGTTACAGGCCGCCTACAAACCGGCCTGGTGAGAGCACGCCCTGCGGATCCCACGCTTCCTTCAGCCGCCGCATTAAGTCAAAGTCATCGCCCGGCGGACCCCAGACGTCGATGTCGCGCTTCAGCTCTGCTGGCGAGCGCAAAACGACCAGCGCACCACCGAGGCGGCGCGCGGCTTTTCGCAGGCTATTAGTCACGCCGCCTAACGAGGGGCGAACTTCCTGCGTCAACAAACCTACATAAACAATGCCCACGCCGCTATGGTTCAAACAAGCTGTTCTTGTGCCCTCCTTGGCGGCCTCCAGTCCCGCAAGTTCCAAAAACTGTTCGCCGGCGCTTATGGGAAGCGACGCTTTCACGAGTACGGCGCGAGAGAAAACTGAGGAAAGCGCGCTTTCGAAGTCAGCGACTCGGTCCCACGCCGCCTCGGCAGAGGCGCCGTCGAGAGTGGTCTCGGACAGCTCTAGCGCCCTAGCCATTGACTGAAGCATTTCACCTGAGCGCCGGATGACCGTTTCTGTGCCGCCAAATTCGACCCGGATTTCATAGCTCTGGGCTTGATCGTGTTCGTGACCGGAAACCAGGGCCGCGGCCTCGCTGTCCATGGTCACCGTCCGCAAAGGACCAAGCGGCGAGCTCAACAGGGCGCGCCGAAACTCACGGGTTTGAGTAAGATTCGGAGCGGCGAGCCGCCATGTGGTCCGGTGTGCGGGCAGTGGAAACAGTTTGAAGTTGATTTCGACGATGACACCGAGCGTTCCGTAAGAGCCGATCAGAAGCTTTCCAAGGTCGTAGCCCGCAACGTTCTTCACCACGCGCCCGCCGGTCTTCACGATCTTGCCCTCTGTAGTGGCGATCCGCATCCCCAGCACCATGTCACGCGGCGCGCCGTATTTAAGCCGCAGCGGGCCCTGGGCGTTCGCAGCCACGGTGCCGCCCAGGCTTGCACGGGCGCCGCCGGGCGGATCGAGGGGAATCCATAGGCCGCGCCGGGCGAGAAAACGCTGAAAGTCTCCCAGCTTCATGCCCGGCTCAACGCTGACGGTCAGATCGTCAGGCTCGTAGCGCCAGACGCGGTTCAGTTCTTTCAGCGAAAGCGCAATGTCGTAGCGCCGGGGCGTGTTGCCGAAACCGAGCTTGGTGGCGTTGCGGCAAGGGATGACGCCGAGCTTCTGTTCGGAAGCGAACCGAAGCACTGCCGCTACTTCCTGCTCGGAGCGCGGCAGGACGAGGCACTGCGGGGCAAGGCCATCCACGGCGACACCGGCGCAAGCAGCCGGGTCGCGCACCACTTGCTCCTCGCTCAAAACGCTGGTCAGAGTCGCGAACGATGCTGTGAGAGCGGCTTCCAATTTACCCTCCCGCGCTCGCTTGTACGCGCAATTCTCCGCACATTTTGCCTGTGGGCAATAGCTTTCCGGGATTGAGACGGCCCTCCGGGTTGAAGATGGCCTTCACGCGGCGCATCAATGCGAGATCGTCCTCGGAAAAGAGCAGCGGCATCAGCTCGTTCTTTTCGATGCCGACGCCGTGCTCTCCGGTAATCGAGCCGCCAAGTTCCACGCAGCGCGCAATGATTTCGGCCGAAGCCTGAGTCACGCGACGGCACTGGTCCGGGTCACGCTTGTCGTAAAGGAGGAGGGGGTGCAGGTTTCCGTCGCCGGCGTGAAAGATATTGCCGAGACGCAGCCGGTATCGCCGGCCCACATCCTCCATGAATTCCATGATCTCCGGCAGCCGCGTGCGCGGGATCACGCCGTCTTGCACGTAGTAATTTGGCGTCACGCGGCCGAGGGCGCCGAAGGCATTCTTGCGACCGCGCCAAAGTAAGTCGCGCTCCTCGGCGCTGCGGGCGCGCCGCACTTCACGAGCGTGGTTTTCCAGGCAGGCGCACTCAATGTGACCGGCCTCTTCGTCCACCACCTCGCTCAGTCCTTCGAGCTCGATCAGCAGCACAGCAGCGGAGTCCATCGGGTAGCCGGCGTGGGTGGCCTCTTCGACGGCGCGCAGCGTAAAGCCGTCCATCATCTCAAGCGCCGCCGGCGTAATGCCGCGCGCGGTAATCGAGGCCACCGTGCGCGTGGCGTCCGGGACGGCGTCGTAGATGGCCAGCAGCGTTTTCACGGCTTCCGGTTTGCGGCACAGGCGCACAGTGATTTCTGTGACGATAGCCAGCGTACCCTCCGAACCCGTAAGGAGGCCCGTCAGATCGTAACCAGGATGGTCCCAGCACGCGGAACCTGTGTGGACGACGGAACCGTCAGCCAGCACGGCCTCGAGACCGAGCACATGATTTGTGGTGACGCCCGAGGCCAGCGTGTGCGGCCCGCCGGCGTTTTCCGCGACGTTCCCGCCTAGCGTACAGGCTTTCTGGCTTGACGGGTCAGGGGCGTAGTAATAACCGGCGTCGGAAACGGCGAGGGAAAGGTCAAGGTTCACGACACCCGGCTGCACGCGCGCTCGCTGATTTTCAAGATCGATTTCCAGGATCTTGTTCATTCGCGAAAAGCCGAGCACCAAGCCGTCTTCGGTGAGGACCGCGCCGCCGCTTAAGCCCGTTCCGGCGCCGCGAGCAACGACAGGCAAGCCAGTGCGCACTGCCAGCGCCACCACCTTCGAGACTTCGGCCGTGGTTGATGGAAAGACCACTGCTGCCGGCGTGGCGTGCGCAGAGAGTCCGTCATATTCGTAGAGCATGACGTCTTCGGCGCGCCACAATACGTTCCGCTCGCCGACGATCCGCTTCAGGTCGTCGAGCGGAAGCGCGCGCGCTGTCCTTGCCTCTTGCATGGAAAAGTCGCTCTGTTCCCTAGCAATGACAGCTTCTACCGCAAAGCTTTAGGGAATCAATTTGTGCAGGAAGTGGAGCTTGCCGTGCTTCTTTTCCGGCGAGACCTGAGCGAGATCGATGTTTTGTTGCTTCGTCGCTTTCGCTTGCGTGTGGCCGGCATTCGAAGCTTTCGAGCTGCTTTTCTGTGGCGGAGCGGGGTCCTCAGGTTTCAGACTCGCGGCGGAAGCCGTTTGCACGCTGAGACTGTTTTTTCCGGGCGGCGGCGCGGGTTTTGTCAGCCCGTTCAACTTGGCAATCTGGACCTGAAGTTGTCCTGGCGAGCCTAGCACCACGGGACCGTGCAACGTGGTTGACAAGTTAGGCGAGCTCGAAAGGGGAGTGAGCATCCTTTGCAGCAGGCCCCGATGATCCCACTTGGCTGCGTCGGCGTCCGCCTCCGCTCGCGCTAGCATCGCTTTAGTGGGCTCTGGAACGGGTTCGTGCATGGCCGCGAGCTCCCTCTTGGCATCTTTCACAAGGGGACTCAGCGGGAACTCCATGATCAGGCGATCGTAATAGGGTGTCGCCTCTTCAGGATGCTTGAGTTTGGCCAGAGTTTGGCCTAAATACCAATAGACTTGGTCGCCCTGGCTAAAGTTGGGATACTGCGCCGCAACCTGCTTCAAGCGCGATTCCGCGGCCGGATAGGCCCCGTGATCGTAGTAAAACATGGCGATTTCGTAGTTGCCCCGCCCCAGTACCTCTTGCACTTCGCGCAGCCGGTCCGTAACTTTCGGCATCAGTAGGTTCTCTGGATACCTGGTCAGAAACTCCCTGAACTCTCTTTCCGCATTCTCCGCCTCGCTTTGATCGCGATCCGCTCTACCTATCAGGCGGAAGAAGCACATGCCGGCCAGATACTGGGCTCTAGGCGCCTCAGGGGCGGTCGGGAAAAAGGTCATGAAGTCCTTGTATTCAGCTTCGGCCTCAGTCAGGCCGGCAATTCCACCTTGCTTGTAATAAGAATTCGCGATGGCCAGCTTCGCCTGGGATAAATATTCGCTATCGGGGTAAGTATTGAGAAGGGTTTGCAGGGTGAGCCGTCCCACATCGTAGCGGCCGTGCTTGAACTCGTTGAGCGCCTTGTCGAGCAGAATCTTATCTGGTTGCTCTCCCGGCGCTACAGCAGTGGCAGAGTTTGCCGCGTGATGGTGCGGGAGCAGCAAGCAAGAGGGGAAGAAAAACACAACCGATCCGAGCAGAAGAGCCCACAACAGCCTACCGCCGCCCCAAACTTTGCGATCCAAAGCCATGCGCTTGCTCATTCGCGCCGATGACTCCCAGCTACGACCACGTTCCCCTTCGCTTCGGCCGCCCTCTGCACCAAATCACGCAAGCGGCCTTCCGAGTCCTCTCGCCCGAAAACGTTAGCGCCAACCACGAGCGCGTCCGCGCCCGCCGCGATCAATTCCGCCGTCTCTTCCGGGTCGATGCCGCCTTCAACCTGAACGGCGCATCCTGCTCGCCGTCTTTGCCGCACCTCGCACGCTTCTCGCACTCTTCGGACGCAATCGGGAAGTTTGATCTCCTCCTCATCCGAGCTCGCGAGGAGGAGGAAATCGAGATCCGCAAGCACTTCCTCCACAGCGGCAAGGGGCGTCCCCGGGTTCAGTGCCGCGCCGGCTTGGGCGCCCTTGGCCTGAATCGTGCGGACCACTCCGGAAAGGTCCGGGGTGGTTTCGGCATGCACCGCAAGGCGGTCCGCACCCGCCTCGATGAATTCTCCCACGAAACGTTCCGACCGCTCAACTCGTAGGTGGACATCCAGCGCCAAGCTTGTGGCACGTCGCAAGCTCACAATCACTGGCGCCCCCACCGTAATGCCTGGCGCAAAATGGCCGTCGCAGACGTCAATGTGGATCCCAGCCGCCCCCGCTCGCCGAATCACTTCCAACCCCTCACCGAGCCGAGCAAAGTTTAGCGCACCCAAAGAAGGGTAAACCGAACTCATAAAGCGGAGTTGCTACTCCCCAGAGGTCTCCCGATATCGCTAATATAGACTATCATAGTTCTTCGGCTTCCAACACTCGGGACCGCACTTTCGTTGTTCCTCTGGGGTCTCCCGGTTTGAGGTGCGCAGCGTCGCCCGCTGGTGGCGCGACCCTTACCGGAAGAGACTGCCTCACGCCCCTCCGCTATCTCGCGGCGTTGTGGCACACTGGACAGGATGGACGGCCCGGTGCACACTCAACGTACTGGGATCGCTGTAGCTGGGTCGGCAGCCGAGGAATTCTATCGAGAAACTGGAAGTTTCGTTGAGCGGATAAAAGACGAATAAATCCTGAGTGGGGTGCCGCTTTTGCACAACCGAACCCACAAGTCCTTGACTGTCAACCGAACTTTTGGCTTCAGTCCAAAAGCGCAACCAAACAAAACAAAGCGAGGCTGGATCGCTCCGAAGGCGGCGAAGAAGAGCAATCGAGTCCTTGGGACGGACGGGGCCTCGCTACGAAGTGGGGTTCGATGTTAATCAGTGAGCTCGGCTTGTCGAAGGATTTCGAGAAACAGGGAGAAGCATGAAACGACCGCATGGCGCGCGCCAACGATCCTCAGCAAGCGCAGGTGCGAGTCGTCGGGCGGTCCGGATCGGCATGATCGGTATCGGCACCGTGGGCACGGGGGCGCTCAAAGTGCTCACCGGGCACGGGCGCGAAGTCGAGCGGAGATTGGGCTGCAAGGTGGAGCTTAAGACCTTATGTTCGCGCACTATCTATTCGAAGGACCTTTCCTGGCTGCCAAGGCCCGTCAAGCTCACCAAAAATTGGAAAGACGTGGTGAGCGATCCGGAGATCGACATCGTCGTCGAGCTTGTGGGCGAACTTTCGACGGCGCGAGCCATTGCCCACGCTGCGATTAACGCCGGCAAACACTTCGTCACCGCCAGCAAGCAACTGGTAGCCGAGCATGGCATGGAGCTTGTCGAACGCGCGGACCGGGCGGGGGTCAACCTGGGTATTGAGGCGTGCGTGGCCGGCGGCACGCCCATCCTGCACGCCATCCGCGAGGGATTGGCAGGAGAACACTTCAGCGCCGTTTACGGCATCCTGAACGGCACGACCAACTACATTCTGACGGAGATGGAGCGTCGCGGCTGTAGTTACGGCGACGCGCTGGTCGAAGCCCAGGAGAAAGGCTTTGCCGAGCCGGACCCCACGTTCGATGTTGAGGGCTACGACGCGCGTTACAAGATCGCCATCCTCGCTATGCTGTGCTTCGGGCAACCCGTGGCCGTGGAGAGCGTTCCGGCGGAAGGCATCACCCGCATCGAACGTGTGGATTTTGCGTACGCGCATCGCCTGGGCCGCACCATCCGCCTGATCGCGGCGGCACGACGGCGTTACGGGCGGCTGGAAATCTTCGTGCGGCCCATGATGATTCCGCGCACGTCTCAGCTTGCCGCGGTAACCGGAGCCGTCAACGGCGTGCTGCTGGCCGGGGACAAGGCGGGCGATACCATGGTCACCGGGCGCGGTGCCGGCGGCGAACCCACCGGCGTCGCCGTCGTCTCCGACATCGTGCAGATCGCGCGGTCCGTGGTCTCCGGCGGGACCAATGCCACCCCGCTCGGCTATCGGCACTGGCATCCAGCGCGCGTCGTTTCGGACGCGCAGCACGAAGTTGCGGCCTATCTGCGCCTTGTTGTACACGACAAGCCCGGCATTCTGGCGCGTGTCAGCACGGTGCTTGCCCGGCATCGCATCAACATTGACTCCGTGCTTCAGGAACCCTTGCAACCGAAGGAAAGGATGCCGTTTGTGATGACGCTCGAACTGGTCAAGGAAAAATATATCCGCAGCGCCGTTGAGGAGATCGCCCGGCTGCCCTTTATGGCTCAACGTCCCCTGATGTTGCCCTTCGCTGATCTTCCGTAGCACGGAGAAAGAGCGATGAAGGCCATTGTTCTGGAGAAGTTGGAAGAGCTTCGGCTGCAGGGGAGAGTGGGCTTATCGACGCCGGGCGATGGATCACGCATCGCGTCTCCTACGCGGAAGCGCCCGCAGAATTGCCGCGCTGGGCGGATGGGGGCGACAGGAACTTCCGCAAGGCACTTATCGAATGGTAGGCCCGGCTGCCCGCGATGTAGTTGATTCCCCTTTAAGGAGAGTTTCATGGCGGGCCCCACACACCGGGTTGAGCGGCTGGCGGGCCAGATTCGCGGCGCGGTGGCGTCGATGATCGCTGACGAGCTCCGAGACCCGCGCATCGGTTTCGCCACCGTTACACGCGTCGAGCTGAGCGCCGACTTGCAGCACGCACGGGTGCTGGTGAGCGTTTTGGGCGACGAAGCCGCGCAGCAGGCTACGCTGGATGGGCTGGTTTCGGCGACGGGCTACGTCCGCCGCGAAGTGAGCCACCGGCTTCACCTGCGGCGCGCTCCAGAGGTCCAGTTTGTCTTGGACCACGGGCCCGAGGAAAGCTTGCGTCTTGAAGACATGCTGCGCGAACTTCACAAGCAGAACGAGTAATGTCATGCTGAGCAGCCGAAGGCGACGAAGAAGCTCTGTATTTCGTCTAGGTTTTAGATACTGGGATGCTTCACGGAGTTTACCCTGAGCCCCCTCGCTACGCTCAGGGCCGTTCGCAGCGGAAAGGCGAACGGGCTCGGCATGAAGGCCGCCGTACTCCATGGAACCGGAAATCTCAGGGGTTCTCATTCTCGACAAGCCTGCCGGGCTGACTTCGCACGATGTGGTCGCGCGAGCTCGCCGCCTATTGAAAACCCGTCGCGTCGGTCACTTCGGCACGCTGGATCCCTTTGCCACGGGCGTATTGCCCCTCTCGGCCGGCAAGGCCACACGCTTTGCGCAGTTTTACCTCAAATCCCGCAAAGCGTACGAGGGAGCGCTGCGCTTTGGTTTTTCGACTGACACGTATGACGGCACGGGCGAACCCACCTCCGCGCCAGTGAAGGCCCGGCCTGATCCTGCTGCTTTGGAGCGAGTCTTCCGCGATTTCACGGGACGCATTCAGCAAATCCCGCCGCCCTTTTCGGCGAAGCGCGTGGGTGGGATGCGCGCCTACCAATTGGCCCGGCGGCGCGAACCGGTCTCGCTGGCACCTGTGGAAGTGGAAATTTACGCGCTTGAATTGCTGCAGTACGAGCTAGGCGGCGAGGTAGCTCGCTTTGCCGTGGAGTGCTCGGGCGGAACCTACGTCCGCTCCCTTGCGCATGGCATCGGCCAGCGCCTGGGCTGCCCCGCTCACCTCGCTGGCCTGCGCCGGACCGCGGTGGCCGAATTTCGCGAGGCTGATTCCGTCACTTTGTCACGACTTGAGGAGATCGTGCAGGCCGGAGCCTTGGCGCAAGTGCTGATCCCGCTCGAAGCGTTACTGCCTGATTGCCCGGAGCTTGTGGTGCGCGGAAGGGAAGAAAAAAACGTGCGCCATGGGCACCAGTTCGAGCTTGCTCAGGCGTTCCGCCCCGATCGCGGTCTCAAGACTGAACGCACTCCCGCAATCAGCGTTCTGAAAATTCTCGGCGCTGACCGCCGGCTTATTGCTGTGGCCCGGCACGTTTCGGGCGGCGTCTACCATCCTGACTTAGTTCTGAGCTGAATTAGAGATTTCCGAGAATTCGCCGCAACAAAGCTAAGGATGACTGAACTTGGCAGCGCGGCGTGACAGAAAATGTCACTCCGTGCTCGCATCGAGGTGTCAAACCTTTGAACTGATTTTGAATGGGGATTTAAGGCGAAGAAATGGCTCAGGATAACGTCATGACGAGCCTCGCTCCCGAGACTTTGGTTTGGCGAAGGACGTGCTCCCCACTGGACTGCCATGCCGCGAACGGTCACGGATGGACATTTTCCTCGGGAGGAAAGCTTAATGAAAAAGGATTCCAGGGGCTTTTCACTGATTGAGCTTCTGATTGTTGTGGCGATCATTCTGATTATTGCGGCCATCGCCATTCCTAATCTGCTGCGGTCGCGCATCGCTGCGAACCAGGCGTCCTGCGTCGGATCGCTGCGAACCCTTAACACTGCCGAGGTGACTTACTCCTCGACGTATAACACCGGGTATAGCGCTACACTGGCTGATCTGGGCCCGCCGGCTGCGGGTTCGCAACCTACGGCCACTGCCGCCGGTCTGATTGACGAAGTTCTGGCAGCAGGCAACAAGAGCGGCTATACGCTTGTGTATACCGCGGGCACTGCGGACTCGAGCGGTCACATCAACACTTACTACGCGCAAGGCAATCCGATCGACGTCGGTCAAACGGGGCAGAATTACTACTACACCGACGAATCGAACGTCATTCGGTTCAACACTTCGGCCACGGCCACGAACACCGATTCGCCCATTGGCGGGTAACTCTGATCTGGCCACTACGTAACCTCATCACTGAGAGGGGGAGTTTGGGGACTCCCCCTTCCTTTTTTGGTTTGAACCATTTCAACGCATCGCCGCCTCTGATGTAGCGGCACGCTTTTAGGCGGCACGTGCCAGGCTAAAGCCCGGCGCTACTTCGTTCAGAATGACCGTGACGGCGATTTGCTCTTTGAGCCATCGCTCGTCACCCATCACCATCATTGAGATGCTGGCCGTAGAAACCTTCGATCTCACCAAAGACTATAAGACCGGCTTCTGGCGCAAGCGGCCTCGACGCGCCTTGAGCGGCCTCAACCTGAAGGTCGAATTAGGTGAAACGTTTGGACTGCTCGGCCCGAACGGCGCCGGCAAAAGCACGACGCTCAAGATCCTGTTCAAGCTGATCTTTCCCACAGTGGGCTCAGCGCGCATCCTGGGCCGGGATTTGAGCGACCTTTCCGTCCACGCGCGGGTGGGCTACCTTCCTGAGAACCCGAATTTTTACGATCACCTGAGCGCTCAAGAATTTTTGGAATTCGCCGGTCAACTCTTCGGACTGGACGGAAACTCAGTGCGCGGGCGGGCTCACCAATTGCTCGAGCGCGTCGGGCTTACAGAATGCAAAGATCTGGCCATCCGTAAATTTTCGAAGGGCATGGTGCAGCGGCTGGGGATTGCGCAGGCCCTCATCAACGCGCCCGAGGTGATTTTCCTGGACGAGCCGATGTCCGGTCTCGATCCGATTGGACGGCGCGAAGTTCGCAACCTGATCCTCGACTTGCGTCGCGAGGGCAAAACGATCTTCTTCTCGACGCACATTCTTGCGGATGCTGAGACGTTGTGCGACCGCGTGGCGATTTTGAACCACGGCTGCCTGCTTGGCTGCGGAGAGTTGCAGGAGATTCTGCGGATGGATGTTTCCGCGACCGAGATGGTTCTCGAAAGCCCGACCGCGCGGGCTCTCGAAGAGCTGCAGCCTTACGTTCGGGCCATGGTTCGCACCGGAGACCGCGTGCGAGTCGAAGTAGCCGACGTGAACGAAGCGCTCAGCGTGGCGCTCGCGGCCGGCGCACGCGTCGCCTCGCTGAATCCCGTCAAATCTTCCTTGGAGGATTATTTCATGGCGCAGGTGGGCGGAACGGACATTGGGGCATCTGCCGACGGGGAAGCGGCATCTGACGATGATTAACCGTATCGCCACAATCGCATTGCACACCTTTAAGCAGTCGGTGCGCGATAAGGTGCTTTACAACCTCATCGCGTTTGCTCTGCTGCTGACGGGCGCGGCGATCCTTTTTGGCCAGATCTCGATTGGCGTCCAGCGGATCATCCTCGTCAACCTCGGTCTCAGTGCCATCGCGGTGTTCGGCCTGCTCATGGCCATTTTCATTGGCATCAGCCTGGTATGGCGGGAAATCGATCACCGCACGCTCTACAACGTCCTCTCCAAACCGGTGGCGCGCTGGGAATTCATCGCGGGCAAGTACCTCGGCCTTCTGCTCACGCTGGTCGTGAACACCGCCATCATGACGGCCGGGTTTTATCTGGCCTTGCTCTATCTGGATCACCGCTCGCTGCCCGGCGATTTGGCCGCGTTTGAAGCGATTTACTTCATCCTGCTCGAGCTGGCTTTAATTGTCGGCGTGGCGCTGCTGTTCTCGTGCATCTCGTCGCCAGTCCTTTCGGCCGTATTCACGTTCTGCACCTACGTCATCGGAAACCTGACGAGCGACATCCGCTGGTTCGGGCACGAATCCGGAAGTTGGGCGCTGGCCAAGGTCACGACGCTGCTGTACTACGTACTTCCCAATTTTTCTGATTTCAATATGATCGGCCGCGCCGCTCACAGCCAAGTCGCACCCTCGTATCTGCTCATTTCGAACTCGCTCTACGCGCTGCTGTACGCAGTGATCCTGGTTTCGGCTTCGATCTTGATCTTCGAGGAGCGCGAGTTGACGTGAACGAGGCTGCAAGCCCACGCATTCCTCTGCGCCGCGCCACCTTTTGGGCGCTGCTCGCCGTTTCGTTCGTCCTCCAGGTCCCGCTGCGCCGGGCGATTGACCGCGCTAAAGAGAGCGCTGGTGAAAGTCCGGGAACCTCATACGTTACATCCGGCAGATGGCTTCGCCGTTTGAGCTTGGGTTATGAGGGCTTGCTCGCGGACATTTATTGGACGCGGGCCGTGCAGTACTACGGCCGGGCACGGCTCTCGAAGCGTTCGCGCTTTGAGCGACTCGGATCGCTGCTGCGCATCACGACCACGCTCGATCCACACCTGCTAATCGCCTACCGCTTCGGCGCGATTTTTTTGGCGGAAAAGCCGCCGGGCGGGGCGGGACGTCCGGACGAAGCCATGCAACTGCTCAGGCGGGGCATCGTGGCGAATCCTGATTATTGGCGCTTGTGGGAAGACCTGGGATTCATCCAGTACTGGGATCTTAAGGATTGCGCCGCGGCGGCGCGCACGTTCAAAACCGGCAGCGAGCGTCCCGGCGCGGCGATCTGGATGAAGACGCTGGCCGCAGCGGTGGCGGCCAAAGGCGGTGAACTCCGCATTTCCCAAGCGCTTTGGCTGGAGATTTATCGGACGGCTCAAAACGATTCGATTCGCCAGAGCGCTCTCGAACACCTCGCCGCGCTCAAGGCCGAGCAAGAAATTCAGGCGCTCAACCAATTGCTGGCGATCTATCGGAGAAAGGAAGGTCACGCGGCAGCTTCGTTCGATGAGCTTGTCTCCGCCGGTCTCCTTCGCGCCGCGCCGCGCGACCCTGCCGGCACGCCGCTGGTCGTGGGGCCGGATGGGAAAGCACGGCTCGGCCCTGGCAGCCCCATCAACTTGAACTTGCTTCAGTAAAACGGGGACAGCTCTTTCAACAGCCGGTTAGCTCGAAGCCGAGGCGCTCGTCAAGCGTTTCCCCTTCACCTGCACAGAACTAACGTTGACGGTGGTAGCGCCTTCTTTCGTACCAGTCACTTTCGCCTTCACTTTTTTGCCCGGCTTCACCTCAACCCTCTTCAGGGCGTCCAGCACTTTTTCGTTTCCTGACGGATCGAGCCTCAGTACCCGGCCGCCCGACATCGCCAATCCGAACGCTTGCGTGGAGGGTGTTGCCACGCACTCCTTCTCCGCATGGTTTATCGCGTTCGCCCTGGCCTGCTGTTCTTGCTCTTGTGGGCTCATTCCCGGACCCTGGCCCATAGGCCCCTGGGGCATTGTTGGCGTAGGCGGCGGAGTTCCTCCTCCCACTCCACCAGGTCCTGCCTGACCCGCTCCAGCCGCTCCGGCCTGGTAGGCGTTAGCGCCGGCAAAAGGAGATGCACCCGGCATCCCTACCGCACCCATCGGATTGTGCGTGGCGAGAAACCTTGCTATGCAACTTACATCGACGAGATTGCCGCTCCAGTGCCTTACCTTTGCTTTCTTCGTGCCGGCGAAAGCTGAACCCGCAATCACCCAGAGAATCAGCGCAGACGCGGTAGCTGTTGTCAGTAGTTGTTTCATGGGAAGCATTTACTCCTTCCTTGGCAAACTTTAACTAACAGAACAGGCAAAGGTGTTGCCAAACTCGGGCGGCATGGGCCTGTGCCTATCTTCGTGAAACGTAATGGGTTGGGTGAACGTCTGCAAGCGCAACACGGGCACCATATGAGGATTACTCAAGTCCGTGTAGATTTTCTATGTCTGTTGGCTACACTTGCAGCACGTCGCCTTCGCGCGCGACGAGCTTATAGAGGGCTGGGCCGACGTAGATGCCGAGGAAAAGGCGAGAAATCAACCCGGCGACGATGACAATGGCGAAGGGTCTTTGCGTGTCCGATCCGATACCGTGGGACATCGCCGCGGGAAGAAGGCCCAAACAAGCGACGAGCGCGGTCATCATAATGGGCCGCAAGCGCAACAAGGACGCCTCTACCGTGGCCGTGTGAATATCTTTGCCCTCCAGGCGTAGCTTGTTGATGTAGCTGAAGAGCACCACAGCGGTTTCGACAGCCACCCCCATGAGGGCGAGGAAGCCCAGCATTGACGAGACACTGAAAGGTGTGTGAGTCAGCTTGAGCGCAAGCAGAGCGCCGACGGGCTCGGTGATCAGCACGCCGAAGGCCGTGATGACGGGGAATTTGATGTTGCCATACAGGGCAAAAAGGATTAGAAAGATTAAGAAGACGGTAAGCGGGCCGATTACGCCCATTTGCTTTCTGGCTGCTAGGTATTCGCTGTATTCACCGCCCCAGACCATGTGATAACCCGGCGGCAAGTGGACGGTCGCATTCACCGCTTTCTGTCCATCCGCCACGGCTCCCGCCAAATCTCTGCCCTGAACCGCGTACTGGATGCCGATGTACCGCGAATTGTTCTCCCGATAGATGAAGGAGGCACCGTTGCCCACGCTGATGTTGGCCACCTGGCTGAGCGGGATCTGCTGGCCGGCCGGATCGCCCACCAGTAAATTGCCAATTGCCGTCCCGCTCCTTCGGTACTGAGGTTCCATGCGCACAATCAGGTCGAATTCCTTTTCTCCCTGGATCACCTGCGTTGTGGCTTGCCCGCCAACCGCAGCTTCCACTATCGCTTCCACGTCGGCAACGTTGATTCCGTATCTCGCGCACGCCGCCCGATTGACGTTTACCAGCAAGCTTGGCTGCCCGAGCTCGCGCACTACCACGAGATCGGTGAATCCCCGCACCTTCGCGAGCGTCTTCTTCACTTCAATCGCTTTTCCCTGCAGCACTTGAAGGTCAGGACCGTAAATCTTCACCGCCAGGGCGCTCTTGAGGCCCGTCAAAGCTTCATCCACCGCATCCTCCGCGGGCTGCGTGTAGTTGAAGATAATTCCGGGGAAGGTCTGCAGCTTGGCGTTGATAGCCCTGATCAGCTCCTTTTTAGTGCGAATTGGACCTTTCTTCCATACGGCTTCCTTGTAAGGGTGCAGGCCGACGTAGAATTCGTCATTGAAAAACCCGGTGGGATCCGTTCCGTCATCTGGACGCCCCAACTCAGAGGCAACAGTCGTGACCTGCGGAAACGACATGAGGACGTCGCGAATTTGCGGGGAAATCTTTGCCGCCTCCCGCCATGAGATCGTATAAGGCATGGTCGCCCGCACCCATATCGCGCCTTCGTCAAGATGAGGCATGAACTCGCCGCCAATCGATGGCACGAGTAGGAGGGATGCGCCAAAAATGGCCGTCACCACGAAAACGGTGACCTTAGGATAGTTCAGGCAGCGCTCCAGGTGACTTCGATAGATTTTCTTGACCCAATCGTATACCCGGTTGACCTTCTCTTTGGCGCCTCTCTCAAACCAAAAAGAGGCGAGCACCGGGACTAAGGTAAGGCTAAATAGCAGGGATCCGATCAATGCGAAGGTCATTGTATCTGCCATGGGATGAAACAGCCGGCCAGAGGCTCCCTGAAGCGCATAGATCGGAATGTAGCCCGCGATGATCACGGCGACGGAATAGAAGACCGGTCGGTCTACATCACGTGCCGCCGCCAAGATCAACTCAAAGACGTTGAATTTCTCCTGGCCGTATCGATCTGCCATTTCACGGTAGATGTTCTCCATCATCACGACCGTACCGTCTACAAGGATGCCGAAGTCAATGGCGCCGATGGAGAGCAGGTTCGCATCCACCCCTTTAGCGTGCAAGAAAATGAAGGAGAACAACAGCGAGAGCGGAATGGTAAGCGCGACGATAACGGCCGCGCGCAGACTGATGAGAAAGAATATGAGCACAATCAGGACCAGGATCATTCCGCGAAGAAGATTGCCCTCGACAGTGTCAGTCGTGAGCCTCACCAAATCCATGCGGTCGTAATAGGGAACGATCTTCACGTCCGGAGGCAAGACGGAACGGTTCAAATGTTCCGTCATCTTTTCTACCCGTTGTAGCACGTACTGGGTCTTTTCTCCGGTGCGCATCAAAATGACACCCTCGACGGCGTCATTCTGGTGCATATAGCCGAATTCACCGAGGCGCGGCGCGTGGCCGATCGCTACTTTGCCGATGTCCTTGATAAATACGGGCGCGCCATGTTGGCTGGCGACGACGATATTACCGATGTCTTGCGTGTCCGTTACCAATCCCAGGCCGCGCACGTAGTAGAACTGCCCGCCTTGCGAATAGAAGCCTCCGCCCGTGTTGGCGTTATTTGCGGAAAGCGCTTGCATGACCTGGGGTACCGTAAGGTGGTAGTTAAACAGACGGATCGGGTCCAGCAACACCTGGTATTGCATCACGGTACCGCCGAAGCCCGAATCGTCCGCCACCCCGGGAACGGAACGATAAGCCCGCTCCAAAACCCAGTCCTCCAGCGTCTTCAGCTCCATGGGACTGCGGTCAGGACTTTGAATAACGTAGCGATAGATCAAGTCGCTCGGGCTTGAGAGCGGAGCGAGCGTGGGAGATACCCCTGCTGGGAGGCTTACGTAAGTCAGGCGCTCAAAGGCCCGGTCGCGGCAGAAGTAATTGTTCGTTCCATACTTAAAGGTGAGGATGACGTCCGAAAGGCCGTAAAGCGAGATCGACCGCATATACGTCAAATCGGGAATGCCGTTCATTTCGATTTCGATGGGAACGGTTACCAATCGCTCCACCTCTTCCGCAGCGTGCCCGGGCCACTGCGTGATGATTTCGACCAGAGGAGGCGAGAGGTCTGGATAGGCTTCGATGGGCATACGCCGAAACGCCAGCACGCCCAGGATGGCGACGGTAACCGCCATCAGCAGGATCAGAAAGCGCTGATGAAGGGCAAGGTCTACAATGCGGTGGATCATGGAACCTTCATTCTTGGAGCGAGTTTGCAAATTGCAAGAACAGGCTACCGTCAGCGGTTACCCGTTCTCCCGCTCTCAAGCCTGACAGAATCTGGGTGCGGCCATCCTCGCTCGCGCCGATCGTCACCAGGCGCTGGGCGAATTGTCGCGGCCCTGTTTCAACGTAGACAAAAGGTTGATTCTCGCTGTTGCGCAGCACGGCCGCATCCGGCACAGTCAAGGCGTGCGGAATGACTCCTGCGTCGAGCTCGACGGTGACGTACATGTTTTTCTTGAGCTTCTGGCCGGGGTTTTGGGTGTCGATGCGAATCTGTAACGTGCGGGTAGTGGGGTCAAGAGCTGGAGAAACGTAAGAGACCCTCCCACGAAAGATCGTAGGGTAAGCGTCGGTGTCGATTTTCACCGGCTCGCCCACCCGTACGTACGCGAGAGCGTTTTGATAGACGTTGGCGAGCACCCAGACGTTGCTCATATTGGAGATCGTGAAACATTGCGTCGAGCCGCCTTGCACCACCTGTCCGGGCGAGACGAGGCGCTCCACCACGACGCCAGCGACGGGGGAAAGCACGGGAATCTCCGGCGAGACGGCGTCCTGAGTCACCTGCTGCGGACCCGAAAAACCAAGCACCTTAAGCGCCTGCCACGCCGCCGTCAAGCCTGCCTCCGCCTGCGTTTGCACTGATTCGGCCTGCTGGAACTGTTCCGTGGAGATCGCGTGGTGAGCGTAAAGATCGTTGGATCGCCTGTAATTTTGCTGCGCCAACCAGAGGGCGTCGCGGGCTTTGAGGTAATCCGAGCGCAATCGCGCGTAATCCGGGCTGCTGACGTAACAAAGCGGCTGGTCGCCTCGCACAGTCTGGCCGGGCACCACCAGGCAACGCGTCACCGGACCGCTCACCTGAGTGATGACCGGCGTTGTTTCGAACGCGTTATAGGTGACCGAGCCGGGCAGGCGCAGGATGCGCGGCAGCCGAGTCTCCTGAACTGCTTGCACTTGCACGTGAGCCATCTGCGAGGCGGGGACCGTAAACAGTTGCGCGGCGTCTCCCGACGCTGCTTCGGAAACCGCCGAGGGCTCCGCCTCGGCCGAAGACCTCGGGTGCTCGCAGCCGGTCACCCCAAGCACCACAAGCACCGCGACCGCCAGCGCTACGCGGGCAGCGCACGGCCTGCTTCGCTTCCCCCTTATGCCGCTCACGTGCGACCTTAGTGTTAGAATCCAATGGTTATTCATGCTCCCCCTCACGGCAGGTGGCGGGCAGCCACAGCTTCTTTAAGCTGCTCAACGACTACCATGTAATTCCCCACGGCTTGCCGGTATTGCAATTGCGTTGCGCGGTAGCTGCGCTCGGCATCGAGAAAGCTCAGCAGGCTGACGGCACCGCGGCGGTACGCATATCCGCTGATGTCGCGAGACTCCTGCGCTTCTCGCAAATAGCCGGAATTGTAAAGCTCCACCACCTTCGAGCTGGTCTGGAACGCGGCATAGGCGTTCTGCACGTCGGTCAGCACCTGGTCACCGACAGCCTGCCGCAGTTGCTGCGCTTGGGTCATGGCGTAGCGCGTGCGGGCGATCTCACCTTGGTTGCGGTCGAAGATGGGGATTTCGATCGTGCCGAACAAGCTGGCGTTGTTCAAAGCCGAGACGTGCGTGTAATTCGCCTGCAGCGTCAGGTTGCGCTTGCCGTCTGCCCTTGCCAAGGCATACTGGCTGTGAGATGCTGCCACACCCTCTTTGGCAGCCCGCAGGTCCTGGCGATTTCGCAGCGCGGCGACTTCGAGATCCTGCAAGTTGAGCTTGCGCGGGGTGTACGCAAGATGGCCGATGACGCCGTAGTTTGCAGGCAGCGCGTTGAACCCGATCAGTTGCCGCAGGTCGTGCAGCGCTTCGACCAGAGCAACCTGCGCGGAAGAAACGTCCGTCTGGAAAACCAGAAGCTGCAGCTTGATTTTCAGATAGTCGCCTTCGCTGATCTGCCCTGCCCTGTATCGCTCCTGGCTGATAGTGACGGTGTTTTCGAAACTCAGCAGGTCGCGTTTTGCGAACTGCAACGTGGACTTCGCGACGAGCACCTGGATGAATCGCCGGGCTACCTGATAGGTGAGCAAGCGCGTTTCGTCTGCGACTTGGCTGGTCGTAACGGTCGTTTCGTCGCGGGCGGCTCGCATGCGCGCCTGGCGCTTGTGGCCCCGCTCGATGGTGTAAGACACGCCGGCGTCAAATTCCGTGATGTTGTTCAACGTCGACGCGTTCAGCGCGTGAGGGCTGAAAAACGGCACAAAAAGCGCGTCCGTCAAGAAGACGGGGTTTGGGCGGAGCGACGCCGTGATCTGGTTGGCTCGGGCCTGCCGGATGAGCGTCCGGTCGGCTCTGAGTTGATGATTGTATGCGATCGCCATCTGGATGGCCTGGTTAAGACTGATGCGCACTTGCGGCGGAGTCTGCGCGGTCGCATAAATGGCCGTAAGAAACCAGATTAAGGTTATCAGCGCCCCGGCAGGTACGGAGCTCCTGGCCTCGAAGCGCCCGCTGGACGGCTGCCGGCGGTATACACAGAATGATCCTGCACGTGGAGTCAAGAGTCCACCTCCTGAACGATTCTCGTGTCATCCGTAACGGACGGTAGTCAAACCGCTCGGGAGAGCGGTGGAGCGCGAACACTTGAGGTGAAAACCGGGAAGATTAGAAAGCGAGGGGCAGTCGCAAGAGAACGAAAAAGCATTCTGACTTGGGGGCGCAAGGGCGTACACGCTCGCGCCGGGCGGGCCGCACTTTGCTTAACAATCTGGCAGACGACGCAAGGGGCCTCGCTGTACGGGCCGCCCGTAACGGGCCGGGAGTGTCCTGCTGCAGCGGCGATAGACACCTTCTCAAGGGCTGCAAACAGAGCCGCGGCGTTGTGATCGTGTTGTTCGGCCAGCCAGACGATTTGGAGCTGGGCGAGGAGGAGAAAGCCGATCGCCGACTTCCTCAACCACCCTGCCCCGGGCTGACTTCCACATTGCCTGGGTCTCAGCGTGATCGCGTCCATCCCTCCGTCGCCTTGCGGTCCTATCACGTGCAGCAAGGAGAATACTGCCCGCAGCCAGTCGTTCGTCTTGATCTTAGCCGACTATTGCGCCGCTGCGCAACGAACGTGCAAAGTTGCCTCAGCGAGCCGCCCTTTTTGAGCGTGCCTTGATTTTTGGCCGCGCTCCCGGTAACATCGCGCTTGTACATTGAAAGCTCGGTGTACTTGTCTTCGCTGCTTGGCGGCGAGAGCTCATTCCCGGCGCCTGCACGCATTTCAAATCCCAAAGCTGAGGTTAGAATCCTAAATGAGATTTCTTCTGCGAACCATCCCCATCATGGCTATTATTTCCACGGTGGCTCTTGCCCTTGCCGTCACGAGCCAGGCGGCGGCTAAGAGTTCAGCAGCGCAGCATTTCTCTTCTACCTGCTCGATGTGCCATGGCCCCGACGGCAAAGGTTATCCGGCCATCCATACACCGAACTTTACCAGCCCTAAATGGCAGGCTAGCGTCACGAACGCCCAGATTACACAAGTGATTACCGACGGTGTGAAAGGCACGGCGATGCAGGGTTTCGGCTCTCGATTAAAGCCAGCGCAGATTCACGAGTTGGTTCTTTACATCCGCTCTCTGAACAGCGCGAAGAAAAAATAACATCATGACAAGAAAATACCGGCAGCGGGGTTACATGAATTCCAGTTCCCGCTCCGAGCGCTCGGAAGAACCTCCCAGGCCGAGGGAGGAGACCTTCGGCCCGCGGACTCTCCGCATGCCCGGTACGCACTCGGTTTCCCGCTGTGCCGGCTGCGGAGTTGTCCTCCCGGCGGGCACCGATTTTTCCGGCAAGTGCCCGAGTTGCGGTTTTGAACTGCACAGTTGCAAACAGTGCGCGTACTTCAACACCTCCGCGCGATTCGAGTGTACACAGCCCATCACCGCCCGCATCCCAAGAAAGGCCGAGCGCAACGAGTGCAGCTTTTATGCGCCACGCGTCACGGTCGAACGCCAAACCTCGCCCGGCTCCTCCCGTCCTGACGACGCGCGAAAAGCGTTTGAGGCCTTGTTCAAAAAGTGACCGCGGCGCCTTCGGAGCAAAGAGCCTTCCCGCCTAACCCCATATCTAGCAGTCTTATAGCCAGTTACCACAAGATATAGTATTTTCCCCTTGACAGGATCATCGCGCGGCGCTACATTGCTCGGCAGCGTCGCATTCCAGGCGCTTGCGGTTGGCGGCCAAGGTTACAGAAATTCCCGCCGAAAAGCCACAATGGTCGGCGCTGATTGAAGCTGGCTTTCGAACGATGAGAGCCGGCGGCGCCTTCGGGTTGGTAGTGATGAGATCCGGCAATCGTTTCACAGCAGCGAAGAAACCCAGCCCCAAAATCACAAACAACATCTAATATTGGAGAAGGAGGATGTTTCATGGCCGACGTAGACGTTACTTCTAAACTATTACGAGAGTCTGAAACAGCGACGAAGCCTGCGAGGCAGGGAGTAACTTTCAGGCGATTCTTCACGAAGGCCGGCGCCCATCCATTTGACGAGGTTGAATGGGAGCTTCGGACTGCCTCCATCCAGAACGAATCGGGACGCACGATTTTTGAGCAGAGCAACGTGGAGACGCCGAAGGAGTGGTCGATGACGGCCACGAACATCGTCGCGTCGAAATACTTTCACGGCAAGCTTGGGACGCCGGAGCGCGAATCAAGCGTGCGTCAGCTTGTGAGCCGCGTGGCGGACACCATTGCCGACTGGGGCTGGGAGGGCGGTTATTTCCGTTCCGAAGAGGACGCGCGGGTGTTCCGGGAGGAATTAACGCATTTGCTGGTGCGGCAGAAGGCGGCGTTTAATTCGCCGGTATGGTTCAACTGCGGCTTATGGCACAAGTACCGGCGCACCTCGAAGGCCAGCGGATGGTATTGGGATGTCACCGGGCAAACTGTCCAGAAGGAGACGGAGGCTTACCGGCATCCGCAGTGCTCCGCCTGTTTCATCAACTCCGTCGAAGACGATCTCGAAAGCATCCTGACCCTGGCAAGGACGGAGGGGATGCTGTTCAAGTGGGGATCGGGGACGGGAACCAACCTGTCGCCCATCCGTTCGTCGCTCGAAACGCTGTCCGGGGGCGGGACCGCTTCCGGGCCGCTCTCATTCATGAAGGGCTACGATGCCTTTGCCGGGGTCATCAAATCGGGAGGCAAGACGCGCCGGGCGGCCAAGATGGTGATCCTGAACGTTGACCACCCGGACATCGAAGAGTTCATCGAGTCCAAGGCGAAGGAGGAGCGGAAGGCCTGGACGCTGGTGGATGCGGGCTACGACCCGACGCTCGACGGCGAGGCTTACAGTTCGGTGTTTTTCCAGAACGCGAACAACAGCGTGCGCGTTTCCGACGAATTCATGAAGGCAGTCGTCGAGGACGGGCCGTGGGTCACGCGCAGGGTGAGGACCGGCGAGCCGGTGAAGACCTGTCGTGCGCGCGATCTGATGCGCCGGATTGCCGCCGCCGCGTGGCAGTGCGGAGACCCTGGACTCCAGTTCGATTCCACCATCAACAAGTGGCACACCTCCAAGGCAAGCGGACGCATCAACGCCTCGAATCCGTGCAGCGAGTACATGTTCCTGGACGATTCGGCCTGCAACCTGGCCTCGCTCAACCTGATGAAGTTTCTCGCGCCCGATGGTCGGTTTGACGTGGAAGCGTTTCGCCACGCCGTCGATATCATCATCACGGCCCAGGAGATCATCGTCGATAACGCGAGTTACCCGACGGAAAAGATCGCGCGCAACTCGCACGGTTTCCGGCCCCTGGGTCTTGGCTACGCGAACCTGGGCGCGTTGCTCATGGCGAGCGGTCTTCCCTATGATTCGGATGCCGGCCGGGATTTCGCCGCCGCGCTCACCGCCATAATGCACGGCCAGGCGTACCTCACTTCGTCCCGCATGGCGGCGGAGATCGGGTCGTTCCCGGCTTATCCCGCCAACCGCGATTCGTTCCTGGAAGTGATTGCCATGCACCGCAACGCGCTTGCAGGAATCAACGCGCGCAACGTGCCTGAAAACCTCTTGCAGGCGGGGCGGAAAATATGGGACGAGTGCCTGCAAAGCGGCATGAAGCACGGTTACCGCAACTCCCAAGTGACGGTGCTCGCCCCTACCGGCACGATCGGGTTCATGATGGACTGCGATACGACGGGCATCGAGCCCGATTTGGCGCTGGTGAAATACAAGAAGCTGGTCGGCGGCGGCCTGATCAAGATCGTCAACCAGGTGGTTCCCCGGGCGCTGTTGAAGCTCGGCTACGGCGACCAGGAAGCGGCCGAGATTGTCAACTACATCGACGAGCACGGCACCATTGAGGGCGCGCCGCACTTGAAGCCCGAGCACTTGCCGGTATTCGACTGTTCGCTTAAGCCCGCAAACGGCAAGCGCGCCATTCCGTACATGGGCCACATCCGCATGATGGCAGCGGTGCAGCCGTTCCTTTCCGGCGCCATTTCGAAAACGGTCAACATGCCGGAAGAGAGCACCGTCGAAGACGTGGCGAATGCTTACACGGAGGCCTGGCGGATGGGCGTCAAGGCCATCGCCATTTATCGCGACGGGTCAAAACGCGTGCAGCCGCTTAATACGTCGGACGCGAAGCGCAAAGATCAGGTGCCGGGTGTGAGGGACCAGGTGCCCGCGAAGAGCGCCGGAGCGCCCTCGGAAGCCCCTGCGCAGACGGCGCGGCCGTTCCGCCGCAAGCTTCCCGACGAGCGCAAGGCCATTACCCACAAGTTCTCCGTGGGCGGGCACGAAGGCTATCTCACCGTCGGACTTTATGACGATGGGATGCCGGGCGAGATTTTCATCACCATGGCGAAAGAAGGCTCCACGGTTTCAGGCCTGATGGATTCGTTCGCCACCGCCGTCTCCCTCGCTTTGCAGTACGGCGTGCCCCTCAAGGTGCTGTGCGATAAGTTCAGCCACACGCGCTTTGAGCCGAACGGCTGGAGCAGCAATCCGAACATCGGCTACGCTAAATCCCTGATGGATTACATTTTCCGCTGGATGGCAATCAAGTTTTTGCCCACCGAAGCGCAGCCGGCGGAAAATGCCAGCGTCATCACGCCGAATGGAGCGGAGGCCACCGGGGCGGCCCGGCTGGCCACGCAGTTTACCCAGGCCGCTTCCGGAAAGCCTAAGACGGCGCCCGGCGAGGCGCGCGTCATCCAACCGCAGCTCGCGGGCGTCGTACACGAAGACGACGCGCCAAGCTGCTCCGATTGCGGCGCCATCATGGTCCGTAACGGCTCGTGCTACCGGTGCATGAATTGCGGCAGCACGAGCGGCTGCTCGTGATTTTAGATTGTGGATCAGACCAAGGGTAGCGCAGACTTCGTGCGTTTCGAAGTCTGCGGCTTTTCCCCGAATCTGGAGAACAAGCCGCAGAGTTTTCTAAAGCCGGACACTCTGCGCTACCCGACTGCCGAACCAGCGCGGGCGGTATTGACATCAGCGGCAGGATTCGTAAAGATGGCCGAAAAATACCTGGAGGGGACGGGAGGCAACATTGCGTAGTGCGACCGTTCCGAAGAAGCTGCCGGTTGACGTCAATGCCGCACTGCACGCGATCTGCTCGACGGGCAAAGGGCGTTGCTGGCACTGCGATGAGAAGCTGCCGGAAGAAGCTCGCGCGGTGCGTGAGGGCTGGGACGTGCAGCGAATTGACGATCATCCGGTCGCAAGCATCATTCTGGTCTGTCCCGAGTGCGTGCGCCGCGACGCCCGGGCCGAAGGTAGCCAGGTGGCAAACTTCAGCTAGCTTCTGCAAGATCCCCGATCGCCGTTCTTATTCCCCGCTCGTGTTATTCTTCTTTTTTCGCCGCCTGGCGAGCGGACTCGGTTGTAGCACCGCGCTTTAACGTGGCAGGCAAAAAGGGCACAGCTTTCGCATCGCGCGCCATCCGAACATGCCCGTCCTATCCATCGGCGATTACGGAATCATCGGCAACCTGCGAACGGTGGCGCTGGTGGGCAAGAATGGCGCCATCGACTGGTATTGCTTTCCGCGTTTTGACTCTCCGAGCGTCTTCGGGGCCATTCTTGACCAGGCGAGCGGCGGCTCGTTTTCCATCGCGCCCGCAGCCGAGCCGGCAGCCTACGAGCAGCACTACTGGCCGGACACGAACGTGCTCATCACCAGCTTCCTTTCGCCGGGAGGCGCGGGCGAGATTATCGACTTCATGCCGCTCGTGACCGCGGAGTTTGAGCGCCGGCGCCCGCTGATGCGCTACGTCAAGGCGGTGCGCGGCACGATGGCTTTCCGAGCCCAATTGCGTCCCGCGTTTGATTACGGCCGGGCGGAGCATCGTACCGAGGCAAGCGATTGCGGCGCGCTGTTTCACTCACCCGGTCTCTCGCTGGCGCTCGCCGCCAGCGTCCCGCTTCGCGAGCAGGGCGGCGGGGTCTGCAGCGAATTCACGCTTGCCGAAGGACAGACTGCCCGGTTCGTCTTAAGCCAGGCAGAGCCCGGCGAGCCGTGCCCCAAGGCGCCAGCCGAAGAGGAGTTGCTCGACGTGCTGGCGCGGACCGTGGACTATTGGCGGCGGTGGATTTCCAAATGTACCTACCGGGGCCGGTGGCGCGAGATGGTCCACCGCTCGGCGCTGGCGCTCGAGCTGCTTGTCTACGAGCCCACCGGCGCCATCGTGGCCGCGCCGACGTGCAGTCTTCCGGAACGCGCCGGGGGCGAAAGGAATTGGGATTACCGCTACAGTTGGCTTCGCGACTCTGCCTTCACGGTCTATGCGCTGCTTCGCATCGGCCTGACGGACGAGGCCGACCGCTTCATGGAATGGCTCATACGACTGTGCGGAGAAATGGATGAGACGGGGCTGCAAACGGTCTACGGCATCGATGGCCGGCGCGTACTGCGCGAAGAGACGCTCGACCACTGGCAAGGCTACAAAGGCTCGCGCCCGGTGCGCATCGGCAACGGCGCCTACGGACAATTGCAACTCGATATTTACGGCGAATTAATGGACGCCGCCTATCTTTATAACAAGTATCGAACCCCGATCTCTTCGGAACTTTGGGAAGATCTCCGCCGCCTGGCCGAGTGGGTTTGCGAAAACTGGCAGCAACAAGACCGCGGGATTTGGGAAGTGCGAGGCGCGCCGCGGCACTTCGTCTATTCCAAGGTGATGTGCTGGGTGGCGCTTGATCGCGCTCTGCGCGTCACGAGCAAGCGGTCTTTGCCGGCAGACTGTAGCCGCTGGATGCGCTGCCGCGACCAGATTTACGAGGAAATCTTGCAGCAAGGATGGAGCCGGGCGCGGCAGTCCTTCGTCCAATCCTATGGCACCGGCACTTTGGACGCATCAAACCTGGTGATGCCGCTAGTCTTCTTCATGGCTCCCACCGATCCCAAGATGCAGATGACTCTCGATGCCACCTGCCAGGCGCCCGCAAACGGCGGCTTGCTCTCGGACGACTGCGTCTATCGTTACAACTCAGGCGAGGCCGATGACGGCCTTGAAGGAGGCGAGGGCTCGTTCAGTATGTGCACGTTCTGGCTGGTCGATGCGCTGACGCGTGCTGGCAGAACTGACCCCGCGCGGCTCGAAAGAGCACGGCTGATTTTTGCGAAGATGCTGCGCAAGGCGAATCATCTTGGACTGTTTTCGGAAGAGACTGGCGTCAGCGGCGAGCCGCTCGGGAACTTTCCCCAGGCTCTCGCCCACTTAGCGCTCATTAGCGCCGCGGTGAACCTGGACCGCGTCCTGGACGAACGGTAACTGAGGTTTTCGATGCCAAATAAAGCAACGCTTAATCACCGAGCCAAGCTGGCTTATAACGACGGTGAATTCCTGACTTCCGCCGAAGCGCGTCCCTTGCGCATCCTGGCCGAATACCTGGAACCGCAAAGGCAATTGCGCCGCGCGGGCGTTCAGAACACGGTGGTTTTTTTCGGCTCGGCCCGCGTCTTTCCGCGCGACGTGGCGCTCGACCGTCTCCACGCCCTGGAGAACGGCGGAAGAGTTGCCAATCCGGAGCAGTTGCGCGGCGCGCGCATGGCGGTGGAAATGTCTCGCTATTACGAGGAAGCGCGAGAGCTTTCCTTCCTCATCACGCGCTGGTCGCAGGAGTTGAACCGCGGCAGCAACTTTCTGGTGGTGTGTTCGGGCGGAGGGCCGGGCATTATGGAGGCGGCGAATCGCGGTGCCGCAGAAGCGGGAGGCAAATCCGTGGGGCTGAACATCATGCTTCCCGTCGAGCAAGCCCCCAACTCTTACATCACCCCGGGTCTCAGCTTCATGTTCCATTACTTCTTCATGCGCAAACTGTGGTTTGCTCAGCCCGCCAGAGCGCTAATCGTGTTCCCCGGCGGGCTTGGCACGATGGATGAGTTGTGGGAG
This sequence comes from Acidobacteriota bacterium, assembly GCA_021817045.1. Taxonomy (GTDB): domain Bacteria; phylum Acidobacteriota; class Terriglobia; order UBA7540; family UBA7540; genus RH2-MAG17b. The sequence goes on from JAKAWG010000006.1 coordinate 111,662, forward strand.
TTTCTGACGCTGGTGCAGACCGGCAAGATGGGGCATCGGGCCGCGATCCTCCTCTACGGCTCGGATTATTGGACGCGCACCATCAATTTTGAGTGGATGCGCGAGACCGGAACCATCAACAACGACGACCTAAGCCTTATTCAATTCGTCAACTCTCCGCAAGAGGCCTTCTCTATCCTGAAGCAAAAACTCCAGCGCGACCGGGTCTTGCGCTCCGCGATTCGCCGCCGCTTCTTCTAGCCGTTGCAGTCGCCTACGCCGCATTGTGCGCCAGCTAGCCGTGGCAAGTCTCCATCAGTCGGCGCTGTTATGCCCCGGCGTGTAGAGTCCAAAGATCTTCCCATCCGGAAGCCACATAAGGCTCTGGCAGAACTCGGTTTTATGGAGCCTGCGGAAAATATCCTCGTAGGTAACCAATCCCCAGACGTACAGCGCCTTGCCGGCCCTTTGGGCCTTAATGCTGTCAACGTCCTGATCGGGAAAGAAGTCGTCCACTGTCCCCCCCACGACGAGAGCAACACTTTGCTGCGGACCGAGTATCATCTCGGTTTGTCCGCTCATCTTCTTTGAGAGAGGGGGAAAGTCGAAATCGCGAGGCAACTCGCAAGGTAGGACGGCCGCACGCATGTTATAGTTGACTTTGTAGGCTGGCGTTCGACCCGAGTTAAGTAATTTTGGCATTCCTTGGAACTTGAGGCCTTTCTCCCTCTCCTGGTAAACTCCGGCACCGATGAGAACCACCAGAAATGCCCTCATCTCGAGGCCTGCAATTTGTTCCATCGCGCCAACGGTCTGTCTCAATCGCCTGGCCTGAATGCCAAATACCACGAGTTGGAGCGCTGCCACGAAACAGTACACCGCTGTGAGCGCGACCATCCACCACCCGGCGCTGGAGTGCGCGCCATTCCTCCGCTCCTCGCCGCCGCTGGTACCCCCGGCAACCTGCTGAGACGTTAGCGCCCCGGCTACTGCGGGGCGTTCACCGTGATTGAGGCGCGGGGTCTGTTGCTGGTAAGATTGAGGTGGATGATGCTGAGGTCGCGCAGCGATAGCCGCGTTTGGCTGCGAAAGCAGACAGGCTGTTACCGCCGCCACGAGAATCGGCAACCGCATTCCCACCTCCCGAAGCTACAGTGCTCACAGGGAGTGAGGGGCTAAAGGAAGCCGCCGCCCTGGGACATCATTCTGGTTCCGGCAGGCAAACATGATACCCCGAAAACGATACCAGATGCGGCTAATTGTTTCCGGTCGGGGCAACCGCTGCTTTACGGGCGCCGCGGGGATGGCGTGCCTCCTGTCTCCCTCGGGCGGTTCCCCGGCGCAAATACCCCGGGGGTGCTAGAATACGGAAGCGCTGCCCCGGCGCCCAGACCGCCCCTCTCGGATCTACCGAGAATCGTGCCGGTATCCCCCCCTGCGCCGATTCGCATGTCTCGGCCCCACCGGTCAGAAATCGTTGGGTCCCAGCGCGGCTCAAGCACGCGTCGGTAGGCTTAGAAGAGGAACCGACATGCTGTTTTTGATCGAGTACGACCGCCCTAGCGGAAAGATCGTGGAGATGCAGAAATTTGACAACGCCGCAAAGCACGAAGCGGAAGATGCACGGCTCGAACTCGAGTTGCGTCTCAACCGCGAAGGTATCGAGCACGAAGTAGTGATCCTGGATGCCCCCAACGAGGAAGCGGTCCGACGCACTCACGGCCGCTACTTCAAAACCCTCGCTGAGCTCGCAAAGATTCCGTAGGCGAGGCGATGACTTACTTACTGGTGGTGTCCTAATCTGAGGGTAGCGCCGGCCTTCAGGCCGGCACCTGCCGAGCTAAAGCTCGGCGCTACACGTGAAATTAGGACACCACCTGCTCGTTTACTGATTTGACATGATCCTGAACCTGTGTTATCGTAAAGTGTACTAGGCGCGCGGTTTCCCCTTCAAAGCGCGTGCGTTCGGCAACCTTCCCCTCACTTGAAAATCAATCCTGGAGAACTCCCATGTCTGTAACACTCCCGCAGAACGGCCTTCAAGCAATGAAAAGCAAGGGCGGCCCGCGCACCCTGGCAGGCAAGGCGCGCGTCTCGCTCAACGCTCTCAAGCACGGACACTATGCCCGCGGCCACGTGCAAGTGCTCAGCACCTCGATGACCGAGTTGGGCGAAGACCCGCAGGAATTCGCCCGCCTGCGCCAGGAGCTGATGAATTCTTTCCACCCTTCCAGCCCCGCCTCCGCCATGTTGGTTGACGACATTGCCTCGCTCCGCTGGCAGCGGCGCCGGCTCGAGCGCGGCCAGGCGGCGCTCATCGCCCGCCGCGTCCAGCAACTCGAACTCAAACGCCAGCGCCGCAGCCTCCAAGTGAGCCAGCAAACCGAAGAACTCG
>JAKAWG010000007.1 GCA_021817045.1 Acidobacteriota bacterium
TTCGGGGCCTTGAGCCATCACGCTCGCCGGGCGCTCCGCCGGATGCGCCGGCGACCAACGCTGGTGATGGCATTCTGGCAACAAGCGGAACTCTTTCCACTGTAACTATATTATGCGAAGGTCAATAGGTGAGTATGGAGGATAGAATAAGCCCACGATAATCCAAACGTGGGGATGCCCGTGGAGCGTTCCGACGTAGAAATGGGTATCGTACTTGTTGATCATCTCGGATTCGTAGCGTTCACGGAATTTCTCTTCCCATTTGTCCCCATAGTCTGTTCTCCACTTTCGCCATGACTGGCTCATCTCCCAGTCTGTACAAATGAGCGTATGGCCAGGGCAGTCCTTGTGATTGCACCTGAATTTATATTGAAATTTGAAGGGTATCTTCTGTAACTCTGCCTCTGGGTTCTTAATAAATAAATGGCGCTGCCGCAAGATGGCGAGCTGGGCTGACGTCCAATTCGGGTCTGTTTCCGAAATGACAAGCCTTTCAATTTTCTTAGGCTTAAAAATTCCCAGCGTCGGATACCCCTGTGCATCACGCTTTCGGATCAGGCAATCCAGGCAGTGCGCACGCAGCGGGAAGATTACGTCCTTGCGCTTTTGCCAATCCCCACGCGGTGGCAACGACCGAAGTATTTTTATGCCGTCTTGCTTGAGTCTGTAGCTCTCTGGGCGAGGGTCACGAGCCTTGGTTACAGTTAGTTCTACCCACTGGTATTTTCGGAAACGCTGACCAGTGCCGAGTAGCCTCCAGGGAACCGGGAATAAGCGAAGCCATTCGCCTTTATCCGTGATCGCAGCCGTGCATGAAACCTCAACGCCGGTTTTGGCCGGTGTCGGGTAGGTTCGCACTACGATGAGCGCTTTTTTAACTTCTTCTTGGGCGAGCACGGCTCATATGTCATACCCCATCATGCCCATCTTTTCCAGTGCCAGCGTCAAGCGATGACGGTGACATTCGTGAGGGTCTATCTCCGTACACATTAGGGCGATTGGATAGTCAAATCCGTTTAAGAAGTAATGAAGATTCCCACCAAGGAATGATTCCAATACGGTATCGTACCACTCCCAAATTACCTCGCGTGTGCCGGTTTCTATAGCCTTTGCCCTAATATCGCGTGGCACTCCGAGTTCTGGGAGATGGATGTAAATGATTCCGTGCCCTGAAAGAATCTGATCCAAGTTATTCTTGCTAAGTTCCGGGCGGTACATGCTCACCGGATTACACCTGATGTCTACAAGGGTTTGGACGTCGTGCGCCTTAAGTTCCTGAATAATGGTTTCCAACTTTCTTCCCGTGTATCCGAGGGTAAAAAAATCAGCTTCCCTTTCCGAGCGCGTTGAGTTCCATATTTCTCGGCCTTCTTCTTGTTGCTTCGCTGGGGCGGTCGGTAGGGTGAGCCGATTAGTCTGCGGCATGAGCATATTTTATATCACACTACCGAAGCGTCCACCTTATAATTCCATGCTTATCTTTCTCTCTTTTCAGTCCGATCTCGCCTTCCATCCTACGTACCCACTGGTTATTCGGGAATTTTTCTGGAAGCTTCGTAACGGTGCGAATCTCTGTCCATGTGAGCATCCCACGCTCGTCGAGCGTTTTTTTAATTTTGTCTCGGAAATCCTCATAGGTGAGCATGGACGTCGTCCTGCGTGGCCTGTCCCAATACGGACTCTTGCACTTTGGGCACGCTACCGGCTGGCGGTCTCCGTTTTTTGGGACCCATTCATGCCCGCAGCGTGAGCAGCGGTAGCCCATCACTGTTATTGGCACTTTCGGCATATATGCCTCCTCTACTTACCCTGTAAAAGGATACCCTGTATAGAATACCTTTGTAAACCAAATATGTTAATAATTACTCTTTATAAGGTATTCTGTCATGATAATATATTTCAAGAGGAGTGTGGATATGAAGAGACTGATCCGCGAAAAGCAAACTCAAATTGTTTTGGCGCTGATTGAAGGAAACTCCCTCCGCGCCACTTCACGGATGTTTGGTGTATCTAAAGACACGGTGATGAAGCTCCAAGTTGAAGCCGGATACGCCAGCGCCGATTATCAGGATAAGAATATTCGTGGCCTCAATTCGAGGCGCGTCCAGTGTGACGAGGTTTGGTCTTTCTGCTACGCCAAGCAAAAGAACGTCCCGGATGAAAAGCAAGGGAAATTCGGGTACGGCGATGTCTGGACCTGGACCGCCATCGACGCTGACAGCAAATTGATTGTTTCATTCACTGGGGGAACAGAGACGCGGCTTCGGCGAGAGGATGGTGTCCGGGAGATCGTTGGAGGTGAGCGGCGGTTCGATTCATTTTACGCCACCATCTCCTGAGGGGTGACGATCTTTCTTTGTAAAGCCGCTTCCAGCATCCAGAGGTCCCGGTAACCCATAATCTTCCGAAAATTCTTCTCGGTCATGAGCAGCGCTGAGGCGGCCCAGCGCAGCACCATCGTTCCATCGCGCCAGCGGCAGACGCGCCGCGTCCGCAATCGCACGCCGCTGTGCGGACTCTCGATCACGTTCGTCGAGACCAGGCAACGCGAGAGGGCAGGTGATAAACCAAGGCGGTTGACCGTAAACCGTTCCGTCAAGCCTTCGCGCAAGCTCGCCGCCGCGCTCAGAATATATGTGACCGACCGCGAGCGGGTCTTCGCGGTCCGCAACGGTGACGAAGTGGCCAAGCGTTATCGGGTGGTTCGCATCGAGCCAGCGGGGCTGAAATTCCAAGACGAAGTTTTGAAGCGAACAGCCGAACTCGCGTTCCCCAAATAACTATCATCCACCGCGCTACCTTACTCGGTGGGTGGATGCCCTTCAAATAAACCGGGTAGCGCGTCAGGTTCGCTCCCTGAGGTCTGCGGCTCTTAGAGAAAAAACTGTCTCGTCTGTCTCAACGGTCTCATCGCAGTCTGATAGAATCTGGACTATGATGCGGAGCATATACAGAGCGGCGCAAATAGTTGCGCATAAGTGGTTGGCGACGTATCAGGGTACGGCTTCAGCCGTGCCGTTCGCCGAGGCTGATTGACGCGGCTTTAGCCGCTCCTCAGGAGTTAAAGAGTCTGTGTGGCAACTGCAGTTGTAGCGGCGGTCTATGATTGCCGGTCTTTATTCTTCAATAGATTCGGCGCTCATAGAGCGCCGCTACAGCAGAAAAACCGAAGTTGTCTCACAGACTCTAAAGCCCTACGAATCCAAGCGTTCAATTACGGCACGGCTGAAGCCGTGCCCTGATACACTACGCGCAGTAACTTCGGTCGCTCCGTATAGACAAGGTGAAGAGAAGGAGGGGCGCGAAGCAAAAAGCCTCAGAACGAAGCTTAGCAACCCTTTAGAATCAACAACACTAGAATTCGCTCATCAATCACCGGCTGGACAGACCGGTCTGCGGAAGAACGACGATGAGTCCAAGCACTGAACTCCACGCGCGACCTGCTGGTAATCGAGAGTCAGGCGGGCGATAGCACGCGGAAGCGGTAGCCGGTCCAGGGCTCGGTGAGCAGATAGACCGGCTTGGCGGGGTTAGGCTCGATCTTCTTTCGTAGCTGGTTGACAAACACGCGCAGGTACTCGAGTTCTTCGCCATAGTCCGTTCCCCATACCGCCTGCAGAAGCTCGCGGTGCGGAACGCTGCGGTTGGCATGGGTGGCGAGGTAGCGGAGCAATTGAAACTCCTTGGGCGTCAGGCGCGATTCGCGCCCACGCACTGTCACCTGGCGTGACTCAAAGTCAATTTCGACGTTTCCGTCCAGGCGGATGCGTTGTGGCGCGCCGTCGGAGGCGGCCGGCACCCGGCGCAGCGCGGCACGAATGCGGGCCAGCAGCTCCGTTACGCTGAAGGGTTTGGTCACATAATCGTCGGCGCCGGCATCGAGCGATTCAACTTTGTCTTTCTCCGAATTGCGGACGGTCAGCATGATGACGGCCGGATCGAAGCCGTCGTGAAGGCTCCGGATTGCGCGGCAGGTTTCAAGTCCCCCCATGCCCGGCATATTCACGTCGAGCAGAACGAGGTCACAGGTCCCGTTCCGCAACATTTCGAGCGCTTCCTCCCCGGCGCGCGCGTCCGCCACCTCGTAGCCGCGAGCTACGAGTGTGGCATGCATCACCCGCCGGATTTGCGGGTCGTCATCCACCACTAAGATCCGACCTGCGCTCACGCGATTTTCTCCTCCGGCGCCAGGGGGAGAGTGAGCAGAAATTCCGAACCTCCGCCCACCGCGCTCTTCACGGTAATCGTTCCGCGGTGCGCCGCAAGAATCTCGCGGACGATGGCAAGCCCCATGCCAGTCCCGGGCACACGGCGCCGGTCTCCGGGACGGCGATAGAACCTTTCAAAAATCTTCTCCTGTTCCTTTTCCGGAATGCCCGGCCCGTGGTCCGAGACTCGGATCAGCACACCTTCGGGCGCCGCTTGCGACTCGATGATGAGGGGGCTTGCAGGCGGCGAATATTTCAACGCGTTATCGACGAGCTGAGTGATCGCCAACTGAATCAGGTCCGCGTCCGCATAAACCAGCGGTACATCGGCAGCGGCCTGCACGAGGATAGATCGTCCCTCGGTCAGCGGTTTCATTTGCGCGAGTGCGGAAGAGATTAACGAGGCGGCTGAGTGAAGCTCCCGGTTCAGCCGCAACTCTCCGCTTTCGATTCTCGCCATCTGGAGAGCTTCCGTCACCAGCCTGGCCAGCCGGTCGGCACCTTCGTCGGCGATGGAAATAAGCTCGCGGCGCTCGGCCGATTCCGGCGCGGTTTCCGATAGCAGTGCCGTGGTCGCAGCCTTGATGGAGGTCAGCGGCGTCTTGAATTGGTGGGCAATTGCGTCCATCAAGGTTGATTTCAGCTCCTCGCTCTGCCGGGAAGCTTCAGCACGACTCGCAGCTTCCTGGGCACGGGCCTTCTCGAGTCCGATCGCCACCAAATTGCACAGTGACTGAAAAGCCGTCTCGGACAGGGAAACATCACGGATCGCCAAGCTGCCAATCGGCTCGCTCCCGAGACGGATCGGCACCACTACGATCCGTCTTTGTGCGTCCTGCAGGGAAGTTCCTTGCGTGGCAACTTCACGCAGCTTGTCCTCGGCGTCGGGCAAGTCTTCCGATCCGGCCTGGTGAATTTCACCGCTCTGGCGCTCGTAGAGCGCGACGGCGGGAAGGGCGAAGGTTTGCGCGATGCGGCGAGCAATCTGCCTGGCCGCCGACTCACGCGAGTCTGTCAAAAGGATGGCACGGCTCAAGGCGTAAAGCCGCTCCATTTCCCACCGTCGGTCCACCGCGTCGCGCGTGCGCTGCTTGGCGAGGTTTGAGAGCTCGCTCACCGTGACGGCGGTAACGAGGAACATGGTGAGCGCCACCCAGTTACGGGAATCAGCAATCGTGAATGTACTGACGGGGGGAATGAAAAAGTAGTTGAAGCATAGCGTCGCCGCGGCTGAGGCAAGAATTCCTTCCCAGAGTCCCCATGCCGACGCGAGCACCAGAACCTCTACGAGATAGACGAATCCAACCGTCGTAGCGTTTGACGCAATCAAGCGGAGACACGCGAGCGTAACGACGAACGTCAGTCCGAGCACCAAGGAAACGCGCAGAGCCACGATCCATACTGTCCTGCTCGCCGACGCGTCTTCCTTTGGTCGCACGCTGAAACAGTCCTGAGCCATAGTGAAACGATAGCGGAGTTTTTCCAGTTTTTCATCCTCGCCATCGTTGGTCATCATCAGGCTTCACATGCTCGCATGGTAAGGATTTGGCCAGAAGTCGAGCGAAAGCCGGAACCTCAACTTTTCTGCGATGTCTCCGTCATCATCCGGCCCAGAGATGCTCGATGCTTCTATCCGCCTCATCTCTCCTCGTTTGAACAACTTTACTGCTTCGGACCTCGGTTCTGCCTGCCTTGGCCACGGGCAGCGGAGGCTTCACGAAAAAAAAGTGTCTCATTTGTCTCACGCGTCTCCACTGTCTCAATCGAGGCTGTTACTGTTGAGTCGTGAGTTATTGCGGACATGATGAACAGAGCGGTGGCCGTTATGAGACAGTCGCGGCCGCTAAAGGCGATGCCGCGAAGCAGGAGTTGGTGGGCGAGCAGAACCCCGATGCAGCCCTACTCGACCGCCGCCTCATGCAGCGCATCTACGGAAGCTTTCATTCTGTGATCGCGCAGGCGGTAGAGCGAAAGAATCTGCCAAGCTCGTTTCTTGCCGCGCTCACTGCTAACGAATCCAGCGGAAGGCCGGACGCGGCGTGCTACGAGCCTGCTGTATACGAACGATTGAAGTCGGTCGCAACCGGTCAAGCCACATCGTTCGGCAGCATTGACTGGCAAAGCCTACGCGCCGTCTTTCAGCAGAACCTTGAAGGTTGGGCTAGCGGGGCGCAGATGGGGCTTTCGGCGCTGGAACTTGACGACCAAATCAGAGGAGCTCTTAGCCAAATCGAGGAGCGGGATTTGCGCGGGCTCGCGACCTCCTGGGGCCTTACCCAGATCATGGGCTACCACGTCGTGGGGCGGAAAGTCGGCGTGCACTCGCTACTCGACCCGGTGTTCCATTATCGCTTCGCGGTTGAGCTTCTCGGTGACTTCGCGGGCCGCTTCGAGCTGGACCTGGGCAAGGATTTCGATTCTCTTTTCCGGTGCTGGAACACCGGACATCCTGACGGGAGAACGTATGACCCGGATTACGTGCCACGGGGATTACGAAGAATGCGCGTTTACGAGGATGTGGCCAGAGCTTCCAGTTCGGAGGAGCCTGCCCGCCCGAAGTAGAGGAAGGCAGGCGAAAAGAACTTGGTCTTGCGTTGCTCTGCGAGGGGAGCACGCAAAGGTCGGGCCGGCAGCCCCTTGTGAGTGCGGGTGCTTATAAGGTGGTTGTCCGGCCTGATGTTTAACTTCAACTCACGCGCGAGAGAAGGAAACACCGCGCCGGTGAAACCCATGATGCGAGGAATGCGAGTATGACGACGTCGCTTCGGCACAAAGAGATCATTCGAGGAAAGATCCTCTACTATCTCGGCCTGATCTATCCTCAGTCTGCAACCCTGCCTTTGTTGCAGGGAGAACTGGACTTTTTCGGCTATCCGATTCCGGTTGAAGAACTGAACTTTCACCTTGCCTATCTTGCCGAGAAGGGCTTGGTTTCGGTCGAAGGCGTCCGAGGCCCCAACACCCGCCGCAATGTCTCGCTCGTGAAGATTACGGCGAAAGGAATCGATTATCGTGACGGGCGCCTACCCGTTGATGAAGGCATCTATATGGAGCCGACAAACTAATGGCAAAGCGTCAACGCCCTGAACAACCGGGCGCTAAGCAGAAAGGGCCTTCCTCAAAAGCGGCGAAGGCGCCGCGCAAGAAAGAGAAGATCATTAAGAGCGTGGCCAACTTAAGCCTCGAGGCTCAGAAGCTTCTTCGCGACACCTTGATCGAAGGCGATACGTTCGAGGACGCAGCAGAGACCGTCGGGGCGTTTGGGGGCAGAAAAATCACAGTGCGTGCGGTCGAGCAATACTTTCGGGCGAACCTCGACGTCCAGCAGAGCCGCATCCGCCACCAGCTCCAAACGGCGCGCGCGCTGAAACAGGCGATCAAGGAAAATCCGGGCTCCTCGGAGGCCGAGCTTGCCGATGCGGTAATCATCACCGGACTCATGGGTGTTAGAAGGCGAGACCAGGCGGCGCGCACCATGGAACACGCCTTTCGATACAAAGACCAGATCCAGAACCTGCGCCTCAAGCTGGAACGTGCCACGCTCAGCGCAAAAAAAGCTGAGGTGGAGAAGAAGATGTACTTTCAGCGCTTAAAGAACGAGACGACGAAACACGAGCTTATGAAGATGAAACTCCATGAACTCATCGAAGAAGCAAACCATGAGGGTGAGGATCAGGGCCTGAGACCGGAAGTGATGGATAGAATCCGGGAAATCTACGGTATCGCTTCAGAAGCTGCACCCACCACCCGGGCGGAGGCGGTCGAAGAATGAATAAGCGCTCGCGTGCCGATGCACGGAGGACGAAGCCTCCCAAGCTCGCGGTTCAGCTTCTGCCTTACCAACAGGCCTGGGTGGGAGACGATTCGGTCCTCAAAATCGTAGTGAAGGGGCGGCAAACAGGCTTCTCCTTTTCCGCTACGTTGCGCGCCGTCTTCAAGTGTCTCGAAAAGAGGACAACCTGGATATTTCTCTCGAAAGGCGAGCGGCAGTCAAGGCTGCTGATGGAAAAAGTGCAGGAGCACGTTCGCTCGTGCGGCATCGCAGCGAAATGCATGGAGTCGAATTTCTTCGAGGGGACGATGACGAAACAGTTAGAGGTTCGCTTCCCGAACGGTTCAGTCATCTATGGACTGCCGGCGAATCCGGACACGGCGAGGGGCTACACGGGCAATGTGACCCTCGACGAGTTCGCCTTTCACGTCGACGCCGACCGGATTTACAGCGCTCTCTATCCGATTATTACCCGCGGATTCGGGTTGGAAATTATCTCTACACCCAATGGACAGCAGGGAAAATTCTATGAGCTGGCCAAAGCCGCTGGCCTGGACGATCCTGCGCTTGCCTTGCAACATTGCTCTTCGCGCCAACCGGCGAAGCCGGCCACCGAAGGCCGCAGACCGAAAGTCGAAATTGGAAAGTCGGCGCCTCAAGACCGCGGTTTTGACTCTCCCGTGTCCGGTTCAGGGAGTCGGTGGTCAGGTCATTGGTGTGACATCTACCGGGCGGTTCGGGAGGGACTGGACGTTGATTTGGACCTACTGAGAGCTGGCGTGGACGACGAGGTCTGGAGACAGGAGTTTTGCTGCGAATTCATCAGCGCTGCGAGCGAATGGATCAGTGCCGAGCTGCTGCAATCCTGCGTATCGAGCGAGGCCACAACCACGCTGACCCGATCTTCGGCCAGCATTTCCGCAGGGAAAACAGGAGCTGGGCGTGAGGGTGAGCTGTATGCCGGCTGGGACATTGCGCGGAATCGCGATCTGAGCGTGATCTGGCTCTCGGAGCTTGTAGGGGACGTCACCTGGACGCGCGGCGTGATTGAAATGAAAAACACACCCACGCCGGAGCAGTTGCGCCAAGCCCGGTCTCTGATGCCTTACATTCGCCGGATCAATATCGACCAGTCCGGCATGGGTCTTGTGATTGCCGAGCAGCTCAAGCAGGAGTTTCCAGGCAAGGTCGAGGGAATCCAGTTTACACAGCAAAGCAAGGAAGCGCTTGCCGTGTATGCCAAGCGTCGCATGGAAGAAATGAAGGTGAGGATTCCGGACGACGATGGAGTCCGTGCCTCATTTCGCTCCGTCAAGAAGACCCAGAACGCCGTCGGGCAGTTTCGGTTCGATACCGAACATGACGCCCGTTACGGCCACGCGGATCACTGGTGGGCGTTTTGCCTGGCCGAGACGGCCGCGCAGCAGCCGGCTTCTTATCCGGTGAACGTCGGGGGATTGATTGGAAGACCCGTTTTATCGGGCTTCAAGGAAGCAGTCGTCTGAGAGCGATTTTCGGAACCTCAACCTAAGAGAGGCAAGGAGGGAGCATGAGTTCAATCAAAGGCAAGATCGAGGACGCAGTGAAAAAGATCAAGAAGGGCGCCGAAGACGCTGGCCGGGTGATCGAAAAAGGCGCCGTCAGCGTGGAACGCGAGGCGAAGAAGGAATTTGACCGTAAGGGCGGAGGGAAGAAGAACAAATGACCTGGCAAGTGTGGGTAAAAGGACTGGTCGCGGCGGTGGTTTCCAGCGCTGCAAACTCGATTTCCGTACTGATCGCGGACCCAAGCCACTTCAATCCTGAGGCGGCGAGTGGTTTCAAGAATCTGGGCTTGATCGCTTTAGTCAGCGCGATCGTGGGAGCGGCAATGTACTTAAAGCAGTCACCGGTGCCGAAGTAAGTACCGGATTATAGGTGGAAGATTCCAGCTCTCAGACTTCACGTCTGCGGCCTGCCACCTGGAGTTCGAGGAGGAAAGGCAAATGAAGAGGATTCTATTGGTTCCCGTTTTGGTCGTCGCGCTTCTGGCGTGCGACGTTGCGCAGTGGGTGCAAACGGCCGAGCAGATTCTGCCGGTCGTGCTGCCCATGGTCACGAATTTGATCACGGCGGTCAGCTTGCTTGAAGGAAAGACGGTCTCAGCGGCGGACCTGAATACGATCACGCGCACCGCTACTGAGGTTTCAAACGACCTCAATCTTGCCGGCCAGCTCGTCAACCAGTATCAGTCGTCACCGAACGCGACTACGGTCCAGAAGATCAATGCCGCGCTCAGCGACGTGACCACGAACTTGAATGCACTGCTCCCGGCACTGCAAATCAGTGACCCAGCGACGGTGCAGAAGATCACCGCCGTCGTAACGCTGATTTCGAGCGAAGTGAGCTCGATCCAGCAGATTCTGCCGGTCGTGCAGTCGGGGAAGCTCACGGCGAAGCGTGTGACGGCTTCTGGCTTGTTAAACGCCGGCGAATTAAAGAAGCAATACAACACGATCGTGACGGCTCCAACCGCCAATCCGGCTGTGACGCAAGCATTCGCCGGAGCGGCGCTGAAGTGACCACCCCCTGCTTCCCTCCTTACCAAGGAAGGGAGCCAAAACGGCGGGAGGTGTGGAGAACAAAATGGCGACGCCAAAATTAGGAAAAGGATTAGGACGAAAGCCGGACGCCCCGGATAAACGTGATTCACACGTGCCGCGATTGGCGCACCTCGGGATTAGCGCGCCATTGCCGAATTCAGCGGATGTGTTTGCCGGGCTCAACCTCCCCGTTTACGACCAGGGATCGCTTGGGAGTTGCACGGCCAACGCCGGCGTGCTCTACCGGCGATTCCTGGCTCAACGGTTTGCGCAATATTCGGCGCTCGACGAGAACCTTTCCCGCCTATTTCTCTACTACCAGGAGCGGCTGCTGCCATGGAACGACGACCCGGACCAGGATGGTGGAGCAGCGATACGGGACATCTTTTACACGCTCGCGCACACGGGCGTTTGCCTGGAGGCGGATGATCCGTACGTTCCGGAAGAGTTTGCCTCAGCTCAAGCGAATGACAGCCCGACCGATCTGGCCGACGCTTCCCGGTACAAGATCGGAGCCTATCACCGCGTGCCCGATGTGGACACGGCGCGAAGTTGCTTGGCAAGCGGGTACGGCGTGGCGCTAGGCTTTGCTGTTTATGAATCGTTCGAGAGCATCGGAGCGGACGGCGTGATGCCCCTGCCCCGAGCCGGCGAGCAGGCGTTGGGCGGCCACGCTGTCGTGATCTGCGGCTACGACGACGGGATTTCAAGATTCAAGATTCAAAACTCTTGGGGAGCGAGATGGGGAGCGAGTGGGTACTTCTGGATGCCATACGCATTTCTAGCAAACGACGAACTGAGCCAATTCGATATGTGGATGGGACACCTGGGTGCGCCCTGGGGCGCGAGTAGGCAGTAAGCGAAAGGCAGAAAGCGGAATATGGCTGGAGCAAGCAAACATAACGGCGACCAGACTAAGGCGCTAGTTCGAGAGTTGCGCGCCCTCAACCCCGTCCCCTCTCCCGCTGGGCGGGCGAGCGGGGACCGCGGAGCAGTGGGTGAAGGTGCCAGGACGCAAAATCGCGTCGATCACGCCGTGGCACTGGCCGACCGCGAAATTGGCGTCCCTCGAGTTCGGGCTGCAGCGTGGGCGCCGGTGCAACCGGTTCCCGCGCCGAAGCCCGGGAGCGTAAATGCCGGGATTCTTCACTCCGCTCAGAATAACAGCGCGGCGAAGAGCGAGTTCGGCGCGACGTTTGGAGTTTCGGGGACGCCGATCACGAGCGGCTTTCTGGTGGATCTCGGCGAATATAACGCTGAGTTAATGGGCCGCAACGCAATTCCAACCTACGAAAAGATGCGGCGCTCCGACGCTCAGGTACGTGCCACGCTGATGGCCTGCAAGCTGCCCATTCTTAGCGCGAAGTGGGAGATCGTCCCTGCGGACGTAGCGCCGGGCTTTAGCCCGGCACCTGCCGACCTGAAGGCCGCCGCTACAGCGAGCCAGGCGAAAGAAATTGCCGAGTTCGTTAAAGAGAATCTGTTTGGCGGGCTCGAATTCCGGGGCTCTTCGGGAGGATGGGTGTCGCAGACGTGGCAGAGCGTGATCGCGAACGCGCTGCTCATGCTGGATTTCGGATGCGCCGTCCATGAGGATGTCTGGGCTGTTGATGGCGAAAAGATTCGGCTGCGGTCGCTTCCCTCGCGGCTGCCGGTCACTTTCTACCGCTGGCACACCGAAGAGGATGGTGAAACGTTGCTGGCGCTCGAACAATACGGCTACCGCGGAAGCCAGTTCCTGAACGTTTTGCTGCCTGCCGATAAGATTTGCCGCTTCACCTACCAGCAAGAGGGTGCGAATTTCTGGGGCATCGCCTTGCAGCGCGCGATGTATCCGCACTGGTACATCAAGTCGAAGCTTTACCGGATCGACGCCATCGCCAACGAGCGGAACGCCCTGGGCATTCCAGTGTTCCGGCTTTCACCGGGTTTCTCCGCCGAAGACAAGAGTGCAGGCTACAGCTTCGTGACGCAGCTTGCGGCCCACGAAGCGGCGGGCCTGGTGGAACCGCCGGGTGATCCTCACACAGGACTACGCATTGTGGGCTACGAGGGCAACTTGCGCGACGTGATGCCCTCCATCCAGCACCACAACGAGATGATTTCGAGAGCAGCTCTTAATACGTTCATAGATCTGGGCCAGGCGGCACACGGCTCGCGCGCGCTCGGGGCGACAGCGACCGATTTCTTTATGCTCGGCCTGCAGAGCGTCGCGGACCAGATCGCGCAGGACATCACTCACTCCACAATTCGGCGACTGGTGGCCTTGAATTACGGCGACGAAGCTCCTTGCCCGCGGTTGATTGCCGCAAACGTGCAGGCCCGTAGCATCGGAGAGATCACGTCAGACTTGGTTGCTCTCGCGCAGCAGGGTCTGATCGTGAGCGAAAAGAACATCCGCCAAGCCATTCGCGAGCGCTTTGCGCTGCCCGAAGAGAGCGACGAAAGAGTGGTCGCAGTGCGAGGGGAAACGGTGACACAGGGAATTCAAGAAGTCGTCGGGAAGAACGGGAAAGGGTAAGCAAGGGACGGCGGGCAGTAAGTGACAGGGATGGGTGACTCATTTGAGATTGGACATTTGTGATTGCGGGCAGAACCTTCGCAATACAGAGGACCTATGACGGACCAAGACTACGCAACCGTGAACGGGAAGAAGCTGCGTCGCACCGACTTCGCTTATGCTCCGCCGGGTAGCGAGCCAAGTAAGTGGAAGTTGCCGATTGATCGAGGGCATATTGAGGCTGCCTTGGATCTGTTTGCGCGCACTGATCTGCCGCCGGGTGCGAGGCGGGAGGTGGCAGAAGAGATCGCCCGCCGAGCGGAACGATTTGGAATCTCGAAAGAACGCATCGAGAAGTTCAGACGCGAGCATCTCGCGGGTTCGGCAACTCGGAATTCCGAATTCACCATTATGAATTCTATCGCAGTACTGCTCACTGGCGCCGGGCAGATGGTTGACACCCCCCCTGGAATGGCCACGCAGCGGCCAGGCGCGCAGCTTTGGGAGATTGCCGTGGCGATAAGTGGTTCTTGGGTGAAGGACGGGCAGGCGTTTTCCATCACGGTAGACGATATCTCCGCAATGGTGAGGAATTTCGACAAGCGACAGAACGACATGATCGTGATCGACTATGAGCACGCCAGCGAGATGCCAGAGGTGGCGCGCGGCGGTCCTGTGCCGGCGGCGGGCTGGATCCACGGGCTGCGAGCATCGGATTCTAGGTCTCAAGCGTCGGGAAGCATATCTGGCACCTCTCACCAAATACCTGACAGCTTGTTCGCCCTCGTCGAGTGGACACCCGAGGCCGAGGAGATGATTCGCGAGGGAGAGTACCGTTTCTTTTCGCCAGCGATCGACTGGGGAGCGACAGACAAGGAGACGGGCCAACCCCAGGGAGCGACGCTAACGTCCGGCGCGCTAACGAACCATCCATTTCTGGAAGAGTTGCCGCCGATCATGCTGAGCGACGGCACGGTCGTCGTGAACGGTTCCAAACTCTTTATGCACGACGCTCATGGGGCGCCGCGCGAACGACTTGGAGGAGAAACAACCATGAAAAAACTAAAGTTGCGGCCTATACCCGAGGGCGAAGAGAACGCGGGGCACCACGCGGTTGTCGATGCGACGAATGGCAAACCGTTGGGCGTGATTGAACACCATGTGCTCGCCGAATACGCCGCAAAACACTTGGGGGTGAACCCCGATGCGGTTCAGGATGAGGAAAAGGCGCTGGAAGGAGAGCGCGACGATCCGCAGGCGCTGAAGTTCGAGGCGCGAACGGCGAGGCGCCAGGCCTTCTTTCTGAGCGAGGCCGTGCGGAACGGAAAAATTGACAACGATCGTGCTGCCGCTCTGGCCGAGACGGGACAAATTATGCTTTCCGACTACATTCGTGGTCGGGAGGCCGAGCAACTGCTCGAATCAGCCATCGCGCAAGGCAAGATCTTGCCACGCGACCGAGCGTTTTTCTTTCGCGACGCGCTCGAGCGCCCAACGGAGTTCGCTGAGTTCGTTAAGAACGCGTCGCCAGCAGTTCGTTGGGGAACAAAGGGTATTGGCTACGCGGCGCCGCTGTCGGTGGATGAGGAAATCGACCTAGGCGTGAAAAAGCTTATGAGCGAACGAGGGCTCGACTATGCCAAAGGGCTCAAACAGTTTTTGACCGCGCACCCGGACCTTGGTGAGCAATACCGCACCAAGCATTCGGTCCGCGTCGGCGCGGATGGAACAGCAAGCTGATGAAAGAAGTGGTTAATGGCCGGTGGTCGGTGGTCACGAGCGCTGGCGTGCTGGCCGCTAATCACTAACGACTAACCACTGGAGGTCTTATGTCAGGAATCAATGGTCTGACGGTTGCATTTCGCAGCGGGATCAATCAGCGGATCTACAAGTTCACGGCGCTTGTCAAGGACACGGCGGACACGACACAGAACCAGCAGTATGCCACGCTGCCCGCCGGGGCAAACGCGGCTGGCGTGCTGGGCGTGACGGTGGATCATTTTGTCGAGCCCAA
Organism: Acidobacteriota bacterium; assembly: GCA_021817045.1. Classification (GTDB taxonomy): domain Bacteria; phylum Acidobacteriota; class Terriglobia; order UBA7540; family UBA7540; genus RH2-MAG17b. Next base: position 15,076 of record JAKAWG010000007.1, read on the forward strand.
TTATTTTGTACCCCAGGCGACCGACCCAACCACCGTGACAGGCACCGCGCCCACGCTCTACAACTTGCGGGGACGAGGCGTGACCCTGCAAGTGAACGGCATTGCGCGGTGCCTGGCAGCGGGAGCGGTGAACCAAGGGGATGTGCTGGTGGTCGCCGACCAGTACGGCCGGGTGAACAACGCGGCGAACCTGACCATCGCGGCGGGGACCAAGATTTATCCGGTCGGAGTCGCGCAGAACAGCACGCAAGGCGCCAACGACGTGGTGGAAGTGCTGCTGAATTTTGCGCAGCAAGTGGCATGACGGCTCGCCACTTCGCGGCTCCCCTCCTTAGTAAGGAGGGGTGGTTGGAACAACGCAGCCAGGTGATCCATTGGATCTGGCGTAGCGCGGCACGCTCGAGACGGCGAGCTGACGCGCGAGGGCTTCTATCTCTGCACACGCGGCGGAGACCGTCCCATGGAGTGCGGGAGCGCAGCTCCCGCCTTCGAAAGCGGCAGCGGAGCTGCCGCACTCCAAAGGAGGAACAAAATGGCAGATATTTCGCTTCAGTATCTCGACCAGCCGCTCAATAACGTCAGCGTAGGTTACGTGAACGACGATTATTTCGCGGAGAAGCTGCTGCCCGTTGTGCCGGTGAAGCAGCGGAGCGGCCGGTATTGGGTGTTCGGCAGGGAAAAATTCCAGCGGTACGAAACCATTCGCGAGCCAAAATCGGAATCGCGGGAGATCGCGCCCTGGTCTCTTTCGAACAGCCCGTATTTTTGCAATGACCATTCGCTTAAGGACTCAATTTCAGACGAAGAGCGCTCCGGCTCCGAGGATCCAGACCTGGAAATCACCACAGTGCAAAACCTGACCGACGCGATCCTGCTGGACCTGGAAATCCGGGCCATGAATCTGGTTTTGGGGGCGGGCAGCGCCGTGCCCAACGTGACGCTGGCTGGAACGTCGCAATGGTCCGATTACGTCAATTCGGATCCGATTGCGGCGGTTGAGGCGCAGAAAACCGTCATTAAGCAGGCCGTCGCAAAGACGCCGAATACGCTGGCGGTGAGCTATCCCGTCTTCGCCACGCTTCGGCAGCACCCGAAGATCATCGACCGGTTCAAGTACACGCAAGTGGGCGTTCTCCAGGCCGACGCCTTGAAAAGCGTTTTCGACGTGGACAACTTCTGGGTCATGGGTGCGGAGTATGACACGGCGAACGAGGGCCAACCTCCCGCGCTGAGCTTCGTGTGGGGCAAAACTGCGGTCCTCGCTTATATTCCTCCGGCTCCACAGAGGCTGCAGCCGGCCCTCGGATACACGTTTCGCTGGTTGTTTGGGGCTCCGGACTTTGCCGGAACGCTGACCAAGCGTTATCGGGTTGAGCCAAAAGCGTGCGACGTGATTGAAGTTCATCGCTACGACGACATTCAGGTAGTGGCGCCGCAAGCAGCGTTCGCGTTTCTTGCGGCGACCGCGTAGCGCAGCCCTGTAGCGCCGCTCGGAGCCTGCCCTGACGAAGGAAGGGAGCGGCGAGTTCGTTGGGTAGAAGAAATCCGCCGGTCATAGACCGGCGCTACAGCTCACGGAGGAATTATGGTGCAGTACCAAGTTTTGCGACCGATCGAATACAACGGCAAGCTCTACCTGCCTGAGAGCGCCCTGCCTCCAGCGCCCCTGCTTACTAAGGAGGGGGACAAGGGATGGTTGGTCAAGAGTTCGGGCAACGGTCAGGATATTGCCGTCGATCGCAGCGGCACGATTGATTTGCCCACCGCCATCGCGGCGACGCTCAATCTGGGACAAATCTTAGCGATTCCGGCGGAAAAGACGAAGGGAAAGAAATGACGAGTGAAGAGCGATGAGCGAAGGGCTAGAGGTTCTCGTTCCTTGCTCGTCACTTGTCCCTCGTAACTCGGAGGATTTATGGCAATTACAGTCACGCCTAGCTACGAATATCTAAGCCAGACCTTAGAGGGCGCGTACATTCGCAAGGCGAAGCTTACGATAACTGGTCTGGCAAGCGGCGCGAATACGGTGCCGCACGGACTCCCCGCTATACCCATCAGGCTTGTCATTGAGCCGACAAGCGCGGGCGGCTTTCACGAAACTCAGCCGGCCGACCAGACGAATGTTTACATCACGGCGGACGGGTCAGGCACGAGCTGCAACATCTACGTCGAATACTGAGGGACCGTCGCAAGAGACGACTGACAAGAGACGGTGAGTGGAATGAGCTATACGACCGTTCAGAATGTCGCGGGTATGTTTCCCGCTTTTGTGCGGGGCACACCCCAACAAAAGCCGGCGGACACGCTTATTCAGCAATACATCGACGATGTGGCTGGGGACATCGACGCTGTTCTTCAGCGACGTTTCGGGGAGGTCATCCGCAATTCCTACAGCGGAAGCCTCGCGGCGTTTCAAACGTCGTTCTCTGTGGACGCGCTGAACGTGCTCGAGAGAATCAACCGCTACGGGGCCGGCGCGCAACTGGGATCGACGCTGGCCACTCTTGGCGTGGCTTCGGCCGAGCGTCTGGCTCAGGATTTCCGAAGCGAGTATGACCGGGGTCTTACGGAGCTGAGTGCTACCAACGATCAAGGAGAATCGGTGGCCGGAGGTATTTACGATCACCTGTTTGACTCGCAAGCTGCCACGCCGTCGCCACGGCCCGGGTTACAAGGAATTGCCGGAGGCGATCAACCCAAGGGACAAACTCCCGAAGACCAAGGCATGAGCAATTTTTTTGGAAAGTTCCAGAAACTGTAATACGGCTGGAGAGCAATGTCCTATACCCCTGCATGGAACGCTAGGTTTTCGAAGCCGCTGCTGAACCAAGTTATAGCGCTAGTGCAAAGGGACCAGCCGGCGGCCATGGCTCTCATCAACGCGGAACTCGCCCCCATCAACGAGTTTCACAAGGGGCCGGGCGCGCGCGTTGCGTTGCCCTGGCTCACGGTTTCGGCGGATAAAACCGAATTCGATCCGCAATCGCCATGGACCCGGTCTTGGCGCTCGACATTGACGCTGGCTCTCGACGTTGGTCAGTTCGATCAGGAAATGGCGCAAGACACTGCTCAGGATTACGCACGGATGTTAGACTTGATCCTGACCACCGCAAGCGCTGCTGATTGGGTCACGCCGCTGCCGATCAGTCACGAAACGGTAACGGGCGGATGGACGGCACCGTCCGCGGTCGGGAGCGTGAAGGAAGTTTTCGTGGAGGCGCACCATTACGGAGTGGTGACGCAAACCAGCGTTCAGGCGCCTATTTTGCGCGTCACGTTGAGCGTGCAGTTTCAACTTCAAGAAACCTAAGTATTTGTGATCTGCGATTTGGTACTTCACGAATCGCAGATCACAAATCGAAAATGGGAATAGGTATGGCAAACGTTGACCAAACCAAGATTCACCAAGGACCTGGAAACCTGTGGCTGGGCTGTGCGGTGCCGGAAACTGGAGCGCGGTTGGTGATCGACACCGGCGGTAACCCGGTGGCTCCGGCACTAAGCCCTCCGGCCGCAGCGAATCTAACATCCATTGCGGGCGGCTCGCTGTCAGCTGCCACTATTTACGTGGTTCTGACATACACGAACCCCCTTGGGGAAACGCTACCATCTACGGAGGCCAGTCTGTCTCTTTCCGCGAACACTCTCTTGGTGGTCGCGTCACCGGCGCCTTCGGGGAACACCACGGGGTACAACGTTTACGCGGGAAGTGCTTCCGGCGCAGAGCGGCTTCAGACCTCGTCTCCCATCCCGCTCGGTCAGAACTGGACCGAGCCCTTATCGGGCCTGTTGTCCGTAGGCGTTGTGCCACCGGCGGCGGCTTCAGCAGGTCCAGTCTTTGCAGGAGCGGTTTCCGGCGCGACGACGATTGCCTGGACGCCCAAGATCGACACACTGAGCGCGGACCAGGTAACTGCCTCGATCGACGTGCGAATGACGGCAGAAGAGCAATCTATTGAAGCCGAAGTCATGGAAACAGACTATGCCAGGCTGCGCGCTTATCTGACGAACTGCATTTACGGGACGGGTACCGATCCGAGTTTGCCTGCCGGTTATCAGACGTACGAGGAGCTCTCCTTTGGCGGTCTCATGCCGGTGCCAAAGTTTTCAGTCGCTGTCATTTCCCCGCGTACGGACGCTCCAGGGAAGTTTGTGGTGAGCCAGCTTTACATCGCGTATCAAGCGCAGGCCGTCAATATGCCGTTCAGCCGGGAGAAACCCACGACGGTGAAGGTGAAATTTAACGGCTTGGCCATTCCAGAAAGGCCCGTTGGCGACCAAGTCGGCAAAATCTATCGCCAGCCTTGAAGTCGCGTTCACTTAGCTGCTGGGCGAAAGGAAGTAAGGAAGCCATGAATTCACTCGAAGCCGAGCTTGCGAGCCCGGAGGATTTTCAGACTTGCCGGGCGCGCGCGCGTGTGGAGCGCGTTGCGCTTCCGAAACTCGGCAAGGCCGTGTTGATGCGCCGACCAGCGCCCTTATGGTTTGTATTTCACCATTGCCTTCCGCAAACCCTGGCCGTTCGCGTCGCGGGGCAATCTCCGGGCACGCCTCAAGACCCCGCCGACGTGCCAAAGGTGGCACAGTGGGTCACCGAGCTCCTCGCGGAAGTGATGGTACAACCGCGCGTCTCGTTGACGCCTGGTCGTGATGAAATCTCTCCGGATCTTATTGCAGACGAGGATCTCAACTACATCATCCGGTGGGCGGTTGGCGAGGTCGTTTCGGAGGAACCATCCTCCGTGATTGACCTCGCGCCCTTTCGCGACAAGCAAACACCTGCTGCTGCTCGCGCAAGTGGCTCAAACGTGGAACGCGCGGCCCAGTGAATTGCTCTTCGCAAGCCGCGGTTCTGATCGTGCAGGGCAAGGTGATGCAACAGTGGCTCTTCAAATCGACATTGCGGCTGCGGTAGCGCTTTGGCGCTCCAAAGAAAGAACCGCGCGCGAGGAGTGGTGGTAATCATGACAACTATGTTGAGAGCGTTGATGGAAATGCGGACGCCTGGAGGTTCGCCAGGAACCCAGGTGGAGGATTCGGCAAGTGGCGCGGAACGAGTGCAGGAGCTTACTGCAAGCCTCGCCAAGTTGGAGCGACAGGGCACCGAGACGTATTCTCAGCTCACGCGCTCATCCCAGAACTGGAGTGTCGCGGCAGCGCGCGCAATGACGCAAGTCGTTTCGTTGCTCACCCGTCAAAACCTCATCGAGCGGCAGTCGGCGAGCACTCACCAGTTCGCGGAGCAAGCGAAGACCGTGTCCACACTTGCTTCCCTGAAGCAAACGGCTGCGTATCGGGCAATGGCCGCGACTGCTGCGGGCTTCGAGGCTCTCGGCTCATTCGATTTCTGGGCGGCCGCCCAAGACTTCGCGTCAGCGGCCCTGTGGGGCGCACTCGCCGGAACGCAGATTGCTGCTGCCGCAAGCGCCAGCCACGGGGGGGACAGGGCGCTTTCGCAGCATTACACGCGTAACGCGGGAACACAGTCAAACGGAAGCACAGGCCCGGCAGTTTCGGGTCTGAGCAGTGGAGCGGGAAGCGCTATGGCAGGGCCGAGCGGCAATCTGACCGTCGTGATTATGGGCGACTCCGAGGCGGGCCAGTGGCTCGCTAAGACGCTCAACACTGCCGTCGAACAACACGGCGCGCAACTCACAGCCACGCGGTCGATTGGGTCGGCTTATGCTGCCGGATAGCGATTAACTGTCAGAGTTCAGAAAAGCCTAGGAAACTGAATGAGCAATCCACAGATCATCTACGATCCCGGAACAGGCCCAGTAACGCTGGCGTTCGCCTATCCTCCGCGCAAAGTGGCTTGGTGCAATTCCGTTGCCACGCGTCGCGATAACGTTGCTTCCAGCGGGGTCCGTGAATCCATTCTCGAGAGAGTCGATAATTTTCTTGAAATCGAAATGGAGAGTGCGCTTGCGGGTAGCGACGTGACAGCATGGGACTGGTTTATGCGGTATGCGCTCACCGGCGGGCAGTTTGCGTACTACCCTGACAGTTCGCAACCCGGCTTCACGAACTATTGGCTCGAGCAAACGACGTGGAACGCAGCTTATAAGGCACCGGGAATGTACAGCTTTAAGTTGAAATTCCGGCAGGTGGTCATTTGATTTGCGACTGAGCGATTGATGATTGAACAATCACAAATCGCCAATCGAAAAGTTACCAATGATCTTGGGCAATCAAACCTGGCAAACGGTACTGGCGGCGGCGCAGAAGCAGCCGCTCTGGGTGCTGGAAATTCCTGACTACGGCGTGGTAGTTGCGAGTTTCTCAGCGACGCTACTCAACGTCGGCGTGGGCGGTTATGGCGTCAGCTTATACGGCATTGCAGGATACGGTACTTAGGAATTCGTGATTGGCAATTGACGAGCATCGCCCCGGCAAGTGCAACTCACTCATTGAACAATGCCGAACGTAGCGCAATATTATCCCGGCGATTTTCAAGGCGACATGGCGCAGACGCTCGCGTGGCTCTATTCGCGCCAAAACGCGAACGTCAGCGGCTGGCAAGCGAGCGCTCTCTTCACGTCGCTGCCGATTTCAGAAACGCCCGGAGCAGCTCAACAGCCCACTAATCCGGCACTCGCCGAGTGCGGCATCGTTTCGCAAGTTGATTTTTCGAGTCTTCCGGCAATCACGGTGGAGAATCTGGTCATGCTGCCGCCGGCAGGTTGGCTATTCGATAAATCGTGCGGACCGGATGGCTTCCCGGTCGATTTTTCTCCGATCACGCTGCCAACCGGCAACCTTTTCGCTCCGGTTATTCCGCTCACCGCCGGGGAGATTCAGGCCTATTACGACGGCATGGTTTCCGCCTCGCCGAACGGCATCAAGCTCTGTGATGGAAATACCTATCCCGTGTTGCCGGGCATGACAATTTACGGCTACCTCTTCAACCTGTTCGCGACGCCTGGACTGGGCTCGATTGTGGACTACCGCGTCGATCTGTTCGTGCGGACGGACCAGTGTTATTACCAATCGAGTGCGCCCGGCGTGCTCGCGCCGCAGACGGGGCCGTGCGAGGGCATCACGCCCACGCCTTCGCAATTCCAGTCCCTGCTGATTCAGCAAGGTTTAAATGGGTGGTGGGCAGCGCAGGTGGTGAATCCGGGCGTGGTGGTGGCGGCGCTTTATCCTTCGAGTGTCCTACGGCCGGCCGCCGGGTGGCACGGGAGCCAGCTTCCGACCGGCTGGATCACGCACTCCAACGTCGGGATCGGCCAGCAATTGCAGGGCTACTTCGCACAGATTTATGCGAAGACGGACATCGAGTACCTGCAGGAAGACAACGTCCCGATTATCATCCAGGACGCTTATCACGCCCGCTGCGGCTCGCAGGTTGTTCCGGCTCCGGGCGAGCTGACGGTACATGTTCTTTGTGACGATCCTGTGAAAGGTCCGACGCTGGTCTATACCTCACTGCAAACCGAGGCCGCTTACCAGAACTTGCCGCGATCTTTCGTGGTGCCGACTTCCGACCCGCTCTACGTGCCCGATCCCACGCAATCGAACGCGGGAGCGTTACAAAACCGCAGTTTCATCTATGACTGCGCGCTGGCCATCATCGCCTACTCGGCTTCGGCGAACTTCATTGCCGCGTCGAAAATCATCAAGCAGATTAACGAGTTCCTCGACAACCCGGGGTACCTCGCGACAAAGGTCTTGGAAAACGGCGAAGACAATAACTCAGCTTCGCGTTGGACGAAGAGCAATCCGGCTGACTCGATCACAGACATCAACGATCCCAGCGAGCCGCCATACGGAAGCGGCTTGGTCGTGGATTTTCACGCCAATGCGGCGAACGGCTCATTCACTTACTCAGGCCCGGGGCTGCCGGACACCGCCGATGGGCAGGTCGAGTTTGAGCACAAAGAAGCGTCAGGACTAGCGTTCGTTTTCGATATTGGCGTCACCACCAAAAACGGCAACGTGGCGGACATTCAGGTGACGAGTGACCCACCCGTGCCGGCTACGTGCAATTCAGCGACCAAGAACATCGTGATTGCTGTGGGACCGGGCGCGGACTTTTACCGCTTTGAGCTGGTGAACGCGCAGGAGCTGGTTTCTTCGCTTGCCGGAGACGTGCTCGAAAGTATCACGAGCTTCAAAATCACGCTCACAACTCCGGGCGATCTCTACTTCGATAACTTCAGCGTGGGTGGCCTGCAACCGGACAATTCCCTTGCTTTCAGTTACGACGTATATAACGGCCAGATTGATCAAGCCTACATTCGCGCGGGAGCGATGGCTTGGGTTTGCTACGCGTATGCCATCTACATGGCACTCTCGCTGGACTACACGCCGGCGCTCTATCTGCAACGCACGATCAATTTCCTGCTGACGCTGCAATCGACAGCTGGCGATCTTACGCAAGGCATGTTCTACCTGGGTCTTGGCCAGTACGTGGATCCGGGCTATCAGTTTGTTCCCGGCCTCATCGAGGCTGTTTCGACCGAGCACCAGGTGGATATTTACTTCGCTTTCATGCGCGCCGCTGGCGTGCTGCAGACGGCCAGTGTGCAACTGTTCAAGACTGGCACTATCACAAAAGCCCAGTCGAATTCGCTCGAAGCTACGGCGCAGCAAATTCAGACCGTGGCGGAGACGGTGGCAAGCCAGGTGTTGGTGAATCTCTATATCGCTCCGGCCAATGGCGTTCCTGGACATTTCGCGCAGGGAGCATCCAGCGCTGGACTGGACACCAGCCAGGCGCTGGATGCGAGTGGCACCTGGGCCGCAATTATGGCCTATATCGTGGGCGCAACAGCGCAGGCCGAGCAAGCCATCGAATTCGTCCTTCAGAATTTTGAATTGCAGAGTCAGACAGTTCAGAAATCTTCATCCTCAAACAGCTACAACCAAGCCTATCAGATGCTCGGGCCGATCACCGGCATGAAGCCTTACAACGATTCCCCCGGCGGCTATTCCGGGTCGCCCGCGAGCGTCTGGCAAGAAGGAACTTGGGGCCTGATCCTTGCGCTGCTGCTGATGCACAACGATGCGGATTTCCAGGAATATTTCAACGGGCAGGCCGGCCTGGACGCCTTTCTCACTGAGGTGATTTCTGGTCAGCGCGCGCTGCGCGGGGCAACCGAGGACGGCTCGCTGCTTGGTTATACACTAGCCTCGCGTAGCCTACCCTACGAATTCGAAGTCTGGCCGATGTTTGCGGCCTCGGCATGGATGTGGCTGACGTCGAACCGGCCTGACCTTCTGCTGAGCGTTTCATCCGGCCCCACCGTTTTGCCCTACCTCACTATTCCGCAAGGGATGAGCCAGACGGTGAACGAACTCGATAGCCGCAGTTCGGTGGGAAACGTAACGGTCCGGTGCATCGACCCCAGCGGCATGCTGAAGGGTCTGACGGCGCAGGATGCGCTGATCGGCAAAGTCGCGCGGGTCAAGCTGGGATTTCCTGGACAGTCGCTCGGCGACTTTGTGACACTGCACACGGCGCAAATCGTGCAGACGGGCTGGACCGCCGACGGGCAAGTAACGATCACCCTTGCAGACGTGCAGCGGTTCCTTTTGGGACAGCAAGTTTGGGTGCGTGGGGGCCCGCTCGAATGGGCGCCGGGACAGCTGGCTAAGGCGCCGCAACCTATCGGTCCGGCCGCCGGCGCGAACGCCTTTCCGGTGAGCGACAAGAACCCGCGCTATCTCCAAGGGAATCCGATTGATTTGTTGCTCGCGACGCTTCAGAACGAACTCGGCGTCGGCCAGGATCCGAGCCTCCGTGGCTCGGATTACATGCTCGAGCGAGCGGTCTCCGTCTACACAGACCAGCAGGACTACACTCCGCTCGGGCCCGCCCCCGGCTGGGTGATTTTTACGCCTGACGACGATTCGACACTCATCAACCCAAATCCATATATCGACGTTCCCGGCTTTCTCGGGCTCCGTGATACGGAATTCTCCGGCGACTGGTTCGAATTCCAGATCACGCGACCGATTGACGGCAAGCAGTTCATCGAGGAACAGATCCTGAAACCGCTCGGGCTTTACCTGATAGTCGGCGCTGATGGCCGCTTAACGCTGAAGTCGATGAAGTCGCCGATCGACCAGACACCGGTGATGGCGCTGAACGTCAAAAACGTCGTTGGGATTCCGCAGACTTCGCGGCAGCCTGTCGTGAACGTCGTGACGGTGAAAATGAACGTCGAAAACGGCAGGGTGACCACGGCGGCTCGCGCATACGATTTTCAGGTGACTTTCGAGCAGCAGGAATCGCTGATCCGCTATAACCAGATTTTCCAGCAGCAAGTCGAGGCGACGGGCCTTGTGCTGGCCTACGGTGGCATGATGCGCGCGCAGATGCTCGCTGACCGCATTTTCCGCCGGCACGCATTCGCGCCGCCTGTTTACAAGGTGAAGGCTTTTTTGAGCACATTGACGGTGGAGCTCGGCGATTTTGTCTGGTTAACACATCCGCTGGTCGCGGATTTTCAGACGGGCAAGCTTGGGCTGAATAGCGTGGTGTGTGAAGTGATTGGTAAGCGGCCAAATTACGCCCAAGGATACATGGAGTTCGATCTGCTCGACACACGCTTCATCAATCTTACGGCACCGTATCAGATCGTGCCCGCGGCCATGGGCGTTCCGGCTTGGCCAGCCGCCAGCCAAAGCGAGCGCGTTCAATATATGTTCATATCGAGTGCGGCGCAAGGAGGAACCTATGCCGATGGATCGTCAGGCAACACGATTTTTTGAACGGAGAGACGAGGGGCAAGAAAGGAGAGACAGGCGGCGCTGCGCGTGCAAGGAGTGCGGCGGCTGTCCGCGTCCCGTCATGCCCGGCGGCGATAAGTGCGACCGCTGCCGATACCGTGTGACAGTTGGCGGTGAGCTTCGGTGTGCGCGCTCGCTGAGCGCGGGCGCTCCATATCGCCTCACGCCGATCTATCACCAGAGCCGCTCGTCGCTCGCGTCGAGTCTCGCGTTGCCGGGAGGGAGATGACAAAATGTCCCAACTCACTTTCAGCGCCATTCCCGGCTTCTTTGACTTGGCTGATTCGGCCATTGCCGGCAACCAGCCGCTCACCGACGATTCGTTGCAGAAAATCTCGCACAATGCGAAGTTCGCCGCTGTGCGCTGCGAGATTATCTACATGGGCTTTTACGGGAACGGTGACACCGTGCCGACGCCAGTCAGCTCCGTGGACGGCTATGTCTACTCGCGTAGCGAGTGCCTCTTTATCCCGATTCTGGCTTCGAGTCGCCAGCCGGCCGCTGGTTTCCAGGCGGGCCAGGCGCTGTTTCCCATGCTTGCGCCGAGCGATCTGGGAACCGGCAATTTGATCGCTGTGCCTTACATCCTGGACATCGACGATGCCAGCGGCGTGGTCACCTGCCAAGTTTATTTTGGAACCAATGGCGCTCAGTATCAGGGGACAGTGAAAGTCTATGCGATCTGCCAGCGCAGTTCGCTGAACCAAAATAACTAGAGACGAGGGATGAGAGACAAGTCAAAAGGCCCAGACTGCCGACCGCCTTGCGTACCGTTTTTGCTTGTCTACCGCCGCTCGTCTCTGAGGTAACGTTATGGCCGTTACGCGCACAATTCTTCCCCGCAAGGGGCTGATTCAATCCCAGCACGGCTTGACTGGCTACGAAGCCGATCAGGATGCCAACTGGCTGCTGCTCGACAGCAACATCGCATTTACCACCGATTTACTCTTCGGCGACCTGGGGGTTAATGGCGTGGTGAAGGGGTTCACGCTGTCAGTGAATGCCAACTCGCTCGCGCCGGGCATCACGACCGGCGTCCTCTACGCGCAAGGCTTTCGCTACGCACCCGCCGCGACGGCCGCGATCCCGCCCGCTCCGGCGAGCGCCACCTCTTATCTGTTTTACAATTCATCAAGTGGGTTTTACTGGCAAGCGTCGTCTGTAGCGGCTAACTCTGGCGACGCGCTCGTTGGCCAGGCGGTGACGAGTGTCGGCGCAGTGACGTCGGTGGTGCAAGGAACGAAAATCTTCGGGCAAGTGCCAGTCGCGCCAAGCGGCACTGGCAACTTCACTGTTCAGCACTTCCTTGGCCGCGCCCCTGTCGGCGTAGTCATCCAGTTGACCTCGAACGTGGCGATTTGGTTCCAAACTCCCGCTTACGATGCGACGAATTTGTACTTGTCTGCTTCGGCGGGCGGCATGGCCCAGGCACTGCTGTGGTGACGCGGTTGATTGGGCGATGCGTCAACTCGTGCCAGCCGGAGAAACGCTCGGAGCGACGCACGGCGGAGTCAACGCTTGCCAAAGGACGGCCCGCGTGTGGACTGCCGAGCCATGAGGGTTTTGGCGGCCGTGGTTCGGAGGGCGTCCGGAACGTTCTTGTTAACAGAAAGAGTCCTCATGTCGCGGTCGTTCATGCGATTGATGAGAGGCAGCGTGACGTCGAGCGGCGTTCGAGGATTGTTGACGAGGGCGCGAACCACAACGTAGCTCTTCAGGAACCCGCGATTCAGGGCGATCAGCCGCAGCACCTCTTCGCTCACGTTTTTCATTGAGGCAAAAGCTTCCGCTTCTGCCTCGGACAGCTTAGGAGACTGTAACACAGCACGAGCCACCATCTTGTTCGAATCCCGAATGAGGATAAAGCGTTCTTCCTGATTTCCAGTCAGTGCGCACTTGATTTTCTGAGCCGGGGTCATGCGACTGACTTTCTGCAGCGTCGTCAGCCGCTCCGGCCCGGTGCTTCCACTCTTGACAGCGTCCTGGGACGCGGTCTCGTCCGGCTCGTGAGCCTGTGATTCCTTCTCCGTCGCGGCCGTGGCCGCAAGTTCCGCCATCAAGATGTTCTGCAGTTCCCCGTCGAAGGTCGGGTTCTTCAGCAACGCGTCGAGCACATCTTCACGTGTGCGAGCAAGCACGCGGGCAGCGAACAGGAGCACATCGGGGGGGACATCGGCACTTTGTAGATACTGAGACAATTCCCAGGGGTTCCAACCGGCCAGCGTTTGCATGGCCTGCGCACGTATTGCCACATCGGCATCGTTCGTCAAGGCTACGAGAATTTCGATCTTCGCGGCTGGCGAAGCAGGCAACTCGCCAAGAGCCCCCTTGCGCCGAATCACGAGCGGTGCAGTACCCTGGCGAATGGTTTCTACAAGGCCTTTTGAAGAGTGCAATGTTTCAGGGATTTGCGCTCCGGAGGTCATTGCGAGTCAGGTGAAGGGTCTTGACTTCTCCTTGCCGGCCCAGAGGCTTGAGCGTGACGCCGTTCAGAGTGAGGACGGTTCCCTGGGCATTTCCTGTGGTCACGTCGAAATAATTCTTGGCGGTCAGAGTACGTTGTTCTGAAGGGCTGAGTACACGCTCGAGCACGGTCTTGCCGTCGGCATTCACCGCCACCCATGAGGGTTCCGTTGCCGCTACCTGCAGAATCAGCCCGCCTCCGGTTTCGGCCGGGAGCGAAGTAATGTCAGCAGAAGCCGGTTTAGGGGACGCGATGAAGGCAGTGGAAGAGAAGTTTGTGGTTGAAGCGGGATTGTGGTCGGTTGAAGAGGAGGGATTTCCCCCTGTCACATTTGCTTGCGAACGGACGGAAGCTCCACCTAAGAGATTTTGAGACGCAGACGTACTTGGAGTGTTCGTGGGGCTATCAGCCGCGGTGACCGCAGTGGCCGATTGCGGCATCAAAACTGGCGGAGGTTGCGACGGTATTCGCGGTTGCGCGACCGCGCTCTTGGAGACTGCTGGAACGGACAATAGATTACCAAAGCTCCCTGTAGCCTCCGAGGCCCGGTGGGTGTAACGAAAGATTCCATAGCCTCCCGCTAGGAGCGCCCCTGCGATGAGCCATGCGACAATCGGGGCACCCGACCGTTTCCGCGGTTGATTGCTGTTGACGCCCACTCTCGAAAGGTCCTCTTCGGGCCGAGGCGGGACGGCAAGCTGGTATTCCGCCATGACGTGCTCTTCGTCAAGGCCCAGGTAGTTCGCATAAGAACGAATGAAGCTACGCGTAAAGATGCCTCCTGGCAGCTTGGAAAATTCTTCTTTCTCGAGCGCCTCCAGAAGGCGCACGCTGATCTTCGTTGTGCCGGAGATCTCCTCGAGGGTAATGCCGCGCATCTCTCGCTCGCGCCGCAGATTTTCACCGAATCCTGCCATGTAGCGCTCCCGGGTTTGCCCCTCCACAAACCAAAATTCGCCTCTATAAGGATATTGCCTTCCTGGTTAAGGTGTCAAATCCTTTTCCTCCCCCTTGGTTCAATCCTGCCGCACAATCTACCCCTTTAGAATCAAACGGTTACACTAGACCGCAACATGGGATCGGCTCCGCAGTTCTTGCGCTTCGCTTTCTTGCGCCGCCCTGCTCGACGGATCATCCATGCCGGGAACCTGCCATTCGCGCGACGGCGTGAAGCAAATCATACTTGGTGAGAACCTCGTAGAGATCACGACCGAGCTCGACGAAAACGGCGGGGCATTCGCGGGTGATGAGGGAGGTAATCTGCTCGACCGTTGCGGAGCGTTGCACCACCGGGAAGGGCGCGGCCATGACTTCTTGTACCGTCACATTGCTTAAGTTCTGCCCCGCGAGAGCGAGGTTCAGGATTGCGTCTTCGTATATTGCGCCGGCGGGTCGCGCGCCGTCGAAAACGGGCAGTTGTGAAAAATCGTGAGCCTGCATGAGGGCAAGCGCGGCTGCCACCGAGTCGGAGAGCCCTGCCTTCACCAACTCGCGTCGAGTCGCGGCCGACCCGGTCGATGCCGCGAGGATCTCTTCTGCCGTCCACGCCACCGGCGATTCCAGATACCGGTTGTCGCGCATCCATTCGTCGCTGTAAACCTTGCTGAGATAGCGCATGCCCGTATCTGGAATAAGCACCACCATAAAGTCTTTCGGGCGAAGCTCCGGCATCACCTGAACGGCGGCGGCGATCGCCGTGCCCGCCGAGCCGCCTGCAAAGATGCCTTCTAGGCGCGCCAGCCGGCGCGTCCACTGGAAGGACTCCTTGTCGCTCACCTGCCGGACATCGTCGATGATGCTGAAGTCCAGCGCTCCGGGAAGAAAATCCTCGCCAATGCCTTCCACCTTGTAGGTTTCAGCTTTGGGAATCGTCTTGTTGTGAAAGTAGTCGTAGAGGATTGAACCCACCGGGTCCGCGCCAATAATGCGTACTTTAGGATTCTTTTCCTTCAGGTAACGGCCCACGCCGGTGATGGTGCCCCCGGTGCCCATACCAGCGACGAAATGCGTGATTCGCCCCTCACTGTCCTCCCAAAGTTCGGGTCCTGTGGAGCGGTAGTGCGCTTCAGGATTGGCAGGGTTTTCATACTGGTTGGGATGGTAAGCTTTGGGAATCTCGCGCACGAGGCGATCGGCGACGGAATGGTAACTTCGCGGATCTTCCGGCGGGACGGCCGTAGGACAAACCATCACCTCGGCGCCCAAGGCTTTCAGCGCATCCACTTTCTCCTTGGATTGCTTGTCCGCCATGGTGAAGACGGCACGGTAGCCTCGGATCGCCGCCACCAGGGCGAGCCCCATGCCGGTGTTCCCGGAAGTTCCTTCGATAATCGTCCCGCCCGGTTTCAGCCAGCCTTGGCGTTCCGCTTCATCGACCATGGTTATGGCGATGCGATCCTTCACGCTTCCGCCCGGATTCAAGTAATCACACTTGGCATAGACTTCCGCGGCGCAGTTCGCGGCTACGCGGTGAAGCTTGACAAGCGGTGTGCGGCCGACGACTTCAAGGATGTTCTCGTATCGCATGGGTTCACGAGCAACGCTCCGATTATACCGGATTGCGCCCCGCCGCAACCGTCACTCCTTGCCCTTCTTCCCGCTGCTGCCCTCACCCACCGCGAAGCGGTGGGTGAGGTGCTTGCGTCAGCGAAGGGCGTTGACGGTAGTTACCTTGATTGCCCGTCACCATCTCCCGAAACGAAAAACAAGCCCAGCGGAAATCCGAGTGTCGTTCTGGGGATTGCCGCTGAATTGAACTCGCATGTAATCCGCCTGGATCAGCCGGATCCAGACGTGGCGCGTGGCCTGCACGTCAATGCCGCCACCGTAAGCCATCCCAAAGGCGTCCTGACGCACAAGCGTGACGGGCGTGCCGAACTGGGATTGTGGGGGTAATATAGACGTTTGGTCCCTGACGCCATGTACGGTCCCGAACAGCGCGTGCGCGTAAAGATGGACCCGGGGTAGTCTCAAAAATGTGAAGCGAGGTCCGTACATTTCGGTAAATTCGGGCACGTAGTTGGGAAAGGCACTGGCGGGTGATATACCGTAGTGGTTGCTGAAGTCCATCTCCGCACCCAGCGGCCCAAGCAGGTGGGCTGACAAGGAAGCTTCCCAGCCGTTGGCATTCGTGCTTGAAGCGGATTCGTGCAGGTAGGAATAGCCGCCGAAGAGTTCCACCTGGCCAAACATTTTTGCCGATGAAAGAATCAGGAAAGAAAGAAATATAACTGCGCAAGAAAACAGTTTTCGCACCATCTTATCTCCTTGATTGATGTTCCCCCTTCACTTTTACTCTAGCCCATGTTTAACTCTTTGGGGACCATTTCGGTGCCGCTGGACATTTCAACTTAATTGAACGGATCGGAACGCGGCCGGCGATTGCACTGAGAAGCGGCTACGCGTATGCTACGGGGCGGTCGGAAAGCCAAGACTAGAGGAGACCAGATGGAAAATGGAAGCAGCAAGAACTCGATCTCGAAAATAGACCATCCGAAGGGTTCGTTGCCCAGGGATCAACGAAAGGCTGCCGGATTTCTTTGCCTGCTCGCGTTCTTTTTTCTGATGCCGGCCGTGGGTTCTGCCTCCACCTACCGCTTGACGTCCCCGGACGGCAACCTAACGATGAGCGTGGAGATAAAAGCCAATGTGCAGCCCTACTTGCCGGGCGAGCGGGCCTATTATCGAGTCGACTATCGTGAGAAACCCATCCTGGTGGATTCCCCATTAGGTCTCGACTTTCTGAACGCGAAGCCACTCGATCATGGCTTCGAAGTCACCGGCACGGCTCGAAAGTCGCATGATTCTACCTGGGACAACCCTTTTGGAGCGGATCGTAGCGTTCGCGATCACTACAATCAATTGGAAGTGTCACTGCGAGAAAAGCAGGCGCCGAACCGTCGCGTTGACCTTATCTTCCGCGCGTTCAATGCGGGAGTGGCTTTTCGTTACTTCCTTCCCGAACAACCGGCCCTTCGACATTTCACGATTGCGGCTGAGAATACTGGTTTTTACTTTGCGCAAGACGATCACGCCTATGCCCTCAACATCCGGTCGTATACCAGCGCTTATGAGAGCAACTATTCCTATATCCCGCTGGATGACATCAAGACGACTTCGATTGTTCCCTTGCCGCTGCTTATCCGCACTCCTCAAGGCCCCTGGGTGGCGCTGCTGGAAGCAGACCTGACACATTATGCGGGCATGTACGTAGGGGGGGTGCGAGGAGTTTCCAATGCCCTGATGAGCAAACTGTCTCCCCTGCCTGACCACTCGGACGAAGCCGTCATTGGTTCCACGCCGTTGGCAACGCCGTGGCGAGTGGTGATGGTCAATCCGACTCCGGGCGGCCTGCTGGAATCCAACGATATTATCCTGAACCTGAATCCGCCCTGCGCGCTGGCGGACACTTCCTGGATCAAGCCCGGCAAGGCGACTTTCCCTTGGTGGTCAGGATTCCTGGGCGGACACGGAACCTTCCCGCACAATGTGAACACCGCGATGTATAAGTACTACATCGACTTTGCCGCCCGCGCTCACCTTCGCTACATCGAAGTGAGCGCCTATTGGTACAAGGGACCCGACCATTCCGTGCCGGAGAATTATCCTCCGAACGAAGTTGACATTACCAAGCCGCGCGCCACCGTCAACATCCAGGAGGTTCTTAAATATGCAAAACAGAAAGGCGTGAAGTGTCTGCTGTGGGTGGATTGGCCGCCGCTCAAGAGGCAAATGGACGTTGCGATACCTCTCTACGAAAAGTGGGGAGCGGCGGGGATCAAGGTGGATTTGATGAACCGTGACGACCAGGAAATGGTTGCTTTCTATCACCGCGTGGCCAAGCTTGCCGCGGCGCACCACCTGATTGTGTATTTCCACGGCGCCTACAAGCCCACGGGGCTGCGCCGGACTTATCCAAACGTTTTGAACCGGGAAGCGGTGATGGGATTGGAACACGATAAGGTCCAAACCATTGTCACGCCTGGCTACGACGTGACGCTGCCTTTTACGCGCATGCTGGCCGGACCCTTTGACTATACTCCTGGATCTTTTCATAACGCGACGCGCGCCCAGTTCAAGCCGCAATATATCCGGCCGATGTCGCAAGGCACGCGCGCCCACGAACTCGCGAAGTACGTGGTCTTCCTGGCACCGCTCGAGATGGTTTCAGACGACCCGGACGCCTATAAAAGCCAGCCGTCGTTCGCTTTCATCGAGAAAGTGCCAACCGTGTGGGACAAAACGGTTGTTCTTAACGGAGCGCCGGGCAAGTTCGTCACCATAGCGCGTGAAAACCATGGCGTCTGGTACCTCGGCAGCATGACGAATTGGGACGCGCGTGACATCAAAGTGCCACTGGATTTTCTGGGCCCAGGTTCATACCAGGCGCAGATTTTTGCGGACGGGCCAGACGCCGACCGCGTGGCCACCAGCGTTAAGATTAGTAAGAGAACCGTGAACGGGAGTGGTCAGATCGATCTTCACCTAGCGCCGGGCGGAGGCGCCGCGGTGATCTTTACGCCCGGTCAGTGACAGATCTCGTCACCGCTGTTCGGCGAGCCAGCCTACGGTTTTTCTTTCGCGGGCGGCAATGTCCGCTGAGGGTGTTGCGATGGCACGACTAATATTTTTCCACGCCGGGTAGCATGCGATAAAGGAAAAAGTAAGGCCGAAGCTGGCTAGCGTGCGCAGATGAAATGATTGCGGCCATAAGGCGAAGTTGGCAGCCAGCACCGCGATCGAGATTATTACCCCGGCCAGCAGAACGAACCGGGGCCGGAGTCGCGCGGTCCAGGTCTGCAAGGAGAGCGCTGGCCTAAGCAGGAAAGCCGTAAGGGCGAGCGCGAGCAAGAACAAGGCCACGCCTTTGAGGGATACCATTTGCAAGGCGCGGATGACAAAGTTATTGAGAATATAAAACACGAGAGAATTCGCTCCCCAGCGACGAATCTCGACGAGCTTGCCTGCGCTGCCTTCCGTCAGCCAGCGGCGCAGGCCGGCGAACCACCAGGCAGTGACGGCACATCCGATAAGGAAGTAGTCCCCGCTCATCCAATACTTGTTAAAGCGGAAGGGACTGAACAATGCAAACATCACTACGCTTGCGAGGGCCAGCGCACCGATCATCCATCCCATTCGCTGCCCGTCGTATTTTTTCAGGTGAGCGCCAAGCAGGTAAAAACCCAGCCACGGGAGCAACGGAAACAAGCCGGGGGTGAGAAAGAATGATGAGACGCCGCCCGCCGCCACTTTCCAATGAAAGCGCTGATTGGCGAAATGAACCAGGAAGGGAAGTGGAAACAACCACGTCCAGTAGCGCGGCAAAAAACGCCGGAGAGCCAGCATCGCTAGGATGGACATTCCGGCAATTTGAAAAACATCACAGCTTTCCAGCGTCCCTTGCACGTAATTATCGGCGAAGCCAGCAAAGATCAAAAACAGTGCGTTGACCGCAAGCCGCTTCTCCTGGTCCCGGCGTTGCTCGACGATGCCTGCCAGGTTCATCCCGGTGGAGGCAAAAAAGAGGACGGCTCCCATCGTGTCCGTACTCAGCCAGCGAGCACGAGCAAAGGGTACATGAGCAACCACCATGAGCAGGCAGGCTGCGCCTTTGATCACGTCAACGGCGTCATCGCGTCCTATTTTCAGTGTAATGGGCGAAAGATGCTGTCGGGATGACATTCGCTATTGCTCGATTTGGCTGAACATCTTCCCCGGCGCGTTGTTTACTCAGCGTTGAATTAATTTCTTAGTTAATTGACACGCGGAATCGTTGGGCGCAACATTTGTTAAGCCGTTGCTAAGAACATTCCCCGGGGTCGCCTTGCGCACCGCTGACCGCCAGACCGGAGCCAATGAATTTCGCGGGCTTGCTGTACCGAGTCGCGCAGACACCATTGCCACAATTCTGCGCAAATATAAGACGCTGGCAATCGTTGGCCTCTCGGCCAAACCCTCGCGACCGAGTTACGGCGTTGCCGCCTACATGCGTGCTCACGGTTATCGAGTGATCGCAGTCAATCCTAACACGGATGCGATCTTCCATGAGCGGTGCTATGATTCCCTCGAAGATATTCCCGAGCCAATAGACGTTGTTGTGATCTTTCGGCGTCCCGAACACGTTCCTCCCGTCGTGAAGAGTGCAATCTCCAAAGGCGCCAAGGTGGTCTGGATGCAGGAAGGAATCGTAAACGAGGCCGCCGCTAGCGTCGCGCGGAAAGCAGGACTCGAGGTCATTCAAGATGCCTGCATTCTGAAGGAACACGCGAAACGCTTCCTTGCCGATGGCATCTGAGCCCTTCGCTTGGCACTCGGGACGTCCTCTTCTTTGACCTCATTGACGCCGAGCAGGACACACGAACCTTGCTCCGGCACGCGCTAGCTGACGCAACGACACCGCCGCCGGCCTTCAGTGACTTCGCGACGTGTATTTCTCCGGATCCTTATCGAAAGCCGCCTTGCAACCTGGCGCACAAAAATAGTATGTCTGGCCTTTGTACTGGCTTTGGCCTGCCGCCTTCTGTGGGTCGATCTGCATCTTACAAACCGGATCAACGACTGTCACGTTTTCCTCCTGGTGATTAGTTTCTACTTCGGCCCGCGCCCGAGCACGAAGTCAAGGCGCGCTTTGGCCACCTGATAATTATAGCGAGCCGCAAGCAGTTGGAGCGCGGCGCTGGTTGCCTGCGTTTGGGCGTCGTTGAGCTCGACAATGTTTCCCACGCCCACGCTATAGCGTCCTTCGGCGAGCGCCAGGTTCTGCCTTGCAAACCGATCGGCCACCATGGCCGTGGCAATCTGATCCCGCGCAACTTTCAGATTCGAAAGAGCCGCGTAAACCTGCTGCTGTACTTCCAGTTTTAGCGAATCGACGTCGTGCTGTACTGCCGCTTGCTGCGCTTGCGCCTGCCGCAAGTGTGCCGTGTTGGCGCCGCCCGAAAACAGGCTCTGCGCCAGAGCCTGACCAAGGCTCCAGTTGTAAATCAGCGGCCACGTTAAGTTGCGGAAACTCAAAAAAGCTCCGAGGGAAATATCGGGGCGCATGGCGCCGCGGGCAGCGAGTTCATTGCCGAGCGCGGCCTTTACCTGGTCGAATTGCGCGAGCAGGTCCGCCCGGTTCTGGTCCGCTTCCTGCAAGAGCTGATTGAAGGCCGGCTCCGGACCAGGACTGGGCAGCGTGCCCAAAGGCTCCGGAGCTTGATCCACCGGAATTCCCATGGCGGTCGCAAGCTCGGCGCGATCCACTTTGAGTGTTTCCCGCGTCTGGCGAAGAGCGAGTTGGGCGTTGGCCACGGCCAGTTGACCCGAGGTCACGTTGATACCCGGCACAGTCCCGTTGCGGTGGAACGCCAATGACTGGTCAAGGTGCTTCTTCGCGTTACCGAGAGTTGCCTGCTGAATGCCCACTGCCTTCTGGGCGGCGATCACGGTGTAGTAGGCGGTGCGGACGTTATAGGCTACTTGATCGCGCACGAAGAGAAGATTGTGCTCGGTGGCCTGAAGTTGCGCCTGACTCATTTCGACTGCCCCCTTCGTGCGGCCGAAATCAAAGATCGTCTGCGCGAGATTCAGGCCACCGTAATAGTAAGGAGCGGAGGTGGCGCTCTCGCCGCGGTAAAACTGACGCCACAAGAACGGCGGAGTGCCCGGCTCAGCCCAATAGTTGTAGGATTGGCGAGTGTAAGCCATGCCCACGTCCAACTGGGGCAGATACCCTGCGTGCGAGATCTTAACGCCAGCCCGCGCCGAATCTACCAGCGAGTGCGCAGCGGCCACATCCGGGCTGCGCTCGAGAGCTGTCCGGATGCATGCCGCGAGAGACATGGAGCGCGGGGGAGGCGCCGCTCGTAACGCGGTCACAGCAAACATGGCGGCAACCGCCAGCCGGATCAGTCGATTCATGGTCTTGTCCCTCCTTGATCAGGCTGTATCGGCGGTCATAGATCCGCGGTCCTTCGGCCTGACCAGCGGGCGGTCATTGACTACCGCTGCAGTTACGGTGACGTGCCGGCGTGTCGAATGGGCTGAATTTTGCTGCCATCGGCCACGCCGTCTCCCAAATTCACGGCCACGGTCTCCCCGGGCCGCAGACCGGAGCGAATCGTGGCGTACACACCGTCATCGGTCGACACAACCACGCGGTGAAGCGTAACGCGGTTGTCTGGTCCAATGACGCCAACCAGTATTTTCGAGCCGCGCAAAACGAGGGCTGCCGCCGGAATGCGCGCGTCCGGCAAATCGCTCTTAAGCAGTCGCAGCGTGACCCGCACGAAGCTGCCGGGCGGGATCAAGTTACGACGGTTATAAAAGTCGATCTCGGTCAGCATGGTGCGCGTAGATGGGTCGAATTCGCCGCTTATGCGCGTTACACGTGCCGCCACACGAACGTTGGGCCGGGTCGGATCGGAAATCCAGGCGGGCTCACCTACGCGAATGTAGGCCGCCTCACTCTGGTCGGGATAAATATAGACGCGCTCGCGATCGGTCTCCGAGATGCGCACCAGCGGCAGCGCGGCCGTTTCTGAGCTGGTGGCCGCTTGCAGGAGGGCGCCTGGGTCAGCATAGCGCGCTGTGATCTTTCCCGTGAACGGCGCGCGAATAATTTCATACGATTTGAGCGTTGCCAGGTTGGCCACCGTTTGTTCCGCCATGTGCGCGCTGGCTACGGCAGTGTCCGCATCCTGCTTCGCAACCATGTCACGTTTCACTAAATTCAGGTCACGCTGGGCGATCAGCTCCAGATTGTGCGCGTTGATCACGGCGGCGCGGTATTGGGCGTCTGTTTCCGGCGATTCGATTACGGCCAGAACCTGGTTGGCGGTCACGTTGTCGCCCTTGTCTACGTAAATGGCCTTTAGGTATCCGCTGATTTTGGCATAGAGCGTGGACTGGAGATAAGCGTGTGTCTCGCCGAGCAGTGTAAGTGACCGACGGCCGGGTCCGCTTGCCACCGTGACCACATTCACACGCGGGCCGGCCTGAACGGCGGCGCGCTCACTCCTCAGCTCCGCAGCCACTTGTCTGGCACGGGCGCCTTTAATGCGGCTCACCAGCACCAGCGCCGACACGACGAGCGCAGCACTTACCAGATAGAAGAGCGCTCCGGCTAGCCAAGATTTATTTTCTGGTTCGTCCGCCATTGGATCGTCCTCAGCCGCCGAACTCGTCAATAATCTTCCTGCGAGACCGTTCGCCTTGCTCTTCAGCGCGGAAGCGTTCGTCGAGCAGGTGCTTGGTGGGCAATTCCCGGCGCAGTAACGAATAAATGACCGGGACCACAAAAAGCGTGGCGAAGGTCGCCACGAGCAAGCCACCAATCACCGCGCGGCCTAGGGGCGCGTTCTGTTCTCCAGCCTCGCCCATGGCCAGCGCCATGGGAATCATGCCGATGATCATGGCCAGCGCGGTCATCAGGACCGGGCGAAGGCGGGTCTTGCCGGCTTCAAGCGCGGCGTCGACGGGCGATAGACCTCGTTCCACGCGTATGTCGTTTGCGAAGCTGACAAGGAGAATGGAATTCGAAGTTGCGATGCCCACCGCCATGATCGAACCCATCAGCGATTCCACGTTGATCGTTGTGTGCGTGACGGCCAGCATCCAGATAATGCCTACCAGCGCCGCCGGCACCGCCATCATGATGATGAAAGGATCGAGCCACGATTGAAAAAGCACCACCATCAGGAAATAGACCAGAACGATCGCCAGGATGAGGCCGAGGCCGAGGCTGCGGAACGAGTCCTGCATCACCTCGTACTGCCCTCGCATCATGATACGCATGCCTGCTGGAAGCTTGCCGAGTTGCTTGATCTTCGCCAAAATGCCGCGTGAAACGCCGCCCAGGTCCCGGCCCTGGACGTTTGCCTCAACATCGATCACGCGCTGCACGGTGTAATGGCTGATCTCTTCCGCCACACCCATCGGATAAACGCGGGCAATGCTCGAAAGCGTGGTGGTGGGCCATTCGGGCACTGCCGTGGGGTTCACCGCGGGCGGCGGCTGGACCAGTACGCCGGATGAGGGCGGTGTTAGCGAAGTCGAGAGGAGGGCGTGGATCGAATCGATCTGCTGGTAAGGGGTCTGCACAGCGACGATGTAATTGACCCCGTTCGCCGGATTCAGATAGAAGGACGGTGAAACAAGAGAGCTTGAAGAGAGCGAGACCAGCATGCTGTCCGCGACGTCACTTTCGCTCAGCCCGAGTTGCGCGGCTCGTTGACGGTCGACTTGTACCATGAATGCCGGATAATTCAGCACCTGCTTAATGTGGGCGTCCACGGCCCCGGGCACGGTTCTGACACCCGTTAGCAGCCTCTGTGCGTAAGTGACGCTCTGCGAGTAATGAGGGCCCGTCACCTGCACGTCGACGGGCGACGAAAGGCCGAAGTTCAGGACCTGGTTCACAATGTCAGCTGCCTCAAAGTAAAAGCTACAACCGGGAAATTCCTGTGGCAGTAATTGGCGGAGTTCGCGCTCGTATTGTGCTGTGGGGTGATGATGAGGCTGCAGGGAAACGCGAATTTCCGCGTCCATTTCGCCGATATTGTCGGTGTGAACGTACGCGAGATTGAAAAAGATCGGCACACCGATCATATCGCTGACTTGATTCAGTTCGCTGCGGGGGATCACCCGACGGATGCGGTCTTCAACTTCAAGCACCAACCGTTCGGTGTCTTCGATTCGCGTGCCGACCGGCGCGCGAAGATGAAGCAGCATCAGACCTGCGTCCGCGGTGGGAAACAGATCGGTGCCGACAGCGGGTGCGAGCATCGCCGTAATGCCCAAGAGCAGAGCGCCCGCGGCGAGCGTCCCGGCGCGATGTGACAGCACGGTCGCCAACACTCGCCCGTACGTGTCCTGGAAGTGGGCAAAGCCTAGGTCGCGGACGCGATGGAAGAATAGAGGGATGCGAGTGGAAATACTTTTGGGCTTTGCGCCTCCCTCCGCTTCCGGGCTGCCCGGGATATGCTTCTCTCCTGACATCAGCATGCGGGACATGGTGGTGACAAGCGTCCGCGAGAGCAGATAAGAAGCGAGCATGGAAGCCACGACGGCGAGGGCGAGCGGGGTGAAAAGGAACTTCGCAGGCCCATAAAGCAGGGTGACGGGGAAGAAAACGATACAAATGGCGAGCGTCGCCACGATGGCGGGTACGGCCACTTGCTGCGCGCTGTCAAGGATGGCAACCGTCAGGGGCTTGCCAAGCGCGCGGTTCCGGTGGATGTTTTCCACCTCCACCGTCGCGTCGTCCACAAGCATGCCGATTGCCAGCGCCAGCCCTCCCAGCGTCATCAGGTTCAAGCTCTCACCAGCGAGGTGCAAAACGATGATCCCGGTGAGAACGGAAAGCGGGATCGACGTGCTTACGATCACCATGCTGCGCCAGCTTCCGAGAAAAACAAGGATCATCAACGAGATGAGCAGCGAAGTGGCCACCGCTTCCCGGACAACACCAGTGATGGCCCCACGCACGAAGACTGACTGGTCAAAGTCGAGCGCGATGCGCAAGCCCTTCGGGGCCACAGCCTCAATCGCCGGCACGGCTCTTCGCACCGCGTCCACTACTTTCAAGGTTGAGGCGTCGGCGTGCTTGAGAATCGCCAGAAAGGCGGCGCGCTTCCCATTAACGTGTACGATGTTTTCCTGGACGGCGTAACTGTCTTTGACGCGCGCCACGTTGCCGAGCAAGACTTCGGCATTTCCAACCACCTTAACCGGGAGAGCATTAAATTCGCTCACCAGGCTGGGACTCGAATTGAGCAGCACGTTGTAATCCGTTGAGCCCATGCGCGCCGTTCCCGCCGGAACGATCGAGTTGGCCCGTTGGAGTGCCGTCACAACATCTTCGGGAGAAAGTCCCTTAGCGGCCATAGCCTGTGGATTCAGCTCGACCATGATCTGCCGCTGCTTTCCGCCGAAAGGCGCGGGCGTCGAAAGTCCCGGAATCGTAAACAGCTTGACCCGGATGAAATTGAGGGCGTAGTCGTAGATTTCTTGCTCGGACAGGTTGGAGCTTGAAAGCGTCATTTGCACCACAGGAACACTGCCCGCGTTAAACCGGATGATCTCAGGCGCTTGCATTCCGGGCGGCAAAATCCGCAGGATAGTTTCCGAGACGGCGCTGATTTGCGCGATGGCCGATCCGATGTCGGTGCCGGGCTGAAAATACACCTTCATCAGCCCGATACCCGGAATCGAATCAGATTCAATCCTCTCGATGCCATTTACGGTGGTTGAATACGCCCGCTCGCTGATGATGACGACGCGACGTTCCATATCCAGCGCTGACAGACCCGGGTAGTTCCAGGCCACGAAGACTACGGGTATATCGATCGCAGGGAAAATGTCCACGATCATCTGTGTGGCGGAGAGTATGCCCATTAAGAGAATGAGCAGGGCCACGACGGCCATGGTGTAAGGCCGCCGGAGGGCGAGGCGCACGATCCACATAGGAGGCGTTCCAAACTTTGTGGACGCTTGGCGGCCGTCGGATTCTACTGCGGCCGCCGCGCTCACAGCGCATCTGTTGGTGCGCTACTTAAATTCTATACTACCAAAAGCTCTGCTTACGACTTCGCAAGTCAGGTCTGCCGCATGCCGACGCCGGCCTTTCTTTGATTGGGCGGCTAGGTTCGTTCCTCTACTACTGAGCTTAAACTTCTTAGATGAACCTCCGCCCGGCACCGTTTCAGGCACGTCGCCCGGCAGACACACCATAGATGCTGCCACTGAAGATGTTTTCGCTTCATGATTGATAGGAGAACGAATTTCAAGAGCGGACTGGGAAGACCGCGATGGACACAGACTTTGCACCGAGGGCGGAATGGGTCGCCATCACTCTAATCGTGCCGGGCTTACCTGTGATCGTCTTGACCCACACAGCGCCTGCGCCGCCGCTTGCCGCCAATTGAAAGGGATTATCACCTACGATTACCCCGGGACCCTCAATCTCGAATGTCACATTTCCGCCGGCAAACGGACGCACTGCGCCGAACTTATCCGCAACCTTAAACACCAACCGAGTCGCGTCGGACCCGTCAGCCATCAGATTTATATCGTCCGCATGGACGACGAATTGATCCTCTGCAGGATCGGAAGAAAAGAAGCGTGATAGGACCAAGTCATTACCGATGTATCCGTCAATGCGAAGCTCAGGTTTTCCCACGCCGTTCAAGGCGAGGTCGGTGAAAAACGGCGGATACTTCAGGTGGGGAAAGTGCTTCCGGTCCGGTTGCGCGGTCGCATAGGGTTGGCCGTTGATGAAAAGCTCAAGCTGGCCGCAGTTGGAAAAGATCGCTACGTTCTTTCCGGGTCCGAAAGGCGTTTGAGGGCCGAAATCCCAATAGAAATTAGGCTCGATCACAGGTCGTATTTCAGGACCAACCTGCGCCCGATAGAACGAAGCGCCAAGCTTCGGAATTCTGAATATGTCAGCAATTCCGGGGCACTTGACGCCGTCATAGGAGTTCATCAAGCTGCCATAGTCGAACGCGCACCATGCGATCACACCCGCCAAACGCGGGTATGCTGCGCCCCTATCGTGGGCCTCGGCGTGCAGAATCGCTTGCTTCTGCTGTAGTTCAACGTCACCGGTCCTCCGATATTTCGCGTCAAAACCCTTCCTTGCACCATAGTTGAACTGGCCCACGACTTCTGTCACCAAATACGGCACGCCGGGCAGTGGTGCGGCAATGCTCACGCTCCCATCGGAACGCGCCTGGTAGTCGTCAAACGCAAAAACATCCTGGAGCCAGTTCTCAGTGGACCGACGAGTCATCGTCCCGGAAGTCGGCCGGGAGCCGTCGAGGGAATTCGCTGCCGCTTTCGTCCTGTGGTAAAGTTCGGGGTCATTCTGAGACTCGTTGATGCGTACTCCCCAAATGACGACCGCGGGGTGGTTGCGGTCGCGGCGGACCATCTCTCTTACATCACGCACCGCCAGGGCCCGCCAAGCCTCGTTGCCGAGATATTGCCAGCCCGGCAACTCTTCCCAGACCATAAGACCCAGTTCGTCGCACGCGTCCAGGAAGGCTTCGGATTGGGGATAGTGCGAACATCGCACGAAATTGCAATTGAAATCGCGTCGCAGGATTTCCGCGTCCCGCCGCAGGACTCGCTCTGGCATCGAGAAACCAACGTAGGGGAACAGTGCGTGCCGGTCCAGACCGAAAATCCTAAACCGGCGGCCATTTAAGAAGAAGCCATCGACCTCGAACCGAGCATCACGAAGGCCGATCCGCGTCCCTTCGACCGACACCGGCTTCTCGTTTTCCAGGAGGGTGACGTCGAGGTTGTACAATCGCGGCGTGTCCGGGTCCCAGAGCGCCACATTTCCCAGATTCGATAGGGTCATTGAAACATCCGTCTCGCCGGTTTTTTCGAGGCGCGGGGTTCGGGAATCGCGAGCGAGGATGCGGTCGCCGTCTTTCAATATTGCCTCAAGCCGCAAGGGCCGGGTCGGGAGAACGGCGGCGTCGATCGAGCAAGTGACTTCGATTCGCCTGGCAGCATCCAGCACGTTCACGGGTTTAGCAAAGACATCACTAAGGAAGATATGGGGGGCGGTGAATAACCTGATGGGTCTGATAATTCCGCCTGGTTCGAGATAATCAATCGAGCTTGGTCCGAGCGACGAACCTTCCGGCGGCGCGTTGCTCCAGCGTGAGTCGAGAGCCAAAGCGATCACGTTTTCTCCGGCGCGAAGTAAGCGCGTGAGTTCGTACTCGAAAGGCAGGTATCCACCCAAGTGTTTTGGCAAGGCATGACCATTGACCACAGGAGTTACGCCGGTCATAACGCCGTCGAAATGCAGAAATACCCGCCGAGGTCTCAGGCTCTTCGGCAGGATGAGGTGGCGGCGGTACACCCAGATGGCTTCCCAAAGGGCCGGATTCCAGTTCTGCCATGAGAGTTGGCAAACGCTATGGGGCAGGTTAATCCTGGAAAAATGCGAGTCGTCAAACTCGGGCTGGAGGGCGACGTAGTTTCCGAGTCGTCCGCCGAAAAGCCAGTCCTGGTCAAGCGAAAACGTCTGTCCTGGAGCATTCCTACGTCCAATGGACGCCTCAGCCCCGACAATCCGTCTCACGATGGAATTTGAAGCGACAGCCGCCGCGCCGAGGGCACAGGTTTTTGCAAAATCTCTGCGACCTAGAGCAGCCCGTGGCTCTTTAGATGTTTCTTCAGGGTCCGTCATCTTGCGGGCTTCTTTCTCATGCCCGGACCG
Source organism: Acidobacteriota bacterium (assembly GCA_021817045.1). Taxonomy (GTDB): domain Bacteria; phylum Acidobacteriota; class Terriglobia; order UBA7540; family UBA7540; genus RH2-MAG17b. The sequence continues at coordinate 44,502 of JAKAWG010000007.1, forward strand.
GAAAGATGGCCGGGGTCACGCCATTGGAATTTCCTGGCGATTTCTCGTCCGCCGTGCCGGCAAGTCGCCTTCGATGGCCTGGCGTTCCAGCATTAGAGAATCCGCGATTTCTTCGAACCTGCTCTCATTGCGTGGAGTTAGTGCGCTCGCCGCCATCAACGCGAGCGTCCCCGCCACGGCGCTGAAGATTGCCGGGTTGCTCCAAAACTTTGATTCTGTCGGAACAAGCCCAGAAAGCAGCGATGCGGCTGGAGTTACGGCGAGCGCTGCCAGAGCACCCTGCCAGGTGGCGCGCCTCCAAAAGTGACCCATCAGGACGATCACAGCCAGCCCGCTCATCGTAACCGGTAGGAATTTGATCACGAAACCGACAATCGTTCCCGCGTGGAGCGCCAGGGCTGTCGAAGCCACAAAAGCGCACACCAAGCTCGTTCGCGTGACGAGAATGGGGCGTTCAGGATAACGCCCGGTCGCCAGGGGATAGATGTGCCGGACGAAAAATGTTCCGGCCGCCGCGGCATTGGCGTTGGCACAGGAGAAGATCGCTGCAGTCATCGACACGACCATGAACGCGGCAAGCCACGGGGGCAGGATATTCATGACCAACCACGGCAGCGCCTGGTCAGGTGATGACAGGCGCGGATTGAGGCAGAACGTATACATGCCAGCGATGCCTATAACAGCGGAAAAAACCATCACAATAATCCCGGCCATCACCATGCTCCACTTTGCCGCTGCTTCCGAGCGCGCGCTGTACATGGTCAGGCGGCGTCCCGGGTCAGCAATAACGCTAAGCGAGAGAGCCACGATGAGGCTGGCCGCCGTCCAGCCGCCATAGGAGGCTACGCCCAGGAACGAGAAATACGAAACTGGAACCGATTGGCGCAAACCCGTTAGCCCACCAGCATGGTCCAGTGCAGCGTACGTGAGCGCCCCGAACCCGCATATTAGAATTCCCGCATTCAGAAAATCGGTGTATACCACGGTCTTCAGGCCGCCGGGGATTGAGATGCTGGCGGTAATCAAGCCTGCCAACACAATGCAAAGCTCCGGGCGAAGCCTCGTCGCGGCGCCGAGAACGCCGCCGCTGCCCATGATCTGCACCGTCAGCCAGCACAGTTGGGATAGATACAAGCTGATGTTGGAAAATTCCACCACGATGCGGTTTCTGCCGTAGTAACAGGAGATCTCCTCGCCGAGTGTCATGAAGTTGTAGCGTCGCGTCGCGGCAAAGAGTAAGCCGGCCAACACGGTGCCGAGTCCGAGCCCGATCGGGTAGGCTGATCCGGCCCAACCGTGTCGATAAGCGAGCCCAGGGGCTCCGATGACAACGCCGGTTCCGATGCAGGTCGCGGTGATAGTGCCGGTGAGAATCCAAAAGGGAAGGCTGCGTCCGGCAACCAAATAGTCGGTCGCCTTCTTGACACGAATCATCCAGAACAGCGAGACGGCCAGCATCAAACTGGCATAGAGGGCCAATCCGGTTGCGATCGCGGTATGGGTTCCCACGTTCAGACGAAATGGATGTGCATGATGCGGGCCAGCCGTCGTAACAGATGGGCGTAATGCCCCTCGAACACGGCCACGTGGTGCGGCATGCCCTGATGGCACAATTCCTCAAACCACTCACGCGGGCCCTGCGATTCGAGCCGCGCCAGCCCGTTGGTGCCCATTAAATGGCGTTTGGGCCAAATCGTCCGGCCTTCACGAGCGGTCAGATAGTAGCTTCCATGCAAGCGCCAGAAGCGCAGGATGGTCACGTCCATATTCTCCCGAATTGTCGCCTCGACGACGGTTGGCTTCTTGATGTTGAAGTGGCGGGCAATGCGCGGGCCGCCTGACTCTCCGGGAGGCGGCGAGAGCGACATTGGCGCCGCGCCGATATGCCATAAGGTGATCGTCTCCCGGTCGTGCTCAAGCCAGTCGGACAAATAGCATCGTCCCATGCCCAGACTTTCCCCAATCCATGCCGTGAGCGCGCCATCCGCATCCCCTTCGCACACCACCGCGCGGCCTTCGTCTGCCAGGCGGGCAATGCCGAGATAGGGCCATTGGCCAAAGAAGTCGGGCATTTCCGGCCAGCAACGCACGGCCAAGGCGTCCAGGTTTTCGTTCTCCAAAAGGCGGAGCATCGCCAAGTAGAGACGCGAGGCCATCGGTAGGTCGTCATCGCTCGTGTCTTTGTGCGGCAAACCCAGCGCCTTGGTCCTAACCACATCTTCGGCCACCGCGTCGTCCGGCAGCTTTTGGACGATGCTGGCGAACTCCAGCAGACTGAACGTCTGAACCTGCACTCCCAAGCCCCGGTGTGGCGAGAACGGGTCTGTGCCCATCGCAAAATAACCAGGCGCGTGGGCTCCTACCAGCCCTAGACGAGCGGAACGGAGCCGCCGCACGGTGGCGGCCAGTCGCACCGCCTCGCGAAGCCGTTGCCGCGTCTCAGCCGCATTGGGATCACCATAAACGAGCTCAAAGGAATGTCCCATCTGCTGTAGCGTCGAAGCCCAGGCATGCGTCCCTACAAGTGAACATGAACTGATCATGTCGCCATCTGGTTCTTCCGGCGTCGCCCACAGCACCGGGGGATCGGGCCAAAGCTGGGCCAAGGTCGGCGCAAGTCGCCCGTCCGCCATCGTTGTCTGCAACAGAAGGATTACGCTAGCGTCTTTTGCTTCACAAGCCGCCATCGCGCGGCGGAACGACAAATCGTCGACAGCCTTTTCGGGCGGCTCAAAGACTGCATATCCGCTCTCTTGAAACGCCCGGCGAGCTCGATCCTCCATTTGCCGCCCCCACTCCATGTCAAAGCCGGGACGGCGGCGTCCGAGGAAAATCGCGCCAACCGTTGGCGGCTTATCCTTTCGGACATCGTTTGCCCTTCTGACAGGCTGTACATTCGCGACTTGGTTGCTGGTCATGGTCAAGCTCGTCTTAAGAAGTAGGTACTCCGAAAAGGCGGGCTGCTCTTCGGCAGTCATCGCCATTGCGAGAAGAGGTCCATTCCTCGTCCCCGTTCCGCTCCGAGGCGATTCATGGATTCTCCCGCGGTCAAATGCTCATGGACGATTCCGCAGATAGCCGCGGCAAGGGCTCGTGGGTCTTCTTCCGAAGCGTACGTCACATTTCGGCCCACCATCACGCCGCGAACGTTAGTTCCAGCCCTCATCCCGGCAGCAAAGTTATGAAGGATAGACGTCGAATCGTGCCGGGGCGGCCCTCCTAACATCAGGATAGGAAGCGTCGTCGCAGCCGCCACCCGATCGTATCCATCCACGTAAGAAAGCTTCAAGAACGTCCGTGCGGAAGATTCCCCAAGCGCCGCAGCCGCACCGGCATCGCGCACTAATGCCTCTACCGTCCTGACGGTCTCGTAGGCGCCGTCCTTGCTCCCTCGGACGCTCATCGGTTCCAGAAACGAATACAGGTTCTCGCGGTAGAGTTCAGTAATGGCCTGGGCGCAGTCGCTGATCGCTTTAATAGATCGTTCGTCAGCCGGATCAAGCCGGTACATCATCTTTCCGCCATCGAAGTTCATCTTCTTGAGTTGTCCTGCAGTAAACGAAGTAAAGCGGTCATCAATCTCTCCTACTACCCCGGCGTGCCCGCCTCGGTTCATGCACCCGATCAGAACTTTATCGTCTAATAGAGACGTACCTCCAGCTTCCCGAATCAGCGCGTTGACGATCAGTACGTCCTCCATAAAGTCCGTTGTCCCCATGATTCCGTCACATCCGGGCGTCATCAGCACCCGCAGGGCCCTGGCTAGATAATCGTGGCGATCGCCCATACCGATCGGATCAGAACGTAATTCTGTCACTCGCCGTCCAGGGTGGTCCGTAGCTACAATAACCAGCTTTCCGTCGACGGTCAGGCGGGCTCTTTTGCGACGATTTCTGGCCTCGGCCAGAACAATTTCTGGCCTGTCGACCCGCACCTCCGTGATCGCTTTGTAAAACCTTTTTGGAAGAAATTCTTCAGCCTGGAATTGATAACCGCTTCCGCGGTGTGCAGCAGTCGCCATTTTACTATTCTCTTTGCGTTCGCATTGCTGGCCTAAATTTTCACCAAATACCTCTGGAAAGCGTGGTTTCTACCCTGCCTTTGCGTCACTGTACAGATGTGGTAAGCCCTTGACTGATTTGGACAGATCACCTGCGAGCCGCAAAGAGCGTTCGTTCTCGCGATGGCTATGTTGACACGGGGGCGGGAGGAAGTCAAATAGATATTGATATATGATATACACCATTACCTCTGGGCGAACAATTGCGATGAAGAACCCCTTTGGGTAAGCGATTTGCCAGTTCACATCGAAGACGCACTCGCAGCATTCCCGGGGCGGTTTGTAAAGCCGGAAACAGCGATGAGCCGGCGCTCTGGTTGACAGATTAGTAAAGTAGAACCATAATTTTTGGAGCACTTTACTGCCATGACCACCGACGAAGAGCTCAATTGGCTTGAAGACGGCCTACGGCGCTTAAAGATTGAGTACGAGACCTATTTCAACGGCGGCTCTCCGCGCCCACCTAACGACTTGGTCTTTCGCGTCGAAAAGATCATCAAGAAACACAACGCCAGCACCATGGAAATGAACTTCCGGCAGCGTTTTCAGTTCAACCAGCTGGCGCAGAGCTACGCCATCCACAATGATTTATGGCGGAAAAAGCTTAAGTTAAAAGAAGAAGGGGCGCCGTCCGCGGACCGGGGTCATGCTGGAAGCCGCCCGGCGGACGAAGCTTTCAGCGTGACGTGGTCTGATCCGGCGCGCGAAACCTGGAAGGTCGAAGAGCTCTTAGAAGCCGTGGCGCAAGCTAGGTCCGCCGTTGGCTTGTCCGCGGTCGATCTCGACCCTCAACTATTCGCTGAATTCATCGGCAAGAAAACCCTCGAGCTCAAGCAATCCCTCTCGTGCGATTCCATCCGGTTTTCAGTAAGCGTAGAAGAAGGCCGGGTGACACTCCGTGCCTCTCGGAGCGACTGACCTCCCGTTTGGTGCTTTGCCTCGCAGGTAGGTAAAATCCTTCCTTTTGGGGCGTCGAGTGCCGGTACGTTACTATCAATAGAGGAGACATCATGAAACGCATCAATCGCGCGCTAGTCAGTGTCAGCGACAAAACAGGCGTTGCCGAATTTGCAGTCGGCCTGGCGAAACTCGGCGTGGAAATCGTTTCAACCGGAGGCACAGCGAAGTTGTTGCGCGAGCATGGCGTGGCGGTCCGCGACGTGGCGGAGCTAACCGGCTTCCCGGAAATGCTCGACGGTCGAGTGAAGACGCTCCACCCGAAAGTTCACGGAGGAATTTTGGCGGTGCGTTCCAGGCTCGAGCACGAGCGGCAAATGAAGGAACATGGGATTCTTCCCATTGACCTGGTGGCCGTAAACCTTTATCCGTTTGAAAAAACGGCGGCGCGGCCCGGAGCGAGCATGGCGGAGATCATCGAGAACATCGACATCGGCGGACCCTCCATGATTCGCTCCGCCGCCAAGAATTTTGAGGACGTCGCCGTGGTGGCGGACCCGGCGGATTACCCCGCGGTGCTCGACGAGGCTCGCGCTCATAACGGAGGGCTTTCCTCCGATACTCGCGCGCGCCTGGCGCGCAAAGCTTTCGCCCGCACGGCCGCTTATGATGCTGCTATCTCCGCCGAACTCCAGAAGCGGGCCGGAGACGACCTTCCGGGCGTCTTGCACTTCAATTTCCCCAAGCTTGTAACCCTTCGTTACGGTGAAAACCCGCACCAGAAAGCCGCTCTCTATGCCGATCCGACGAAGGCGGGGCACGGCTTGGCCTCGGCGCGCCAAATTCAGGGAAAAGAGCTTTCGTATAACAATCTTGTGGATCTCGAAGCGGCTTGGCGGCTCGTCTCGGAATTCTCCGAGCCGGCAACGGCGATCCTCAAGCATACTAACCCCTGCGGCGCGGCAACTGGAGAGACTCTGGCGGAAAGTTGCAGCCGCGCCATGGCCGTTGATCCGGTTTCCGCTTTTGGCTCCGTAATTGCGTTTACGCGGGTCGTAGACGCGGCGACCGCGGAGGAACTTTCAAAGCTATTCGTCGAAGCGATTGCAGCACCTGGCTTTGAGGCGGCGGCGCTTGAAGTCTTCGCCTGCAAAAAGAACTTGCGCCTGATGGAAATGCCCGATCCGCCAGGCGCGTTTTTCTCAGCGCTTGAATTGAAGAGCGTTGGCGGTGGACTGCTCGTGCAGACGCCGGACCCCCCAGGCGCCGACGAAAGCCAGTGGCGATGCGTCACACAGCGTCAGCCCAGTCCGGAAGAGCAGCGGGCGCTGCGTTTTGCCTGGCGAGTAGTGAAGCATGTGAAATCCAACGCGATCGTCTACGCGCACGAACATTCGCTTGTAGGTGTGGGCGCCGGCCAGATGAGCCGGGTGGATTCCGTGAGAATCGGAGCGGCGAAAGCCCACGAGCTTGGCCACAGCCTCGAAGGCACTGTCCTAGCCTCGGATGCCTTTTTCCCGTTCCCTGACGGCGTTGAAGAGGCCGCCAAAGCGGGCGCCACGGCCGTTGTGCAGCCTGGCGGTTCCGTGCGGGACGCGGAAGTGATTGCTGCTGCGGACCGCCTGGGCTGCGCCATGCTGGTTACCGGAATCCGCCATTTCCTTCACTGAAGACGAAGAAGTTCTGGAACAATCTGGCCTACTGCTGCGGGTGCAGGTACATCGTCATAAATTTCAGAAACACGTTGCAGTCGGTCGGGCGAATCCCGTGCCCACCATCGTGCATGTAATATCCGATGGTGTGCAGAATCGGCTTTCCTGCGGGCGGCCACTTATCCGTGCCCAGGCCTTCCTTGCCCAGCAGTCGATAGACGGGTCCGGCGGCGACCGCCGCCAGGAACTCGCCCTTTGGATCTGACCAATAATCCGTGCTGCCGGTCTGCAGTAAAACGGGCCGGGGGGCCAGCAGGGCGATTAGCTCATTTGAATCCACCGGCAGTTTATCCGGGTCACGAGCGTATTTGCGGAAGTTGGCGCAAAACTGATAAGGGAAACGCGTAGGCGCGACCAACTGAGCGATGGTTTCGCCGTAATTGCGCCGACTCAACGACGCGCCGCCTTCGCCGGAACAACTGGCGATGACCATCGCATACCGCGTGTCACGAGCCCCTGCCCACAACACGGTTTTTCCGAACCGCGAGACGCCCATGATGGCCACTCGTGCCGCGTCCACTTGCCTGTCGGTTTCCAAGTAATCCATTGCCCGGCTTAGACCCCACGCCCACGCAGCAATCGCTCCCCATTGATCCGGCGTCGGTTTGGTTTGACCAGGCTTCAGGTAAAGCGCGCGCACTCCGTAGGGAATGCCTCCAAGAAAATCTGGATCGACATCACCGTAATAGAACGTGGCGAAACCGAATCCCGCGCCGAAAATGCTCCTGATGGGCATCTTCTCAAAGTGCATTCCCACGGGCGCGGGAATCCTCTTGTGGCTCCAGAAGCCCCATATTTCGCCGCCTCTTACGCCCGGATCGCCCGTCGTGTTCGCGTTGCCGGTGAAATTGATGTAGAGCAGCAGCCGCACGGGCTTGTGCACGGCGGCGAGCACATAGATGACGAGATTCGTCTTCTTCGAAAAGGCGCAGAATTTCGGGACGGCGTATCTTGAACCAAGTCCTGGCGTTACGGGCCGGCTTCCCGTTCGGCAGAATCAGCGCATTCGGAAGTGTGTAAGTTCCGGCCTTCGCCTGATCGTAGTTGACCGGAATGCCGGCTACAATTTTTGGTGGCGCTTTAGCGACGTGCGCGTATCCGGCGGCGGAACAGAAAAAAGCCAGCGCCGAGGCTAGGAAAGGAAGTATGAATTGAGATTTGCGTGACATAGATATGTTCCCCTTGTCCACTCGAAGATCGACTACCCGATCGTAGCGTCAATTTTCGACCCTGTGCCGGGTCGCTCACTTGAGGCCTGCGGCCGTCTGCGGTTCGAAGGTAATCTGCCCCGAGAAAGAGCCTCGAAAAACGAAACGCGCGATTTTTGGCTTATTTTTCGCCATTTTCGCTAACAAATCGCTTGACAGCCGCGTCTATATTACATAAAGTGACACCTAACCGCAGTGTGAAGCGTCTCAAAAAATCTTAAGTCGTACGAGAGGAGCATAGATGGCGAAGCCGATGACAAAGTCCCAGGTGGTCACCCACTTGGCGCAGAAGGCGGATCTACCTAAGAAGCAAGTAAGCGCGGTTCTGGAAGAAATGGTGAACTTGGCGACCAAGGAGTGCAAGAGTGGCGGCCAGTTCGTTATTCCGGGTCTCGGGAAGGCGGTCAAAGCCAATCGGAAAGCCCGTATGGGACGGAACCCGCAAACGGGCGAACCGATCAAAATACCTGCCAAGACGGTGGTCAAGTTCCGTCTGGCGAAGGCGTTTAAGGACGCGGTGGTCCCTCCCAAGAAAAAATAATTTTACGGCTCGGGCGGCGGTGACGTTGGCTTGTCCGCCGCCCCGGACGTCAAAATTCTCCCTCTTCCGTCAAATCTCACTGGGCTGAGCTGCCGTAGGGGTGTCGCAGCCCGTTATCAACTGCGCTCAAGGCCTCGGGGAAGTTGCCAGCCGTTACTGACGCAGCGCGGTATTGCTCAAGGGCCTTTTGCCGCTCTCCCTCGAGGTCGTAGATTCGTCCCAAGTAGATGTGAGACCACGTGATCATACGGAGATTATGCGTGGACGCCAGGGTTTTCTTGAAGTATTTCACGGCGATGTCGGGCTCGCGAGAATTGCTGGCCACCACGGCCAAGCCGTACATTGCACGGGTACTATTTGAGTCGTACTGCTTTAACACCTGCTCAAATGCCACTTTGGCCTGGTCGTACTCGCCCGAGTAGATGAAATTATCGCCCCGGTTCAGGAGTTGGTCCTTCGCGCTCAACGGAGGGGGCGCAGCTTGGGCGGCGGGTTTGGCGGGCGCAAACTTCACCGTGGTGAATTGTTTTTCCAGCTTGTGCACTTCAATCCCTTGGATCATCTGCAGGTAGTAATCGCTCATAGGTGTCGGCTGTTTTTCGTAGGTCGCGAGGGCGCCGTAGAAGTAGGGCGTAAGGATCAGGCCCTGCGCCAAGTCGCCGTTCGCCTGTTTTGGGGCATCGGCCGATTTGTCCATTCGCAGCTCTACGGCATGAATGAGGCATTCGGTGGCAAGGAACGAGAAATCGTTCTTAAAGTCTGAGCCGAGGGCCGGCGCTCGGCGCGCCACAGCTTCGAGCGACGCTTTCTGATGGAGTTCTCCCGCGTATTTGACGGCCAACGGATCCAGGAGGAAGTGCAGATATTGGTAGCGGATCCGCTTGAGGGGGAAGTGCGCCGAAGGGGTCACCACGAGATAGTAGGTATCACCGTATATCCGGGCCTGCGCCTGGTTCGGAGCGCCGAGAAGGCAGACGTAAATGTGATAGGATCTGCCCAGGTAACTGCCACTCGGGAAACGCAGATAGGCGTCGCTGAGCACGATTTCTCTTCGCACTCTGGAAGAATAACGGCGAATGAAATCCTCGTAACGCGGCTGGAGGCGCGCGTAGAGATCGTCGAGGCTGGCCTGCCGGTAAAATGTGCGCAGCAGTGGAACGAAGCCCTTGAGGTCGCTGGCAGCGGGAGGCAGGTCTAAAGCCGGAATTTTGAATTGGAATTTGGGCGGACTACCGAGCATTAGCGCCAGCGTGATCCATTGCTCGAAGTCCTTTCCTGGGTCACTCAGGCGATGGGTCGCATAGAACGACCGAAGTTGGGCGGCGACCGGGACATTTTCTTTCGACAGGTAGTTGCGCACTTCCAGCCGTGTGTTGTCTCCCGTCTGAACGAAAAGGCCGGTGTCATATCCGGCAACGTTCAGGGCCGCCATAACGTCGAAAATTTGCTCGCTGGAGTTGAAGGTGACGTCGCCGTTGGATTGCGCGTGCCCTTGCAGGCTGGTGCAAGCCATCGCCAGCAAGAACCCAATCGTCAGAATTTGGTTTTGGTGGACTTTCACTTTGAAAGGCAAAACGCTCCGATGGCGCCAGTCTATCCGCGCACGGTAATTTGCCGCAGAGCCAGGACCACCTTGCCCGCAGTCGGCCTGCCGAAAGTCATGGCGGGAGCAAACCGGCTGAAATAGATCAGGCGGTCCAAGTGGCGCATCAGCTCCGGAGAGCTCTGACCGGACAACACCTTATAGCGTTCCACCTGCCCTTGCGCGTCGATAAATGTCTCTACCACCACCGTTTTGTTTCCAGTGCTGAAATCAAGCGGGGCCAGAGTGAGCACCTGGGGCGGCGTTATAAACGACAGCGGAACGTCGGGCAGATTACTCACCGGTGTCACTTCTGAACCCATGATGAGACAGAAGCAGAGAATAGCTGTCGCAAGACCGCCGGTGACGGGCAGAAGGAGAGCGCGAAAGCGATCATCGAGACTCACTAGGGCGCGACTTACGACGTTCCTGTTTAACTCTTGTGAAACGCGAACGCGCAGGCGCAACTCTGCTTGAGGACCCATGGGCTGGCGCGGCAGCGTTCGCAGGTCTTCCTGGAGAAGCTCCGCCCGCTCAATCTCCCGCTGGCACGAATGGCAGTAATCGAGGTGGTATCGAATGGAGCGCAACGTTTCCTGCGAACACAATCCGTCCACGTAGTCCGAAAAGTGCTGCCGAATTTCGAGGCAGGATTCAAACATCTAACGGGACCCCGCTTCAATTCTACCGGCGGTGCGCTCCTCACCCGGCTCGCGGAGCTTACCTCGAGCCCTTTTTCTTCGCTCAGAGCTGTTCGCGGTAAACCAGTGGACCAACTCGCCACCCCCCGGTTACGGAGAGTCGCCTGGGGTAAGAGAAACCGCAAAAGTTGACTCAATAAACCAAGACCGCAAGATCAAAAGGTGTGAGCCGTCACCTCCACCGCGTGGCAGGCTCGGACAGTTTGCGCCTTAGCAGTTCACGTCCGCGCTTTAGGCGGCTCTTGACAGTTCCTTCCGCCACGCCCAGAATCGCGGTGATTTCCTCATAGGTTAAACTCTCCACCTCACGTAGCACAACGGCCGTGCGGTAAGGCTCGGCCAAGCTGTGCAGAGCGCGAGCAACCTTTTCCCGGCGCTCGCTCGCTTCCAACAACTCGTAAGGGGTGCGGGGTTGCTCGTTTTCAAGGCTAGCCCGAGCTGGTTGATCGGTCGGCATTTCGTCCAGCGAGAAGGCTTCTCGTCGGCGCCGCCGAAACCAGCTTCGCCGGCTATTAAGCGCTTCGTGTACCGCGATCCGGTAAATCCACGTCTTGAGGCTGCTCTCATGGTGAAACTGCTTGACGCTCCGGATAATCTTGAGAAAAACGTTCTGCACCGCGTCTGCCGCATCGGCATCATTGCCCAAGATGTGATAGACGGTGTTATAGATAGGGTTGCGGTAGACACCGAGCAGATATGCGAAAGCGTCTTCCGACCCCGCCTTGAGCTCTGCAACTAGCTCAACTTCTTCCGCGCTCTGGGGTGCGATGCGCTCAAGTGGAACCGCCACTGAACGTGCAATATCACCCATGCACTCAGCATATCAATTCCGCACCCGGTCCTCAATACGCGGAAAGGACCACGTCCAACGGGCGCATTCCCATTATTTTGAGCTGGCTAATGCGCCCTTGGCATATCTTCGCCTTCAAAATCTTAGACACCAGTCGACCCTCTGCCGTTCCAGGAATCAGGCCAAAGGGATTAGGAGGTGCAGCCAAGCCCTCACCCGGATGACGCGTCTGAATAGGCAATCCGCGCTATAGGATTTTTTCGTAAACCTCTCGCGTCTTCCTTGCAATGGCATTCCAGGCATATTGCTGCCGGAATAGTGCGCCAGCTCGCTCCGCAATCGACGCTCTCTCCTCGGGGTGCTCCGCCAACCGGATCAAGGCTACTCCCAGCGCTCTGGGATTCTCCGGCTCGACCAAGATACCTGTCCTGCCAGATTCGATGACTTCCCGGAAGGCGGGAAGGGAAGTGGCCACGACCGCCTTTTCAAAAGCCAAGCCCGTCATCAGCGCGCCGCTAGTGCTGATCTCGCGGTACGGGTAGACAACGACGTCCGCTGCCTGAAGAAAGACAGGGACCTCTTCAAAAGGCACGAAGCGAAATTCGCAGCGGACGGAGCCCTCGATGTTCAGTGTGCGAATTTGGTCGCTCAACGCCTTGAGATATGCGGCGTCGCCCGTTCCGGCAACCACCAGCAAAGCTCCAGCAACCTGCCGCGCCACCTGCTCCCATGCTTCCAGTAGTAGTTCTGCGCCTTTGTATCGTTGGATGATACCCTGCCACAAGACAACGAAGCTGCCGGGGGAAACACCCAACCTCGCGCGGGCTTCTGCGGGGGAAGGTCGTGAGCCATCGGCGAACATCACGCCGTGTGGGATTAAGTCGATCCGCTCCGGATCGGTACGGAACTCGCTCACCAGCCGCTTGCGGGCTTCCTCCGTCTGGCAGATTAGGCGGTCTGCGAGTTCGTAAATGCGAGCGTAGAGCGGCTGCAATCGCCGGCCAGTACCTTGAGGCAGCACGTTGTGTACAGTGTACACAATCCTTATTCCTCGACTGCGCGCCCAGCGGAGGAAAAGGAGTTCGAGTGAAAGCCCCTCCTTGGCCAGAGGCAGAAACTGCACGTGAAGCACGTCGGGCGGATCGGTTCTGAAGCGTATGGCGGTGGCGGCCAGGTTCACGAGGTATTCCGCCGTTTTCATTCCCCGGCGAGCCCATGGGCGACTTATCGCCCACCGCCGCACGGCGTCCAAAGCGCCCGGATGGTTGGTCAGTCCTTGCCGCCGGAAGCAACCAGGATCGAGGTAGTAATCAATCGACCCTATGGTGACGTCAACCCCCTCTTCCTGCAGGGCTTTCGCAAGATACCCCACGTAGTAAGGAATGATGCAGGCCAAGTCCATCATGAAGACGCGGAGCTGACTTGAGGGTCTGGCGGCGGGCGTGGTCCTTACCGAGGGCGATTCTATCAAGGGAGTCTCCGCGTTCCGCAGACGCGCCTGCTCAAGAATCATCGAAATCCAGGGGAGCGTGGGTGAGTGTGCGCCAAGCGGCGTGATAGAGCCTGTCGCCCATCGCCTTCTTGACCATCTCTTTGACGGTGTATCTCGCTCGCCCGGCACGGGCCCTCAATGGAGTCATTTCCAGCCAGCGCTTAAGGTCTTCCGCCTGAACGGTCTGCCGCATCCCCCATCGCCCGATGATGCGGGTGCTCGCTCGCTCGAACGGCTGCGCCCACGGATTCGAGGTGTATACCCTCGTGTAGCCCGACTTCACGCACGCTTCCAGCACGCGCCGGTTCCATCGCCCATGAGGGAGAGAAAGGGATTCAACTGCCACCCCTAAGTGGTCTTCGATCTCCCGCTTGGAATCCCTCAACTCGTCGAAAAGTGCAGGGCCGCAGAGGTGCGTTAAGGGACGGTGTGAGCGTCCGTGCGAGCCGACTTCATTCCCGGCCGTTACAAGCTCGCGCAATTGTTCCCACGTCATGAAATCAGAGCGGCGGCTGAGGCGGCCCGTGATGACGAAAAATATGGCTTCGAGCGAATTCTTTGTTAGGGCGGGGAAACCGTATTTGAAGTTCGAGAGGTGTCCGTCGTCAAAGGTGATGGAGAATCCTAAACCTGCTGCGGCACTCTGCCGGAGTTCACTAATGAGTGTCAGGTGCTGCTGAAACTGGCTTTCCGTTAGCACATAGAGCGAGCGGGAAGGCACAGGCGACAGCTCGTGGTACATGAGCACGGTGCTGCCCATCACGAGCTCTTTCGCGGCGGTCGGAGCTTTCGCCGTGTCGCCTTTCCGTCTTTGGAGACTTTTGCTAAGCACGGAGGACGCGGAAGAGTGGGAGGGCCACGGGACTTTGTTCGCGCAGGGTGGTTATCAGGGCAGAGCGTGCTCCAATGGGGGCAGGAAGACTTGCGCAAAACGCGCGATTCTCTGCCGCGCGGCGCTCTCGCCTCCAGGGCCGATCGGAGCCTCAAGTCGGGCCAGCACGCCGTCCGTTCGTCCCGTCCACATGGCCTTAAGCATCAGCTCGTAAACGTGCCGGATCCGCTTGTCAAAGATGCGATGTCCGGTCTGGTACCACCACGTGACGACGCGCCGCTGTCCTCCCTCGCCGACAACCATCTCTCTCGCCTCAAACCACGGCCTTCCCGGCGGGCCCAATGACTGGGTTCCGCTCGAGAGGATTGTCCACCCTTGTGACGGATAGCACAATCTCGGCGTGTGTTCGTCGAGCCCGGAGGGCAAGTCGCGATGGAAGCCTACGTAAACGATCACTTGACCGCCCAGCGGATCCTCGTAGACTCGCAACAGGCTGGTGTCGGCCGGGTCACCGCCGTAGAGCGGGTTAAACTCGATGTCTTTGCCGCGCCAGCTCCCAAGATCGTACGGCACCCGGCTCCAGTGTACGTCTTTGATCTGGTCGGCTTTGTAGCGGGCCGCCATCCGGACCGCAAAGAACGTGCCGGAAATGAGCAAGATCAACGCGCCCAGCCGAATTTCGCGAACACCCATTGGAGCCCCTGATTTTCTGCTACCAGCAATAATGATGCCAGCAGAAAGATTACCACCCCCCACGCCATGTGGAGAGTCTCGTTGGAAGCAAGCCCTGAAAATCGGCTGGCCAAAAGGCCGGTTCCGACAATACGGACCACGTTCATGGCCAGCGCAACAAACGGTACCGAAAGAATCAGAAGGCCTCGCTGCACCCATCGCCGGTTCTGCAGGAAGGCCATGAGCGTTGCCAGAGCCAGCAGCGCGAACAGCGAGTGCGTGCCGCTGCACGCCTCTTTCACCTCGAGGACGTCGTGCGGCAGGATCAGCAGGTTGCCGTTCTGAAACACCACGACGCCCAAGGATTGCAGGATTCTCGCGCCGGCCGTGCTCGCCAACGTCTGCAGCTGCCAAGTGAGACTCCCCATGGCGTAGGAGGGCCACGGTACCATGAAGGCAAGGAAAGCCACGGGGCCAACTATAGCCCGGGCGCGTGCACTTCCCCATACAAACCCCGTACAGCCGACCAAAACGGCGACCAGACCCACGCCGGAAACCAGCAGGATGCCACTTAGCGTTCCCATCACCGCCAGGGCGCATCCGGCTAGAACTCCGGCCAAGCCCAGATTCCACGGTTTGGCTTCCAGCGCCTTGATCCGCGGCCATTCCCTCCAGATCAAATAAGCCGAAATAGCCGGTATAAGAACGCCGTACGAAAAAACAGAGCTGGAAAACCAACCCACCGTCGTCTGGACAAGGAATTCCCAGAAAAGCGCAACGATACCCCCAAGCAAACCGAGTTTGAGGACGCGCCCGAACCACACCGCAGAGCCTGCTTGGCTCGGCATTGTCGTGCTGGCTTGCCCTTCAACCTGAATTTGCATTCGACTTAGCCCATCGGCAAGTTGTCCGCTCGGCTTGAAATGGTCATGCAGCGACGGTCGCCCGCGTGCTGAGTCAGAGGTTGTTTGAGGAGATCAACTTGCGAAGCAGGCAAGACAGCTTCTTCACCTCGCTACCCCGCAACTGCTCCGACGAGAGATACGGGACCGGCCTCGGACCTTACGGGTTGCCCGTCCTGATCGAGTATTGCCGGTACCGGAAATCCCGTGATTCCGAGCCGCCGCAGCCGCGCGAATTCCCAGTAAAAGCCGGTTTCCTCGACCAACTTCAGCACTAAGTCCATTGCATCGGCAGACCGACCCCAAAGGTTGAGGCAAAATGCTCGAACGCCCGCGAACAACATCTCTTTTATATAGTACATCTTATACCGCCATGCCGGCACCGACGGATCCCAAGATGGATTATACCGAGCGATCGGAAAGTAATGAGCGCGGGAAATCCCCCTATGGTAAAAGCGGGCGAAGTAATAGCGCCGTCTCATGCACGTGGCCTGGAGCTGGTGCCGAACGAGAATCTGGGGTACGAAGAAAATGCGGCACCCCGCGGCAGCCACCCTGCGGCTGAATTCGGTGTCTCCCTCTCGGCCCGCAACGGAGCCGGGGCCTAGATCAAGCCGAAATCCTCCGGCTTTTGCGAACACGGAGCGGCGAACGATAGAGTTCCCGCCGTGAAGATACACTTCAGAAGGGGCCAGTTCGTGCACCGTCTGGCACAAATCGATGAGACCCATGCTGGCCAGCATTTCCTGGCTGAGCCACGCCGGCCGCTGCCCTTCAACCTCCACCAGAATTCGCCCCTGGACAGCATCCACGTCCGGGTTGCTGAAAACCTCTCGAATGCCTTCGAGGTAGCGAACGTCACAAAGGCAGTCATCGTCTGTGAAGGCCAGGATTTCTCCTCGCGCCGCGCAGACGCCCGTGTTCAGAGCGTTGCTTTTTCCTTTCTTCGGCTCGCCCTTGGTACGAAGGTGCGACGGAAACTTCGTAGCGTATTCGGCCAGGACCGACGACGTTGAGTCCGTCGAACCGTTGTCCACCACCACCAACTCCCAATCCTGCTGCGCGAGGTTGGAAGCCGTCAATAGCGAGTCCAGCGTTTTCCGCAGGCTGGCCCCGCGGTTGCGGGTGCACACAATCACACTCAGCTTGGTGAGAACCTCGGACATCTTCTTCCCCGTACGTGTTCGTGCGGCGGGCGTGCCGGAAGGTGGTTACGAAAACAGCTTTGATGTGCCCTCACACCCGCGATGCTATTCCATTAACCCATCCCGCCACGCGCCGTCCACAAGCCCCTATTCTATCTAATCGGCAGCCAACAAAAAAACCCCGGCGCCTAACTTTCGAATCGATGCCGAAAGCGAGGCTACCGGGGAAATTCGTATCGGGATTCTGTCATTCCGCCTGCTTCAGCTTCGAAGCCGGCATCCGTAACACAACCCCTAAATATCGAAGAACTTCAATGCCACCAACACCGGCCAGGGTTTTAGGAAACGACGGACGACTGCTAGCTATGCAAGAAACTCTTCTTGCGAGTTAGGATGCCTGCGCCCAGCAAACCGAGACCGAGCAATGCCAAGCTGGCTGGCTCGGGTATAGGCATTACCGACAGGCTCTCGCCGAGAAGCACATTGCCCGAGCTTGCTGTGAGATCAACAAAAGGATCGGCAGAACTCCAACTGATTGCAGCGGAGTTTGTCCCACTGCTTCCCATTTCGGTTACAGACATGCAACCACTAGTGCCGGGCATTCCGGCCGCCGTCGTATCGCACACCATGCCGACCTCGCCACTCTGCAAACTGCTCACATCCAGAGTACCCTTGGTAATGCCGTGAGAAAGGAGGTTCGACATATTGAGGTAAATGTACTGCCCAGAGTTGATTTCGTTGTCAGATGTGCCAGCCAGCCCCACTCCGTCTTCAGGGACCGGTGTGTTTTTAACGTACAAATTATTCGTGGCTGCGCCGTTGTATCCCGTGAGGGTTACGCTGAGCCCACTCATGCTGTAGGTTGCCGTCGGCGTGCCAAGATTTCCAGGGCAACTGCCAGGAAACGACGACGTAGGACACCCGCTGAAATTGAAGGTAACAGACGTTGCCCACGCCGACGAAGTGGCGAAAACCATTGCCGCCGCCAGAACTGCCAGAAGCTTAAATTTCATTTAGTTCCTCCTCTTCCTTTCAATTGATGATCGTCATCGCTGAGAAGAGCAACGCCCCCCTCTTCTGCCATGTTTGTCCGGACATTACTCCTTGTTTCCGCTAAATGATTTTCTGAATAGTCGAAGAATGGACAATCGGCGGCCGGTATTCCGAGACCCCCCTCACCAGCCCCTTTTGCCCCGCCGGCTGACATCAAAAGTATGTTTGTGCTTGGGCGGGACTCTCAGGATCTCAACGTTTGCGGCAGACGAGAACGCCACCAGAAAGCATGCAAGCGTTCCCTTCCTCCAGAGTGAACCCCAACTTGCGAACCAAAGCTCGTTTCGCCAGCTTCGCCCATGCGGGGGATTTTAGTGCAACCTTGATACCAAACGCTTAATTCGGCAAAGTGTTGAAAAATAATAGATTAGCTGGTAACCAAAGCAATACTTGGCGGAAAATATTTGCGCTAAAGTGGAGGTAAACTTCTCTTGAGGTCCTGTGCCTCGAAAATAATACGCAACAGGAAAGAAAAACCCAGACGCCTTCCTTTGGGCAGTTGCCAACAGGAAGGCGTCTGGGACTTGGAATGAGCAGTACTTCTGGAACTGTCGAGGACTTCCACCTTAAAGCCATTGCCGTTGTGGACCAAACGAGAAAAAGCTCGTTTGGGTGCTCACAAGGCAACGGAAGATCGCTGGTTGCGCAGCGCGCTTTTTCGCACAAAAACGGCCGCGCCGAGCAGGGCTATGCCCAGCAGCAGGAAGCTCCCCGGTTCAGGGGCTGCCATGACCTCGCCACTGGAGACGCCTGCTGTAAGCGCCTTGCTCGAAGACTGGTTCAGCAGAGTCGTCAAGTTTGTCGTCGATCCCAAGTCGAGGCTAAGGCTCACAATGCCACTACCCGGGAAAACACCTGCGTAGGTTCCGGAAAGCCCAGTTAGGTCAGCACTGAGCATCGTATTGGTGCTGGCAACGCTGTTGGTTTGGAAGGCATCGAGCAAACTGAGCGTGCCCGTAAGATAGTTTGTCCCACCACAGCCCTTGGCCGACGTGAAGCAGAAGAGTTCGCTCCCAGTCACGCTCCAGTCGCTTGTGTTCGAAGTGGAACTAACCCACGAGAGTGTGTTGTTGCCGATACCGTAAAAGCCGGTAACGCCGCTGAGCGCGTTCTGCCCCATCGCGTCGCCGGTAATCCCAGAGAGCACAAGCAGGATATTGCTCGCGCTGTTGCCTCCTTTGAACGTGAGTGTCCCCTGACTCGTGCTTCCCAGGTTAATCTCTACGTCATCTGCCCGCGCCACTTGGCCCACGATTAGCAAGCCAAACAGCGCGACCAGAGTCAGAAGCGAAATTTTCTTCATTACCCCTTCTGTTTACTTCAAAGTAATAATCATCATCGCTGAGAGGAGCAATGTCCCCCTCCTCTCGAACTGAAGCTGCTTTCTCCGACTTCGGTCGAAACCCCTTTGCAGTACCTAGGGGAAGCTAGATGCCAAACGGTACTTCTGGCATCTTCTTGACAAATGAGGGGGTAGCCCACCGGGCCGCGGTCTGATGCGGCAAACCCTTGCTCTAATGTTGGGGAAACTTGTCCTAACTTGATCTATTTCAAGGACATAACTCGGAGATAATTAGTGGTTGGCCCACTCCCGCCAAGTGTTGGGGTTTGCGAGCATTTTCATGAAGACGCCCCCAACCACGGGCCGCGCCTGAAAGCCCACCTGTGTGCCGTCAGTGGTCCAATACCAGTCGCTCAAGGGGACGCGGGTTGGCGTTCGGCTCACCCAGGCCCAGATCGGCGCGATAAGCCGGTTCCAATCCTGAGCGGAGCTCGCCAGTGTCGCTGACCAGAATTCCCAGTCCAGTTTCGTGAAAGCCGCGCGGCTGTCTAAAGGAAAACCGAAAGTTGTTGAGTGACTCTCATAATACTTCATCTCTTCTTCGGCGACGCTTGGGGGAAACAGATTGAGACCCAGCACGCGGTCCCACACCAGGTTGTACTTCTGGCTCCAGGTGCCCGGCAGGTTAAACGCCAGGCGGGTATGCCCACGGTCGCCCGCCATGCGCATCCACTTGCGAGCATACTCTTCCGCAATCTGCTGGAATCTCTCGCTCTCGGACGCCTTGCCCAGCATCTTCGCCATCATCGCGTAGCCGCCCAGCGCCACGATGGCCTTCAGTGAAAGGTTCGCGTTGTGGGCGAGCAGCCCTGTAAAGTCGTCCGTACAGAGCTGATCGCCCGGATCAAGGCCGTGGGTTTTCAGGTAATTCGCCCATTGGGTAAGCAGCGGCCAGTAGTGTTCGGCAAACTTCGCGCTGCCCTCAGCCTTCGCAATTCCCGCGATCATCAGCAGCATGTTGCCCGATTCTTCCACCGGCATGCTCTCCATTTTTGCAGGCGGGCGGCCGTTGTCCAGCGGGTAGGTGCCGAGATCGTGAGGAGCGTAAGGATACGGCCAGCGGCCACTCTGGGCATAGTTCAATAGGGGAATCAGCGAATATTCCAGCAACTTGGGATTGAGCAAGAGGAAAATGGGCGATTCAGGATAAATTACGTCCGCCGTCTGGGCGCAACCGCAGCTTGATATTTCTTTCAGGAACATCCATGGCTTGCCGTCAGATCCGATGGCGAGTTTGTTGGCGGCAAACGCTTGCCGGTAGGCCAGGTCGGCAATTTGGGCGTAATGCTCGCCTCCCGCCCGCGCCAGATCTCCCGTCAGCTTCTGGTCGAACTCTTGGCATTCGACCCTCAGCGTGGAATAGTCCTGCTCGGCGCTTTCGAGCAACTTGTCGATGGTCACTCCACCGTGTTGCCAGTAAGGTCGAAGCCGCTGGTGAAAATATTCGACCGGATAAATCTCGTCGTAGGCCAGGACGAGATGCCGCGAGACAGGCTCGGTCCCCACCGTCCCCAAGTTGAATGCGAAGGTCATTACCGGCCAATGATCGTCCGCGGCACGCGGCATCGCTGTATCCATCTTTGAGGTCAATTGCCCGTTGGAAATGAACTCATGGATAGCGGTTGCCTGCGGCAAGACTGTGTTCTGGGGCGATTCCGTTTCGGGAGCCGCGGCGTAAAGATAACCCCAGTCAATGCGAATAAAATCTCCCGCCTGGCCAAGAATGGGCTGCGCGGCGGTTCCCATCCGTAGCACCTGGAGGTGTGGGACGCTTTCACTTCTCCAAGTGACGGCTTCGTTGGGCGTATTCACCACGAGCTCGGCCGTGTTGTCATAAAAAATCTCGACTTGGTGCGGCTTGCCATCAAGCGAGTGGACTTGCCAGGTGAGGTAAGTCACCGGACGGCTCAGGATGTTGATCTGCTTTGGCAGGTCCGGCGTGAGGAAGGTGAGTCGGACATCGATCTCGCCGGCCTGAAAATCGTAAATCGTCCGGGTGGGTAGCACCTGCAAACTTAATTGGCGAGCGGGAGGCACAATTCGCGGGTCAGCGCCCATAATGCGATACACTTCGCCGTCCACGCGGACGATGCTCTGCATCGTCATGCGGGTTCCGGTCCAATGCCGCGTGGAATCGTAGGTCAAATGATTGGCAAACGACCAGATGCTGAAGTAGGGATCAACTGCCACCAAAGGCACCGCCGGCGGCCGGAATCCTGCGCCCTGCGCTCCGCCCGAGATCAGTACGCTCAAAAGAAACCAGCAGCTAACTCGGTTGCTCCGCCGTATCCTCATGCTTCCCTCCTGGTTGCTGATCCAAGCGAAAGGGCCATTATACCGAGCGGCTTAAACTTGCGCGCACAATCCTCCAAATGGCCGCTGCGAAAAAACTGTCTCATCTGTCTCACCTGTCTCTTGCGCCTGTTGTAGGATAATGGCTGGTGCGCTTCTTCGCTTTGTAATCCTGCGCTTCGGGAGCAGGGCTGGATGGAGCAAAAATTGGGGAGAGAATTGAGAGAGCGGGCCGGTGGGGTAAAGCTTGGTTTTTGCGAGGTACCTTTTTCGGGCGGCAAGAACTGCGGATCGCGCTTGGCGGGAGCCGGGCAAGCCGCTCCATGGAGTCTGCGTGATAACTGATGCTCTAGCGGTGGTCTGTGACCGCAGGCCTTTATTCTTCAATAGGTTCGGCGCTACCTTCCTGCTTCAGGGCAGGCTACGAGCGCCGCTACAGCGCCAGAATCGAACTTTTCACAAAGGCTTACATCGGGAAGGGCGCAACGGAATAAAAGATTCCTTAGGGTGGCACCTTTATAACCCATTGAAAACAAAAGGCAATTATGACGAACAATTACCAACAATCTCCCGGGGGCCAGTTATCTGATTGATTCTAAATGAGTAACCTAAACGAATTGTTGGTAAAAGTCGAAGTTATAGAAAAAAGGTAAGTTAGAGCGGAAATTTGGCGTAAAGTGCGAAATTGTTTGTGCAATATGTGGGATTTTGAGGGCGAGTTCTATGCCAACTGAAGTAAGGATCAATCTGCCTACGGGCGAGCTTGTCGGCCTTCCCGTGCATGAAAGCTCCCGATCGATTGGGGAGATGAAAGACTATTACTGGGACGAGGTCGCTCGCCAGAAGCTTGACCCAGGCACATTGGTTTATCGCGTTCAGGCGCTTCAACCGGTGCCGGAGGGAACGGAAGGCGGGTTGTTTTTCGGGACAACGTTCATTGAGCCGGGCTTGGTCGGAGACGAATATTTCATGACCAAAGGGCATTTTCACCGCAACCGCGACCGGAGCGAATATTACATCACGGTTGCCGGCGCCGGAGCGCTGATCCTTATGGATGAAAGCCGGCGAACCAGTTTCGAGCTGATGCAGCCAGGCTCGATCCATTACATTCGGGCGCACACGGCCCATCGTGTCGCCAACACCGGCGATTCGGTACTGGCGTTTGTAGCCTGCTGGCCAAGCGATTCCGGGCACGATTACGGCTCCATTGCGACGAAGGGGTTTAGCGCCCGGCTGCGAACAATCGCAGGCGTGCCCACGTTGGTCGAGGAGCCGTGAAAGCGCTGGCGGTGGACCTCGGTGGAACTCACGCGACGTGCGCGCTCGTCGAAGACCGCGCCATCCTGCGCACGAAGCTGCTGACGACGGAAGGAACGCAGGGGCTCGCGCCCGTGTTGCCGCTCATGGCGGAAACGCTGGGGGCGATCCTGAGCGAATCGGAAACCGAGCCGTCCGAGTGCGCGGGCTTAGCCTTCTGTTTTTGCGGTCTCGTAGACCACGCAAGCGCCAGGGTCGTCTCGACGAACGCCAAGTATGACGACGCGCCATCGCTGGACTTAAAGGACTGGTGTGACAAATCGCTTGGTGTTCCGTTCCAGATTGAGAACGATGCGCGGGTCGCGCTATTGGGAGAATGGTACGCAGGCGCGGCGCGCGGGTTCAGGGACATTGTCATGATGACGCTCGGAACGGGGATTGGCGGCGCGGCGATGATTCAAGGACAACTCCTGCGCGGCAAGCACGCGCAAGCCGGATGCCTGGGCGGCCACTTCCCCGTCTTGTTCAACGGCCGGCGGTGTACTTGCGGAGCGATCGGCTGTGCCGAAGCGGAAGCGGCAGGATGGTCGTTGCCCCAGGTTGCCCGGGGCACATCGGGATTTGCGTCAAGCCCGCTGGCCCAGGAAAATTCCATTACCTTCGAACGCCTGTTTCACCATGCTGCCGCAGGGGACCGCGTCGCGGTTGAGGTGCAGGAACGGTGTCTCGCGGTGTGGGGCGCGCTAACCGTCGCCCTCATTCACGCCTACGATCCGGAAGTCGTTGTCATTGGCGGCGGCGTGATGCAGAGTGCCTCCGCCATCCTTCCGTATCTTCAGGATTACGTGAATCGCTACCCGTGGACGCCGTGGGGGAAAGTGAGCGTGCGGTGCGCCCAACTTGGCAACCAGGCTGCCCTCCTTGGCGCGATTCCGCTGCTCCAGGAGAATTCATGAAGCCTGCTTCTGAAAATGGCGAGCGCCCATTCGATCCGGGCCTGAACGTTCAAATCGTCCACGATCCGCTGGGCTTTCAGTACGGGCCTGGCATATTCGGACCGAAGCCGGAATACCGGCGTCTCGATTCCATCCGTTCGAGCCTCAGCGACCCCGCTTGCAGCGGCCCTGATCCTGTTTATGCTATCGCCATGGACGTCGGCAAGGAAGAACATCGCGCTGAACTTCAGGCGCGAACGCTGCTGTTTGGCTTGGTCACTTTTGCCGTCGGGCGGCTCGGAGAAGAGCCGGTTCGAAGCCAGGGACATGTGCATCGGATTTCGTCGCACAGCGGGTGGTCGCCGCCGGAGCTTTACGAAATCTGGAGCGGGCGCGCTGTGATTTATATGCAGGAGTTCGCCGCGAACGACCCGGGCCGCTGTTTTGCAGTGGAAGCGGGACCGGGCGATGTTGTCGTCGTGCCGCCGGGCTGGGCCCACGCGACGCTTAGCGCTGATCCCGCTCGGCCAATGACCTTCGCCGCCTGGTGTGACCGCGAGTATGGCTTTCTTTACGACGAGGTGCGGAAGCGAGGAGGCTTGGCGTGGTACGCGGTGCTCGACGCGGCCGGGCGCCTTGAATGGCGGCCTAATCCGAAGTATCGAAAGAGCCAGCTTGTGGTAGGTCCTCCGCGCGATTACCGTGAGTTGGGTTTGGATCGCTCGACGCCGATTTACGCCCGGTTCGAACAAGATCCGTCTTCGGTGCAATGGGTCTCGGAGCCGGGTCGTGTTGCGGAGCATTGGAAGAATTTCGTTCCTTGCCGCGTTGAGAATCACCGCAGTCACCCCCGCGAACGCGGGGGTCCAGGCGTGGTTTCCCGCTTGGGCGGGAATTCCCATCGCTCTACCGCTGTGGCTTACGGGTCTCGCGAGGGGCCGGAGCAGGGCGACCGCACTGTGAAGCAAGGTTTCGGCAAGGAGCGCCGCACGGAGCAGAAAATCGTGGTGGTGGTCGAGGACCTGATCTTTCTCTCCAAAATTCAGCAAACGGCAAAACTGACGAGCATTGCGACGGAAACCGTCGAGCTTGAGAAGCTCTGCGAGCGGCTGGCTGAGCAGCAATCGACCGCTGCGATCATTCTCGATCTGAATCACCGCTCCGGCCAAGCGTTGGATGCTCTCCGCACGATAAAGAGCAATCCTCAAACGCGGCGTATCCCGGTGATCGGCTTCCTTTCCCACGTTCAAGCCGATCTTGCGAAAGCGGCGCGGGAGGCCGGCTGTGATCTGCTGCTGGCGCGCTCGGCATTTGCCAGCCAACTCCCTGAACTATTGCGGCGCTACGCTTCGCTGCCCTCACCCCCATCTCCTCTCCTACAGGGAGAACCGCGAAGCGGTGTGTGAGGGGAGCAAAGGGCGAACGGGGAGGCGCTGAGTCTCGGCACGACTAAAATAGTGTTTTGATACGTTTCAAACTTAGGCGCGTTTACGCAATCGAGGGCAGTTGAGGGCGGAACGGTGACAAACACATTCGATTTGATCGTGATCGGAACAGGCGTCGCGGCGTCAACCGTAGCCTCGGATTGTCGCCGTCGCGGGCGAAGCGTGGCCATTGTCGATTCCCGGCCCTACGGGGGCACGTGCGCCTTGCGCGGATGCGAGCCGAAAAAGGTGCTGGTGAGTGTAGCTGAGGTGTTGGATGGGGTGCAGCGAATGGTGGGGAAGGGCATCGTATCTGCAAATGCTCGCATCGACTGGACGGAACTGATGCGGTTCAAGCGGACCTTCACTGACTCCGTGCCGCAATCCGTCGAAGATGGCTTTGCGAATGAAGGAATCGTGTGCCTTCACGGACAAGCGCACTTCAGCGGGCCAAACACGATTCAGGTGGAGCATGACGCGTTTGAAGCCAAACAGGTGGTGATTGCAAGCGGGGCGACGCCGGCCAAGTTGAACATCCTCGGCGAAGAGTTCCTTAACCTCAGCGACGACTTCTTGGACCTTGAGAAGCTACCACGCCGGATTGTCTTCATCGGCGGCGGTTACATCTCGTTTGAGTTTGCCCATGTGGCGGCGCGCGCCGGATCGGAGGTGACGATTTTGCACCAGGGCGAACACGGCCTCGAGCGCTTTGACTCCGACCTGGTGGATCGGCTGGTGAAATGGACCCGCGAGATTGGAATCAGGGTTGAGCTGCGCACCTGTGTCGAGAGCATTGCGCGCAACTCGTCCGGCCTGGTGGTGAAAGCCTCTTGCGATGGGAAGAGCAGGGAATATTCAACGGATCTGGCCATACACGGGGCAGGCCGTGTGCCTAACATCGACGATCTCGACCTTGCGAAAGGTGGAATCGAGCGCGAGCGGAATGGTGTGAGAGTGAACGAGTATCTGCAAAGCGTCTCGAATCCCGCTGTCTATGCGGCCGGGGATTGCGCAGCAAGTCCAAACCCGCCATTGACACCGGTGGCCGGGTACGAGGGAAGCATCGTGGCGGCGAACTTGTTAGAAGGGAATCATCGGAAAGCGATTTACGGCGCGGTCCCGAGCGTGGTGTTTACCATTCCGCCGCTCGCTTCCGTCGGCCTCGATGAGCGCGCCGCGCGCAGTAAGGGCCTGCGCTTCCGAACTGGGCAGGGAGACATGTCAAGCTGGCATTCATCGCGCCGAATCGGTGAAACGTGCGCCGCCTATAAGGTCCTGGTGGAGGAAGAGACGGATCGCGTCCTCGGCGCTCACCTTCTCGGCTCGGACGCCGAAGAACACATTAACGTGTTTGCGCTCGCGATTCACCAGGGGTTGCGCGCGTCCGACCTCAAGGAGACGCTCTACTCTTACCCAACGCACTCGTCTAACACCCAATACCTCATTCCCTAAAGTGTGCAGCTACCCGCCAACACAAACCGTGCGATTGAACAAAGACGCAAACGCTCGCGCTGGCTTGCGAACACGGTATTACTTCTCCTCGCGGCTTCTCTCACACTGATTTTCCTCCACTGGCGTCATGAAGAGAATCTTGATTCGCATGTACCGGAATTCATCGCCTTGGCGCTTTTGGCCGGCGGGCTTTATCTGGCGGGCGTTCTTGTCGTCGAAAGGTTTGCGCTGGACCGCGTGGCCCTTTTCATCATCATCGCGTCGTCACTTGGCTATCGCTTGTTCTTGCTCCCTGTCAAACCTCCTCTTTCCGATGATATTTATCGTTACCAATGGGAAGGGCGCGTGGAGCGGGTTTCCATTAACCCTTACACGGTTTATCCTGCAAGCGCCGGGCTCGCGAAGTTGCAGGATCCTGCCCACCCGTTGAAAACTGGAATCCGGACGCCTGCCGTTTATCCTCCGCTCACCGAGCTGACTTTTTCCTTTATTCGCACCATCGCGGGCTATAAGCGCCTTTTTACCGTATTCGATCTTGCCACGTTTTTCGTCCTTTGGTGGATTCTGGCGCTATTGAAGCAGCCGCCTCATCGCATTTTGATTTACGGGTGGAACCCTACGGTCATTGTGTCTTTTGCTCTGTGTGGCCATTACGATTCTCTTGCGATTTTCACCATGATGCTGGCTTTCGTTCTGCTGGCAGTTCGAAAGCCGCTCGCTTCGCATATCTTCCTTGCGCTGTCATTCGTTTCAAAGTTTTACGCTCTCGTCCTCTTACCACCCTTCCTGAAGCGAACCCGATGGCCCTATGTGGGAGCCTTTGCAGGCGTGGCCGCGCTGGCCTATTTGCCTTTCGCCGGCGCCGGAGCGAATCTCTTCCGGGGATTCTCAGAATATGCTGCCCGGTGGGAAGGGAACGCCAGCCTGTTCCGCGTCATCCGCCTGGCCTTTGCTACCAAGAGCGAAGCGGAGTTTGCGGTTGCGACTATCGTCTTCGGACTGGTCGCATATGCGATCTGGAAGCAAGCGCCGCTTCTCCGCGCCGGACTCTTTCTGACGGCCGGGATCTTGCTACTGTCTCCCAATGCGTTCCCCTGGTATTTCACTTGGACAGTTCCCTTTCTGTGCTTCCTCCCAAACGCACCCTGGCTGCTTATGACGGTGACCTGCGTGCTTGGCTACTCTCCGGTGGTGGCTTATGTTGCCGGGCAGCCTTACCGCGACTCCTCTCTGATTCTGGCTCTTGAATATGCGCCGGTGATCGGCTGGCTTGCATACCAGGCATGTCGGGCACTTGCAAATCGGAGTGCCGCCCCGGCTTCTCGCAGCGCCGCAACGAGCGATTTGCTTTAGCCCGGTACTATTCCGGCTTGAAATGGAGATATTCCTTGGGCTCGGGATCACGACGGACTTTCCAAATGTGTCCGTCAATTCGGTTTCATCTGAGAGTGTTTGAGTTCAGTCATCATCGGCGCCTTAAAATTTATGCACCTAAAAGCGTCCGCGCGCCCTTTCTTTGTGTGGAAGAACTTCGAGGCAGGTTGTCCACCAGCCCGTTGAAATCGTTTCAATGAATTCCTCAGGAAGCCGCTCCCGCGCCATGTCGCGCGCGAGAGCCTGAAAGTCATACTCAACCGGAACGAACTCCACGTTGAGGTCTTCGTGTCCTACCGACAGCAGCGTGTACCACACAGCCGTCGTCCCATCATTTTCCGGGCGACCCAAGACCCCGACATTGACGAAATGTCTGCCATCGGGCAGCTTTCGGTGCCACTTGATTCCAGTGTGCGTTACGCAGGCTACATCCGCGTCCGCTTCATCCAGTAAGTAGGCGAGAAACTGATCAGGACTCGTCGATTCCCAGAGAAACTCATTGATCTTGCGGGGAGAGCCGTGGCAAAGCAGCAGACGCCGGCCCTCAATTTCCAGGCGGAAGTTCTGAGGCAGGGTGCGTAGCCAGGCCTTGTTCTCCTCCGAAGTATGGGTGAAAGTGTAAGCGTAACTGAGGCGGGCGAAGTGATTGTCTCTGGGGTCCGTGTACCCGCACTGGCAATCGGTCAGGCCGCCCGCCAAAGAATTATCGTAGTTTCCCTGGAGACACCCGACTCGAGCCGCGCGCAACAGCGGATAAACACGGTCGGGATAAGGCCCGAACGCGCCTAGATCACCGAGGCAATAGACGGCTTGCACCCTGCGGCGCTCGATGTCGGCGAGCGCCACTTCGAGCGCATGGTAGTTACTATAAATGCCCCCAAATAGCGCAAGCCTGGTCATAGCATCGAATCCGGCGTCGCGCGGGTTCTCGTAGCCTACCCTGAAAGCACCGAAGGCTTGAAACGGGCCGGGCTGAAATCTGGCGCGGTTGTGGCGTCGGCTGGTCCTTCGATCTGGGCGCTGACGTTCCCGCAGATGGTTCCGTAATGGTAACAGCTTGTGCAGGCAACGTGCCGCAGTTCATAGTGCGGCACGGCTGTCCTGAGACGATCTCCCAGCCGGGCATCGGGCATTTCCACGAGCAACGGGCACACCCAAACACCGCGGTCCGTCACGAGCCGCGAGTTTGAACACATGAGCAGGTCGAGATCGAAGCCGACCAGCATTTCTTCGGTAAGGAGGGACTCGTCCGGTATGGCATCGGCGGGGCGGGCGAGGCTGGCATCCTGTTGGTTTTCTTGCTCTCTTGCCAGGGAAGCCACGGCGCTATGTGCGGAGGCGACGCGGGCTTGGGCCCGAGTGAGTTCCCGACCAAGCGGCAGCGAGGGCAGTATCTTGATCCGCGGCTTCGAGTACCCTGCCTGTCGCAGCGTGCGAACGAAGCCCGCGAGCGTGGTGAGCTCTTCTTCCTCGGACCAGGTTCGGACAACCGTGACGAGAGGCAGGATGCCCCGCTGGCTAAGCCTCCGGGTGGCATCGAGGGCGCGACAAAAGACACCGCGCCCGCGGATCGCGTCGTTCCTTTCCTCCGTGTAGCCGTCCAGGCTGACACGGATTTCAAGAGAATAACGGGTGCCGCGCTCCATCTTCGCCAGCTCATCTGCGGTGCGGTCGGTGATGAGGGTGCCGTTGGTAAGGACTGTGGTCGGCGCAGCGTCCAGGGAAAGGCGAAGCATCTCCAAGAGTTGCGGATGCAGGAAGGGCTCTCCGCCTGTAAAGAAAATTGCCTTCAGGCCCACGCTGATCGCAGTTTCGAGTTCGTCTCGCACGCGATCGATCGTAAGAAAGCCGAATGTCTTGACGCCGGGGCCGCTGCCGTTGAAGCAGTGCGCGCACGCGATATTGCACAGTGTTCCCGTCACCTGGAACCATAGGTTGTCGATGTGCTTCAGCGCGATAATGGGATGTTTCATCGTCAAATGCAGTGACAAGTGAAGCGTGATGAGTGAATAACAATCAGCCGCCGGCTTTCAGCGATCAGCTAAAAGAATGTGACCTCAAGCCGGCCTGCTGAAAGCTGACTGCTCACTCCGTGTCACTCATCTCTCGCCTGTGCTTCTAGCTTTCGCCGCCCAAGGCCTCCAGGGCTGCTCCGTTTCCTTCCGGGCCTCTCAAACACCACGGTATCATCCCAATGGCACCAAGTGCGTAGAATCCTGCCAGAACCTCGAATGCAGCCATGACCGAAACACGGCCTGCCAGGAAGACGAGAAGTGGCGGGGCAATCGCGGCGCCGATGCGACCAAAGGCGACCGAGAATCCAATGCCAGTTGAGCGCAGCGCGGTGGGGAAGATTTCCGAAAACGTCGGGTAAGCCGACACCCAGCTTCCGGTAGCACAAAAGTTCACCACGATAAATGCCCAGAGGACACCTGCATAGCTCGCGTGCCGTGTGGCCACCCCCATACCGATCATCGAAAGCGCGGCCAGAGAATAAAAGAACGTAACGGTCAGTTTCCGTCCGGCCTTGTCGAGGCTTAGAGCGGCCACGGCCCCTCCCACGGCTGCTCCCACGTTGCCGATGATGAAAAAGACCGGCACGCGCTGTTCACCGACGTGAATGCGCGGAAGCACCACCAAAGGCAGGAACGCGAAAATGCCGTAGTATCCCGACGCCTCTGAAAAATCCAGAAGCGATCCCAAAGCCAGCCGCCACGGATGGTTGTGGAATAGCAAAGCAACTTGACGAAAGAAGCTGCGAGCGGGCGCAACGCTCTTTTCTTTGGTGATCCGGCGAAAATCTGCTTGACCGCCGGGGACTTCGATTTGGCGCGTGACGGCCAATGCTTCGCCAGCCCGGCCGCGGCGCAGAAGCCAGCGGGGTGATTCCGGAAGGACCCTCCGCGCCCAAACTGTGAACAGGGCAACCACCGCTCCCAACGCGAAGGCGAAGCGCCAACCGACGGAGGGGGGAAGCAGGTTGATGAAATAAAACGTAACACCCGCGGCGGCCAGGGCGCCAAGCGGCCAGAAGTTCATGACCGCCGCGTTGGCCCGCCCTCGGAAGCGCGCGGGAATGATCTCACTGATAGCCGCGTTGATGGCTGAATACTCCGCTCCCACACCAATGGCCGTCAGAAAGCGGAAGCAGAGGAAGAAATAGTAACCGGGCGAGAGTGCCGAAATTACGGTGAAGGTGGAATAGAGCAAGAGCGTCAGGATGAATAACTTGCGCCGACCAAAGCGGTCGGCAAGGTAGCCAAAGAAAAACGCACCGACCATGATCCCGATCAGCCAGACCGTGATCAGCGCCGAGGCCTGAACGGCCGTAACCTTCCAAAGCCTCTGCAGCACCTCCAGAATGCTGCCGATAATGTTCACCTCGAAAGCATCCAATAGCCAGCCGACGCCCAGGGCCAGCGTCACGCGAGTGTGCAGCGGCGTCCAGAGTAAACGATCCAGACGCTGGCCGACGGCGGCTTCTGAATCAGAAGGCGCTGAAGAATGGGCCATTATTGGCATGTCTCTAAAAGTGATAGTCCAGCACCAGGTTCAAACTGCGATCAAGCGTCTGGCGGCTGGAAAGCGAGATCGCTCGCCAGAAATCGTATTCGTAAATGAACGAGAATCCATCCGCCAGGCGGACGGTGATCCCCGGCTGGAGGATGAATTCCCGGCGCGCGTTGAGACCGAAATAGTTCCCCTGGCTAAAATTAAACCGCGGCTGAAATCGCCCGCGCGCCCAGCGGACTCCGGCCAGCGCGTAGGTGGCGTTCCAAGGTGGCAGCACAACGCGGCCGTGGACGGCCTGCCGCAAAATCTCTCCATAGGTTAGCAACGGGCCCGTTTGCAAAGTGGCGTCAGCGGCGAACTGGTCGCGCAAGTTGTTGGGACCAAGGTCCCGATCGATTGCGCCCTGCGCCAGCGATCCGCCGACAGTCAATGAAGTATGGTGGCTAAGCCGGAAGACCGGAGCAAAGCGCAGCGTCAGATCGTTCTTGGCGTGAGCGCCGGGCTCGGAGACCAAGTCGCGCCCGGGCAAGGACCCGTTGATCCGCGCGTCCGTCGTGAAGTATTGTGCGGAATAGTGCGCTCCCAGGCGGGAAGAAAAATCGTGCGCTCCGCGGAAGCCAACACCAAATTCCGGGTCGAGCATCAGTCCGTCGAAATATTCGATGTTGCCGAAAAACGAGCCGTCCCAGGCGAGTCCAACGCGGCGATAGAAGCTTCCCGCCCGGAATTCTCCGTAAGGCGTGTCGTAGCGCACGTAGCCTTGCTGCAGCCAGGTAACCCCGGGATAGTAGCTGCGAAGACGCGTGGTTCGCAGGCGGTAATCGGAGTGAAATCCCCAGTGACCATGCTGGGCGTCGAGCACCGTCGAGAAGGCGTAAAGCTCGAACCGGGGCTGGACGCCGGGAACGCCGACCGGAGCGTATTGATAGAGATACACATCGCCGCTCACGTGGATGCCGGCGATGCTGATCTTTGGCGTGCTGGAAGGGCTCACATTCTGCGTCATGGACTGTGGCGTTGCAGGGGGAGTCGAAACCGCAGCCGTCTCGGTGGCTTTCGTCGCATCTTTCGCTGTAACTGGCTTTGCCAAAGATTTTGCGGGAGCGCTCTTCGTCCCGGCGGCGCTCGCCTTGATCTGGTTTCCATTTGGCGTGCCCGGGGACATCTTGGCGTTAGCAAGAAGCGCGCGCACTTCCCGCTCGAGTTCACTAATCCGCTCATCCTGCTGCGCCACTTGCTTCCTGAGCGCTGCGATCTCGGTCTTTTCTTCATTCTTCCGCGATGCGCCCCTCAGCGTAAGTGGAAGCGAACCCATCATCAAAGCAAGAACCCAGACAATTCGAAATGGAACGCTTCTAGTTTTCATGTGGGCCATCAAGTCATTGCGATTTTACTTTGCCGGTTGGCAGGATCATGCCTTGGCGCGAAACTGTTTCGGTCATCAGTACGGACATACCCGGGAATCGAAGGCTAATTATATTAGTAGCAGGATGTGAGAGTTTCATACAGCGTGAGGTTCGGTAAGGGCTAATCGATGCGCTGGCTTAAGTCGTGGATTACATGCCTGACGTTCTATTTCCCCATGTGTTGGTTCGCTCAATTCTTGTTTTTCGTCCTGCCCGCACTCTGTTCAGTGTTCTTTCTGGGATATCGCTTGAAATTCCTCCGGCTTTCCCTCTGGATGTCGCTGGCCTGGAGCGAGCCGGCGAATATCGCGGCGCATCCGCCCGACCTTCACTTTATCAGGCCCTGGAACTTGTTGGGTGTTGTCATTGCAGGCATCCTGGCTGCCGTTATACTCGTCCGACGGACGAACGGTTTGGTCCGTATTCTTGTTGGTCTCAGCTTAGCGACGCTTGCTGAAGATGCGTTATCCGCGACGGACCGTATGCCTTTCGGAGCGGTTCGACTCACCAGTACTTTGGAGATGCTCATCTGTGTGGTCGCGATATGCGCGGGCCTTTGGTGGATGGTTTCCGGGTGGCGCCTGTCGAACTATTGGCGTCGCGTGGAGAGCCTGATGGCTGCCTTCGTGTTCCCGGTGACGGGTTGGCGACTGCTGCGCGCCGTTTTCCGATTTGGTTTTTGGGGTCCGATGCGGACTGCGGATTTTTTGCCACTGGTTGCGGCCGTTTTGGCCGTGTTGATTGTGAGCTGGCCAGGGTCAAGAGCGCCGGCGGAAGGAGTTGAGTCAGGCTGGCGGGCAACAGCCTGAGGCTTGAGCGCAACGGCCGTGCTGGCCGCCAGTTTGGCGTGGGGGAACCTGCGCTCAGCCGGGCGTTTCGCGAGCGTCAGCAGGTGGAAAATTTGGCTGCCGCGGCGGCCTACCCATCGCTTCCAGACAATGCGCCTTATCCCGAGACATTCCTTCAGAAGGGGGTAAGCCTTGCCGCGGAGTTTCCTGATCCTTACGGTTCTTCTGCCGCCCGTGAGATGCTCAAAGCCCTCAAGGGCAACGGGGTGAATGCGGTGGCGCTTGTGCCGTATGGCGCGACACAAATTGGCTCAATCGAGATTCGCGCTTTTGGCCGTCACAGCTTGGAAAGCGAGGAGGGAATAAGCGAAACCGCACGCGTGGCCCACGCCCTCGGGATGAAGGTGATGCTCAAGCCCGGCATCTGGGTCGGCCGCGGTAGCTATGCGGGCAATCTGGAATTTGCTTCGGCCGCCCGGCAGGCGAAATGGTTTGATGCTTACACGCAGTTTATCCTCCATTACGCGCGGCTCGCCACCCAAGTCCACGCGGACATTTTTTGTGTCGGCGGGGAATTCGTTCATCTTTCACCGGATGCATGCGCGTGGCGAAAGATCATCGCTCAAGTGCGAAGCGTTTATCCCGGCCCGCTCACTTACGCGGCAAGCTTCGGTGAGGAGTTTGAGCATATCCGCTTCTGGAATGCGCTCGATTACATCGGGCTTCAGGAGTATTATCCGTTGCCCCCGAACTTGTCCACCGCCGCGCTGATTGCGCACGTGGAAGGCGTGCAGAAGAAGTTTAACAAGCCGGTTATCTTCACTGAGGCGGGTTTTCCAAGCGTGCCCGGGGCCGGGGAGCATCCGTGGGATAGTTCGGCCAGGGGGCCGGTTGCGCTGGCCTTGCAGGCGCGCTGTTATGAGGTGATTTTCCGAGCTTTTTATGATCAACCGTGGTTCGAGGGCATGTACTGGTGGAAGGTGGGTACGAACGATTTTGGCGGACGCCGCGATCGCTCCCTGACTCCGTGGGGTAAACCCGCGATGGCAATCGTTAAACGATGGTATACGGGCAATTTCCGTTGAGCGAAACTTCCGTTCGGTGCTGCCGTAAACGATTTCGGGATTGTAAGCCGCGCCTTACTGCGGCGGATCCTGAGTCAGGTCCGCCGTGTAATACGTGAAAAAAGGCTGGCCGGGCGGAGCGACGCTCACGGTTTCGGTACACTTTCCCGGATTGGTGTGGCGGATGGTGCGGCGGAAAATCCAGCCTGCTGGCTGGAGTGAACCGCCTTCTGGGTTAAAGCGGATCTCGCCATCGTAAACGGTTATGAGATAGCGCGTGACGAAGCCGTGAGATGAATAGAGGTCCAGATCGAATCCGTGGGAGAGATTGGAGCTGAGAATGCCGATGAGATTCTCGCTAGTGGCGGGAGCAACTTTGGTCGCCGGCAGCGAGACATGCTCGCGCAGGATCATGATGCGCCGGTCAAGCGCGTAGGAAACCGAAAGGCGAACGGTCCCCGCCGGCTTTGCTCCCACGGTTTTCCCGCTCCAATTGCCAATGAGCCACTCGATGCCGTAAAAGTCCGGCCGGGCAGGAATCTGGATCGTGAACGTTTGCGGACCGTGCCGCCTGGCCGCGAGCGGCGGACAAACGATCATCAGTAGAACCATCGCACTCATCAGCTTCTTCATTCAGTTTTTGCCTCCTGGCTCTGGTTCAGGCTGTCTTGCCGATGCCAACGGCTGCACCGGCGGCTACCTTTCCCGCGCGCGCTCAGCGCGCGCCCCACATGAGCTTCTGCCGGAGTATCTCGAAATAGGTCTTTTGTGGCGGCTGGATCAGCTCAATCGGTGAGGAAGATTTTCTGATGCGGACGCGATCGTCGCTGCGCAGAGCGACAGCCACCTGGCCGTCTACGGTGAGATATACGGACTCCTGGTGATCCCGCATGGCCACTTCGAGGCTGACAGAATCTTGCAGCACGATAGGGCGGTTGGTGAGCGTGTGCGCGCAGATCGGCGTCACGATGAAAGCGTTCACATTTGGCACCGTGACCGGACCTCCCGCCGCGAGCGAATAGGCCGTGGAGCCGGTGGGCGTGGCCACGATCAAGCCGTCGGACTTGTAGGTGGACATGAATCCCCCGTCCACCCAGACGTCAAAATCCAGTACGCGCGCAATGACGCCCTTGTTGAGCACGGCGTCGTTTAACGCGAGAAACGAGGAAATCGTTTTCCCGTCGCGCAGGACCAGGGATTCCAGGCGGACTCGCTGCTCGCTGCGGTAATCGCCAGCCAGCACCGATTCGAGCGCGGGATAAAGTTCTTCGAGCGTGGTAACGGTGAGAAAGCCCAGCCCCCCCATGTTAACGGCGAGGATGGGTACAGACCGCTCCTGGACCGCGCGCGCCGTGGCCAGAAGCGTTCCGTCGCCGCCCAGGACGATCAGCAGGTCGGCAAGCGCGGCAATGTCGCGGCGAGGCAGAGCCTGTTCCATGCTCTCGATGTTGGCGACGGTTTCTCCATCCAGCAAGACGTCAATGCCCCGCTCGCGCAGCCAACTCCTTAAGGCTTTTGCCACCGGCGTGATTTCGGCCCTTCCGGGTTTAGAAGTAATTCCAACTTTTTGAATCTTCATTGCCGTCCGCCGACTCGCTTCGACGCGCCCGTTTATGTGCAGCGGGAGGATTCCCAATCACCGCACGCAAGCGAAACTGAATTGTGCCAAATTCGCGCTTGTAATACCAATCATAGCCCGGCACGGGTTCGCCTTGGCCCTCGGACGGAGGTCGCGATAGAATGACTTATGAGAGTTACCACACACGGATCGTGTCGCGGTGCGCTTTTGGGCCGGACGTTCTCCGGTCACTTTGCGACTAGTCGCCCATCATCGAGGTGATGACGGATTACATGAAAGACGGTTGCCCCATCGAAGTCTGCGGCATTTCGCTTTCTTTCAGCGACAAGCAGGTGCTTTCCAACATATCTTTCACGCTGGGTTGCGGCGAAACCTTGATTCTGTTGGGAGTCACAGGAAGCGGGAAATCCGTGCTGCTGAAGCTTGTCGCCGGCCTCCTGAAACCTGATTCCGGCCGGATTCTGATCGACGGGAAGGACATCGTTCCTCTGCGGGAAACGGAGCTTTACCCCTACCGGCGGCGCTTGGGAATTGTCTTTCAGGAAGGGGCGCTATTTGACTCGCTTCCGGTCTACGAAAACATCGCCTACCCGTTGCGCGAATCGGGCGAGACGGACGAGGATAAGATCGAAAGCGAGGTGCGGCAGGTACTGGGTTTCGTCGAAATGGAAGACGCCATTGACAAGATGCCGGCTGAACTCTCCGGCGGCATGAGGCGGCGGGTCTCGGTAGCTCGTGCCATCGTCGCCCAGCCTTCGCTGATGCTCTATGACTCTCCCACCGCCGGACTGGATCCTGTCACCGCCAACACCATCAACGTACTTATCGTCAAACTGCGGGACCTGCAGCACGTTTCCTCGATCTTAATTACTCACCGTATTCAAGACGCGCTGTTTCTCAGTCGCTTCGGGGTGTCCAAAGAGGGCGAGCGGGTAGTGCCTCTCCGCTCTAATGGGCGAGGGAGCACCCAGCAGCCTACTCGCTTCATGGTACTGAAGGATGGCGGCGTCTACTTTCTAGGCGATCGCCAACAGATCATCCAGGCCAGAGACCCCTATTTATCCAAACTCATTTCATGAGACCCCTTTCGCCCCGGGGGAACGTTGACTCCGGCGCGAGATTTCTTCACACATGCTGTTAAGATATTCTCAGGCATGGATTTGACGTTCCTGAAACTCGCTTCGGCGGGTCGCCACGGTCGATGTTCTGCTGGCCGCAGGCTACAAGTCTACGGGTCAGCGGCCCGCTTAACGCAAGCTACCCGGCTGCTGGCCGAGATCGAGGGTAAGGAGGGAAGATGCCACAACGCAAGGAATTGACGTGGAGTCAACTCCGGGTTGGAGTGATGGTCGGCGCCGCCCTGCTCGTCCTGGCCGTAGGCATTTTCTTTGTCAGCGGCCAAGTGGGGCTGCTGCACGGGCATTATCAGCTCAACGCGTACTTCGCGGACGCCCAGGGCCTACGCCCCGGGGCTCAGGTGCAGCTTGCCGGAGTTCCGGTAGGGAACGTCAGCAGCGTCACCTTGTCTAACTCGGAAAATCCGAATCGCGCCGTGCTAGTGCAGATGAGAATTTCCAGCACACATCGCAACGAGATTCGCGCCGATTCGGTGGCTACCATCGAAACGGCAGGGCTGCTCGGCCAAGAGTTTGTCAACATCAGCCGTGGCAGCGTGAGCCAGCCCGTCGTAGCGGCGGAGGGCGATGTGAAGACGTCGCAGCAGGCCGATATCAAGGCGGTGGTCCACAACGCGAACGACGTTCTCACGAACCTGACAGCTCTCAGCCAGAAGCTGAACTCCATCACCGGACAAATTACCGCCGGCAAGGGGACCATCGGGAAGTTCATCTACGACCCCTCTCTTTACAACCGGCTTAATGACACGCTCGCCAAGCTCCAAACGGTGGCCAACGAACTGTCACACGGAAACGGGACGTTCGCCCAACTCGCCAACAACCGCGAGCTCTACGACAAACTGAATAGCACCGTGAACCGCGCAAACCAGATGATGAACCAGATTCAGCACGGGAACGGCACGGTCGCCAAACTCATCAACGACCCCTCCATGTACAACAACCTGAATCAAACGATCACTGCGGCGCACGACCTGCTGGATGGGATCAATAACGGTCATGGCACGCTCGGTAAGCTCGTCAAGGACCCCGAGCTTTACAACCGCTTTAACCGCGTAGCGGCCAACGTGGATACGATCACGGGAAGAATGGCGAAAGGGCAAGGGTCGCTAGGTTTACTCTCCACTAACGGCCGCCTTTATAACAACCTCAGCGCCAGCTCCCAGTCCCTGCGTGAATTTCTCGAGGAGTTCCGCAAGAGCCCTAAGAAATACCTCACGCTCCATCTCCGCATCTTCTAGCCTGACTTTTGCGATGCCGGGTGTTCGGGGCATCAGTATTCCTTATGTGTGTTCGATGACGGACCTTGGCGTGCGCGTCTGCGACGTCCTATTGTGAAGAACCTTGCCGCTCGAGGTCGAGAAGCCGCTGCTTCACATCGATGCCGCCGCCATAGCCGCCGAGACTTCCGTCGGAGCGGATCACGCGGTGGCACGGAATGACGATCGCGACGGGGTTAGCGCCGCACGCGTTCGCCACCGCACGCACCGCCTTGGGCTGGTGAATGGCGCGCGCCACCTGCCGGTAGGATTGAGTCGAGCCGTAGGGAATCCTCCGCAGCGCCTCCCAGACGCGGCGCTGGAACGCGGTGCCTTGAATATCCAAGGGAATTTCCTGTTGCGGCGGCTGGCCTTGAACGCGGGCGACCACTTCTTTCACCCACCTCGCGAGCGCGCGATGGCTTCCGTTGAGCCTGGCTTGAGGAAATTCAGCTTTCAGTTCTCTCTCCAAGTCCCCGGCCGTTTTTCCGATCCTGACCGCGCACAGTCCCTTGCGGGTTGCAGCGACCAGAACCCAACCGAGCGGGCTTTTGCTGATTGCATAGTTGATCTCCATTCCTGGACCTCCTTTGCGATAGGTGGAGGGGGTCATGCCGAAATGCACCAGGGCGCGCTCGTAAAGCCGGCTGCTCGATCCGTAGCCAGCGCCGTAAAGCGCATCCGCCACTGAACGTCCCGACCGCAACTCTCGTTTGACCAACCCCACGCGGCAGGCGTCCGTGTATGCTCGTGGAGTAAGGCCGACGACGCGGCGGAACGTGCGCTGGAAAGCGAAACGGCTCAACCCGAACCGGCCCGATAAATCCCGTAAGCTCAAGGGATCTTCCAGGTGGCTCTCAATGTAGCGGCACGCTTCGATCATGCCCCGGAAGCCCGGGCGCATCCCATTGCCCGCCTGCGGGTGGCAGCGCTTGCAAGGGCGGAATCCCAACCGCTCCGCCGCCTGAGGCAAGGAGAAGAAAACCACCCGCTCCCTCGCCGGTCTACGCGCGGGACAACCGGGACGGCAGTAAATCCGGGTTGAAAGGACGCCGTAAACAAAGACGCCGTCATACCGTCGGTCACGCTCTTGCACCGCACGCCAGCACTCCCGGTCAGCGAGGGCAGGCTTGCTGCTTTCGTGCGTTTGCGACACAGGCATAACCAACTCCTTCACCGCACATTGTGAAGGAAAGGACGAATTCAATCTATCCGTTTGTTGCGGTCAAACTAAAGCGCGGCCTGAAGCTTGAGCACCGTGTTCCAATTGCGGCCGGTGCAGCGCGTGTTGAGCTTCCGCTCGATCAGGGCGACGGTCAGCTTGGATTTGCCGATTCCGTCGGGATAGTAAGCGTAGAGCTCGCGTCCCTTCGCGGCAATCGTCTCGCGGCCAGGGAGCGCCGCTTCGAGCGCGGCAAGCTCGGTTGTTGTCGGCGGGGATTTCAAGGG
Organism: Acidobacteriota bacterium; assembly: GCA_021817045.1. Taxonomy (GTDB): domain Bacteria; phylum Acidobacteriota; class Terriglobia; order UBA7540; family UBA7540; genus RH2-MAG17b. The sequence continues at coordinate 84,356 of JAKAWG010000007.1, forward strand.
CAGCACGAGCAAGTGGCTCGGATCGTCTTTTGCCTGGCGGGGGAATGGGTTTCGGGCAACGATGGCATTCCACTCTTCGGCCGCGCGCACCAGATAATCCGTGCGCAGCTTGAGGCGCCTCTCGGTTTCGATTTCAAGAAACGCTTCGAGCGCAGCGCCGGTCCTTTCGCCGCTTTCAAAGACGATGTTCCCGCTTTGCAGAATGGTGCGCGTGTTGGTGAATCCCACCATGGCAAACATGGCCCTCAGTTCGGCCATGGCAAGCTTCCGCCCGCCGACGTTTACCGCACGTAGTAGCGCGATATGAATGACCATTGGAAGCAAGTGGCGCAGCGTTCGCTTTGGAACGCTGCCGTTTTTCGGGGTTGTCCGCCGGCAAGCTGCGGAGTCTCAAGAGCAGAGGCGCTACCCGCCCATAGTCGTTCCTTCGCAGACCGGTCTGTCCAGCCTGTGATTGATAAGAGAATTCTAATGTTGTTGATTCTAAAGGGTTGGTAGGCTTCGATCCGAAAGTTTTTGCTTCGCGCTTCTCCTCCTCTTCACCTTTCCACCGTCCGCATCACAATCAAGATTCTATCAGACCGCGATGAGACCGTTGAGACAGATGAGACGGTTTTTCTCCCTAAAAGCGGCGGGATCAAAAGGCTGACCCTGATGCGCTACTCTTTGGCCCGGGCGTGTACCGCAGCATGGCCTGGGGCCGCAAGCAGCGCAGATATCATTCCGAGGAGCGAAGCGACGAGGAATCTCGCGTTGTCCGGCCCCCACAGCGAGATTCCTCGCTCCGCTCGGAATGACATGGTCCCAAAAGCTTGTCAAGAAAGCAAGAATTCATGCCCCTGCAATGCGGAGTCTCGTGCCGTTGGAGACTCCGATGCGGCTTGTAATCTGAAAAGAAAAACCTCCGCAGGTTTCTGCCGGGCCACCGTCACAAACCGCAGAGTCTCACAGGCGGAGACTCGGGTGCGCTACCCGCTAAGGCAGCTCGAACCTCCGCTCTTGAGATCCGCTTCAAGCGGCAGGAGCCAGCCTACCTGTCATCTTCTTCTTCCAGAATCGGTCCGTAGACAGGGCCAAGCTTGCTGTCGGCGAGGCTCCTCAAGAGACCGGCGTTGATGTTTGTGGAGGAATAACCGTGCATTTCCTTCCATGACTTACTCAGGAGCCAGTCAGTCTCCCTCCTAATCTTCTCCACCAAACGATCGTGCTCGATGAGATACCAAGAGCCCTTGTGCGGGAAGGCCATCCAGATGTCCTTGCCGCAGTACTTTCTTTGAATGGTAACCCTCGACTTCAGTTGAATCTTTAACGTGGTGGTACCATCCACGTGATAGGCGAGAAAATCAGCCGCCTGCCAGTGGTCAGCCAGCTTGATGCAGTTGTATCCGTAGTCGGCAAGCGTGGCAGCAATCTTCTGGAAGTTGAACAGTTCCTTCTGTCGGGCGTCGAGGCTGTCGTAACGAACCTTGTCGAAACGTCTTCCCGGCCATTCATATTTCCCCCTTCCCGCAAATGCTTTCGCCAACCGGCGGAGACGGCTCAGTGACTGCGTCACAGTCAACAGGCTGGGCCAGCTATCGGAAATTAGTACGCTGAAACAGACCGCAGGTGGCGCAGCTCGTACTTTGCGATTTGTGCGACGTCGGGTGGCGCGTCGCGCTTTCGTCGATGTTTGCGGCTTCGCAATATGCGGCCAGCTTACAGCTCAGTACGCGGAAACAGATCGGAGCGGCTGTACTTCCCGCTTAACTTTGATCTCTTTCTCGTCCCGAGCAACTTCCAAATCATAGCGGGCTTGCAGATTGAGCCAAAATTCGGGCGTGGTGCCAAAATAGCGGGCGAGCCGCAAAGCCATGTCGGGAGAAATAGACCGCTCTTCACGCACAATCTCGTAAACCGCAGGTGCGGACACGCGAAGCGCAACCGAAACTTTGTGAGGATTCAACCCAAGCGGCTCTATGAATTCCTCGCGCAAAATCTCGCCCGGATGAACCGGCTTCAGCCGCGTAGCCATGTTCGTTGATCCTCCTCAGTGGTAGTCCGTAATCTCAACGTCGAGGGCGTCGCCCTCGCTCCAGACGAAACATACGCGCCACTGATCGTTGATGCGGATGCTGTATTGTCCTTCCCGGTCGCCGAGCAGTTTCTCCAAGCGGTTGCCCCGGCCCGATGCCAGGTCCCACAATTCCTTGGCAGCGTTCAGCATTTCAAGCTTTCTTTGTGCCGCCCGCTCTATCGACTCGAACCGTCTAACTCGCTCCCGCCTGAAAAGCCGTTCAGTGTCCGCCAAGCGGAAGGACTTAATCACACGATGAGGATATATTGCATCACATTAAATGTCAAGCATTAATGTGCCGATTCGGGCAGTACATCGGTAAGTGCGCCAGGCGACTATCGCTCGCGAGGAACAATCCGTCAACAGCAAGACTGCCGATTTCCAGATGTGCAGCGCAGAGTTTCCTGGTTTTGGGAACTCTGCGGCTTGTAATTTGGAAGGAAAGGCGTCCGCAGGTTTCTGCCGGGCTACGCCCGCAAGCCGCAGAGTCTCACAAGCAGAGACTCTGCGCTACCCCGCTTCGCCCTTAAGGCCCTTAGCTCGCACGTGGGCTTTCGCACAAAAGCCGCATCTCCGAAAGCGGAGGTTTGCGCTACCCGCTCGTAGCCGACTGCCATTGAGCGTGCGAGGGCCTTGTGATAGTATGCGGCGGCCATGCCAGAAGTCCCCGAAGACCCGCACTATTTCACCCTTGACCTAGACCGCGGAATCCGTGAGCAGGTTACCGAAAAGCTCGCTAATAGCCCGCTGCTTCCACTGACGAAGGACGTTGCTCCACACGCCAGCGGAGTGTATGCGCTCTACCTGAATGAGAAGCTAGTTTACATCGGGAAGGCTACCAGGGAGTTAACCAAGAGCAAGCGCACCTTGCGCGCCCGTCTTGCTGAACACGTCGGGAAGATCAGCGGTCGTGGGAATATCTCCCTCGGTCAAATCAAATGCCGTTACCTGACGTTCGACAGTGAGTGGTGGGTATTCGCCGCCGAGTTTGCCCTTATCAGCCACTACAAACCGGATTGGAACGACAGCGGATTTGGAAGCAAGACGCCTGGGGCAGGCCGGCCCGGAGCACACCGCGTCAGAGGTGGGATAAGCTATTTCCGAGAGCTTAATTGTCTCTCGCATTCGTTGCTATTCCGGCAGATAATCCAGAAGCAGTGCCGCTTTCGAGCGTGGTGGGCATTCTCCCACTTGCTAGAGACCATCGGGCCGGTTCTCACCTTAACAATCAGGTCACAGACCGTAAAGCCAGCTTCTTCCGCCATGCGAATGAAATCCACATGGGGCCACTTCGACTTGTGATTATTCACCATGTCAGTGATCTTAGCCAACAACAGGCCGTTGGCCTTTAGGGCACGCTTGGCCTGCTTGAGAAACGGCGGATACAGATAGCTCAGGTTCCAATCGTGCCGCTTACCGCATTCGACGGTTGCGCCAAAGTCAACGTCGAACTTTTTGCAGCTTTTGTCCCTGCCCTGCGGGCCGACGTGCGGTGGATCATACACCACCACACCGAAGTGCGCGGAGGGAACGCCCGTCATCTCCCGGTTGTCCCCAACGATCATCGGCTTATACGTTGGATCAATGTCCATCGAAACGACTTCGCGGGTTGACCCCTTCCAGAATCTGCCGGCGTTATAGGTGGAGTCAAGGATCGGCTCAGGTGGAATCACGCAATAAAAGTTGAACGCTGCCTCCAGCAACTCTCCGTCGCCGCGCTCCCAGACGCTGCTGAGGGGCCGGTACGTGAGAGCACGATTCCCGTTTGCAGGTACAGATTTGAAGGTCTCCATTGCCTGACATGTTAGCAGATGTACGTTCGCTGACAAGTGGGCACTTCAAGTGAGTTTAGGACACCGCGACTAACCAACCAAGCTTGACGGTCCCCGGTCCATTGTGTTTCAGTAAACAAATAGATCCCTCGCGATTATTGCCCGGAGGTCTGTCATCTCTCTCACGAACTGTTCCTTCCAAACAACGACCTTGCCAGTTTGGACGCCCAAACGAGCCAGCCAACACTCAATTCTGCCGGTCTGAAAAAATTTGTAGGCTAGGGACTTTGAGCGAAATTTAAGGGCCGTTTTTGCTCGGCAATCCAATCAAGTAACTGGGAATAAACAACATTAGAATCTGCTTATGCGGAACAAAGCTGAGGGTTTGGGCCGAAAATGATGTATCTGATTTGGAATGATAAATTTATAAAGGCTGGGGCAGAGCGTGAAAGCTAAGCAAATTATTGAAAAGAAGCAACATTAGAAAACATTAGACTCTGAAAAATCCACAAATCAAGCAGGGACCCCGCTAGCTTGGCGCGATGGTAAGCCAGTCGGCACGGACCTTGTCCCATTCCCGGATCAGAAGCCCGTGAGCCTCAAAGAAAGCGCGGATGCGTGCCGTCATCCTGGACATGATTCCGAATGACGCCCGCACCGGTCCGCCTTTCCCGCTGATCTTCGCCCTAAACATGCTCGTGAATAGTGACGAAGGAGACACCTTTACTTTCGCTGAATATTCCCAATGGCTCAGTGAAGCGGGATTCGAACGTGTCGAAAGTACCGACATCGGCTCGCACTCGCCGGCCATCATCGCCTGGAAGAAATTATAGAACCCTAGATCAGTCGCCGCCGCTTAGCCTGGGCGACAGCCTCAAGCCGGTTCCGGGTATGAAGTTTCAGATTGGCGTGGTGGAGGTAATTGCGCAACGTATGCGGGGTAACCCGCAGTTCCCGCGCAATACTCTCGGCAGTTCTCCCTTGCGCGAGGAGGTGGAGAATCCTGCATTCTTGCTCGGAAAGCGGCGAAACCGGAGCCGGATGGTCGGAATCGTCCGGCAAAGAGGCAATCCGCCGTGCAAGTGTTATCAGTTTTTGGGTGAGAATTTCGCGGTTTTTCTTCTTTCCAATGTCGCGCGCCAGGTGCACTATCAGTCGCCGGCCCGTCCGCCGATCATGGAACGGCAGGATTGAAACGTTAACCGGGACTCGTTTTCCGGAACGAGCGACCGCCTCCATGTCAAAGTCGGCCACCTCACGATCATGCCTCACGCAATCGAGCACTGCACAAGGTTCCGTGCAGATGGATGCCCCGAGGGCATCTCTACCCTGAAATAGAGGGGCGCACGGCTTATCAAGAACTTCCGCAGCCCTGTATCCGAAAAGTCTCTCTGCCGCGTGATTCCAGGAGCGAATCAGCCCCAGATCGTTCACCGTAAATGCGGCATCCGCAGTCTTCTCCAGGAATTGAAATAGCTCTCGTTCGAGCATATCGGCCTCCGGTGACAATTGTCCTCATAGCAAGGACAAATGAGAAATTGACGCGCGAGGCGGTAAAGACCAAATTCATGACTTGAGGATAAAAGAGTCTTTAACTGCCGTCAATGATGCCGTTTTCCCGTTCCTGCGTTTACGGTATCCGCGCGATGAGCTACCTTGCCGGGCAGCCTTGTGGGAGGCTTATCGGTGTTCAGCAAATTTCCCAGCACGAAGGGATTCCCGCGCCGTACCTCTCGAAAGTGCTTCTGGACCTCCGGCGTTGTCATCTCTTGCGCTCGCGGCGGGGGACCGGCGGCGGATTTGAGCTGTTTCTCCCGCCGGCAGAGATCACCCTGCTGATGATCGTCAATTGCCTGGAAGGGAATGACATTTTTACCCGTTGTATCCTCGCCGACCAGGCCTGCGACCACGTGGGAGGTTGTATTCTGCACGAGAAGTGGTTCGCGATCCGAAACCAACTCATCCGCTCCCTGGGACAGATAAGCTTGGCGAAAGCCACTGAGATACAGCGATTAAAAAGAGAGAAGCCGCCATCCAAGACTTCTCTGGAAATTCCCTGGTCAGGAGATTGTCAGGGGCCCTGGTCCAACGCGGGTTCGCACGGAAGACCCTGAAAAGAGATGCTATCAATGCCGACTGCAAAACAAGAAAAGCTGAGTTTAATCCAGCAATTTCACTCGGATGATTAGGTAGTAGACTCGACGCTCGTTGCATTCTGGACGCGCCAAGCGCCCGGGGGATGCCGAGCGCAGAAGGAGGAAGATGCGCGAATGCTGAAACGTTGGTGGCGCGCTCCGGAAACTTTTCTAGGCTTGGCGGCGCTCGTAATATTAGAGTTGATCATATTGTACTCGGTCGTCCTTCCACCGCAACGCGTCGAGGCGATTCCGGCCTTTGCGCGCAAGTATCGCACCGCATGCTCAACTTGCCACAACGATTTCCCCGAACTGAATGACTTCGGGTGGGCCTTTTACAAGAGGGGCTTCAAATTCCCCGAGCATGATGCAGAATTTGTAAAACAGCCCCAGCAAATGTTAGGAGCGCCGATCGAAAAGACACTTTGGCCGAAGGTGATCTATCCTGGAGAGATTCCCGGCAATGTGCCTCTTGGATTCCGCTATGAAGGTTACACGCAATACAACGCCAAGCAACCATCGTCGTTAGGTTTTTTGCCTCGCGTGGACCTCTTCGCCCCCAACACGTTTACCGCACTTACGGCCGGCAGCTTCGGGCCGAATCTTTCATGGTGGGCCGACGACGATATTTCCGTTGGCGGCCAGAATGCCGCAGGCAGCTTGGGATTTGCCTACCTGAAGGCGAACGACATTGGTCACTACCTCCACCTGCCGAAAGACGCGCTTAACGTCCAATTTGGCCAGTTCGAATTGCATTTGCCATTTAGCGAGGCCTACGAAATCAATCCAACCGATTACGACATTTATGACGAGCTTCCGGTGGCGGGCAAGTTAGGCGGCATAACCAATAACGGATTCTGTTTCTGTGACATGCAGCGCGGCGTGCAATTCAGCGGCTATCCGCATGATGGAGATCTCAACTATTATGTCGCCATTACGGATGGCAGCGGCATCGGCCCCCCGGGGAACAATGGGAAGAATTTTTATGCCATGGTTTTCAACCAGTTCAATCTGGAGCGCAATCCAAAAGTCCGTAAAGCAGTGCAAGCCTCAGGGCCGACAGGGCCACACGACCACACCTCGCTCCGGGTGGGTGCTTTCTATGACTATGGTCAAAACGGTTTCGTGGGCAGCCAGACTTTATTTCCTGGTTTCCCGGCCATCGACTTGCCCTATTACAAAGTGGGCAGCTTTTTCCGCTTCCGGTACCAGAGCAAGTTTGAACTTTATGCCTTGGGAATGTTTTCCCATGATGCCAATCTGATCCCGACCACACTTGCCACAGGGAATGTGCTTCTGGACGGCCCCTCCATTAATTACAGCGGCGGGTTTGTCCAGGCGGAGTACTGGTTCTATCCGTGGCTCATCCCGCTCATGCGGTTCGATGTGGTGAATTCTCCCGCCGACTTTTTCAGCGGTCTCTCCACGGGCTTTGCTCGTGATCGGTTCAGTCCTGGGGTGCAAGTGCTCGTCCGAGCCAACATGAAGGTGAATTTTGAATATGAGCATCGGTGGGCGGTCCCGGTTCCCGGGGCGTTACCACCCTTCTACCACCCCAATGGTTTCTTACTAGGAATCGATTTTGCCTATTAGAACAGATTCGGGGCATCACCTCACCGATGCGAGGCATCGGAAATCTTTAAGGAGGTTAAGATGATGATCAAACTTTCTAAACCATACACGCAGACCGGAGCGTTGATTTTACTCTTTCATCTCGGGGCCATCGCAAGCTGGGCTGGAGCAATTAAAGGTACGGTGAGCGTGGCAGGGGCTGCTTCTGCCAAAAATGTTGCCGTATGGATCGGAGCTGTCCCGGGGAAGACTTTCCCACCTCCCGCCAAACCCGTGATCGTTGACCAAAAACATCTGATGTTCATTCCCCATGTGCTCGTCATTCAAAAGGGAACGACGGTGGTCTTCTTGAACAGCGAACCGACGCTGCACAATGTCTATTGGCCATGGATCAGCGGTAACAAAAAACTAGCGCGCAACCTCGGCACAAGACCGATGGGGCAGAAACTGTTGTTTACATTTAACAACCTCGGCATTGTCCCCCTTCTGTGCAACGTTCACACAGAGATGTCCGGCTACATTGTGGTTGTCTCCACCCCGTATTTTGCGGTCTCGGGTCCGGATGGCAGCTTTGAGGTCAAGGATGTTCCACCTGGGCATTACACGTTGAAGGCCTGGAGCGAAGAAATCAGCTTCCGCAAGATCGATAGCCAGCCCGTTGACGTAAGCGCTGGAAATACGACGGTAAACCTGAATCTACGATGATAACCTCTGCCGCTTGCCTGTCTCGATGACAATGACGGCCTTGTGGTGGCAGGTGACGGTCTCAGCTTGTGGGGTCGTATTTCCCATGACGTCGAAATGGGCATGATTCCCCGTCTTGCGAGTTGTTAATGATTGGGTGGGACCGTGGTGTGACTGCATCGGTTCGGTGCGATGGGGTGGATGGTTTACGTGCTGGCGTAAACCAAGGAGTGCTGATGGCGCTTAATCAGGTCTTGTTTTTGGGACTTCGCACAGTTCATGTTCTGAGCGGAGTTTTCTGGGTGGGTGTAGCGTTTGTGGTGACGGGATTTGTAGAACCTACGGCGCGGCGCCTCAAAGGCGAGGGGCAACGATTCTTGCAGGTCCTGATGCTGCAGAGCCGTTTGCGCCAATGGATCATGGCTGCTGCATGGACCGCCGTTCTGTCAGGAATTGTGCTTTATAGCAGTGACGCGCACTACGGCTGGGTTTTCACACCGTATGGCGTTGCCGTCACCATTGGAGGAATTGCGGCCGTAGCGGCCCTGGGGGTTGGCATGGGCGTGCTGCGGGTAGTTGCTGATCGCATGGCCGAACTGGGCAAGGAAATCCAGCGGACGGGCCGGCCGCCCAGCGAGGCCCAGGGTCAGCAAATGGCGGCGCTGCAGCAAAAAATGCATTGGGCCAGCCGAGTGGAAGTGGTTTTGTTCATCGTTGTCCTGGTGGGCATGGCGCTGGGAGCCTAAAAGGTTTGCGGAGCACGCCCAGTCGGTAGCATTAACAAAGGGAGTTGCCAATGACGAACGCAAACAGACCTCTAGCGAATGAAGCGGAAGTCACCCCCGACAAGCTGCTAGACCTGAGCTTTTCGTTTGCCGGGGAACGGGTGTTAAGCACCGCCGTGCAGTTAGGCGTATTTTCCGCGCTGGCGCAGGGTAATCGTGCTGCTGATGCCGTGGCCCAAGCCACCGGGTGCTCGCGACGGGGGATGCCGGCGCTTCTGGATGCGCTGGTGGGGTTTGGGTTGGTTGGCAAACTGGACGGCGGCTATGAGCTGACGCCGCTAAGCGCCCGCTACCTGGTGCGCGAAAGCCCGGATTATTTGGGCCATATGTGGGAAACGAATCGGCTCTGGGAGTTGTGGGGTCGGTTGGCGGATTCCGCGCGCACCGGACGCTCTCAGACGGCTGTGAATCAACAGCAAGGGGCCGAGGAATTCTTTCCCATATTGGTGCGTTCACTGCACATACAAAATCGCGCCAAGGCACAGACGCTGGCGCAGCGGCTGGTGAGCGGCCATAAGGGATTGCACGGAATTGATATTGCGTGCGGTTCCGGGGTTTGGGGGATCGCAGTTTGCGAAGCCGACCCCCAAGCGCGGTTTGTGGCGCAGGATTTCCCTGCCGTGCTCGATCTGACTCGCCGATATCTGCGACAGCATGGGGTAGAGGACCGCTATGAATTTCTGCCGGGAAACCTCCGGGAAGTGGATTTTGGCCGAGATCGCTTTGATCTGGCGTTGCTGGGAAATATCGTACATTCGGAAGGTGAGTCCTCCTCCCGCAGCCTGTTCCAACGGTTGTGCGCCGCGCTGCGACCAGGGGGCCGGATAGTGATTATAGACATGGTGCCCAATGACGCGCGCACCGGTCCGGTGTTTCCGCTGCTTTTTGCGTTAAATATGCTGGTCGCAACCGAGGAGGGCGGGACGTACACGCTGGCCGAATATACAGACTGGCTGTGCCAAGCAGGCTTCACGACGGTAGAAACCATGGACATTGGCAGCCACTCCCCCGCCATTATGGCGACCAAAGCCTGATCTTACTTCTATTGGGGATCGAGGGACGCGTTATGGCGTATATTTCGGATGATTATGGGGGAAATAGGTCCGCTCCTGATAGGCTGAAGTGGAGGTGAGGAGATGGAATTGTGGACCAAACAGGTGGACCTCGATTGGCTGGAATCGAACTTCCCCTGTATGCAGGCGTGCCCTGTCCACACGCAGGCGGGAAGATACGTTGAGTTAATTGCCGAAGGGCGATACGAGGAGGCTTACCGGTACGCGCGGCAACCCAATCCCTTTGCGTCGATTTGCGGGCTGGTCTGTAGCCATCCGTGTGAAACGGCCTGCCGGCGCGGCAAATTCGATGCGCCCATCTCGATCCGGGCTCTGAAACGCTTCCTAACCGAACGTCACGGACCTGAATCTCGGAATCCAATCGATCTCTTCCCTGAAAGACCGAAAGTCACACGGGAGGAAAAGATTGCCATAATCGGTTCCGGGCCGGCGGGGCTGGCGGCGGCGCATGACCTGGCGTTGCTGGGTTATCCCGTCACCGTGTTTGAAGCATCAACGGTGGCAGGAGGGATGCTCTACTTGGGCATCCCCGAGTACCGCCTGCCGCGCGATGTGCTTCAGGCGCAGGTCCGGGAAATCCTCGACCTTGGACCGCGGCTGGAGTTAAACGCGCGGCTGGGCAAGGATTTTTCGCTGGCCGACCTCCGCGCCCGAGGCTTTAAGGCTATTCTTCTGGCCGTGGGACTTCACCGGAGCCGGGAGTTGCCTATTCCGGGCCATGACTTGGATGGAGTGATCAAAGGCGTCGATTTCCTCCTGAACGCCAACCTGGGCTACCGGCTTTCGATTGGAAAGCGAGTGGTCGTGATTGGGGGTGGCAATGTCGCCATTGATGTGGCGCGTTCAGCGATCCGGCATCAGCAAGAGATGACTTTGGAGGTCTTGAGCAGTTCACTTTTGCCGGACAGCCTGTCACCAACGGAGTTGGATGTCGCCATGAAAGAACTGATGGACGTTTCCCGTGTCGCCCTGCGCATGGGCGCCCGCGAGGTCCAATTAGTCTGTCTGGAGTCACGCGAAGAAATGCCAGCCTATGAAGAGGAGATTGACCAGGGGCTGGAAGAAGGATTGAAAATCCATCCTTCACTCGGGCCCAAGCGATTCATCGGAAACAACGGAAAAGTTACCGGACTTGAAACGGTTCGATGTACTTCTGTTTTTGACGCTCAACACCACTTTAATCCGACGTTTGAGCCTGGCACGGAAGCCGTGCTTCCGTGTGATACTGCGATTCTGGCAATCGGGCAGACTTCAGACCTTTCGTTTCTCACGCCGGCTGACGGCGTTGAGACTACCCGCCAAGGGACCATCAAAGTCGATCCGAAAACATTCATGACCACAGCAGCCGGAATTTTCTCCGCTGGAGACATCGCGCTTGGCCCCCGGTCGGTGATCGAGGTAGTCGCCGATGGGAAGAAAGCCGCCGAGCAAATCGACCGATATCTGCGCGGCACCGAGTGGAAGCCACGACCCAGGCGCGTGCAAATCACCGTCCTGGATCATCACCAGATGGTTGCCGACCAGACGCTAACAGCTTTCGATGAATATTCGCGGCTTCCCGTCCCTCTCCTTCCCGTGGACCGCCGCACCGGCTTCACGGAAGTCGAAATGGGCTACACCGAAGAACAGGCGCGGCGGGAGGCGAGCCGATGCTTGCAATGCTGGATCAATACGATCTTCGACGGCAACGAGGCTGAAGGAACAGAATGTATCCTCTGCGGCGGCTGCGTTGAAGTCTGTCCGGAAAATTGCCTTGAGCTCGTCCCCCTCGGCCAACTCCGGGTGAGCCCGGAGACAAAGGCCCGCCTTATGGCCGAGGCGCCGTTCCACGCTGGGACCCTCCAACACCTGGAAGTTGACAGCCTGCCCTGTACCGAGGGTTCCGTCATGTTAAAAGATGAAACGATCTGTATCCGCTGTGGGCTTTGCGCCGAGCGCTGCCCCGCCCACACGATCACCATGGAAGCGTACGAAGTCTTTGAAGGTGATCCAGAGGAGCAAATGATGGAGGTGTGTGTCAAATGAAAGAGCATAAAAACCAGGAGCAAAAGTCAAAGGAGGAAGGCAGTAGCGAGGTCAGCCGCCGTGATTTCTTGAATGAGGTCACGGGCGGCGCCTTGGGAATTGCCGCGATTGGGGCCGGCATTGTGACGGTCAAATATATTTCACCCAATGTCCTATTTGAGCCGCCACCCACATTCCGAGTAGGTCCCCCAGAGAATTATCCAATCAACTCCGTGACCACTATTACGGATCAACTAACCTACCTGGTCAGAAACCCGCGAGGGTTTTATGCCGAGACTATGATTTGCCAGCACCTGGGTTGCATCACCGCGTGGCATCCCGAGGCCAACTTGATCGAGTGCCCTTGCCACGGAAGCCGCTACAAGAGAAACGGATCTATCGTTCGCGGGCCTACAGTACGTCCGTTACCCCACTTCGCCATACGGCTCATGCCGGATGGAACCCTGCTGATCGACAAAGCGGACATCGTTCCCATGTCTCAAATCTTGAAAGTTTAAGAGAGAAACCGATGACTTACCCGTCTCGCGAGCAATGGCTGGAGCGTCTCCGCAACAACCGGGTGTGGAAGTCCATCTTCCGCCGTGGCCCCGCCCGCACCAATCGCACTCGTAGCTTGGCGATCTTCGGCAACGTCTTCCTGCACATTTTGCCAGTCAAAGTTCGGGAAAAGAGCCTTCGAGTACGCGCGACGTACTATCTCGGCCCCTTCGCATTCTTCCTGTTCGTTGTGCTAACTGTCACCGGCATCCTCCTGATGCTCTATTACCATCCCGCAGCGCCTCAGGCCTATTACGATATGAAGGATCTTCGATTCGTCGTCTCCAACGGAGTTCTGCTGCGCAACCTCCACCGGCTGGCTGCCCAAGCAATGGTGGTGGTGGTCTTCTGGCATATGTACCACGTGTTTTATCGTGGGGGCTACAGACCGCCGCGACAATTCAATTGGGTGGTAGGGGTGGGGCTGCTTCTGCTCACACTGTTCCTAAGTTACACCGGCTACCTCCTTCCCTGGGACCAGCTAGCTTTCTGGGCGATCACTGTGGGCACGAACATCATCGGCTATGTACCTTTTATTGGCCATCGAGTCCGCTTTTTACTACTCGGCGGAAACATTATCGGCGGAAATGCGCTGCTCCGTTTCTACGTTCTCCATTGCGTCATCTTACCGCTTTTGGCCGCGTGGCTGATTGTTGTGCATTTTTGGAGAATTCGAAAGGACGGCGGTCTGAGCACGGGAGAGAACGAGAAACGAGAGGAACGGGAGAGCATCGAGACGACTCAGGTCGAACAAGAAGCGGTCACGGTGGGAGTGAATGATGAGCGAAAAGAGTAACTATGAGGCGGGCTTCGGGTCCGACGCCGTTAAGGACCCGCAGCGGATTGTCTTCATCACCAAGAAAACCTCGGCCCAGGTGAAGGGCGTCAAGCCACGGCAACTGATGTCCTACCCGCACTTGGTGTTGCGAGAGGTTATCGTCTTCGAAATCTTCACGGTGGCGCTGGTCATCGTGGCGCTTTTCTGGGACGCTCCACTCAAGCAATTGGCCGATCCCTTGCTCACGCCTAACCCCGCCAAGGCCCCCTGGTATTTTCTGGGATTACAGGAGCTGCTCCATTACCTGCCTCCCGTCGTCGCCGGCGTGCTTATCCCAACTTTGGTCATCGTTGCCCTTGTGGTCATTCCGTACTTTGATGTGAACATCAAGGGAGAACCGCTGTGGGCGTCAAACCGGCAGCGTCGCCTGATGGTTTTCTTAGGGGTTGTGGCAGCGTTGCTTTTTGTTTTTGGAATCCATGAAGCCTTCGACGTCGTTATCCCGACGATAATCTTCGCCTCTCTCTCTGTGGCCGCATATTTTGCTCCACCGCGGGGAGGGCGGCTGATACGTTACCTCAGCGGTCGGCCGCTTTCCTGGTGGGTCATGAGTTGGTTCATCGCAGTATCCTTAACGCTAACACTGGTCGGGACATTTTTGAGGGGTCCGGGGTGGTCCCTGGTCTGGCCGGGGAGGTGAAATGCCCGCTGAACAGATGGGACAAGTTCCAAAGCGCCTGCGCGTCATCTACGCGGTCTCGACCGTGATTTTTGTCGCGGTTCTGGCGATTTCCCCCATTCGAGACCACTTTGCCGTGTGGAAACGCTATCAGAAACGATATGTCGAATTCGTCGGCACGCGGGCGAATTCCCGGGCATTGAAGGCCGATTTTCAGGGCGGCATCAACCAGATCTGGCTCCCCAAGCTGAACGTCACTGACCGTTGCACGACGTGCCACCTCGGTATTTCCGAGGCGAGTCTGCTAGATGGCTCCGTTCCTCAACCCTTTAGGGCTCATCCTCCAATCCCCCACCACATCGAGGCGTGGGGTTGCGTCGTCTGTCACCGCGGCCAGGGGCTTGCCACCACCGTGCGGGAAGCCCACGAGACGACGCTGGCGTGGGAGAAGCCGCTTCTGCCCATCCGTTACATCCAGGCTTCTTGCGGTGGCTGTCATCAGAACAGCCTGCAGCAAACCCCCCGGTTGGACCGCGGCCGGGAACTGTTGGTCAAGTATAATTGCGAGGGATGCCATCGGATCCCGGGCATCGTGCGGCCAGCCATGCTCGGGCCAGACCTCAGCAATATTGGGGCGGAGGTCAGCCGGGCGTGGATTTACAAATGGCTCAAGGAAGGGCGCACGGTGCTCGACAGTTCCGGCGATGTCGTTGTCGATGGCTACGAAATGCACCCGCGCATGCCTCGATTCCGCTTCAAAAAGGGCGAAGTTCGAGATCTTTCTGCTTTCCTGAGCTCACTGAACAGCCCCTTGGCGGAGTCTTCAAAGATTGACCCGGCCGTCGTCGCTGCATGGCCGAACCGCGCCGCCCTCCTCAGCTACGGCCAGCTTCGCTTCCGCCAGATGTTTTGCACCGATTGTCATGCTCTGGCCGTAGTGCGCCTCGGCCAGACCGAACTCATCGGGGGCGACATGGGACCCGAACTGACCAAAGTGGGGAGCAAAGTGAATCCAGACTGGCTGGTGAGTTGGCTGCGAAACCCACAAGCTTATCTGCCACATGCCCTCATGCCGCGCTACAATTGGTCGGACAAAGACTTGTACGCAGTAACGCAGTACATGCTGAATACATTTACCGATCCCAAGTTGCTCGGGGACGTCCCCAAATTGGGGCCAACAACTGCTTCAGAAGTTAAACAGGGGCGCAAGCTATTCGTCGCCAAGGGCTGCCGCAGCTGCCACGTAATGCAAGGGATACCACCCCAGAAGGATTTCGGTCCGGACCTCTCCAAAGAGGGTGCAAAAACCGTCTCCGAGCTCTTCTTCGCCAACGCCAAGATTCCGCATACCTTAACCGCCTATCTCAGAGCCAAGATTACCAACCCTCTTTCGGTTGATCCCAAAGGGCGGATGCCGCAATATCATTTCGGTTCCGCCGATCTCAATGCGATCACTACCGCTCTGTTAAGCTTGACTGGAACCCCGACTAATCCTGGATTCGCATTGCTTACGGTTCCGGCGAGACGGGCGAAATTTGATCCAGCGGGAGAGTTTGGAAGGATATACCACCGCTTCAAGTGTTTTGACTGCCACCGGATCGATGGCTACGGCGGAACTCTGGCTCCCGACCTCTCTTTTGAAGGCAGCCGCGCCCAGCGCGCATGGCTTGTTTCTTTCTTGCACAATCCACAAACGCTGCGCCCCACCCTGACCGTGCGAATGCCCCAATTCAATTTCACCGATCAGCAAGCCAATGCGATCGCGAACTACGTCGACATGGTGCTGCAGAATCCTTCCATCAACCGGGCTGCCGTGAATCCGGAGAGCTTCGCTCCGGAAATGGCGAGCTTTGGAAAAGAACTTTATTTTGTGAAGTACGAGTGTCAGTCCTGCCATACGATCGGTGCCAAGGGAGGATATGTGGGGCCGTCGCTGACGAACGTGGGCAATTGGATGAACGCAGCATGGATCGAAGCGTGGCTCAAAGACCCGCAGGCTCTTATTCCGGGCACAATCGAACCTCACCGGGATTTTACTCAGCCTCAGATTCAGGCGTTGACAGCGTATTTGCTTACGCTGAAGCAAAAAAGCTCGGGTGGGGTTGCTCCCCTGCCAGGAGATGCGAAATGAAGCGATACGCTTTTCTTCTTGCGCTCCCCTTACTCGTCGGCTTAACGGCGTGCCACGCCCGGCGCACGGCCCAGAAGCCTGATCCGCTTCGCAATGCTTACGGTACTGAGGTCGACTGGAATAACTCTGATCACTTGATCCCGCTTGACTATGAGCAGAGCCAGGGAAAGAGGCTTTTCTATATCTATTGCGTGTGGTGCCACGCGGATTCCACTCCGGCAGGCCCTTCCAACCGCTACAATTTGACCCCCACTCCTCATCTCATGAATGATGGCGCGGTATTGAATTCCATGAGCGACCAGTACCTGGACAACATCATCACGCTCGGCGGCAGTGCGATGGGCAAATCGGCAATGATGCCACCGTATGGCAATACCCTGACGCAGGCTGAAATTCGCCATATCATTGCTTACACCCGGGCCATAGCTGAGCCCCCCTATCATAAGCCCAATCGCCCTTTACCCCAGTACAAGGCGAGGTAGCTCTTATGCCCGGACGATCGAGACTTCCTCGAATGCTGGCGCTTCTTCTGCTGGCTGTTTACAGTGGAGGCCTTGCCCACGCCCAGATCAGCCCTGCTGAAATCACCAACCCACGCCTCAAGGAGCCTGAGCGAGCCTACTTTCAGCAACTCATTGCTCTCAACCGGGCGATTGGACAAATAAAGTTCCCCTTCCCGTTTTCGTTGCAGCGATATATCGGCCTCAGTCCGAACAATCCAATGGGAGGGGACACTCGCGGGCTGGAGTTTGTCTTGTTTCATAATCAGCGGGTGTTGAAAATTTCGGGGAATTACAATGCTGCCCTTAACTCCGCGCTGCTGACGCAGAACCAGCGGGCCCGCCTCGTCTTCAGCGATGTTGCGTTGCCTATCCTACGCCTCCTCCCGCGGTACTTTTCGTCCTCAGCGAACTTTGACGGATTCGGCGTGGAAGTTGCCTATCATGTCTGGACTGGGACCCGCGCTTATGAGTACGAAGGCTTAGAAATGCTTACTATGGTTTTCAGCAAGGCGGACGCTTTAGGTTACCCTCGCGCCCGGGATGCAGCGCTCCGGCAACAGATCCTGGATGAGTCGGAAATTTACCTGGACGACAAAAGGTTTGGACTGGCCTTAGAGGGCAGCGAACCTTACCCCCTGGAAGCGCTGGAAGGCGACTGGCACCCTGCATCTTTGGCGAGGAGCGGGGGCCATGAGCGGCATCCCAGCGCCACCAGCGATTCTGATCGCGGGAATCCAAAAAGCAGCCCGGTGCGGAGCGGCGTAAGCCAAGTTGTGTTGTCGGCTTCGGATTCTCTCGATAGTTTACGAAGGATTGAAAGTGACTCGATGCGATCTGCCAGCCGACCAGCAGCAGCGACCGGCAGCGTGCGCGGCACAGCAAAACAGATCACACCGGCTGAGATCGGCCCCAGCCAGGCTGATCTGGACGCGCTCCAGAACAAGTTTGCGCAGCAATTTGAGGCGCTGGCGAAAGAAGGCATCGCACAATACCATCTTGTGAGCTATGCGCCACCCTCCCTGGTCACCTTCCGCCACCAGATTTACCTGCAATTGACGCTGCGCAATCCCACTTCTTTCGATCGGAGCACGACGTCCATCTATAAGCGAGCGGCTCAGGACTTTGACCTTTTCCTGGCACCTATGCTCAAACCGATCCTTGACAAGGTGCCGGATGATCGACGCATCGTGGGCTTGGATATCACTGTACTCGATCAATTTCGCGCGAAGGCCGGGCAGGCATCCGAAGCCATCGAGTTCGTTTCCCCCCTCCCACTGCTCGGACAGTTTATTAATGGCGAAACGACTAGCCAGGAGGTCATCAACCACAGCATTGTTCTGGTAAACGGAATGCGTATTGGCTTAGACTTGCAACAGGTGGAATAGCCCAGAAGATGCGTCAAGTCAGGATAGTTTTATTGTGTTTCGCCCTGGCAGGCCTAAACTGGGCTTGCGGTTCCAAGCCAGGGAGAGCGAACCGATCCCTGCCGCGCGTCAAGCCGGCGGCGATCGACGCATCTATGGTAAGCAAGGTAACGGGCACAATTTTTTTCCATGGGGACCCGCCCCACCTGCCCCCTATCCTGATGGACAAGGATCCGGCTTGCGTCAAGCTCTACCATGGACAGAGGGCTCATGTCGTCGACGGAGAAGTAAATTCAAACGGGACGTTGCCGAATGTCTTCGTCTACGTCGAAAAGGGCGGGGAGCAATATGTTTTTACCCCGCCGACCCAACCTGCTGTGTTGGATCAGCAAGGTTGCATGTTCAAGCCCCACGTGCTCGGTTTGATGGTCGGCCAGGTTCTCGAGGTGAAGAACAGCGATCCAACCACTCACAACGTCCATACCCTTGCGAAGAACAACCCGCAGTGGAACATTTCCCAGGTCCCCGGAGCGCCGCCGCTCGAAGAGCGGTTCTTGCATCCAGAAATCATGGTCCCGCTTGCTTGCAGCCAGCATCCGTGGATGACGTGCTACCTCGGCGTAACAAGTAACCCGTTCTATGCGGTTACGGGATCGGAGGGAACATATGCGCTTAAGGGTCTGCCGCCGGGTGCGTACACCATAGCCGCTTGGACAGCGACTTTCGGAACGAAGAGGCGCCAAACCACCGTAGGCCCCAAGCAGACGATAAAGCTAAATTTTACTTTTGGAGCTTATCCATAAACGCGTGTCGAATGATATTTGAGATCCTGGTGGTCGCATAGAGACCCACTATTTTTGAGCGCAATTTCGCTTCCGGCTCAGGCGGCTGGGGAGCGCCCACGATGGCGTTAATGTTATCCCTGGCGATTACGCTGATCACCATACTATTTGGTGGCATGCTGATTTGGAAACATGCGTGGCTTCCCCCTGCGATCTCGACCATTGCCGGCCCGATTGATCATCAATTCACCCTTACTTTTATCGTTTGCGGCCTTCTTTTCGCCACTGCGCAGGTTACAGTCGCATATCTTGTATGGAGTCAGCGCTCCAAGCCGCAATCGGAGCGACACCACGCTTTGCACGGCAGCCATACACTAGAGGGCACGTCGATTCTAGTGGCCACGGTGCTTTTGGTCGCTCTTTCGGCGACAAGCTATCAGACTTGGACAAGAGTACATTGGACCGGTCCAGCGCCGGGTGCTCTGCGAATCGAAGTGTGGGGTGAGCAATTCGCGTGGTACTTCCGTTATCCTGGACCCGACGACCGCTTCGGGCCTGTCCATTTCAACCTGATGAGTGACAGCACCGGAAACTATCTGGGCCTCGATCGCCAGCGGGACCCGGCATCCCGCGATGACATTGTTACGGCCACGCTCGGCGTGCCAGTCGACCACCCGATCGAGCTGATTTTACGCTCGAAGGATGTAATTCATTGCTTTTTTGTGCCCGAGTTGCGCTTGAAGCAAGACCTGGTGCCTGGAATGGAAATTCCCATTCACTTCACAGCCACACGCACGGGACGCTATGAGATCGTGTGCGGGCGGTTGTGCGGTCTCGGACATTACAATATGCACGCCACCTTGGCGGTGATGACTGAGCCACAATTTAAGGCGTGGCTTCTAAGGATGGCAGCCGAGCAGTGACCGGCCGTCCATGAGCAGGTCAATATGGCGCCTCAAGTTCCCGGCCATCGCTTTTTACAGCCTCAATTCCTGCGGGATACCGCACGCAAATATGTTTTCAGCTCAAACCATAAAGTAATCGGGGTTCAGTATTACTTGCTCGGCCTGTTTGCCGTCGGGGGGGGAGTGATGGAATCTCTCCTCATGCGCGTGCATCTGGCCTGGCCGCGGTTGCCGATGCCTTGGTTGTCCACGTTGTCGCCCATAGGTGCGCCGGGCGGCATCATGACACCCGAAATTTACCTCGCCCTGCTGACGATGCATGGAACGCTGATGGTTTTCTTCGTGGCCACAACCGTGCCTCAGGCAGCTTTCGGAAGTTACTTTCTCCCCCTTCAAATTGGTTCCCGAGAGATGGCATTTCCGCGCCTCAACATGGTGGCCTTCTGGCTTACCGTGCTTTCCCTGGCCCTCCTGCTTTCCACGGTGTTCACAGCAGGCGGCCCGCCGACCTCCGGTTGGACTGCATCTCCCCCCATGAGCGCGCTAGGCTCCATTGCCGGCCCGGGTGAGGGCATGGGACAAACGCTGTGGCTTGTTTCCATTGGCATCTTCTCTATAGCTTCTCTCCTCGTTGCTACGAATTTCATCGCTACTACGCTCAAATCTCGCACGCGCGGCATGAGCTTGATGCGATTGCCGCTTACCGTATGGGCGTGGTTCATAACGGCGATATTGATGGCTTTCGCCTTTACGGTGCTTCTGATTGCAACGGCTTTGCTGCTGATGGACCACATCGGCGGCTACAGCTTCTTTTTGCCGGCGAACCTGGTCGTGAGCGGTGTGTTGCAGCGGTATAGTGGCGGCTCGCCGCTGCTGTGGGACCACCTGTTTTGGTTTTTCCGTCATCCAGAAGTCTACATCGCAATCGTGCCTGGGATAGGCCTTACTTCCCACTTGCTTTCCGTCTTCTGCCGCAAGCCTGTTTTTGGTTACCACGCGGTACTATATGCCACCGCCGCTATTGGCTTGTTTGGTCTCGTCGTGCAAGATCACCCCATGCTTACGAAAGGGACGAACTCATTTCCGGCCTTAGGGCTTTCGGTTGTGGCGATGGCGGTTGTCATCCCCTTGGTTGTGGTTATCTTTAGCTGGTTGGCTACGCTTTGGGGTGGAGCCATCCGCCTCACCGCTGCCATGCTTTTCTCCCTTTCCTTCGTCACCGTTTTCAGCACGGCTAGCGTCAGTTGCATATTTTTGGCGCAAACGCCTCTCGGTCTCTACCTCAGGGGTACTTATTTCATGGTGGCTCACCTCCACCTGATGATGGGCCTCGCCGCTATTTTCGCGATCTTTGCTGGAACTTATTTCTGGTTCCCGAAAGTGACGGGGCGCCTGCTCAACGAGACGCTCGCACGAATTCATTTTGGTTTTACCTTTGTGGGTTGCTATTGCATTTTTCTGCCGATGTATTTTTTTGGCTTATCCGGGCTCCCGGACTGCTATGCAACAATTAAGGGCGTTCCCACCCTTGCCGCGCTTCAGCCCTGGAATGTCTTTATCACCGGCGCTGCCCTGGCGACGGCAGCCGTCCAGCCTCTTTTCCTCTTCAATCTTGGCCGGAGCCTTCTCAAGGGCGCCAGATCGCCGCAGAACCCCTGGGAAGGGACGAC
Organism: Acidobacteriota bacterium; assembly: GCA_021817045.1. Taxonomy (GTDB): domain Bacteria; phylum Acidobacteriota; class Terriglobia; order UBA7540; family UBA7540; genus RH2-MAG17b. The sequence continues at coordinate 105,807 of JAKAWG010000007.1, forward strand.
ACTGGAATGGACGATCCCTTCTCCCCCACCTGCCGCTAATTTTCCTGGTGACCCACCTATAATCTATCGGTATCCTTACGAATACGGCGCCGGTTCCGGAACCCGAGATTACATTATGCAACACGAGTTAAAAGCGCCTTCTGCGCCCTCAAAGGCGGCCTTTTGCTGAGCGCCACTTTGAACGAATTGTGGTAGCTCGCGGCTGGCGAGCGAGACGATCCGCCCCGCGTGGTCGAAGAGCACTGCGCGTGGGTTGGTAGTTCCCTGATCGAGGGGCTAATACGTATCAGCCGCTCATGATTTCGCTCCTCACGCCCCCAATGAGCCTAGCACAATAGCGGGCGCGGGGAGAATCAAGCGGCGCCGGGAGCTATACGCGCGGACATAAGTCCGAGCGGCGATTCCTGCCGCGGCCCAGCCCGCCCGGGACAAGCGCTTGAAATCGCCAGCGTGTGGGGTGGCTTTCCGAGAGTCCAATCCGCAACCGGGCAGAAGGCGTTGCGCCGTCATCCGCCTGGTAACCGGTTCCCTTCCGCGTCGAATCACTTAACCTGAATCCTGCGGAAAAAAAGGATGATTTCTGAGCTTCGATCAACTCGCTCGGTCTGTCAGCGATGGTCTCAGCCGGGAGGCTCAGAACGGCGGCCGCAGCCGCCGCACGCGTCGCAGTGTTTCCAAGAAGTCGCTGGTCCATGGATAGCTCGGGGCAAGACGCAGAGTCGGCACCCCGCCCGGTCGCACCAGTTGGGCCGGTACTACGAACAAGCGCTGGCGCAGACGCTGCAACGTAGCTCGCTGCAAGTGGGGCGGAACACAGAGTCGCTTGAACCAATTCAGCAGGTTGTAAGCCAGCAAGGCGACCTGGAAGAACGCCTCGTTGGCCTGGAAGTCGTCCGTCGGAATCTTGCCCAGGGCGTAGGCGTACTTCAATTCCCGGATGATGGTTCAACTTGCACAAAGGTACCAAATGCGAAATAGGAATTTAGCTATGTCCCTGCAGCCGTTAGGGTTGCCTGGTTTTTGCTACTCCTAAAAATGACCCCTATTTAGCCGGCCAGTTTTGGGAGCTGGATTCCGACGCTATCTTGGAGCTTTTCGTCCGAGAAATCATACTCGCCGAGCAGGTTGAGGTGCCGCCAAGCGGCTGCCGAGCCGTGAGCCACGGCATACAGAAATGCCTCTCGGTCGGCGGCGCCTTTGATCTCTTCCAGCTTCGGGGACAGGTAGAGATAATTCCAGCAGATGATGCAGTTCTTGATGAGCCGCTTGCAGGCTTCCTCCATCTCCTGGTCTTCTCTCTCCGCCTGCAGAAACTCGCGCGGATTGCCGACCGAGACGGCGCGCGTAAAGCGATGCACGTGCTCGATCCGGTCCATCTGTTTTTCAATGGCTTGCCTCAAGACCGGATCGTCAATGACCTGAAGGATGAACAGCGATTTCGGGACTTGCTCGAAGGCCTTCAACGCCCGATAGATGGCGTGCTGTTTCGAGTAGGAGTTCAGCCGGCGGAACAGATCCGAGGCTGTCACTTCCTTCAGCTTGATGGTGGCGATCATGCGCGGGATCTCGTCCCACTGCTGAATCACAATCTCGTCATCCGCATAGCCGGCGGGCCTGATCTTCCAGGCGGAACGGTCTACCCGTTTGTGGTTCCTGAAGATATAGAGCCTCTGGCGCGGAAGGTTTTTGAAGCGGGGTATATAGGAAAAGCCCAGCAGATGGCTCACGGCGAAGACCATTTCGCTGAAGACCGTCGAGTACCACAAGAGGTCGCGCTCGTCGCGGATGGTGTAGGCGGCCAAGCCCTGCTCCTTGCCAAAATATTTGAACGAGTAGTTGGCGCTGAGGGAATCGACGCGCACCTCGAATTTCTGACCGTCGCTGGAAGTGTGTAACTGATCGGGCACGCGCCGCGCCAAGTTCGGTAATTCCAGCCGGTCCATGAAGCGCACCACGCGATCACTGGATGCCTGGAGACCGTCCAGGGTGAAGTGCCAGTTCACAGTGTGCTCCACTTCCGCTTCGGTAACGCCGCGGGAGATGCGCATCATGCGGCGGAGACCGATTGCACCGCCGATCCCGATCACGCCCGCATAAATCGCCCCTTCTGAGGGCTTGCCATGGTGGTAGCGCTGCTGGGGATGTTGCAGTTCATCCACGAAGTGTGCGAAGCGGTTTACTGTGGCGAGGACTTCCACCAGCGGCACGACGCGGCGCTCGGGGAAGTATTGCTGTAAAGGTTCCGCGTCGGTCTCCTCCTGTTTGGGAGTAGTAATGGTGAAGCGCCCGTTCTTCTTGAATTTGATGTGAGGATTCTTTCCTTCGGCGATGTTCTGATTGATAGTGAGATACTGCTGGTACAGGGCCTCGTCAAGTTCCTTGAGCGTCTTCCGTGGATCGACGAAGCCCTCCAACCCCGCGTGCTCGATGAGCTGCTGTTTATCGCGCTGCCGGCGGGCGCGGTTGATGAGGTAATCATGCAGGGGCGGGATTTGTAGGAATGTTCCAGATTCAGCGCGCCCGACTTGATCCCGCCCTGAATATGCAGGAAGAGCAGAGCCTTGTAGAGGGAGAAGCGGGATTTGCCATCCTTGTTGACTGCCGCCTGCTCCTCAGCGTCCAGGAAACTGATCGGGGCCGATTTATCGACCACGCCGTCTTTCGCTTTGAAATGCTCGATGGCGTCCACTAATTTGCGGATACCAGGGTCGCCCTGGAAGGTCAGTGCCTTGAGGATCGGGCTCACGCGATTCTGAATCCAGACCGATTTCGCCTCCAGGATTTTGTAATAGTCATCTTCGTCTAATTCTCTCACCAGCGACGCCTTCAGTTCGGAGATCGGATCCTTCTCGAGCAGGCGGCGGGTTTCGCGCTGGACGAGCAACGTCCGAATGCAGTCCACTTTCTCGGCATCGCTGAGTGCCTGATCCTCGGTGATACTGCCGATGGTGGTGGGTGTCCCGACCAGCCCTTGTTCCAGGCCACCGAGCAGCATTTTCAGTACTTCCTGGCGCTGCTCGCGGCGGGCATAACACTGCTCCTTGTGCGCGCGAATCGCACCGTTGTGAAAGCTTCGCAGGCTGGCCAGCAGTGTGTCGACCAAATTGTCCTGGAGCCGGTAATCCTGGTGAGCGATAAAGGCGAGGAGGTGCAAATAGCGATCAGGGTCGTTGCGCCGAATGAGATGGAAGATCTTCGATCGGATCACATTCTCGGCGTAGTACCGGATGCCCTCTGGCTTCAGTGCGAGGGCTTGAAGGGCGCGACTCAGTTGAGTGTAAAGCCCATTCACCAGATCCAAATCCGCCACCCGTTCTCTGATCTTGGACGGTTTGGTGGACTGCGAGAGTTTCTTCATTAAGGTGAGTTTGTAGGGGCTGGTTCTGCCCGGGGTGTCCTGACCCTCGACCGGTTCTTGGGCCAGCCAATCGTCTAAAACGCTCTGGGTATCTTCCGCCAGGGTCTGCGCGATGATCGCGGCGAGTTCCTGACTCCGCCGATTGATCGCCCCCAGGATCAGCTTCGTAAGCCGCGTGTAGCTGGGCACTTCGATTTTCTCGCGGATCAGGGTATCGACGCAGCGCCAGAAGATGACCTTGGGTTTGACTTCCGAGTGCACCATGTCGGCGATCTCTTGGAGCAGGAGGCGGGATGCCGCAGGGTCGACGACCCGGAAACCGTAGAACCTTCGGATCGTGATTTCGTGGAATTGGCGGATGCGCGCGCTGTAGCGGGCAAAGTCAAAGCTAAAATCCATCAGTTCGAGCTGTCGCGAAACGTACTCGATATCCCTCTGGTGAAAGGTGGTGGTAGAAAGAATCTCTTCGCGGCTTTGAAGTAGCCTGCGCTCAATAGGAACCCGAGGCGGTGGATTGGGGTGCGAAGATTTCCCGCCAAACGGCTCAACCCAGTGGAAAAATCAAAATAGTGCTTCCGTTCGACATTGTTGAATATCGGAGGTGAGTCGAACGCTTCACGTTCCACAGTGTTGAGAATATTCATTCTGGGCATGACGAGTCTCCGGCGTAGCGGTTCAAAACCGCCTATCTTACCGGGATTCCCAAAGAACGGCAGGCATCTTGTGGGCGAGACCGCAGGGGAGGGGTTGTGCTGCGTGGTGCGGACAGGGCTAATCCGTGAATGGCGGCAACAGGATTGAATTAATCCGCGGGGTCTCGCTTGCTTCTACTGGAGGGAGCTCGTCAGGCAAATTCGAGCAGCAGCCGTCGGATGTAAGCTGAAGGGGAAGGCTTGTCGCGGCAGGGTTACAGGTTGCGATGGCCCACCGCCACCAGATCAGCCACGGGCTCTCCCATCACCTCAGGGCTGTCGATTCGACCGCGGCAAGACAGGCATTACGGGCAATTTCTATTTCGCATTTGGTACCTTTGTGCAAGTTGAACCGCCGTCATGCAGGGAATCTGGAACCTGCGGGATGAGTACAAGGCGACCGGCCGCACGCTGGTCCTGATGACGACGCCCGGGGCGGCGTTGCCGGTCGAGCTGGCTCAGGACGTATTGGTGCTCGACGAGCCTCTTCCCTCCGGGGAGGACTTGCAGATTATCATCCGCGATACCTTCCGGGCCGCTGAACTGAACGAGCCCGAGCCCGAGGTAATGACGCGGGCGACGGATGCGCTGGCAGGGTTAGCCGCCTTTCCGGCCGAGCAGGCCCTCGCCATGGCGCTCGTGAAAGGACAACTGGATACAGAGGACCTTTGGGAGCGTAAGCGCCGCTTTATCGAGCAGACTCCAGGCCTCAGCGTCTGGCGCGGGGGTGAGACGTTTGACGAACTCGGCGGCCTGCTGAACGTGAAATCTTTTATGAAGGCCGTTCTCGCCGGCGTGGATCCGCCCCGGGTGGTGGTCTTTATCGACGAGATCGAGAAGGCTTTCGCCGGCACGGGAACGGACCTCTCCGGCGTGAAGACAGAAATGACGGGCACGATGCTCACCTGGATGCAGGACCATGAGGCTGACGGCACGTTGTATCTGGGGCCGCCCGGAAGCGCTAAAAGCGCCACGGCCAAGGCTACGGGAAATACCGCGGGTATCCCGACCATCGCGTTCGATTTGACAGCGATGGAGAGCTCGCTCGTGGGAGCTTCGGGAGACCGTCGGCGGGCGGCGCTCAAGGTGGTGGAGGCGGTTTCGCAGGGACGAGCGCTGTTCATCGCCACCTGCAATTCGATTACGAGCCTGCCGCCTGAGCTGCGGCGGCGTTTCACGCTGGGCACATTCTTCTTCGATCTGCCGACGCCGGAAGAGCGGGAAGCAATCTGGGCGATATATCTCGCGAAGTACGGAGTTTCGGGCGAATTGCCAGACGACGAAGGGTGGACCGGCGCCGAAATCAAGGAATGTTGCCGCAAAGCTTACCGCTTGAAGATGAGCTTGACGGAAGCGGCACACTACATCGTTCCAGTTTCGAAATCCGCAAGCGACCAGATCAAGTCGCTCCGCCAACAGGCGTCGGGAAGGTTCAACTCGAATTGGGAAATTAAGGGGCACTGTTCCGTTCCGATCCGTTAGGTTGAAGTTGGTTAGACAAAATCAGCGGAGGAACAGGACAATGCAACGCAAAGTTAGCTTACTTTGGGGTGGGAAGAAAGT
>JAKAWG010000158.1 GCA_021817045.1 Acidobacteriota bacterium
GGCCGACCTGAACCGTAAGCTCATGCGTTATATCCGGGCTTACGCCAAGGCAGCCAAACCGATCCGGTGGACCTACCGCCACCCGAGTCACCGGATTACGAACCTAATCAGTGGGACAGCCCACTAGGATGGCTGCTATCGTAGCCACTGTCGGGCATTCCCAATGGGTCGAAAATGTTTTTTCTCAGAAACGCACTGTATCTTTCGCCGGAAGCGCGTTGAATGATGCAGTCGAGCACCTCATAACCCGAATTGCTGTAGCTGAAGTTCGCCTCGGCTTAAAATTGAGCGGCTTGGTCTCAAACAGGGCAAGCAAGCCGGTCGCCGTGATCGGATGACTCGCGACATCCAGATAATTAGGAAACGACGTGAAATTCGGGATGCCGGAAGTGTGGGTAAGCAAATTGAAGATTTTGATGGAGTTCCAGTCCGCGGGACAATCCGGCACGTACTTGCAGATCGGATCCTGAACGTTCAACTTGCCTCGCGCCTGCAACTCAAGAATGGATATCGCCATAAATTCCGTGGTGATTGATCCGATTCTGAATTCCGTTTCGGGAGTGTCGGGGATATGCAGCTTCAGGTTGGCCATTTCGTAGCCCTTGCTGAAAAGCACCTTTCCGTGTTCTGCAACGAGGACAGGTCCCATGAAGCGGTCGACTTTCATGCTCGCTTGCATATACTGATTCATTTTGGCGGGCAGGCTCTGCGCCCGGCCGGAAAATGCAGTGCATAACCACACGAGTGCGAGAGTGAAGCCGACGACCCATCCAGGCCCTTGCTTCATGGGTTCCCGCCTCCTCCGCGGAGCGAGTATTATACTCCCACGACCGCAACGTCACTCGCCGTGGCGAGGTTGCCGTCCATCAAGCGGATCTTGTTCTGACCATCAACCGGCGTACGGCTCAGGTAATGACAGCTTCCTCTGACGAGCTATTCGTGGAAGAGCAACAGCGGGAGCGGCGCCGCAGCATCGAACAAATTCAGTGCCTCGCGGATAATCGAATGTTGCAGACTTGGTTCCCAGGGCTTGCCGAGAGGATAGCCTATTGGGAAAGGCACGAAGAGCGTCCGGGGCGGTCGAACCTTATGGGAGACTTCCTGCAGAAGTGAAAGACACACTGTAGGGAGCCCGGTTTTCTCAATGACGCTTGCGATCAGCCCCACGGACTGATTGCACATCGGTCATACAGGTACCAGGAACACGGCATCTACCTCGTCCTCATGCAGCTTCTCTGCAACCTGCGGTGCGGTTTGCGTGATAAGCCTCTGGGGAGTGGTAATCGAGCCCATGAAACTGAAGTGACGGCGGTTCAGCAAGCCAACTTCGCGGCGCGCCACCAGCTCCCGAAACCTGTCGAGAGGAAAAACCAGGTTTCGGTCTTTCAGAGCTCCAGCTTGATCGAACGAGGAACTCCGGTGCGCGATCTTTAGCTGCTGCACGTCCAGATCGCTTGCCAACTCGCGAAAGGATACGTCGCCGCCTTTGACTGCAGTGTCAAAGCGAGATTGGGTGGGAAGATGGAGACCTGCCGTCGAGATCAATGCGACCTTCGCCCAGTTGAGGGGCTTCCTAAGTCGTGCACCTGGCGACCAGTCCACCGAGCGGTACCGGTAGACTTGCATGAACAAACGGTCGGAGAGCTTCAAATCCTCGAAGTGTGCCATGTAGGGCTCGCACAATCTGTGAGCTTCAGGTGAGGACCTCTTACGCGGCAGTGCGCGCGACTCCTGATAAGACGCACCACAGCGTACTCAGCGTCATCACTGCAGTTGACTGAGGACGGCTGTGTTCGCTTCTTGAAAACGATCTTCATCGTTGGGCCTCACCACCTCCAGGGATCGCATTTCACTTTCATTACAGACGTCGTTTGACCCGCCCTAAAGCGAGTGTACAATGTCACGTTACTTACGGGAGGCGAAATGAAGATGAGACGACGAGAATTGCTCAGGAAGACTGCCGCAGGGATGCTCGCGGGAACGGTGGTTTGGAATCACGCGTGGGCTGCGGGCCGGCTCGCCTGGCCGGGACCGATTGGCCTCGAGCTCTACACCGTGCGTCACCCTATGGCTCAAGATCCAATGAGCACGCTGAAGGAAGTTGCGTCGGTCGGCTACAAGGAGATCGAGATTACTCCTTATCCCCATCCAACCTGGTTCAAAACTGCCCTTCGCGAGACCGGCCTCAGCGCGCCCAGCGGCTATTTTGGCGTTCCGAAAAATCTCGACAGCATGAAGAAGGAAGTCGAGGTGGCCCACCGCGTTTTCGGCGTGAGCTACTTCGTGGTGGGAGACAACCCCAAGCTCGATGCCGACGCCTGGAGGCGGCGCGCCGATTTCTTCAACGAATGTGGAAGACTCACGCAGCAGGCAGGAATTCAGTTTTGCTATCACGCTCACTTTCACGAGTTCGCCACGGTCGACCACACCAGCGGTTACGACATTCTGCTGACGCGGTGCGATCCGAAGCTTCTAAAAATGGAGATGGACATTTTCTGGGTCACCTACGCGGGAAAAGACCCGCTCACTTATTGGCGGCGCTATCCCGACCGGTTCCCGCTCCTTCACATCAAAGACATGCGGAGAGGCGTGAGAATCAACCCGCAAGAATCACCTTCGGCCGGCGGCCCTAATCCCTTCACCACGGTCGGCCAGGGCCGCATTGACTGGCGGCGAATTTTCGCTCACGTCCACTTGGCCGGCGCCAAGCACATCTTCGTCGAGCAAGACGAATGCAATCGCCCGCCGCTGGAGGCGATCAAGATCAGTTATCAATATTTGAGAAACTTGCGGTTGAGTTGAAAGACCGAAAACGGATTGCACGAACCGCGACGATCAGCAGATAGTAAGGAGAGGCTGAAAAAAGAGCTCTACGGTAAGAAACCAAAAATCCAGGAAGAAAAGAAGGATCGGCCGTCGTTGCACGAGAATTTGAAAACGCCTCTAGCCATCGGTCGAAATAACCTGCGCCCGCCGCTTCGTCAAGAATCGAAGCGGCAGGTAAAGAACGATCAACGCCCCCCACACGACGTACTCGAAGAGCTTTATGTCGAGCGTGACCGCGAAGGTCGCGGAGCCGAGAAAGATCGCCCACATCCAACCCTCGCCCAGCCAAGCTTGGCCCCAGCGCGGCTGCGTTCCGCCGGCGAGCAGCCGCGGCTTCAGCGCCGGCCAGAGCCTTGGAACTCGCTCAAGGAAGTTTTGGTAAGTAACGCCCTGATTCTCCGACAACAAAGCCTCTTCGTACCCGATAAGCCTGCGGACAAAGAACCACACTCCTGCTACCATCACAATCACGCCGATCGGATTTGCATCAGGCACAATCCCAAGGCCACAAGCACGCTCCCGACATATAAAGGATTGCGCACGAAACGATAAGGCCCGTCGGCTACCGACCGCTCTCCGTGCGCCACGCCGTCCCGTACTACTTCCGTGTTCAGGTATGCAGTTCCCCAAGTTCGCACCTAGCCGAAGTTCGTCACGGGAAAGGTTGCACGGAAGCTAAGTGGTTTGGAATCAGCCCAGGCTGTCGCAGAGTCTGCACTACATTCGAAGTTCAAGTTGAACTGTTCTGGAAGTGTAATCCTCAGTCGATGTAGGAGTTGCTTCTGCTCGCGGCTGAGCTCGGTGATGCGGTGCAGGCGAAGCTCACAGCCGTCGGTGGTTGGCAAAATGATATCTGCGCTTTGAAGCGTCGAGAGCAGGGCAAGAGCTCGAGCCGGCGTGAGGTCGGCATGATTTCGCCGCAGCAGATGTTTGAGGGTGACCCAGAGGGCGTAACCCAGAAACGTTACGAGGATGTGCGCTTTCACTCGGGGCTCGATCTGATGGAACAGGGGCCGGATCGACAACTCGCTTTTCAGGGCGCGAAAGTCCGTCTCCGCTTCGGTGAGCTGGATATACTTCTTCCAAAGTTCTTTCGGGTTCTCACCTTCCAGATTGGTGCGCAGCAGGTAGGCGCCCTCGCGCGCCTCGCGCCAAGCCTGGCGTTCTTCGATCACATTCCAGTTCAACCAGAGCCGACCTTCGCGCTCGGTGAGCCTCACCTGATAGAGGTCCGCCACGCGCGCGTAGTGCGCCTGAATCTTCCCCAAGCGCCGCTCAATTTTGGCTTGGTTTTTCAGATCTCCTTGCTCGATACGCTGGGCCAGAGCCGCCAACGCCCCCTCCATGCCGGCCGAGAAGCGATGACGGATGCCTCGCTCCTTCTCCCTCCGCGCTGTCGAGCAACACACAGCACGTAGGTCTCGGTCCCGCTCTCTCGGATCGGGATCAGTTGGACTTCCACCTCCTCTTGCACCCGCGTCCAGTTCCCTGCGAGCAACTCCCGCTCCACCGCTCTCAGTTTCGAGCGCGGCGTCCCCACCAAGGACTGCCCGCCCCGCTTTCGCAGCGACGCCAAGTTCTCCTCGCTCACAATGCCGCGGTCAAACACCCACACGCGCCGCGCCCGCCCGTATTGGCGCTCGACCATCCGCATGACGACTTCGAGCGTGGTGACGTCCGTGCGGTCGCCATCGAAGGTTTCATAACTCAGCGGAAAACCCTCCGCATTCACGATCAGCGCGATGACCACCTGCTTGCCATCGGGCCGGTGATCGCGCGGGTAACCGTAACGCAGCATCGGATTCTTCCCGGCTTGGCCCTCCACGTAGCTGCTGGTCAGCTCGTAAAGCAACACCTCGAACTCCGTCGCGAACAGTTCGCCGTAGCGTTGCCTCAGATGCTGCTCGAGTTTCGTCTTGTGGGGCAGCAAGCGGTCCAGACACCGATACAAGCGCGTGTCGTTGATCGGCTCAGCAGGAAGACCCAACAGGTCGTCCATCGCTGTCGCCGGATACCAGCGCTCTTCGATCCCCGACTCGCTCGTCGGCGCGCACAACCGATTGATCGCCAGCAGCGCTT
>JAKAWG010000065.1 GCA_021817045.1 Acidobacteriota bacterium
TGGGCTTGGCACTGAGGGTCCACCACCGAGGTCTTTGGATCTTTGCCCATTCTGCAGGTGCCAACATAGTGTGATGAATAGCCGGGAGTAAAATTCTCGATCCGTATCTCTTCGGCTCCTGCCGCCTGGAAAATTTCGTTTTGTCTGGCTGAGATGGTGGCAGTCATAGCTGTTTCGCTCTGAGAGTAACTTGAAATGATTAAAGGGACCGGCAAGCCGTAGTTATCTTTGACAACCGGGTCCAAAGTCACGCGGTTGCGCTCGTCGGGGAGTTGCTCGCCGGTGGATGCAAGCCCCACCCGGTGTCCGAAGACCTGCTTCATCCGGGCCTTGTGCTCGAATCCCCATCCGGGAATACTGCCAGCCGTCGCCAGCGGCCACTGCCCATCATTTTCTACGGATAGCGTGAACCCGCGCACAAAACCGTTCTTGGGGTTCGTCCGGTAAAAATCCTGAATGATGCCGCCCGTCGGAACGCCGCGCCATGGATCCAGACGCTCGCTGAACACGCCGGAAGCCCAGGCTGACAGATGCTCCATCAAACGCCTTCCAACCAACCCACTGGAATTTGCCAGCCCGTCCGAAAAGAGCTTGGATTTGCTTAGCAGAAGCAGGCGCGGAGTTTCGATGGCATTCCCCGCAACCACGATCACCCGCGCGAAAATTTCCTGCTCCTTGCCGGCCGGATCGAAGTAGACCACGCTTCGCGCCCTGCCATCGGGCCCGACGGTGATTTCACGAGCCATACATTCCGTGCGAACCTCCGCCCGTTCAGTTTTCTCTGCCTTGGGGATGTAGGTCACATCGATGCTCGATTTCGCCGCAATTTTGCAGCCCAGGCGGCACGTGCCGGCGTTGATGCAAGCGGGACGGCCATTCCAGTCTTTCGTAGGGATGGCAAGAGGCTCGCGCACCAGGTGAAGTCCGAGCTTGTCGGTTCCGCGCTTAATCGCACGACCCGCGAGATTCAGCGGGTGCCCGGGCGTAGGGTAGGGCCTGGACCGCGGGGGCTCAAAAGGATTCGCTCCCGTGCCGTCCGGGCCGGAGACGCCCAGTTCATACTCGACTTTGGTGTAGTAGGGTTCGAGGTCTTGATAAGTAATCGGCCAGTCGTCGGCCACTCCGTCCTCGCTTCGCACGCGAAAATCGGACTCGTGGAACCTGGGATTCATGGCATGATAGGCCAGCGTCGATCCACCCACTCCCTTGGCCCGGTAATAATAAAAAGGCTTTCCAGGAGGCGTGGTATATCGGTCCCGGCAGGGGTCACTAGCCATAAACACGCCAGTTGCCCGTACTTCGAAATCAATGGAGTGGGTGGGATAATCGTCATACGGACGATAGCGTTTGCCAGCCTCGATCACAACGACATTAAGACCAGCTTCGCTTAGCTCCTTGGCAACGACTCCGCCACCTGCTCCCGAGCCGATCACGACAACGTCTGTTTTGTGGTTCAGCATTTGCGTTCCCGACGTCAGGCCTCTACCGCTTTCACAAGTTGATTGTCTTTAACTGCCGTACTCGATTCTGCGGCGCCAAAGAGCAGGTCGTACTGCATGCTGGCGGACTCACGATGGCCTTCAGCAATTCTCGCAAGGTTGGCGGATTCACAGGCGCGACTATCCTTTAAGACATTGAACCGGCTAATCAGCTCGTCGGCGTCAAAACGGTCGATGTTCACGCAGTACGTGTCCTGACCGGCGTCGCTCATGTGAACGTCTACCTTACGGCAGTAGGAAATGGCGAGCACCGGAATCGCCAGGAGATGTGGCAGAATGATGCCGTGAAGGCGGCTGGCAATAACCAGGTCAGCCTCACAGATTCGTTGAAGTAGCCCATCGACGGTTTGCGCGGGCGGTCCGGGGAGGACTTCGGCTGACGTGGAATCTACCGAGCCGTCCGAGATCAGCGCCTGCAGGTGCGCAACCGTGCGAACGTCGGGACCGTCTGTCGCAAACAGAAGCACGCGGTATTCCTGCTTAATAAGCCATTTGACCATCTCGGCCAGCTTGCGAATGTAGGTGAGATAGCGCTGCTCGTCTTTTACCGGCCACGCCTGTGGGTCGCAGTAAGCAATCGGGCTAACGGCTACCACGAGGCGCTCGTCCGGCGAGGCACAATACCTGCGCGTCGGCAGGCTGGAACTTGGATAGCTGTAAGCAAGGTCCGGATACACAGGGTCCCGGGGCGAGCGAAGCAATTTCTGCACTTCGGCCTTCGAGTCGTTCTCCCTGAATGAGCGGTACGCGGCCAGCTTGAGCGCGGTTCGCGCGAACCCGCGGCTAAGAGCGCACGCCAAGGACTCTTTCCCGACACTCACGAACAAAAACGGCACGCCAAAGATGCGGCTCAGCACCCCAAACTTCAGAAGTGACCACGGATGTGCCCACGGGCCGCCCCAAGTATCGTCCAGCGCTCCTCCACCAGGTACGATGAGTACGTCAAGCTTGCGTATCATTCGCGCGGCGGCCTGGATATGAACCAACTCCTCAGCGCTAGGACGGATGGCTCTTAGCGCTCTGCCCAGCAAAGGCAAGCGCTTCAGCCACTGCTTGATTCGCCCCCAAAGCGTTTCCTGAGTTTCGAAACCAGCTGGGCCGGAGGCGCAATACCGACCGGGAACACCGGTCAGCGGGAATCCTGCGATCCCATGTCTCCACTGCGTGTCCTCGCGGTTCAGCGTAATGCCAATGATCTCAACGTCCGGCACGCGCTTGCGTATGTTTGCGATGGTGGCTGAAATAATGGCGCCGTTCCCCAGGTTGCCCCCTGTATAAGGACTTATGAGACCAACTCGACGAATCGGCGAAAAAGCATCGAACCGGCGTTCCACGCTTTGTTTCCTTGAACTCACTTCAATTCTCTCGGGGCGCCGAGAGACTGGCATATCCTTTGTCCATTGGAGGTCCGTCATATCCCAGCCAAGTCCAACTCACCCGGCTGGTATAGAACACCTGGAAGCAGTCATACCGAATCCGGGGGTACAGTTGCGCTGCATAGAACGCCCCCGTTCTTACTTCGCGGATAATTTTTAGCCGACGCCACGCCTTGCCCATCGACGACACGTTTTCGTTCAGTCCCTCGTACACCCGCTGGGCTGCTCTGAACAACTCAACCTGCTTCTCTTGCGGCAGCTCGACGAATTTACGCCCATAATGGTCAAGCGCCCAGATGTCGAAAGAAAGGAGCCCGCGTGAAAAGAGATCCTGCCGATCGGGGGACGCCGCGACCAGACGGTCGAGTGTGTCGATCGCCATTGGGTCCAGCACGCCCACCTCGTCCATTCCTGGAGTGTCCTCATCGGAAGGAACGATAATTCTGGCGAGCGCTTCGACAAGCGGTGCTTCTTCGGGAGTAAACCACCGGAGAGCACCGTGCCCGCGTTCGGCATCCCTACGCGCAATCTCGTCATCAATCCCTCGCGATGCGACTTCGAGGCACCTATTCTGAAGACCCTTGAAACCCTTGACTGCGAGCTGCCTTAAGGAAATCACGGATGCTCGGAACACGTTCAAAGAAGTGAATTTCTCAGCAAGAAGCGCTCGATTCGCCAATCGAGTCGCCTTCGCCACCGGGGAGTAGTAAAACGGAGGAGCGTCTTCGCCATTCGTAAGCTAAATTCCAGCCGCCGGCTGCGTCCAGTGCTTCGGTCGATGGCTCTGGCAATATCTGAATGGCCCTTCCGAATGGCCAAGCCCCGAACCTCGCGCATAAATGCGCGGTCGCTTTCGTCGCGAGTAAATATCTTAGCGACTTTTCCTTTGTCGATCCGGCGCGTCTTGAAACGGGGGCAGCGGTCGAGCGCACCCAAGAGGGATAGCGTGGTCATGGTGCGATAGCATTTCACGCAAGTCTCGCAGTTCTCGTAGCGACCGGTGGCCCAGCATACCTGCAGAGAGTTCATGGCCGCCTCGGACTTGATTAGCGCTTCGGTCTTTTCAACGCGGCTGAATCCTGCCCCGTCATGGATAATTTTCGTCCGGCTGCTGGAAAGAAGTGGATCGGTTAAGGGATGAGAGCCCCAAGGTATCGCATCGTCGTAGCGATGGGTTGAAGGAATGAGCACTCTCGAGTAACGGCCGCTCAGCGCATGGCCTATGCTGGCCAGGACGCAATTGTGGGCGCGGTGCCAGCAGTTGTACCTTCGCTCCCATGTGGTCTGGAACACGTTCGTCGCCACCTCGACGAACCCAGCCCCCAGACCCGAAACGGCACGCAGAAGCTTATCGCGCAATGCACGGAATTCATCGGCACGGTCAAGCGGTACGTCGAGACCCCAAACACATAAAAGCTCGTCAATGCGAAACCTGCCTTGTTGGCCGCCCTCTCCGTTATGCGTGAGCAGCGTAAACCACGCGTCCACGCCACCGGAGAATAGCGCAGCCGTGGCCGCGCCGACGGGGCCACTCGACCGTTCCTCAATCTCGGCCTCGATGGGAACGGGCTTGAGCTGAGGGTACCAGCAATTCCAGATGCGCATTAATTCGTGAACATTGATGAAAAGCTCCCGGTCTACAGGCTTTGAGATCGCCAGCGGTTCACCGAGCTGGACTGCCAAGGGCAATAAGAGCGAGAGCCACGCATTCCCCGAGTCGCTCAAATAAGCTGCATGCGAGCGAGGGACGTCAATCCAGTAGACCTCGGGCGATATGGTCTTTTCATCGCAGACCACGTCAGCTCGAACGCAGGTTCGATCCGGCGAAAGTGGGGACGTTGTTGCCTCAATGCTCTTCACAATCATGGCCGGTTAGAACCTTTGGGTACTAGATGAAGACACGGGGCCTGGCAGTCAGGATTAGGCGTTTATACCCGCTTCTGCGCAACCACCAGCAGGGTCTTGCCCAGACCTATCCTTTCCTTGATCCCGACAATGGAGGGCTCGGGCACGACTTTCTTGATCAGCCCGTTTAAGCGATATGAGTTTATCAAGCGCAGAACTCCGAGGTTGCCAGCAGGCATCATCGTTTCGGTGTGGAGTAGAGAGAAATGATTGCGGAGGAGCCTCTTCAACTCTCCCATGTTGAGCCAGTTGAGAGGTATCTCTCCGTGCGATCGACGAACGAAGTCCGTACGATCCCAAACGAACTTGTGCGGACAAGTGAGAATAAGATACCCGCCAGACCTCAGTAGGCTCGCGACCCGGTTTACGAACAACGAGGGGTCGTGGAAAACGCTTATTACCTCAACCGAAACGGCCAGGTCGAAGTGCACAGCGGGAAGGTCGACCGTCTGAAAATCACCGGCGATGAAATCCACATGAGGATATTTCGCCTTTGCCGCAGCAATCGGCTCGTCCGCGAGGTCCACGCCCGTAACCGAGCCAAAGCGGGAGAGCTCCGCCGCTAACCACCCGCTTCCACAACCGACCTCGAGAATACGCGGGTTCTCGAGATTGAGAGACCGTAACTGAGCCACGACAGCTCCAGCTCGCCTTACACTTGAAGAGTCTACGGTCTTCCACTCGCCAATCCAGTCGTTCCAAAACTGCCTTTCAACGTTCAGATCGAACCTTTCGGTAGCGAGTTTCTGTTCGTGCATGAAGAGTCTCTCCTAACGAGAAGTGTCGGCGATGTCCACACCGCACCCGGCGGGCGAAAATGCTTCTCGTGCGCTACGCTTATACTTGGCGTCGGTTTCCGCCCCGCTTGAGGCGCCCCGGAAAACCTCCTGGCTAAGGATCCTCGGGAAGCAATTCACTGGTCCGGTGATGTCCTGGTCGGACCATACATAGATCGTCTCAGCAGCTTGCCAGCTATCGAGCAATTCCTGATTTTCGTAGCGGAAAAGATTCACCGAAGGGTAATAAATGCCGGGTCCGAAGTTGAGTTCAACCTCGAAAGTGCACCTGAGCACATCGGCGCGGCGCAGAGAAGCATTTCCGTGGCCGAGCCGCTCGGTGGAGGCCGTGAAGAGCGCCTGTTGCGCCCCATCAAGAAAGTAGAGAGCTACGGCGAGCTTTCTGCACTGCTCGTGAGCCGAAACCTCGATGTCAATCCAGGCTTTCTGGCCCGACTGGAAACGGTGACAGGGGCCTGCACTATCCCGCACTGCAACCTTGGAAATGACTACGGGCCGGCTTTGATCCGCTGCGCGATGGTCTTGCAGCAGGCCCATATATTGGGTGATTACCTGCGACGTCGATCCCATGGCCACCGGGCAACCGTGGTCGAGAAGCAAGGTACGTGAACAAAAGTCTGCCACGCTCTTCAGATTGTGGGAAACGAAGACGACTGTGGCGCCGCTGCGAATGATGTTTCGCATGTGGTCCAGGCACTTGCGCTGAAACAGCGTGTCGCCAACGCTTAACACCTCATCCACTAGAAAAACTTCAGGATTGACGTGGGAAGCGACGGCAAAACCGAGGCGAGCATTCATGCCGGAGGAATACCGCTTGACAGGCGTATCAATAAACTCCTCCAGGCCGGAGAAATCGACAATCTCGTCGAATTTGGCCGTAATCTCTCGCTTGGTCATGCCCACGATGGCGCCGTAAAGATAGATGTTTTCTCGTCCGGTAAGGTCCTGATGAAAGCCTGCGGTCAATTCGATTAAGGCAGCAAGTCTGCCGTTAACCTGAAATGATCCGCTCGTCGGCTTCATGACCCGGCTCAGCAGTTTGAGCATCGTAGTCTTGCCGGCCCCGTTTGGCCCGATAATGCCAAACGCTTCACCGCGCTTCACTTCGAACGAGATGTCCTGCAAGGCCCAGAATTCCCGCTTATCGGAGGCGCTGAGCTCTGCTTGCCGAAACATTCTTCCGGTCACGGCGGGTATCAGGTCGCGCAAGGAGTCGAAGACCTCTCCCTTGCGAAACTTCTTGTAAACGTGCTCCATCCGAAGCGCGACTTCGGGCACGAGACTCTCCTCTCAAATGCTTTCTGCGAAAGCCGGCTCTAAGTGTTTGAAAAATGCGTAGCCAAGACCAAGGATCGCCAGGCTGAAACTCAACGCGTAGGCAAGCCACGACAGTTGCGGCGGCTGATGGCGGACCACGCACGCGCTGAGTCCTTCCAGAAGGGGGGCGACGGGGTTGAGCATCATCCATTTACCCTTTTCGCCGAGCATGCGAACGTCGTAAAAGACCGGCGTGAAGAAGATGCCGAACGTGAGCGCCACTTCGACAATAAACTTCACATCGCGGAAAAACAGGCCGGCGGCGGAGACCAACATCCCAATCCCGGTAGCCATAAGCACCACCATCAGCAGCAGTGCCGGTACCCAAAGCAGATAGACGCTCCAACCGACGTGGAAGACGAATAGGAGGACGACCAGCGCCGTGGACGCCACAAAGAAGTCAAAGAGGCTGGCCAGGACTGAGGCAATGGGAAAAATCTCTTTGGGAAAGTAGACCTTAGTCACCAAGTTACTGTTCCCGGTGAGGCTGTTGCACCCGAAGCGGATGCTGGAGACGAGAAACGCCCAGGGAAGGGATTTCACCGCGATGCTGGCGATGCCTGCCGTATCAAGCGGCGAGTGGGATGCCAAGGCGAAGGCATAGCGAACGACGACGCCGGAAATCACGATGAGGATCGGCATCAGAATCGCCCAAAAAAAACCCATCACCGACTGCTTGTACCGGACCTTGATGTCCCGGCGGGCTATCGTATACAGCAGCTCGCGGTACCTATAGAGTTCCTGCAACTCGTGCTTCAATCTCGATCAGCCCCTCGTTCTCAATTGAATCTGCGGTTCACCGGTTTCACCGGCCGACCCTCTAGGTATTGGCCAATACCTTCATCCAGGGCCCTGCGGTAAACGACGTGCGCCTCGTACACGGCCTTAGCAGTCCGCTCGATGTCAGCATCGCTGTGCGAGAAACTCACCACAAACGATGGTGCAATCACTCCTCGCCGGATCAGTTCCTGCATAAACAAGGTCCGGAACGCCTGCGACCGATTGCCTTCCTGGTCGAGCGTGCCAAAGACAAGATTGCACGGCCTCCCAAAAAGCTCGAAGAAGCCCTCAAGGTGGTTTTCTGCGACTGAGCGCATTATTAGGGCGCGCAGACGCTCCCCCTGTCTCCAGAGAAAATCGATCACGTCGTGTTCGCGGTAGACTCGCAGGGTTTCGAGGGCTCCGGCCAAAGCGTGCGTCTCAGCGCCGTGCGTGGTGGAGAGAAGGAACACGCGCGGCCGGTCGTGCTCCAGTCCGCCGAGTTGCATGATTTCGCGCTTCCCACACAACGCCGAGATCGCAAGACCGTTGCCTAGCGCCTTACCGAAGGCGGACAAATGAGGAATGACTCCGTGGAACTTCTGCGCTCCTCCGAGGTGCCAGCGCAAGCCTGTGATCATTTCGTCGAAAACGAGGAGAGCCCCTTGCTTCTCGCATGTCTCCTTGACGCCGCTCAGGTAACCAGGAACGGGAGGAACGGCCGCTTCTGCCTCCATCACGACGCAGGCAATCTGGGCGGGATACTGATCGAATAATGCCTGCAAACTTTCGGAATCGTTGTAGCGAAACTTCAGGGTCATATTGGCAACCTGTACAGGGATGCCCGCATTCACCTCTGTGGTGCCGATGAACCAATCGTCGGTCGAGAAGAACGGGTGATCCGCACAGATGGCGACTAAGTTCCGACCGGTATAGGCCCTGGCCAGTCTGACAGCCGCAGTGGTCGCATCCGAGCCGTTCTTGGCAAACTTCACCATATCGGCACCGTTGATAATCTCGAGCAGCGCCTCGGCGAGGTCCAGTTCGATCTTGGCCGGCCGGGTGAAATTTGTGCCAAGCTGTATTTGGCGGCAAACAGCCTCAACGACCGGCGGATAGGCATGGCCCAGCGTGACCGCTCGCAAACCCATTCCGTATTCGATAAACTCACGGCCGTCAGTGTCCCAAACGTGGCACCCCTTGCCTCGCGCGATAAAGGCTGGGGCCGATGCGGGAAATTGATCGTCTCCCTTTGCGTAGGTGTGTGCCCCCCCAGGAATGATACGGTGTGCCTTTAGCTGAAGCGTACGCGAATTCTCACGGACAAGCGGATCGGCGCGGACAAGCTCTGCGGTTTGTTGCTGGATGTCGCTCATTGCAGTTCTCCAATCCAGGTTATTACCGCCCCTTGCTGCCGGGCAATGATTTCAGCGAGTAGCGGCAAAGTTCGGGTTGCCCGCTGCGGACGCTCCCCTCTTAACCAGAGGTGTTCCTAACGGGCTCCCGCCCGGTGTCAAACCGCTTGACGGCTAGGTAATATATTAGTACACTAGCCTAAACTGCGATGCCCGAAAATGGTTCCTCAACCATCTGCAAAGTGGGACGGTCGTCTCGACTGTGGTCATGGGCGAGACGCCAGGCGAATGGCCGGGGAAGAGCGCAAATAAAGAAAAAGAATGTTTAGGGGGCGTATCGCCATAACCCATTGAAAACACAGGATTATTAGATGAACAAACTAGGAACAATTGCCCCGAATCCATGTATCTTGCTGAATCTAAAAGAGTAATAATTGAGATTGTTCCTCGAGATTAAAGTCATAGAAAACAAGGCGGTTAGATGGAAAATCGGCGGAAAAACCGAATTTGTTTTCCCGACTCGCCGCCCCTTTTGAGCCCGTGGTTCGGCCAGAATTTCCATGCATTTTTCTACCGAGACGCTTCATGCCCGTTGCGCGGATTCGCGCAGGCAAGCGTGGGTTCTTGGACCTCGGCCACGGGGATATCTCCCTTCAAACGACTGGGATTCATCATGAGTGGGAAGCGCCCGTACGGGGCTCTCCTGCGTCAGCAACGCTCGCCGGGATGGCGGATGGAGAAGGAGTAAAGTCAGCTTCTGTCCCGTCGAGGTAGAGCGCTACCGCCTCCTCCGGGAGGCGCGTAAAATCTGAGGCCCTTAGGTAATCCCGCAGGGTTGTTCCAGTACAGGCCGAGTCGATGTTCGGAGCTCCGCACTTCCGCCAGACGTCATCCAAGTGCACCGTCCGAAAATCGATGCTGTAGCGCACCAGGCCGCAAGTGTTCGGCACTGTGGAGTGCAGTTGGGCGGCTGAAAAGAGCATCAGGCTGCCGACGCTCACCACTACGCGCAATTGCGGGTCAGGTTCGAGGGGAGCTTGAGGTCGCGGCTGCACTCGGGTATCCGCCTTAACGTGCTGGGCCGCATTTTTTCGGGACTTACGGTTCCATTCGTAGTAGTTGTAAGTGTTCGAACTGTTGGCTACCGCTTCCTCCCAGTATCGCGGATGAAAAGCCATGCAGTTGCCGGGGCCAATCTCGTAGATCGGCATCCACCAGTTGATCTGGGAGAAAGGCGCCGAGTACCACGTGTCGCGGTGCGGATGAAACGCGTAAGC
The DNA here is from genome assembly GCA_021817045.1 of Acidobacteriota bacterium. Taxonomy (GTDB): domain Bacteria; phylum Acidobacteriota; class Terriglobia; order UBA7540; family UBA7540; genus RH2-MAG17b. The sequence goes on from JAKAWG010000065.1 coordinate 10,286, forward strand.
AATGCCTGAAGCAAGGTAATCGGGCGGGAAAGCCGTGCGTAAACGCGGCACATCAAAGTAGGTCTTCTCTAACTCGCAGCTACGCCCGGTAAGCACGGTCCGGATGAACTCTTTCGATCTGGGATGGTGAATGAAATTGGGCTTTAGTTCCGCCAGGATTTCGACGCATTTTTTTACCGGCATGCTTTTGTGGACAGTGCGCGGATCGTACGGGCGGAAAGCCTCCTCGACTAATTCGCGGGCGAACTTGCAGAACTTCAGCGTTCCTGGAGATGGCGTATAGATGAACACCGAGCCTTGGTAAAGCTCGGCCCGCCTTTTTGCGTCGTCCATCTTCGAATCACAAAAAAGGTTCATCGCGTCTTGCTCCTTTCCCGAACGTTCGGTGTGCTTCGCACTGCTTCTGTTTACAGCACCAGTTTCCGACAGTGAAAACCTTCGGCATAGCCGCTTGGTGCATTGCATTCCATGCCACGCAGCCGCATCAAACTGAGAAAGGTCTGACGGTCAAACCAAGGCTTCGTCTGTTGGGATTTGAACGCCTCGAACAGATGGTCAATCTTCTGTTCGTAGACCGGGACTTCCAGAGGCACAAACACATTAGGGCGTCCCATGTCTCCGTCGTATTTCGGAATCTCGTATTCCAGGATCAGATGGTCGCGGAATGTGTTCCAGGTCAGCTCGGCTACAACCCGGTGATCTTGATGAGCATCTCCGTGCCATGGTGTGAAGATCAAATCTGGATTCACCCGGCTCTTCAACTCCTCAAAGAAGTCTTTCACCTCACCGCCGCTATAGGGCAAGAACCCATCACGAAAGTTTCCTAGCACCACCTCTTTGTCATGTCCCGTGGCAAACCGTTCGGCAGCGCACTCCGCTTCGTGTCGGCGGGGTCCGGGTGTGCTCAGGACAACCCAGTGAAACTGCAGCCGCGGCAAGGTTTTCTTGAGGTACAGCAAAGTCCCCCCGCAGCCAATCTCGATGTCATCCGCGTGGGCGCCGATGCAAAGCACCCTAAAGGGGGCGGCGCCGTGCCCCGGAAGACTTAGCCTGATCACGCAACCACCCGCTTAGTTGAATTGCCGTTCTTCCATAGGCACCACGGGGCTTCGCCCGAGGCTTCCATTTCATCAAGCAACTGTTTGTCTCTGAACGTGTCCATGCACTGCCAAAACCCCTTGTACTTCTTCGACCAGACACGCCCTTCGGTGATCATCCGCCGGAAGGGTTCGTAGACCAACTCTTCTCTGGGCCTGATGTACCGGAAGACCTGCTTCCGCAAAACGAAGTAGCCTCCGTTGACCCAGATGTTGGCGTCCTTCACGCCCTGGATCTGCCGGACGGAGCCATCGTCGTCAATTTGAACGGTATCCAGGCTGCTCGAGCTCGGTTGCACCGCAAGAAAGGAGGCATAATCATCTCGGCGGGAGAACTCCTCGATCATTTCCGGCAAATGAAAATCTGTCAGCCCATCGCTGTAATTGGCAAGAAACATCTCTTCGCGTTCCAAGTAAGGCTCGACCAAGCGCAGCCGGTCCGCGATGGTTGATTGAAGCCCGGTGTCGACGAAGGTGATCCTCCAGTCGTCGATATCGCGCTGCATGAATTCCAGTTTTCTGCCGCCTTCGGACAAAACGAAATCGTTGGAGACAGATTCCTGATAATCGAGAAAATAATTCTTGATAACCGTAGACTTGTAACCCAGGCAGAGAATAAAGTCCCTGTGGCCGAAGTGCGCATAGTACTTCATAACGTGCCAGAGCACGGGCCGCGAGCCGACCGTCACCATCGGCTTGGGGACGTCCTCGGTATACCCTCTCAGCCTCATTCCTGCGCCGCCACAAAACAGAACGACCTTCACAACACACCTCCCGCCTCAGTAGATCTGAAGATGCGGTATCGGTACGACGAAACGTCCTCCCCAATCCCGGATGAACGCCATTTGGCTCATGATTTCGTCTTTGAGATTCCACGGAAGGATAATGACGTAGTCCGGCTCAGTCTCCCTGATTCGGTCCGGGTGGAAGATGGGAATGTGAGTACCTGGGAGAAATCGGCCCTGCTTATGCGGACTGCGGTCAACGGTATATTGAATCAAGTCTTTCCCGATGCCACAGTAATGAAGCAGCGTTGCACTCTTTCCTGGCGCGCCGTAACCAGCCACGGACTTTCCCTGTTCCGCCGCATCGATGAGAAATTCCATGAGCGCCAACTTGGTGTTCTTAACCTGCTCGTGAAAGGCCTCATATCCTTCCCCGGAGGCTAGCCCCGCACGCCGTTCCTCTTCGATCAATTTGGCGACGGCAGAATTGACGCCGCGCGCTCCGTTCTCCACGCGGCAGGCATAGACGCGCAGAGAGCCTCCGTGCGTCGGAAGCTCTTCCACATCGAATGCCTTGAGGCCATGAGCTTCCAAGATCCGCACCGTGGTGAGCATCGAGAAATAAGAAAAGTGTTCGTGGTAGATCGTATCGAACTCGTTGCGGCCAATCAGCTTGAGCAGATGAGGAAACTCCAGCGTAAGAACGCCTTCGGGCTTCAATAAGATTTTCAATCCCTCTACGAAATCGTTGAGGTCCGGAACCTGCGCGACAACATTGTTGCCGACAAGCAAGTCAGCGCAGCGGCCTTCGGCTGCCAACTCGGCCGCTAGCTTGGCACCGAAAAACCTCACCAGCGTCGGTATGCCCTTCTGGGTGGCTACCTTAGCTACGTTAGCTGCGGGCTCGATACCCAGCACCGGCACGTTTTGCCGGGCAAAATACTGCAACAAGTAGCCATCGTTGCTCGCAACCTCTACCACAAACTTTCGCTTGTCTAGGCCAAACCGCCGCGTCATTTTTTCGCAGTACGCCTCGCAATGCCTGAGCCAGGAATCCGAGTACGATGAAAAATAGGGGTAGTCGCTGAAGATGCTCTCCGGGCTTTCGAATTCTTCCAGTTGCACCAAAAAGCACCGGTCGCAGACAAAGACGTGAAGCGGATAATAAATCTCTCCGCGCTTAAGGTCCTCGGCCGAGGGGTATGTCTCGCAAAGCGGGGACATCCCGAGATCGACGAACGTTCGCTCCAGACTGGCGCTGCAGAAGCGGCATACTCCCGCGACAGTTTTCTGCTCTGCTTCGGGCCGGGCTATCGTAATTGTTGGATGGTCACTCATGGTCATATTTAAAATCGTCTGTTCAGGCGACGGCCACTGAATCGACGGCGTGGTGGATCCAGCGCAGCGAAGTATCCAGCTTGCCCGCATGTTGCAGCCGTTGGATGTGCTGAATACGGACGTATCGGCCTCGCCCCACATCATCTAAGGTGAGGCCCGCGGTTCGATACGCTTCATACAGCTCAATCGCACCCAGCCGGGCAGTCCACCGCGGGCGAAAGCCCGGCAGCACGCGACGGATCTTGTCGCAGTTGACTCGGTAACAGCGAAGGTCCGGCCCGCCACCCGGAGCGTATTCCACGCGAGATCCCGGAACCGTCTCGGCGACAATAGCGGCGATTTCGCTGATCCTGTAATTCTCATCTGTCCGGCCGACGTTGAAAGTCTGCTTGTAGACCGCGGCCCGGGGCGCATCGAGCACGGCGAGCACGGCAGCGATGATGTCACGGATATGCACGATGGGACGCCAGGGCGTGCCATCGCTCCTGATATAAACTCTCCCCTCTGTATATGCGCGCGCGACAAAATCGTTCAACACGATGTCTAGCCGAAGACGGGGTGAGGCGCCGTAGGCGGCCGCATTTCTCATGAATGTTGGGCTGAAATCGTCGTCCGCGAGTAGCGCGACTCGTTGCTCGACCAAAACCTTGGTCTCGCCATAAGGGGTGATCGGGTTGAGCGCGGCCGACTCGTCGAGCATCGCATCGCCCGACGCGCCGTACGTGCTGCAAGACGACGAGAAAACAAACCGTTTCACGCCTGCTGCCTTTGCTAACTCGGCCAGCCGGACCGAGGCATGGTAGTTGATGCCGTAAGTGAGGTCACGGTCGAGGTCGCCGAGCGGGTCGTTGGACAATGCGGCCAGATGTACGACTGCCTCAAATCCTTCCAGGTCAGTCTTGCTCAGATCACGAAGATCTTTTCGGACTTCCGGAATCTCTGGAGCTCTCTCGCCTATTGAGATTCGCAAAGTATAGTGACATCGTTTTGTGTAGCGGCGCTCTCTGAGCGCCGGAAAGCCGGCGGTCGCAGACCGCCGCTACAGCAATAGTAGTCACTATATTTTGCGAGCCTCTGTAAGTCGCAGCCCGCATAGAGATCAGAATCTATGCCGACCACATCGTGACCAGCGGCTTGCAGCATCGGCGCTGCGACGGCGCCGATGTACCCCTTATGGCCTGTCAGTAGAATTCGCATTTTTCTCCGTCGCCACTCCATAAGAGATTTTTTCTACTGCCGGTACATACGAGGCCCGTGACGAACCCTCCACGCTCTCCTTGCTCAAAGCTATCGCAGAATCTCCACTCTCGGCCTTGATAGGTGAGATCAGCTCCGCGTCGCAAAGGAGTTCGGCGGCATCGCTAATGAGCGAAAACGAGATGCCCGAACGCTCCGCGATGTCCAGTAAGGAGTGTTGCCCGTCTGAAAAATTCAGCACCCAAAGCTGCGCGTTAACTCCCATCTCGATCGTCTCGCCGCCCGTTGCCCGGTACAGGCCCCTGCGCCCAAGCTGAGGCTCACCGTACGGGTTAATTCTGCGATAGGATTGGTTATTTTCCAGCGTGTCCAGGATGGCAGCGCACACGCGAAGCGACGCGGCGAGTTGCTTGGGCTGGATGAACTCAAGATTGTCAGCGGACGTGTGATACTCCTGGAACGTTCCCCACACGCTTCGCATCAGACAGCCGACGGGGAGATTCAAGCCAGGAGAGCAGTACTGCCGCTCGTCGTAGCCGTATGGCGAGAATTCCATAATTTCGGAGGAGTCGCCACAGTGCGCAAGAACATGTGCTACCACGCGGTCAATCTCCGTGTTTCCCCGGCGACTTTTCTTATAGTGGAATCCACCTGGATCACCAACGCAGGTGAGCACCAACCCATGACGGATGCGTTCGACAGTGTCCAGGTGTCGCGCGAGCCACGTGATAGCTCCGATCGTTCCAGGAATAAACAGAAAGCGGTATGAGTAGCGATGGTTCCTTTGCGTCAGAAGACGGGCGAGAAAGGTCGCTACCGTCAATCCGGAGAGATTGTCATTGGCAAGTGCAGGGTGGCAAATGTGACAAGAAATGAGAACCTCATCGGTCGAGCGACCAGGAAGATAGCACTCGCCGTAGCTCAGGTGTCCTTCTTCAAGCGTGGAATCGATGCAAACCTCGTAATCGCCGTCTTCCAGCGCCACCATCTGGTTGTGGGAAAGGCAGAAGCCCCAGCCTTCGTTGTAGTATGACGTGCGGTAGGGAATCCAGTCGGGATGGTCTGGAATGGTGAATAGGTGCGGCCTGAGTTCGGCAAATTTTAAGGTCGCGCGTACTGGCACACTGTAATTAACCACGTGCAGATTAGACTTCTGAAAGTCCACGACGCGCTCACCGGCAGGCGATTTGATGAATGCGTCGCGAATATTCCATTCCTTGGGGACGGTCCAATCGAAGACAGGCGTTCCGGTTGGAACTTCGAAGATCTGCACCGGAATCAACTCCCCGATCTTCGCCAGCGTACGCCGGGTTCCGTTGCCCGTAATGCTCCGGCAGATCGGGTAAAGCTCAGTCGCAAACCGGTGCAACTCCCCGCCCGTCTCCTCCACATCCGTGTGATCGAGTTCCTTTAATAGGTCCATGAAATTATTCGAAGTCGGCGTAACTACGATCGCGATGAGAAATCACTTCTACTTTTCCGGGCCACACAATCCGAAAGGCCGGATCATCCCAACGAAATCCCCGGGCAGATTCCGGGCTGTAAAATTCTGACATCTGGTAAAAGACCTCGGTATGGTCCTCAAGCGTTAGGAACCCATGTGCGCACCCTTCCGGCACATACATCATGTTCCGCTTCTCTGCGGTCAGATTCACTGCGACCCAATCTTTGAACGTGGTCGACTCTGGACGCAGGTCGACCACGACGTCATAGATTGAGCCGCGCGTGCAACGCACTGTCTTCGCTTCTGCGTAAGGCGCCGCCTGATAGTGCATGCCACGAAGCGTTCCCTCTCGGGTGTTGAAGGAGACGTTGCACTGCACCAGACGGGTATTCAGTGTGTGCTCTTCAAATTCCTTGCGGCACCACGAGCGAGCGAAGAAGCCACGCTTGTCGGCTTTGGGCTCGAGATTGATTTCGAAAACCCCTCGTACTTTCGACTCTCGAAAGATCATTCCGTAAGAACTTTCTTTTTCCGTTAAGTTCAGGCAGCCTGCTTTGCCAAGCCGAATTCGCGGACCAATCCCTTTAGAGCGATGATCTCAGCTCTGACCTTCGGTGTGGCAAACAGCACACAAAACGCCGCCCCAATCCCCAAACCCGTCACGAAGAGTTGCGCAAGGATTCCGGCCGGAGTAAGAACACGCAAGGCAATCTCGCCAAACACCACGCCCAGAAGACCGAGCGATATGGGATACATCAGGGCCCGGCGCAGACGGCTGAGGGTGATTGCCGTCCCCCGAAATGCGACCTTGAGTACCCATGGCAGCGTGGCAAGCAGGACAGCCGAGTACGCAGCCGCGACGCCCTTGATGCCGAAACGCAGGCCGACGACATAGCTCGCTATAATGATCGGGGAAATAACCAGGTAGAGGTTGCGCATCCGGTCCGACCGCCCGCGACTCACAAACAACCAGATCGTAGAATCGAACAGCAGTTGTCCCAGCGCCGAGACAGCCAGAATCTGAAAAACAGGAGCAGCTTGGCCCCACTGCGAGCCCAGAACCAAGGCAATAACCGGTCTGGCGGCAATGAATAGAAAGGCGAACACCGGAGCCAGCACCCACACAATCATGTTGATCGCACGCAGATAGTAACGCGCGTAGCGTTCCGGATCGCTCTGAATTCTGCTGAAAGCCGGAATGACGACGTTGGCTACGGGCGCGGAAAGCTGGCGCAGGGGCAGGAGGAGGAGGTTGCACGCCCTTCCGTACAGTCCCAGCGGACCCGCGTTCCAATACCACCCAACCAGGATCTTGTCCACGCTCCGGTTTGTGTTGTAGATGAAGTAGGAAACCGCCACATTGCCACCAAAAGCTACCAGGGAACGCACGTTGGCGCCGCGCCAGGGCACACTCGGCCTCCACTTGGTCAGCACCCACGAAAACGACATTTGAATGAAGCCCGAGGTCAATGGAAACGCAACCAGCGCCCAGTAGCCCGCGCTACGCCAAGCCATGACGACGGCTACGGCAACACCCAGCGCCGTGCAGGTGATGTCCCGAATGGCTAGTGCCTTAAATCGCATCTGGCGCTTGAGAATGGCATCCGGCTGGACTCTTAAACCGCCGATAAGGAATACGAATGAGAGCCAAAACGCGATGTGCGTGAGACGAGGCTGTCGATCCAACCGGGCAAGTACCGGCCCAAGCCCCATCGTGAGTAAAGTGAGCCCGATGCCGACAGCCAGGTTGATCCAAAACAGCGCGGTTACCTGAGCGTGGCTGATGTCCTCCCGCTGAATGGTTGCTTCCGACAGCCCCACATCCGCAAACGCTTGACCCAATGCCGTGACGGCCGTCACCATGGCCACGAGGCCAAAATCGGCTGGCGTCAGCAGGCGCGCCAGCACCACGGTCATCACAGACGAGATGAGGAACTGCGTGCCTTGCGACGTGATTGTCAGCGCGCTGCCGCGAACCGACCTTCCTTTCAGGTCGGCTTGTAGATGTTCGGTGCTGAGCGCGTCGATTACTTGCTGTTCGGTGGGCATTATGGAGCCTGAGTTACGAGGACACTGAGCCACTGTGAGGGGTGCTGCTATTGCTGCCGGTACATTTAATCCCGCGACGCGCGTACAAAGCTAGATTTCCGGCGCGCCCGGCGCAAGTCTTCTGAAAATCGCCGGTTGCAGCATCAACGGCGAAGGAGCATCCGGGGCGGAAACGATCATGGGTCTCGACCACCAACGCCTTGACGAGAGACAACCAATCACAGGCGCTAAAAACTTCGACCTCTGAACCCTCTATATCCACCTTCAGGAGGTCGATTCTTGAAAGCTTGAATTGGCTTACGAGCGAGCGAACAGTGACCGCCCGAACCAGCTCTCCTGCGCCCCTTTCGCTAATGGTAGCGCCCCATTTGTTCCACGGCTCCCGCCCTCCCAGCGGGTTGGATAGGTGGATCAATCCGTCGCGATTCCAAAGCGCGGCACGGATGGAAGTGATCTGCGTATAGAGGGCCACGTTTCTCTCAAGCATGGCAAAGTTGGAAGGCTCGGGCTCGATCGCAATAATCCTAGCCGATGGATAGCGATTCGCATAGTAGATCGAGCTCAAGCCGATATTTGCACCGGCATCAACAACAGCCTTCGGCGTAAATCCGAGATCGAGTTCGTAATCCTTGTCAAGAACAACTTCCTGGTAGACGCATCGATCCGAAGTGCCGAAGCGCATGTAAACGTCTTTCCCGTGATACTTAACGCGAATGTATCGAGGATGCCGGATGGCGTGATGGGCGGTCGTCGCGACAAGTCCGCCTACCCCAAAGAGCCGGTAGCTGTTTCCGATGCTTTCCACGATTTTCATACCGTTCAGGCGTCCTCTCGTTGGGCCACGCTTGATAATTTTCTCGGCGCCTCGCTCTCGCCTTCCGCCTCTGGCGTATGGGCAGGCTTCTGAGCCAAGCCGGCATAGACATTCAGAGTGATTTCACCGATCACGTCCCAGGAATGTCGCTTCCGCGCCCGGTCACGAATTTCCTGACGCCGCTGGTCCAGATTTCGGTAGAGATCGCTCGCAAAGTAGCGTTCAATCGTGTTTGCTAATGCTTCGGGATCTTCTGGCCTGAAGACGAACCCTGTTGCGCCTTCGATAATGTCGTCTTTCAGCGAGCCCACATCTGATGCAATCACCGGCAGACCGAAACTCTGTCCCAGAAACAGGATGCCGCTCTGGTAGATATCCTTGTAGGGCAGGATCAGGACGTCGGCCGCCTTGAAATAGATCTCCGTCTCTTCTTCGGGAACATACTCGGCCCGCAGCAGCACTCGCCCGCTTTCCACCTCTTCCCGCACTGTCTCCCGAATCCGCTCCCAATAGGCCTCGCATCGCACCGGCCTGCCCGCAATAATCAGGCGGTAGCCGCTTCCGCGCTTAACAATCTTCCGGAAGGCCGCGATGAGATATTCAAGGCCTTTGTAGGGAGTGATTCTGCCGAAGAACAGGATCACCTTTTCGGCTTCGTCGAGGGTCAGCCGCCGTCTAGCCTCTGCCGGCCGAAGGCGGGTGTGCGGCGCGAAGTTGTTGATGCCGAACGGAATCACCGTCGCCTTGGAAGCCTCAACGCCGAAGGCCTCCATCAACTCGCGCTTCATCTTCTCCGTGTGGACGAAGATGTGATGCGAGAGCCGGTACTCAATCCGCAGCGTCAGGCGATTTAAGAAGGAATCTTTCGAGTCGCGCTTCGCCGCATTAACGTTGTGCGCGGTTAGCACAATTTTCTTGCCGAGCAGCCGGTAATAAAGCATCAGCAACGTTCGGTCCGCAAACTCAAACCGATTACCCCACAAGATGTGAAAGATTTCAGGCCTCGCCGTCGCGGCATATCGAATCAACTTTGCATAATATTTCGAGATGCGGAGCGCTTTCGAAGGCAAACTCGCCTCCGGCCGCTGGTCGCCCCGCAGCCTGAGAAAGTTCACTCCGGGCACGCGCCGCAATTCAGGCATATCGAGATCGTCGCTGCCGATCAGGTCGAGCGCTATCCCGGCTGAGGCCAGTGCCTGCGTGAGGCCGAACACATAAGGCCGGTCGCTGCCGCCGGTCAGTAAGGCCACCGCGGGGCGATTGGCGATTTTCGATTGACGATTGGCCATTCGACGATTGAAGATTTGCGATTGGTGATTGCGTAAGGACCGTGGTCAGTGGATCGTGCTGGCCGCTGATTGTTGATGTCTGATGGCTTGCTCGTCACTCATCACTACCCCTACAACCTGTGGCCTGTCACCTACTGCCTGTCCCCTATCACCTGTAAGCTGCCGGAGCTGCCGCTCGACTGCGGCTTCCACCATGTCGGTAGCAATCAAATCCATGCAGTTGGGAACAAAGTCACACGTGGTTTTGTAGCAGGCGAGGCAATCCAACGCCGGCACGATTTTCTCGCCTAACTCGTACATTTCGATTTCGGCTGAGCTGGTTGGGCCGAATAGCGCAATGGTTCGACGTCCGAGCGCGAGCGCCAAATGCATGGCCAGCGTATCGCCGCACACCACCACATCACATGCCGCAACAATTGCGGCAAAATGCCGAACCGGATTATCGCAGCCGGAATCGATTAAAGAAATGCGGGAGCGAGACAACAAGCGCGAGTGCCTTTCCCGCTCTTCCGGGCCACCGAGCAACACAAACTGCACATCGTGCTTCCGCGCGAGCCGCTCCACCAATTCCAGGTATCCTTCCTCACGCCACCGCTTCAGCTCCCAGCGCCCTCCGGCGCCCGTATTCAGTCCGATCACCGGCCGCAAAAGATCGACACCCAGGCGTTCCAAGTGCATGCGTCCCCGCTGCCGCTCGTCTTCGCCCAACTCGAGCACATAGCGGTGCGGCGCTCCCGAAAGGCCGAGAATCTCAAGCATCCACTCCTGGTAAGTTTTTCTGCCCTGCTTTTTAAGGTCATCAAAAACGCCCAATTCTAGCCATCGTTGCGCCGCGGCATTGGTAGGCTCAACGAAGCCGCGCGATTGGAGAACGAATCCGTCCTTCTGCGGTGCATTCGCCAGAGTGGCCAGCGCGGCGCTGGTCTTTCCGGCGTCGAGGTTGATCACGCGGTCGAAAGTGCGCACCTGCAACTGCAACAAAGCGTCCGGCCCATACTCGATCGCGTCGCTAAGGTAAGGGTTCCGTTCGAGCAATGCCAGCGATTCGCGCCGGGTAATCCAGGCGATCGCAGCGTTGGGGAGGGCGCCGGCCAGAGCAGGGAGCAACGCCGTCGTGCGCAGGACATCGCCCATGGCATCGAGCTTGATGATCAGAATGCGCTCGCCTATTGGCCGGTAATGCTCGCAAGGGCACAAGACGCCGATCGCCTTATGCCATTGGCATGGCCGATCGCCAAGGAAATACCGGCAATCGAAAGCAATCTCACGCGATCCGGCGGTTAACATTTGTCCTTGGTCCGCTGTCCTTCGTCCGTTGTTGCTTGCCGAGGGAGTCACAGTTCACGCTTCTTGCAACAGCCGCGGAGGAAGGCCGAACGCGCCCGCCTTCGCGCTACCCGCTCATCGCCCCGGCCTCATTGTTCCTGCAGCCGAAACATCGCCCGGTCCCAGGTTCTGAGACCCGAGTCCCTAATCGTCGAAAGCACGCGCTGTGCACGCTTGGCATTCTCCCGTCCGAGAATCGCGGCAATGCATTCATATCTCGGCCGCATGCGGGGTGGCTGCAGCGTGCCGCCGAGCTCACCGGCGAGCGCCTGCAACCGCCCAACAAGGTCCGGCCGGTCCGGGTAGAAGCAACCGTACCAGTTTTGCAGGTACGTCACGCACACCTTACGGACTCGCTCGCTTTCTTCCAGCCGGCGCAGGTACTGAATGTGCAACCACATGGATAGAAACAATGAGTCTTTTTTCCTGCTAGAGGTGCCAATATAGCTGATGCTGCCGTTGCCGGAGGCGCGGTAGTAAATCCCTGTTCCGGACACAAAACGGGTGCCTTCGGAAACCAAAAGCACGCGGGCGAAGTATTCTCCGTCCTGATCGTAACGAAGATGCTCGTTCCACGGCCCCGCAATTTCCGTCAATTCCCGGCTTACCAGCCAAGTGGCATTTTGCATGTGAAGGCCTTCGCCCATCTTCCTCAAGAGCCACTCGACAGGAGATAGGTCTTGGCACAGCGAGGTGCAAATGAAGCGGGCGCAGCGAGTGCGATAGTAGAACCGCGCCCAGGGTGAGGACAGCAGCAATCGTTTGCTGTCACCAGGCTGCAACGCCGCAAGCTGCCGCTCGATTTTATCCGGCGCTAGAATGTCATCGGCGTCGAGTTCCTGAATGTAGTCGCCCTGGCTAAGCTGGTAGGCGTAGTTTACGGCTGCAGAAAGGCCGGAATTCTCAGTGGAAACCACCTTCACGCCGTGTGCAGCAAACCGCTGCGCCACCTCTGCTGTCCGATCGGTAGAACCGTCATTGACCACAATGATCTCTTTGCGCTTCCAGGTTTGCGCGACGGCGGACTGCACCGCATAACGAATCCAGCGCTCGGCGTTGTAAGCCGGAATAAGAATCGAAACTAACGGTTCCATAGAGCAGTGACGCGGCGGGTATCAGCTATCAGATTTCAGCCATCGGCCTTCGCTGATCGCTGACTCCTGAGGGCTGATCGCTGACCGCTCGCTAGCGGGATTCTCGCCTTTCTCCAGAGCTCGCCGATAAGCTGCGAGAAGATGGCTGACCGAATATTCCCACGCCAATTTTTCCTGAACTCTTTGCCGGCCGAACGCGCCCATCCTCCGTTTTTCCTCCGGCTGATCCAGAAGCCGGAGAATCTTGGCCGCGAAATCCGGCACGGGATTCCGATGATCGGCGTAAAGAGAGGCGTCTTGGGCGCTGAACCGGCCCTCCTTCGATTCGAATTGAACGATGGGTTTGCCTAGCGCCATATACTCCATGATCTTCGTCATGGTTGAGATATCATTCATCTCGCACGGGCGGTCGGGATTCACACAGACGTCCGCCGTCGAGAGAATCTCCAGCAAATCCGCGTCTGGAATTCTCCCGGTGAAATTCATCATGTTGTCCAGGCCCTTATCGCGCACGCTTTTCCTGAGCGCGGGCAGCTCCGGGCCGCCGCCCACACAGGTAAAATGAACGTCGCCGCGCCCCAGTTTTTTGATTTCGAGCGCCACATCCACCAGGATGTCCAGGCCGTCCTGAACGTTCATGGCGCCCACATAACCCACCAAATAGGCCTTGCCATGCTTCAGCGCCGGATTCGGACGAACGCTTTTGAAGGTCATCAAATCAGGGCCGTTGCGGACAATGAAAACGTCTTCAGGATTGCGACCGCCCCGGGTGATTGCGATCTCCCGATAGCTTTGGTTTGTGGAAATCACCACATCGCTATGGCGAAACGTCCATTTCTCCAGCAGCAGCAGGACCTTTTGGACACTGCCTGTTTTGCCGAACTTCGAAACGTACAGCTCGGGGTTCGCGTCGTGATGATCGAAGATGTATTTCACTCCGAAAAATTTGAACGGCAACGCAATCAGAAAAATGGTATCGGGCGGATTGCAGCCTTGGATGACGTGAAAACCCCGGCGCATGAAAATCCACCACGAATACAAAAACTGCCAGAACAGCGCGCAGGCGTATTCAACCAGATATCCGGCGGCTTCCTTTGCCTCTCGGGGCATAGGATGCCGATAGATGTGAACGCCGTCAATCACCTCGTATCCGCTGGTGTCTGCTCCTCGACCTCGAGGACACAATACGCTGACTTCATATCCAGCCCTTCTGAGCGCCAGCGCTTCCCTCCAAACCCGAGGGTCGCGTGGCACGGTCGAGTTTTCTTCTATAATAAGAACCTTTTTCATTTTGGATTTTTGATTTTAAATTCCAACATGCAGGTTAAAGCCCGGCCGGATTCTCGCTTCTAGATCGCCGATTTTGAATTGAACGGGAGAAAGCAACGACCAGAAATCGGCAATCAGCTACAAGCTGACCGCTAATGGCTGAAGGCTTCGTGTCAAGGTCGCTCTCCTCAATCCAAAATGCAAAATCGACTTGCCCTCTTGCCCTTTGCCTTTCTTAGAGAGATCCTTGCTTGCTATTTCCGACTGATTTGTGGCGTGTCATTTGGACAAGGGCGCTCGCGGCGTCTTGAGGCTCCGGGAGCTCCCGTCCTGCTGTCGAGTTCGCAGGCCTTGCGTGCAGCCTCTTTGGCGGCGGTAGGTTTGGCTTGGGACCTTGCCGGGCAGCCCAATTCAGGATCGCGCTGAGTATCCGAGCCTTCGCATCCCAAGTTAGATTTTCGCGAGCGTACGCCATGCCTTGCTGTCGGTAGCGATTAAGGAGGTCCCGGTTTTCCGCGAGTTCGGTCAGAATCTTTTCCATCTGTGATACCAGATCGTCCTCGCTGGCAAGTGGTACCTTGAATCCCACGCCTGGATGAACGGTATCTCCCGGCCCGCCGAAATCGGCCACCATCGGTACGGCACCGGCAGCGAGAGCTTCAAAGACCACGGCTGGGCTGTTGTCGCGAACAGACGGAAACACGAGCACGTCTGCCTGCCGCAGCTTCTGCTGGGCTTCGTTGTGGCTGAGCCAGCCGCAAAACGACACGGCCCTCTCGATTCCGAGAGTTCTCGTAAGCTGTTCGAGACGGTTTCGCTCCGGGCCGTCGCCGACAATCGTGAAGTGGGCCGAATTGTTTCGTAAAAGTGGCGCGGCCGCGCGCAATGCGAGATCACAACCCTTCACGGGAACCAGCCCGCCGACAAAAATCAGCTTGAGTTTCCCGTCGCACTCAGAAACACGCAGGGTCTCAGAGCATAAAGAGCGACTGACGCCGTTCTCAAGCAGAAAGAAGACCTTTTCACGATACGGCGTGAACTCGGCGTAGGTCTGTGAAGCGCCTGCTATGATCGCTGCGGCGTAGCGATAGGTGGACCGGGCAAAGGGCAGAAACCGGTAGAGGCCTCGCAGGCCGGACACCCACTCCCTTTGTTTTTCGGCCTGGCTGAAACCTGCAGGCCACGGCAGACCACCGCTGACGGGCCCGATCACAAAAGGTATGGGGCCGTTCCGCAGGAAGAAAGCGAATGGACTCGGCAAAACCGCGGGGACGGGCAAGAGTCGCAGGACAACATCGAACTCACCGCCGAAGATCCGGCGCCGCAACTGCCGCCAGGCTTGCCATTCAAACGCAACAGCGAAGGGATAGGCAAAAACCGTGAGCGCCTTGCTGCTGTAATTGTTTTTGAAAATCCACCGTAGGCTCCAGACATACAGGCGCTCGAGCCGAGGCAGGCGGACCACCTCTACCGATTGGAGCGGCCCCTGCCGGCGCCGCACTGCGTTCTCGCCCGGCGAACGGATGGCGAGGGTCACGTCATGGAGCTCGGCAAGCGCTTCAGCCTGAGAAAAGCTAAGGAGGGGGCCGCAAATGCCCTCCGGATTCGCATCCGGCGCCAACACGAGAATGCGCAAACTGTTCATGAGTCGTTCTTGAGGAAAATCCTTGATTCCTATTCCCGAATGAGTTACCGTGAGGAATTTAGGCATGGGCACCCGCGGCGCGCTCGGCTCTTTGGGGCCGACCGGACCACTTGATTGGGGATCAGGAAAGGTGAGTTTCCCGGGCTCGATTTCTTCCTGTTTCTAAAAACCTCGTTCAAAATTCCCTCACGCCACCTAAGGGTTCGGTCATTGACTCAAGTTCCCGCCGAGTTATGCCGAAGATGTTAATGGCTGAAACACAAAGGGGCAATTTCATGAACAAATTCGCACGATCGCTCAGCTTGGCAATTCTTCTCTGCGTCTTCTCCGTGATCCCTCTTGGGGCGCAGACGATTGATGCGGCCTCCTGCAACACCAGTGACGTCCAAACGGCGCTGAATTCCGTGACGCAATCGTCAGCCACGGTAAATATCCCGGCAGGAACGTGTACCTGGACATCGGCTATCGCATTCACAATTCCTGCTGGCACGACCGGCTTGATCATCCAGGGCTCGGGAGCGCAGTACGCAACCACAGGCGGAGCCGGCACGACGGGGACGGACGAGACGATCATCACCGTCGATATCTCGGGCGGTAATCCGGTGATTGTTTTGACCACGGCCAGCGGCCAGTCGCTTCGCGTTACAGGCATAGAATTTACTGAAGCTTCGGGATATAACCCGGCGCATGGAATGGTTCAGCTTCAGGGCAATTCTGATGCGGTGCGTGTTGACCACTGCCATTTTGATGCCGAGCAGGGCGAGCCGCTTCAGGGAATTGAAGTAGACGGGGCGGTTTTAGGCGTTGCGGATCATGACTATTTTTACTCAACTGCCTCCGATGCGAATGATATCCGCGTCTATAACGGCGCAAGCTGGAATGGGTCGAGTGATGGCTACGGCTTTGAGTCGTGGGCCGATGCAGACCATTTTGGTTCTAGCGAATTTTTCTTTGCCGAGGATGATTTATTTTCGGGTGGAAGTTATATGGGAGACTGCGATCTGGGGGGCCGCTACGTGATCCGACACAGCACTCTTACAAATGCGGTGATGGCTAACCACGGCACGAATACCTCGCCTAGTCGAGGATGCCGTGCGGCGGAGTTCTACGACAACACGGTTAGCAGCACGTCTGCCAATGGGGGCTCGGTTGAATCGGACAACTCCGGGCCTATGCTCGTCTGGGGGAACACGGTTTCTGAGACACGCTACATCGTCAACATTGCCGATGTTAGGCAGAATAATGCGACCTACACCGAGACCGCTCCTCCCAACGGATATGGCTATTGCGGCACGGCGCAGACTGGCTCATCGAGTGCTTGGGATGGGAACGTCAATTCGTCGGGCTATCCTTGCCTAGATGCGCCTGGACGAGGGGCTGGCGACTTGCTGTCAGGCGCAGCGTTCCCTAACGTCGTCGATTCTGTGAGCTCTACAATAACATGGCCCCATCAGGTTTTAGACCCGACCTACGTATGGGATAACTCTTATACCAGCGCCGGCTACTCTCCAGAAGGCTTCGTGTCCAATGTCGCGACTGGTGAATCCGACAACGTAGACTATTACCAAGACTTCAATTCGAGTTACGGGGAGACGGGAAGCTGGAACGGCACGGCCGGCATAAATATTAGCGCTTCCGCGCCGTCTGGGAACTGCACGGCTGGCACAGACTCGATGACAAGCAGTGCCGCCCCTGGCGTGGGTTGGTGGGATACCTCGAACAACACGCTGTACGTCTGCAATCCAACGAACACCTGGACGGCTTACTATACGCCTTACACGTACCCGCACCCGCTGACACAGGCAGTTGACCAGAT